>NZ_KB912942.1:3655794-4255794 GCF_000383915.1 Amycolatopsis benzoatilytica AK 16/65
ACAGCGTGGACTACCAGGGTATCTAATCCTGTTCGCTCCCCACGCTTTCGCTCCTCAGCGTCAGTATCGGCCCAGAGACCCGCCTTCGCCACCGGTGTTCCTCCTGATATCTGCGCATTTCACCGCTACACCAGGAATTCCAGTCTCCCCTGCCGAACTCAAGTCTGCCCGTATCGACCGCACGCTCCACGTTAAGCGTGGAGATTTCACGGCCGACGCGACAAACCGCCTACGAGCTCTTTACGCCCAATAATTCCGGACAACGCTCGCACCCTACGTATTACCGCGGCTGCTGGCACGTAGTTAGCCGGTGCTTCTTATCCAGGTACCGTCACTTGCGCTTCGTCCCTGGCGAAAGAGGTTTACAACCCGAAGGCCGTCATCCCTCACGCGGCGTCGCTGCATCAGGCTTGCGCCCATTGTGCAATATTCCCCACTGCTGCCTCCCGTAGGAGTCTGGGCCGTGTCTCAGTCCCAGTGTGGCCGGTCACCCTCTCAGGCCGGCTACCCGTCGTCGCCTTGGTAGGCCATTACCCCACCAACAAGCTGATAGGCCGCGGGTTCATCCTGCACCGCCGGAACTTTCCACCACCAAAGATGCCTCCAGTGGTCATATCCGGTATTAGACCCAGTTTCCCAGGCTTATCCCAGAGTGCAGGGCAGATTACCCACGTGTTACTCACCCGTTCGCCACTCATCCCCGGCCGAAACCGGTTCAGCGTTCGACTTGCATGTGTTAAGCACGCCGCCAGCGTTCGTCCTGAGCCAGGATCAAACTCTCCAACAATGCTGTAAAGTTCGATCGAGACTATTCTCAACCATATCTTCTCAAAGGAAACCCCGACGAGGGGGTTTCATAAAAAGCTCTACTGGCTTAGTTCACTAGCACACTGTTGAGTTCTCAAGCAACACACCCCGACACCAACCGCCCCCTCAAGGACGACCGACACCGAAGCATCATTCCTAGCAGTTTTTGGTGGGACACCCACTCAATCGCCTTCCCGGCGAGAGCTTGGTTCGTGCCCCGGCGGCCACCCGGTCTCCCTGGCGACTCGGAGAAGATTACACGCCCCGAAACCCCCCTCGAACAGGGGGTCCCTTAAAACCATTTGCGCAGGCCACTACCCGCGAGAACGGCATTCCGGGGTGATCCGAAGCAGTGACTGGCGCCGCTGGAGCGGTTCTTCGAGGCGCTGGAATAGCGCCGATCCGCCGGCCCGGCTCTCCCGGATGGACAGCCAGTCAGGAGCCGCTGCGCTCCAAGCGGACACGGCCGACCCGTCAACAGCCCTGCCCTCCTAGCCAGCACGGACGGCGGCTTCGACACCACAATGCTCCGGCGGGCTCTTCTCTGACCGCTACCCGCGCCGCCGCATTCCACCGCGGACTGTTCCTCCCGCGCGAGGCACGCCACCGCTTCCGCGGCCGCGTACCCCGGGCTCCAGGACGGGAACAGTCCAGCTCCCCGGAGCAAGACTGTGCTGTCTCCGTCGGCGCACAACGAGAGCGGCCCTGCCTCTCCCGAGACAGGACCGCTTTCGCAAGCGACGCCCTCAGCCAACCGCCCGGAACCCGCGCAGCCGAAGGCTGTTGCTCACCACGAACACCGAGCTGAACGCCATGGCCGCGCCCGCGAGCATCGGGTTCAGCAATCCCGCCGCGGCCAGCGGGAGCGCCAACACGTTGTACGCGAACGCCCAGAACAGGTTTCCCTTGATCGTTCGCAACGTGCGCCGCGACAGGCGGATCGCGTCGGCCGCGGCCCGCAGGTCGCCGCGGACCAGGGTCAGATCGGCGGCCTCGATCGCAGCGTCCGTCCCGGTGCCCATGGCCAGGCCGAGGTCGGCCTTCGCCAGCGCCGCGGCGTCGTTCACGCCGTCGCCGACCATGGCCACGACCTTGCCTTCGTCCTGCAGCCGACGCACGACGTCGACCTTGTCCTTCGGCAGCACCTCGGCGATCACCTCGTCGATGCCCACGTCGGCGGCCACCGAGCGGGCCACGGCCTCGTTGTCCCCGGTGAGCAGGATCGGGGTCAGGCCCAGCTCCCGCAGCCGGGCGATCGCCTCGGCGGACGTCGGCTTGACGGTGTCCGCGACGACGAGCAGCGCCTTCGCCTGGCCGTCCCAGCCGACCGCCACCGCGGTCCGGCCCTGTTCCTGAGCTGCGGCGACCGCCGAGACCAGCGAAGCCGGCAAGTGCTGGCTCCACTGTTCCAGCAGCGCGACCCGGCCGACCAGGACGGCGGACCCGGCCACTGCCCCCTGCACGCCAAGACCTTCCACGTTCACGAAGTCCTCGACGGCCGGCAGTTCGCCGACCTTCTCACGGGCGCCACGGGCGATCGCCTTCGCGATCGGGTGTTCCGAAGCGTCCTCCAGCGCACCGGCCAGCCGCAGCACCTCGTCCGCTTCCACGCCGTCCGCGGTGTACACCTCGACCAGCGACATTTGCCCGGTGGTGACGGTGCCGGTCTTGTCCAGCACGACGGTGTCCACGCGCCGCGTCGACTCCAGCACCTCCGGCCCCTTGATCAGGATCCCGAGCTGCGCGCCCCGGCCGGTGCCGACCAGCAGAGCGGTGGGAGTGGCCAGGCCCAGCGCGCACGGGCAAGCGATGATCAGCACCGCGACCGCCGCGGTGAACGCCGCCGACACCGAGTCGCCCGCGCCCAGCCAGAACGCCAGGGTGCCGACCGCCAGCGCGATCACGATCGGCACGAACACCGCCGACACCCGATCCGCCAGCCGCTGGACCTGCGCCTTTCCGGTCTGCGCGTCCTCGACGAGCTTCGCCATCTGGGCCAGCTGAGTGTCCGAGCCGACCCGGGTGGCCCGCACGACGAGGCGCCCGCCCGCGTTGACGGTGGCACCGACCACCGCGTCTCCCGGCCCGACCTCGACCGGGACGCTCTCGCCGGTCAGCATGCTCGCGTCGACCGCCGAGCTGCCGTCCTCGATCACGCCGTCGGTCGCGACCTTCTCGCCCGGCCGGACCACGAACCGGTCGCCGACCTGCAACCGGTCCACCGGAATGCGGTGCTCGCGGCCGTCCCGCAGGACCGCGACGTCCTTCGCGCCCAGTTCCAGCAGCGCCCGCAGCGCCGCGCCGGCCCGGCGCTTCGACCGTGCTTCGAAGTACCGGCCGGCGAGAATGAACGTCGTCACCCCGGCCGCGACTTCGAGGTAGATATTGCCGTCGCCGGCCATCCGCTGCACGGTCAGCTCGAACGCGTGCGTCATGCCCGGCACGCCCGCGGTACCGAACAGCAGCGCGTACAACGACCACAGGAACGCGGCGATGGTCCCCATCGAGATCAGCGTGTCCATGGTGGCCGCGCCGTGCCGCAGATTCGCCCACGCCGCCCGGTGGAACGGCAGCGCGCCCCAGACGATCACCGGCGCGGCGAGGACCAGCGAGATCCACTGCCAGTAGGTGAACTGCAGGGCCGGCACCATCGCGAGCACGATCACAGGTGCCGACAACAGCGCAGAGACGATCAGCCGTTGCCGCAACGGCCGCGTCGCGTCCTCTTCGACCGGGGAAGGCTCATCTTCCCGAACCGAGGGCAGCGCCGCCCCGTAACCGGCCGCCTCGACCTGCTCGACCAGCTGCTGCGGTTCAATGTCGCCGGAGTAGACGACCTTCGCCTTTTCCGTCGCGTAGTTGACGGTGGCGGTGACGCCGTCGAGCTTGTTCAGCTTCCGCTCGATCCGCATCGCGCACGACGCGCAGGTCATCCCGGTGATCGCCAGCTCGACCTCGCCGGACCGGCTCGTCACGTCGGTGGTCATGATCCGTTCCCTCCTGCCTGCACGGTGAATTCGGCGGTGTGCACGGCGTCGCCGTGCCGGAAGTCCAGGAACAACCGGTAGCTGCCGGGCGACGGGACTTCGGCGACGAAGCTCACCGCCGGTCCGGCCGCGGTCTTCCCGTCGCCGGGCGCGCCGTCCGGGTGCACGTGGAGGTAGCCGAGGTCGCCCCCGCGCAGCGCCACCAGGTGCCCGTAGGCGCCCAGGTACGGCTGGAGGTCCGTCACTTCCGCCCCGTCGCGCGTCACCGTCGCGGTCACCTTGGACGCGCGGCCGGGCACCAGATCGCTGGCCAGCGTCACCCGATAACCGTCCACAGTGGACGTCCTGCTCGGCGGGTAGCCGGCCGGGCGGAAGTCGCCCGGTGCGGCCAGGTCGACGCCGAGCGTGGTCCCGGTGCCGCGAGCCGGCGTGAAGTCGGCGAACGCGCGGTAGCTGCCGGCGTCCTTGACCGACAGCGGCACCGTCCAGGCGCCGTCCGGCCCGAGCGTCGGGTGCAGGTGCTGGTAGCCGGCCGTGTCGCGGCGGACCACGATGAAATGCATCTGCTTCTCGTGCTCGACGTCGAACGCGGTCACCGGCGCGCCGTCCTTGACGATCCGGAAGGCGAAGGGCGTGGTCTTTCCCGGCGTGAGCGTCGTGCTGGTGGGCGCGAGGGTGTAACCGCCCCTGGACGACGCCAGCCCGCCGGGCTGGTCGGTGTTCGCGGCCTCCGCGACGGAGCCGCTGTGAGCGTCCCCGTGCCCGGCGCCCTCAGCGCCGTGCACCCCGGCCGGGCCGGAGAAGGGACCGACAGCGGTGCCCACTCCCCAGCCGCCACCGGCGACCAGGGCGAGAGCTACCCCGTAGGCGGAGAGCTTCGCTGCAGTGTTCATGTCCTCATTCCTCACCGCGGGCCAGGCCCGCAGTCCGAAGACCGACTGCTCAGGCAGTCAGCTGGTAACCGGCTTCCTCGACCGCGGCGCGCACGTCCGCGATCGCGATCTCCTCGGCGGCGCGCACGGTCACCTTGCCGGTGGGCAGGTCGACCTCGACGCCGGTGACGCCGGCGACGGCGCCCACCTCCTCGGTGACCGACTGGACGCAGTGGCCGCAGGTCATGCCGGTGACGGTGAAGATCTGCTCGCTCACGGTGTTCTCCTTGCTGAGTATCGGATTCTTCAGGAACGAACGAGCCGCGCGATCGCGTCGCTCGCCTCGCGGATCTTGTCCTCGGCCGTGGTGCCACCCTTGGCGACGGCTTCGGCGACGCAGTGGTTCAGGTGCTCGTCCATCAGCCCGAGCGACACCGCCTCCAGCGCCTTCGTGGCCGCCGACACCTGAGTCAGGATGTCGATGCAGTACTTGTCCTCTTCGACCATCCGCTGCAGCCCGCGGATCTGGCCTTCGATCCGCCGCAGGCGCTTGAGATAGCCCTCTTTTTCTCCGCTGTAGCCGTGGGGTCCGGCTGTTCCGTGCGACTCGCTCATGATCCTATTGATACCCTAGGGGGGTAGGGTAGTCAACACCGAAACCAGGAGGAGTTCCGATGTCCCGCATCCCCCCGCTCGCCCCGGCCGCCGCGCCGGAGAAATCGCGGCAGCTGCTGGAGGGGCTCGCCGGACCGGCCGGCCCAATGGTCTCGGCGATGGCCCACTCCCCCGCGCTGCTGCAGGGGTATCTGGAGCTGTCGCGGGCGATCAAGCGGGTGAAGCTGCCGCGGGCGCTCGGCGAGAAGATCTCGCTGGCGGTGCAGGAATGGCTGGGCTGCGCGCTGTGCCTGGACGCGCACGCCGAGGCCGGCCGGGGCGCTGGACTGTCCGAACTGGACATCGCGCTCGCCCGGCAGGCAACCGCGACCGACGTTCGCGAAGCCGCGCTGATCGGGTACGCGATGCGAGTGCTGGCCGAACCGGCGGCCATTTCGGAGGACGATCTAGCCGGACTCCGGGAGCACGGCTGGTCGGACCGGGTGCTGGCGGACGTCGTCGGCCTGGTGTCGTTGAACCACCTGACCGGCGCGTTCAACCTCGTCGCCGGTCTCGAACCGGCGCGGTAGCGGCCTGGCCGAGCCGGTTCATCGGGCAGCTCGGGCAGATCCGGGCGGCTCGGGCAGATCTGGCGGGGCGCGGCGGTCGCCGGGGCTGGGCTGCTACGAGCGGACCGAGGCGTGATCCGCGAGGGGGCGGGGTATCCGGAGCAGGGCAAAGCCGCGCCGTCGAGGTGTGACCGTTTCTCCAAGTCCGTGAAGGGCCCCTTGAGGGAATCCAAGTCCGGCAAGGGGCCCTTCACGGACCACAACTCCCGCTCCCGCCGCCCGCATGGCCCCGGCCAGCCGGGCCCTTCACGCTGGGCAGACCCGGCGAAACCGCACTCACAGCGCCGCCTTGAGTCCCTGGCATTGGTTCTGAACGCGGGCTACAGATGCTCAAGCAGCACCGGCGCGACGGCGGGTCTGTTTCCCTCACGCCCGCCGCGGCCAGTCACGGCTCACTCGGACAGTGCTGCGATCAGCGGCCCCGGGTCCGGGTGCTCTGCCGTGCACTGCAGCACCACTGACGTCGCACCCGCGTCCGCCAGTTCCGCGATCAGCCCCCGCGCCCGGTCGCCCAGCGCGGGCGCATTCGGCTCGATCTCGGCGAACACGACCACCTGCGGCTCCGCCCGCCCCGCCGCCCGCGCGGCCTCGGCGGCCCGGACGGATTCCGCGGCGACGCACTCCGGCGTCGCCACTAGGGAATCCAGCAACACGCCGTCGCCGACCTCGCCGGCCAGCGCGACCGTTTTCGGTCCGCGGCCGCCGACGATCACCGGCGGGATCTGCTGCGGCGGCCAATCCAGAGCGACCGCGTCGAGCTGCACGTACCGGCCGCTCGTCGTGAGGGTTTGGCCGTGCAGCAGCTGCCGGACGGCGTCGGCGTACTCGCGCAGCAGAGTCATCGGAGAGGCGGCTCGCGCGCCTGCCTGCCCCATCCAGTCGAGCACCCCGTGCCCGAGGGCCGGAAGGAACCGGCCGGGAAACGTCCTCGCCAGCGTGGCGATCTCCATCGCGGCGAGCGCCGGGTTGCGCAGCGGCACCGGCATCAGGCCGATCCCGACCGCGACTCGTTCGCTCCACGCGAGCGCGGCGGCCGCACTGCTGAGGCCGCCTTGCCGGAAGCAGTCTTCCCACAGCCACAGCTCGTCTATCCCAGCTCGGTCGGCCGCGAGGACGGTCTCGCGAAGCTCTTCCGGCGGTGACTGCGGACGGAACACGACACCCACACGTACGTCGGCCATGCGCGCCACGCTAGCGGCGCTGGCCGCGCGCACCTACCGAATTCCCGGCGCGACCGCCTCAGACCCGGGCAGTTGCCAAGCGGGGCAAGGCATCCTCCCGGCTACGACCGGCAATCCCCGGTCGCGGCGCCGACGGCTGGTCTCGCTGCGGCTGTCGAGCGGATGGTCAAACGGCCGGGTCCGCGTCGCCCGGGGGAAAGCGACGCGGACCCGGCCGTCAGCGGGTCACTGGGTGACGAGCTTCTGACCGATCAGGATCAGGTCCGCGTTCGGAACCTGCTGAGCGTTCAGCTGCTGCAGGTGCTTCCAGCCGCCCTGGGTGTGCAGGCTCTCGGCGATCCCGGAGAGCGTGTCGCCGGCGACGACGGTGTACGAGCCGTTCGCGTTGGCCTGCGCGGGAGCCGGCTTCGCGTGCTTCGGGCCCGCCTTGACCTCGGCGCTGACCTTCGGCTGCACCTTCTTCGCCTGGGACTGGAGAGCCGCGCCGGTGTCGGCCGACCCGCCGTTCTGTCCGCCGAAGTTCGCGTACTGGGCCGGGCCGGAGCCGCCGTGGCACTGCCAGGGCGCGGTGCCCTGCTTCGCGTAAATCCGGTCGGCGACGGTCTGCTGCTGCGCCGGGGTCGCCCGGTCCGCGGTCGGCGCGAACTGGCCGCCGCCGTTGGCCAGCCAGGTGTTCGTGACGATCTGGAACAGGCCTGCCGGACGTCCGGCGCGCTGACCGGCTGCGGTGTTGTTGACCGCGGTGGGGTTGCCGCTGCTTTCGCACTTCACGATCCCGGCCTGGCCGGGGAAGGCATTGGCGGTGCCGGCGGCGGCGATGCCGATGCCGCCGATGGTGGCGCCGGCGAGCGCAGCGGACGCACCGGTGCGCTTCAGAACAGTCTTCGTCTTGCTGGGTTTGCTGTGCCGTCCCACAGTAGGTCGGCTCCTTCGCTGTCTCACCGAGACAGCCGGGATCGCACCTGGTGAGGCGGCGAGCGCGGCAGTTTGCGGTGGCTTCGGGCCGCTGATCCTCGGGGTAGATCGCAAGTCACCGCGAAAGCTCGAGAAGATTACGAAATGGAAACAGCAGGTGTACAGAGGTAGTGGGGCGGGTCACGTGTGAGGAGGTTTGGTAGTGGGTACGCGACTATGTGTCATCGTTGATTGATGACAGTTGGTTAGCTTCCGCCTTCCTTTGACCTCGATGTTCCTTCGTGAAGCTCCCCTTTCCGCAACCCCGATGGCGCGCTTTGGCAAATTTCTCACCACCAGGTTTCTGGATTGCTCCTTGGCCGGTGCTGTCGCCGCACCGTTACGAAGCGAGATCCAGACGCTGTTTTCGCGGGGCGTCAAACGGCGGTGCGGGCTTCGGCCCGGGGCGCCGCGGCGGTTCCGTGTCGTGAGGTTCGGGCGTCCGGCAAGGGCGCTGGCCTGCGGTCACCGGCACTACGCCGCTTGGCCGGTCACGCGGGGGCGCGGGAGTGCGCCGGTGGCGGCTTCGTAGAGGTCTTCGTATGCGTCCAGCGTGCGGGCGATTCCGTGGTGGGCAACGGCTTCCTGGCCGGCTCGGCCCATCCGGGCGCGGACGGCGGGGTCGGCGGTCAGCTCCAGCAGCCGCTCCGCCAGCGCCTCGATGTCGCCCGGCGGATAGAGCCAGCCGGTTCGGCCCGAGGCCACCAGATGGGGCAGCGCCATCGCGTCGGCGGCTACGACCGCGAGTCCGGCGGCCATCGCTTCCATCGTGGCCAGGCTTTGCAGCTCGGCGGTGCCCGGCATGCAGAACAGGTGGCTCGTCCGGTACGCCTGGACCAGCTCGGCGTCGGTGACGAAACCGCGGAACGTCACCCGGTCGGCGACGCCCGCTCGCGCCGCCAGCTCTTCCAGGTCCGCCCGGCAGGAGCCGTCTCCGATCAGAGTGGCATGCAGCGAGGGGACTTTCGGCAGGGCCCGGATGAGGTCGTCCACGTTCTTCTCGGCGTCCAGGCGGCCGACGAACAGGACCCGGACGGCGTCGGCGGGCGCAGGTCCGACCGGCGCGTAGTGGCCAAGGTCGATTCCGCACGAAACTACCGCTACCGGGCCGGGGAAACCGTGTTCCTCCAACAGTTGCGCGGCGCGTGGGGTCGGGGTGGTGACGACGCCGGCCCGGCGGAAGACCCGGACGAAGTCGCGCCAGGCCCAGCGGGTCAGCACCGACTCGACCGGCTTCGGCAGCGACACGAAGCCGAGCAGGTTTTCCGGCATGAAGTGGTTCGTCGCGACGGTCGGGATGCCGCGTTCTCCGGCGGCGGACAGCAAACCGCGGCCGACCGAGAAGTGCGACTGGACGTGGACGACGTCCGGGCGGAGTTCGGACAGCAACTCGGCGGCGGTGCGACGGGCGCGGCGCGGGGTGCTGAAGCGGAACGTCTCGTGGAAGGGAGTGCGGTGGGAAGCTGCGTAATGGATCGTGTAGCCGCCATCCTGGCCGGGAATCCCGGCGCGATCGGGCGTGAGGATGTGCACGTCGTGGCCGCGCGCGCTCAGGCCGCGGGCCAGGCGTTCGGCGAAGTGGGCGGCGCCGTTGACGTCCGGCGGGAAAGTGTCGGCGCCGATGACGATACGCAACCGGGACTGCGGCATGGGACGCTCCTGAACTGTGCGAGGTGACGGTTTCGCGTAAGCCAGCACAACGACGCCGATGATCGCGACAGCGGCGAGCCCGGCTTGAACGGCGGCGGCGACGGGCGAGGTGAAAGGTCGCTCGCCGAACAGCAGTGCGCTGGCGAGGATCGCGGTGAACGGGTCCACGACGGTCGTCGCGGCGACGGCTACCGCGGCGGGTCCGCTCGCGTAGGCGCGATGCAGCAGCCAGCCTCCGGTCAGCAGGAGCAGGCCCGCCTCGGCGGCCAGCAGGACGCCTGCCCCAGGGGTTCCGTGCAAAAGGTGCAGGGCGGCGACGCGCATCGTCGCGGCGCCAAGCCCGAAAAGAACTGCCGCGGCGGCGGCCTGGGTCAGGCATTTCGCCTGTCCTCGGACAAACCACGCGACGGCGGCCGCGCCTGCCCCGAGCAGCAGCACCGGCTGGGCGACAGCGAGGCCGGGAACGGCGGCGGAGCCGACCGACGCGGCGGAGAGCAGGACGAATCCGCCGACTCCGGCGCATACCGCGACGGTCGCGGCGACTACCCGGCTGGTGCGATCCGGGTTTCCGAAGCCGACCGTCAGGACCAGGCTGAGAACACCGATCGGCTGGACAATCGCGAGCGGCGCCAGCGAAAGCGCGGTCAGATGCAGGGCACCGCCCAGCACGGCGAGGCTCGTGCCGCCCAGCCACCTCGGGTTGCGCAGGACGGCACCGGCGAAGCGCAAGCCGGTCGCGTCGGCCGTCTGGACCGATCGGTGCTGCAGGCGGACGGCGGCAGCGAAGAAGCAAGCGGCAGCGGCCGCCAGAACGATCGCCAGGAGGGTCATCGGCGAGCCCCTCCGATCGCACGCGCGCCGGTGATCAGGATGACCAGCTCCGCGGTGAGTGCGATGCGTTCGAGCAACCCGGCGGGCAGCGTCGCGGCGAACTGCGCGGCACCGAACCCGGCAGCGGTGATCAGGCCCGCGATCGCACAACCGGTGAGGCGGCGCGTGGTCTTCGCCCAGCCGGGACGGGCGCGCAGCCGTTGTGCCAGCGACGCGCAGGCCAGCGGCAACGCTCCGAAAAGGACCGCGCCGCCGATCCGGTGGACGGTGCCGTGGAATGTCGATTCGCCGACCGTCGCGTTTCCCTGAAAAACCAGCTCGACCACCAACGCGGCGCCCCACAGTCCGAAAAGGACGATCGTGGCGCGGCCGGCGGGCAGGGAAGTGGCCCGGGCAGCCGCGGCGAGCACGACCCCGGCGGCCAGGACCAGAAGGATGGCGAGGGCGAACCAGATCCGGGCGGCCCGGTGCAGTGCGTAGTCGCTGACCGGGTCGCGGTAGGGGTCGACGGTCGGGTCGAAGGCCAGGGACAACGTGCCGATCAGCGAAAGCGCGGCCGTCGTGAGGCCGATCGCCCACCAGGCGAGCCGCTTCGCGGGAGGGGCACTGACAAGGCTTCTGGTCACCGTCTCACGGTGTGCCCGCCGGATGAGAAGCCGATGAGAATTGCCCGGGGTTCGGTTAAGAAGCGTCCGGCGGGGCGGGTTCGGCCGGGCCCCGCCGCGGACCCGCCGCCGGAAACGCCAGCTCGATGCGCGCTCCCCCGCCCTCGGCCGCCCCGGCCCGAACCGTTCCGCCGTGCTGGCCGACCACCTGTTCCACAATCGCCAAGCCCAGCCCGGAACCCGGCTTGGACCGCGCCGCTTCCGCCCGGTAGAACCGCTCGAACACGTGCGGCAGATCGACCTCGGCGATGCCCGGGCCCTGGTCCGACACGACGATCGCCGGAATATCCGGCACCACCTCGGCGGTGACCGTCCCGCCCGGCGGGCTCCACTTCGCGGCGTTGTCGAGCACGTTCAGCACTGCTCGTTCCAGCGCTCCGGCCTGGCCCTTCACCTCGGCACTCGCCAGCGACACGGCGAACTCCACCTGCGGCGACCGGGCCCGCACCCGCTCGGCCGCGGCGGCTAGGACGTCCGCCAGATCGACCCGGTCCACCGGTTCCGGCGCGCGCTCGCCGGTGGACAGGTCGACCAGTTCGCCGACCAAAGTGGTCAGTTCGACCGACTGGACGTCGAGGTCCGCGAGCAGGCGGGTCCGGTCCTCCGGCGGCAGCGCCCGGTCCTGGCCTTCGGCGTGGATCAGCAGTTCGATGTTGTTGCGCAAGCTGGTCAGCGGGGTCCGCAATTCGTGCCCGGCGTCCTGGACCAGCCGCCGCTGTTCGTCACGGGAACGGCGGAGCGCGCCGAGCATTTCGTTGAACGCGTCGGCAAGGCGAGCCAGCTCGTCCTTGCCCGCCACGGCGATTCCGGGGGCCAGCTCCTGAGTTCGGGCGATGTCTTCGGCGGCGAGCGTCAGCGCCGCGACCGGGCGGAGCGCGGTCTTGGCGATCGCGCGTCCGGCGAGCGCGGCAGCGGCGACGCCGACCAGCCCGCCCAGCGTCAGCCAGGCCCCGAGCTTGGCGAGAGTTCTTTCCAGGCCCTCGGAATTGCGCGCGACCAGCACCGCTCCCCCGCCGGTCTTCGGCACGCTGCGCACCCGGTAGCGGTCCCCGTGGATGCGTTCGACGTCGAAGCCGAGCGCCGCGTCACCGCTGGCCACGAGGCGGGCCTGCGGGCCGACCGGGAAAGCCGGTGCGCCCGCGATGCCAGCGCTCGCCCCTGCCGCGTCCACGAACTGGACCGCCACCGCCTCGGTCTGGCCGCTGTCCGCGCCGGGTTTGCCTTGCTGCACCGCGCGCAGGGTGGCGAGCGCGTCCGCGGGGTTCGCGGCCTTCGCGGCGACCTGCGCGTAGGTCTGCAGTTGCGCGTCGAACTGCTGGTAGAGGTTCGCCCGGGTCAGCAACCACGCGGCCGACGAGGTCGCGACCACCGCGACGGCCATGGCGAGCGCGACCATCGCGGCGAGCCGGGTGCGCAGTGAGCGTTCCCGCCATCGCAGCCGTTTCACAGCGGGTCGTCCCGGAGCACGTAGCCGACCCCGCGCACGGTGTGCAGCAGCCGGGGTTCGCCGCCCTCTTCGAGTTTCCGGCGCAGGTAGCTGACGTAGACGTCCAGGCCGTTGGACGAGCTGCCGAAGTCGTAGCCCCACACCTGGTCGAACATCGCCGCCCGGGTCAGCACGATCCGCGGGTGCCGCAGGAACGCCTCCAGCATCGCGAACTCGGTGCGGGTCAGCCGGATCGGCCGGTCGCCGCGGCGGACCTCCCGGGTGTCCGGGTCCAGCACCAGGTCGGAGAACACGAGCGCGGACCCGGCGGGCCGCGGCGGGGAGTCGTACTCGACCCGCCGCAGCAGCGCGCGCACCCGGGCCAGCAGCTCCTGCAGCGAGAAGGGTTTGACCAGGTAGTCGTCGGCGCCCGCGTCGAGACCGGCTACCCGGTCGGTGACGCCGGTGCGCGCGGTCAGCATCAGGATCGGCACGAAGTTGCCCTCGGCGCGCAGGACGCGGCAGGTGTCCAAGCCGTCGAGCACCGGCATCGTCACGTCGAGCACCACGCCGTCCGGCTTCTCGGACCGGATGACTTCGAGGCCCTCGGCCCCGTCGCGGGCGAGCGAGACGGTGTAGCCCTCGAAGCGCAGCGTCCGGGACAGCGAATCCCGGACCGCCTCCTCGTCATCGACCACGACCAGATGCACCGCGGCCTCCTTCCGCCCGACGTCCACTCTCCCTGAAGAAGATGAGAACTCGGTGAGAAGTCGCCCGTTCCGGGTGCTCAGCGGCCGCCGCGACGAGCGTCGTCCGCTGCGCCGGAGAGCGCAGCCCGGCGCGGCGGCGAAGGCGGTTGTCGACGCTTGCGGTGGTTCACGGCCCCGGCCGAGGCAGAGTCCACAATGGACTACTGCCTCGGCCGGCTGGTCGCGCCTGGCGCCTAGAGTGCGGCGAGGATGTCGTTGACGCGGTCTTTCGCGTCGCCGAAGAGCATCGCGGAGTTCTCGCGGAAGAACAGCGGGTTCTGCACGCCCGCGTAGCCCGAGGCCATGGAACGCTTGAACACCACCACGTTCTCCGCTTCCCACACAGTCAGCACCGGCATGCCCGCGATGGGACTGCCCGGGTCCTCGGCCGCGGCCGGGTTGACGGTGTCGTTCGCGCCGATGACCAGGACGACGTCGGTGCTGGCGAAGTCGTCGTTGATCTCGTCCAGCTCCAGCACGATATCGTAGGGCACCTTCGCCTCGGCCAGCAGCACGTTCATGTGCCCCGGGAGGCGCCCGGCGACCGGGTGGATGCCGAACCGGACCTCGATGCCCTTGTCGCGCAGCTTCCGGGTCAGCTCCGCCACCCCGTACTGGGCTTGCGCCACCGCCATCCCGTAGCCCGGGGTGATGATCACTTTGGAGGCTCCGGTAAGGAGTTCCGCCGCGCCCTCGGCGGTGATCTCGCGGTGCTCGCCGTAGTCCTTGTCCCCCGACGGCCCGGCTTCGATCCCGAAACCGCCGGCGATGACGGAGATGAACGACCGGTTCATCGCCTTGCACATGATGTAGGACAGGTACGCACCGGACGAGCCCACCAGCGCCCCGGTGATGATCAGCAGGTCGTTCTCCAGCAGGAACCCCGACGCCGCCGCGGCCCAGCCCGAGTAGCTGTTGAGCATCGACACGACCACCGGCATGTCCCCGCCGCCGATCGAGGCGACCAGGTGCCAGCCCAGCGCGAGCGCGAGCACGGTGACCACGATCAGCAGCCACAGCGCCGGGCTGGCGACGAACCACGCGGTCAGCGCCACGAACAGCACCAGCGCGCCGAGGTTCAGGAAGTTCTTGCCCGGCAGCATGAGCGGCGCGGACTTCATCCGCGCGGACAGCTTGAGGTTCGCCACGATCGACCCGGTGAACGTCACCGCGCCGATGAACACGCCGATGAACACCTCGGCGTGGTGGATGCCGAGGGTGCCGATGCTGCCCAGATGCGCGGCTTCGCCCCCGGCCGGCTCGGATTCCACCTGCAGGTAGCCGTTCCAGCCCACCAGCACGGCGGCGAGGCCGACGAACGAGTGCAGCAGCGCGATCAGCTCGGGCATCCCGGTCATCTCGACCACCGCCGCCCGCCGCAGCCCGATCCCGGCCCCGATCACCATCGCGACGACCATCAGCGCGACCGAGGTCCCGGTGATGTTCCCGGTCACCGCCTGGGCGATGGTCGCGACCAGCGCGACGACCATCCCGGCGATGCCGAAGGAGTTCCCGACCCGCGCGGTCTCGTGCCGGGACAGCCCGGCCAGCGCGAGAATGAACAACAGCCCGGCGACGATGTAGGCGGCCTGGCTGGCAGTGTGCACAGTCATCTGAAGAACGCCTCTCAGGTCAGCTGCGGGAGAACATCGCGAGCATCCGGCGGGTCACCGCGAACCCGCCGAAAACGTTGATCGTCGCCAACAACGTCGCCACCGCCGCCAGCACCACCACGACCGTGCTGCCGCTGACCAGATTCAGCAGGGCGCCCACGACGATGATCCCGGAAATCGCGTTCGTCACCGACATCAACGGCGTGTGCAGCGCGTGGTGCACGTGGCCGATCACGTAATAGCCGATCACGATCGCCAGCGCGAACACCGTCAAATGCGGCAGCAACGCCGCCGGCGCGAGAGCCGCCAGCAGCAGGAACACCGCCGCGATCCCCAGCACCACGCCGAGCCTGCGCCCGGACGACATCGGCTCCTTCGCCGGCTCTTCCTTCTTCGCCGGCGCCGCCGCGGGCTGCGGCGCCGCCGCGGACACCTGCACCGGCGGAGGCGGCCAGGTCAGCTCGCCGCCCTTCACCACCGTGATCGACCGGACCACCACGTCGTCGAAGTCGACCACGAGCCGGCCGTCCTTCTCCGGGGTCATCAGCTTCATCAGGTTCACCAGGTTGGTGCCGTACAGCTGCGACGCCTGCGCCGGAAGACGGCCCGCGAGGTCGGTGTAGCCGAGAATCGTCACGCCGTTGTCCGTCACGATGCGTTCGCCCGCGACGGTTCCCTCGACGTTCCCGCCGTTCGCCGCCGCCATGTCCACGATCACCGAACCGGCCTTCATCGAGGCGACCATCTCCGCGGTGATGATCCGCGGCGCCGGACGCCCCGGGATCAACGCAGTGGTGACGATGATGTCGACGTCCTTGCACTGCTCGGCATACAGCTGCGCCTCGCGCGCCTTGTAGTCGTCGCCCATTTCCTTCGCATACCCCGTCGCGGAAACCTCCGCGCTCGGGTCCTCGATGGACAGATACTCCCCGCCCAGGCTCTTCACCTGGTCAGCGACCTCCGGCCGCGGATCCGTCGCCCGCACGATCGCCCCCAGCGACCCCGCCGCGCCGATCGCCGCCAGCCCGGCCACGCCCGCACCCACCACCAGCACCTTCGCCGGCGCGACCTTCCCCGCCGCCGTCACCTGCCCGGTGAAGAACCGCCCGAACGCGTGCGCCGCCTCCACCACCGCCCGGTACCCGGCGATGTTCGCCATCGAGGACAGCACGTCCAGCGACTGCGCCCGGCTGATCCGCGGCACCGCGTCCATCGCCAACGCCGTGATCGGCCGCTTCGCCAGATCCTCCACCAGCTCCGGATTCAACGCCGGAGCCAGCAGGCTCACCACCGTCGCCCCGGCCTTCACCGCATCGAGCTGCTCGTCGGACGGCGCGTTCACCCCGAACACGACGTCCGCGTCCGCGACAGCACTGATCGTTGCTCCGGCCTCGGCATACGCCTCGTCGAAGAACCCCGAGGCCAGCCCTGCCCCGGGCTCGACAGCCACCTGGTAGCCCAGCCCGCGCAACTTGCCCACCGTCTCCGGCGTGGCCGCGACCCGCGTCTCGCCGGACCGGGCCTCCTTGAGCACCCCGATCAGCATCCCGTCTCCTTCCCCGCTCCGTTCACGGCGGATCCTCGGACCCGCTTCGCCCGCTTCAGGTACAGATGCGGTGGATACTCCCACGCCGATGCCCGTCCAGCAGTCAACCGACCGCGCGGTTCATAACGAGATCGCCACACTGACCGCCCGGCCGCCTACCCTCCCACCGCAGGTCCGCTGCCCGCGCACGGCGCAGAAAGCCGCCACGACCCGCCAGAACCACCGCATCGCCGCCCCGCCGGCCGCGCCCGGAATCCCCACTTTCGTAGCGCCCCTGCCGCCCGGCAGGCACCCCCGTGACCTCCACCACTTGACAGTCCCGGCCGCCGCGGACCCGCTCAGACCGCCCCGGCGGGCACCTTGCTCCGCGGATTCGCCAACACTCCCCATTCCTCGACCACCGCCACCCCCGGCCCGCCCACCCTGCCGCCTCCCCGACAGCCGGACCGACGCGAACAAGCACGTCGCTTTCCCCGTACTCGCTTCCCTTTCGGATCCACCGCCGAAATCGTGATCTTCGTCCGAGCCGAAGTCACCGCGAACGAGGGCCCGCCCGGCTGGAGATCAAACACTGCCGACCCGGCGACCAGATACCGCCCAGTCGGCCCGGCCGGACCATCCACACCAGACCGTCTACAACGGACAGTGTCGAGCACTTTGCCGGAGCCCGCGGTGGCGGCGCGGGCTGAAAAAGGCCGACCCTTGACGGACCCGCTGTCCGTGACCTGGTGTCCGTGATCGGGTGTCCGTGACCGGGTGTCCGTGAGGGGCCCCTTGAGGGACTTAGATTCTCTGAAGGGGCCCTTCACGGACAGCGCAGAAGACATGGTTCGCCTGGACCAGAACCGGATTCGCCGATCGCCAGCGGCCCCGGCCAGACTCAGTGCTTGCATTTTGCTATCACTTATGGTGCACTCAGAGTGCTTGCAGACCACAACCACCACGAAGGGACCGGCCGTGATCCGCCGTTTGCTCGCCCAGTGCACCGTCTCCGATCTCGAGCGCGCCGAGCAGTGGTACGCGAGCCTGTTCGGCCGGGGCCCGGACGCCCGCCCGATGCCCGGCCTCCTCGAATGGCACCTCGGCAAGGATTTCGGCTTGCAGGTCTGGAGCGAACCGGACCGGGCGGGCCGCTCGACCGTCGTCCTGGACGACACCGACCTCGACACCGTCGCCGCACGCGCCGGCGAAATCGGCATCGCCCACGACGGACCGCAACCCGGCGGCGGGGCCCGGGTTCTGCTGCTCGCCGATCCGGACGGCAACCGGGTGGTCTACAGCGGACCGTGAGCCAGGCCGCCCCGGTTGACCGCGTCCTGCCGACCGCCTACCCTCGCGACTAGAGCGATCGCTCTAGTCGCCGGCCGACGAGGAGGTCCGATGCCGCGCGTGCAGCTGTCCGCCGGGCCGATCGACTACGCCGACACCGGCGGTTCCGGTCCGGTTCTGGTGTTCGGGCACGGCTTTCCGATGTCGGGCACGCAATGGCGCAAAGTAGTCCCGTTGCTCGATGGGTACCGATGCCTCCTGCCGACGCTGCCGCTCGGCGCGCACCACAGCCCCATGCACCCCGATGCCGACCTCACGCAGTTCGGCGTCGCCCGGTTGCTCGGCGAGTTCCTGGCCGCGCTCGATCTGCGAGACGCCACCGTCGTGCTCAACGACTGGGGCGGCGGGCAATTCCTGATCGCCGACGGGATGGCGCCAGCCGAACATGTCGAGCGAGTGGGCCGGCTGGCACTCGTCGCATGCGAAGCCTTCGACAACTTCCCGCCGAAACCCGCGCGTCCCGTCGTCCGCCTGCTGCGGCTCCCCGGCGGACCATGGCTGCTCACACAAGCCAGCCGGACCGCCTTCTATCGGCACGCGCGCGCCGCATACGGCGGCATGTGCGAATCCCGGATCCCGGACGAGGTCCTCGACGGCTGGTTCCGTCCGGCCTTGCGGGACAAGGGAATCCGCCGAGACCTGGTCAAGTTCGCCACCGGCACCCCACCGGCGCGGGAACTGCTCCGCTGGGCCGAACGGCTGCGTTCGTTCGAACGACCGGTACTGGTCGTCTGGGCCGGGCAAGACCGGATGATGCCCGCCGGCCACGGACGACGGCTCGCCGACCTGTTCCCGGACGGCCGGCTGGTCGAGATTCCGGACAGCGGCACGCTGATCCCGGAGGACCAGCCGGAGCGCCTCGCCGAGGAACTGACCGCGTTCCTCGCGAGCACCGGAGCCACTCCCGCCCACCGGATCTGAAACACATTCACCTCTGTCCGGCGCCGTCCGCGGGCCGGGCAAAGTACCGTCCCCCGGCCGCGCGAAGTTGGCTACCGTGGGCGACATGGCTGACCAACGCCCGCTCGGCTTGCGCGAACGCAAGAAGCTCAACACGCGCAAGGCGCTGAGCGACGCCGCGGTCGCGCTGATGTACGAGCGCGGCCCGGACACCGTCGTCCGCGAAGACATCGCGGAGCGCGCCGGGGTATCGCTGCGCACCTTCAGCAACTACTTCGCGACGAAATACGACGCAGTCGCCTACCGGCACGGTCACCGGATCCGGCTGAGCGCCGACCTTCTCCGCGCCCGGCCGGCGGACGAGCCATTGTGGACGGCGCTCGCCGAAGCGCTGGCAGAACCGCTGCGCACGGATGCCGCGCCGTACGGGCAACCGCCGTCGGCGCAGCCCAGCACGGTGCGCGCGTGGAACGCGACCGCGGAGATGCGCACCGCGTTGGCTCGCGTGGACACCAGTGCCCTGGTAGCCGCGCTGACCGAGAGAATCGGTGCGACGCCGGGCGATCTCTACCCGCAGCTGATCGCGAACGTCGCGATCAGCGCGATGAACACGGTGCTCGACCGGTTCCTGGACGATTCGCTGGAGAAGCCGGTGCCAGCGACGCTGCGAGAGGTTTTCGACGCGATCGCACAGGGTTTGCCCGCAGGACGGGACAGCGCGGCGGGAGATCCGGCCGCGCGGTGAGGCGGCCCTACTCCCATCGCACCAATCGCCGGACCACCTTGCCGGTCGCGTTGCGCGGCAACGGGTCCCGGGTCAAGAACCACAGCGTCGGCACTTTGTACCGCGCCAACCGGCCCCCGAGGTACTCCCGCAACGCCTGAGCGTCCACGCCGGAACCCGGCCGTACCACCACGGTCGCCGCGACTGCCTGGCCGTAGTCCGCGTCGGGCAAGCCCGCCACCAGACACTCGACGACGTCCGGGTGCGTCAGCAGCTGTTCCTCCACCTCAGCGGGATAGATGTTCTCCGCCCCGCGCAGGATCAGGTCGCTTCGCCGGCTCAGCACCGTCAGCGCGCCGTCCTGGAATCGGCCCAGGTCGCCAGTCCGGAACCAGCCGTCGGCGGTGAACGCGGCGGCGGTCGCGGCGGGGTCGTTGTAGTAACCGAGCATCACTTGCGGGCCACGCAGGTGGATTTCGCCGTCGACGCCTTCCGGGACCGGACGGCCGCCCGGATCACGGATCTCCACTTCCATGTTCGGCACCGGGCGGCCAGCGGTGTCCGGGTCGGCGATGACGTCCGCTGGGGTCGCGAGAGTGGCGGCGGTAGTCGATTCGGTCAGGCCGTAGTTGGTGGTCAGCGAGGCGCCCGCGCCCGGGAGAGCCTTCCGGAGGCTGTCCTTCAGCTCAGCGGTCGACGGTGCGCTGCTCACCGACACGGTCTTGAGCGAGCTGAGGTCGTAGCCGTCCAGATCGGCTTCGACCAGACGCGACAGCATCGTCGGGACAGCGCCCCAGTTCGTGATTTGCTCCGTCTGCACCAGGTCGAGGACTCGCGCCAGGTCGAATTTGCCCAGGTGCAGCACGGCGGTATCGCCGACGGCCAGCCGGACCACGGCCAGGTTGTGCAGCGCGGCGATGTGGAACAACGGCGTCGCGAGCAGGAACCGGCGGTCGCGGTGCGGGAAACCCAGGCCGGCCGCGAGCGCGTCGTTGAACAGGTGGAACCAGACGGCGGCGATCAGATTGCGGTGCGAGTGAGTCGCGCCCTTCGGCCGGCCGCTGGTGCCGCTGGTGAACAGGACGACGGCCGGATCGTCCTCGTCGGCCCGGGCCGGGGTCAGGGCGGCGCCGCGGTGGCGATCGAGCAGGTCTTGGTACTCGGGGCTGCCGAATTCGAGCGTCTTCGCCTCCACCAGCGGCTTTCGGCCGGCATCGACCAGAGTCAGCTTCGGGCCGGTCAAGGCCAGGCCGTGCGAGATCTCCGGTGCCGCCCACATCGAGTTCATGCCGACCGCGATCGCCCCCAACGACACGGTCGCCCAGAAGGCGACTATCCACTCCGGGCAGTTCGCCGCGCACAGCGCGACCCGGTCCCCAGGCCCGACGCCGTATTCCTCCCGCAGCGCGGCGGCGAGTGCGGTGACCCGGTCGTAATGCTGGGCGAAAGTGAGCCGGCTGTCCGCGGTGACCAGGTACTCCCGGTCGCCAAACCTCCGGGACGCTTCCAGCAGCTCGGTCAGCGACCGGTGCCGCCGGGCGAAGACGTTCATCGGCCGGCCGCGCACGGGTTCCCGGCTGATCTCGAATTCCGCGCCCGCGGCGGTCAGCCGCGCGACAACGTCGTCCCGGCCGGTCATCAGCAGCCTCCCGCAGTGGCCGGAGCCGAACCTTCGCTCCGTCGAGGGCTGAGCCGCGGTCGGACCCGATCCGCGTCGCGCTGTCCGGAGAGCTTTCGAGCCGCGGAGTTTCGCTCGGGAAGACCGACGGGCTGGTCGAGGCGGCGTCCGCCGGCAGCCGGACGCAAGCGCGACCAGGTGACGACGCAGCAATCCCATTCGGCGACGACCTCGCAGACTGCCGCGGTGGTGACGTCGAAAGCGGTGCCGAGCGTCAGCGCGAACGACGGCGGCACCAACAGGCGCTCCTTGAACCCTACGTCGAGTTCGTCCGGCCGGGCACCGTCGGCGAGCGCGCAGGGGATCGGGTCCCGGCCGGCGTTGGCCACGGTGCGCTCGCCGAAGCCCTCGCTCTTCCCGTCCCCGGCGCTCACTGCGCTCCGTAGACCGGTTCGGGCGCGGGCGCTTCCTTCAGCAGCTCGCGGACCGCCGGGCCGACCTCTTCAGCGGCCCAACGCCGGTCGAGTTCGCGGGAAGGACCGTGGCTCCAGCCGTTTTCGACGCAGATCCGGCCGCCTTCGACCTCGATGACACGGCCGGTCACCTCCGCGGAGTCCTCGCTCGCCAGCCAGGCGACGATCGGCGACACGTTTCCCGGGTGCATGACGTCGAACCCGGTTTCCGGCGCGGCCATCCGGTCCGCGAACGGCCCTTCGGTCATCCGCGTGCGCGCGGACGGGGCGAGCGCGTTCACGGTGACGCCGTAGCGGCCGAGTTCGGCGGCCCCGACCAGCGTCAGTGCGGCGATGCCGGCCTTGGCGGCGCTGTAGCTGCCCTGTCCGACGCTGCCTTGCAGACCGGCCCCGGAACTGGTGTTGACGATCCGCGCGGCCCGGGTGCGCCCCGCCTTCGCCTCCGCGCGCCAATAGCCGCCGGCGTGGTGCATCAAGGCGAAGTGACCCTTGAGGTGGACCGCGACGACCGCGTCCCATTCCTGTTCGCTGGTGGTCACGATCATCCGGTCGCGCACGAACCCGGCGTTGTTGACCACGATGTCCAGCCCGCCGAACTCGTCGATCGCTTGCCGCACCAGCGCTTCGGCCGCGGCGAAGTCCGCGACGTCGGCGCCGTTGGCCACCGCCTCCCCGCCGAGCTCGCGGATCGCACCGACCACCTCGCCGGCCGGACCGCCGGACATCCCTTCGCCCGCGCCCGACGTGCCGAGGTCGTTCACCACGACCCGCGCGCCCTGGCGGGCGAGTTCCAGCGCGTGCTCCCGGCCCAGTCCGCGGCCGGCTCCGGTCACGATCGCGACCCGGCCTTCCAAGATCCCGCTCACCTTGCCTCCGTTCTGCTCCCGGTCCGGCGGAGGTTCCCCGGAAACCAAGCAAGTGTTAGGCTACCAAGCAATCGCTAGGTTAGGAACGCACGTGACGATTTCCACGCAGCTTCGCGACAACGGCACTTTCGTCGTCACCATGAACTACCCGCCGGTGAACGCCTTGCCGGTCGAGGGATGGTTCCGTCTCGCCGAAACGGTGCAGGCCGCCGGCTCGGACCCGGCGGTGCGAGTCGTCCTGCTCCGCGCCGAGGGCCGCGGCTTCAACGCCGGCGTCGACATCAAGGAAATGCAGCGCACCACCGGGTTCGACGCGCTGGTCGGCGCGAACCGCGGCTGTTTCCTTGCGTTCAAAGCCATTTACGAATGCGCCGTGCCGGTGATCGCCGCGGTGAACGGGTTCTGCCTGGGCGGCGGAGTCGGGCTGGTCGGCAACTGCGACACGATCGTCGCCGACGACGAGGCGTACTTCGGCGTCCCCGAGGTGGACCGCGGCGCGCTCGGCGCGGCCACCCACCTCGCCCGGCTGGTGCCGCAGCACCTGATGCGCACCCTGTACTTCACCAGCCGGACCATCTCGGCGAAAGACCTGGTCCAGCACGGTTCGGTACTGGAAACGGTGCCCCCGGCCAAGTTGCTGGACGCGGCGCTCGCGGTCGCCGCCGAGGTAGCGGCGAAGGACCCGCGGGTGATCCGGGCGGCGAAGGCCGCGCTGAACGGCATCGACCCGATCGACGTCAACCGCAGTTACCGGTACGAGCAGGGCTACACCTTCGAACTCAACCTCACCGGCGCGGCCGACGAGCACCGCGACGCGTTCGTCGGCGACTGACCCGAGGAGAACCTTGTCTCTGCGCACCCCGCTCACCGAACTGACCGGCGTCGCCCACCCGATCGTGCAGACCGGGATGGGCTGGGTGGCCGGCCCCCGGCTGGTGTCCGCGACCGCGAACGCCGGCGCACTCGGCATCCTCGCTTCGGCGACGATGACCTACGCCGAACTCGACGAGGCCATCCAGGAAGTCAAGCAGCGCACGGACAAACCGTTCGGCGTCAACCTGCGCGCGGACGCCGGCGACGCCGCCGAACGCGCCGATCTGCTGATCAAGCACGGGGTCGCAGTGGCGTCGTTCGCGCTGGCCCCGAAGAAGGACCTGATCGCCCGGTTGAAAGACCACGGGCTGGTGGTGATGCCGACCGTCGGCGCGGCGCGGCACGCGGAGAAGGTCGCGGCGTGGGGCGCGGATCTGGTGATGGTGCAAGGCGGAGAGGGCGGCGGGCACACCGGATCGGTCGCGACAACGCTGTTGCTGCCCTCGGTGCTGGACGCGGTGGACATACCGGTCGTCGCGGCCGGCGGGTTCTTCGACGGGCGCGGGCTGGCCGCGGCGCTCGCCTACGGCGCGGCGGGAATCGGGATGGGGACCCGGTTTCTGCTGACCAGCGACAGTGCCGTGCCGGACGCGGTCAAGCAGACTTACCTCGGGTTCGGACTGGACGGGACGGTCGTCACGACCAAAGCGGACGGGATGCCGCATCGGCTGCTGCGGACGCCGTTCATCGAAGGACTGGCGAGGGAAGGCGTCGCGGGGCGACTGGCTCGGACGGTCCGGCGGACGCTCGATTTCAAGAGGCTCAGCGGGCAGTCGTGGCCGGGCCTGGCGGCGGAGGGGGTGCGGATGAAGCGGGGCAGCGATCGGTCTTGGGGGCAGACGGTGCTGGCGGCCAATACGCCGATGCTGCTGAAGGCGGGATTGGTGGAAGGCGATACGTCGGCGGGGATGCTGGCCGCCGGCCAGGTGGTGGGGGCCATCGAAGATCTGCCCAGCTGTGAGGAATTGGTGCGGCGGGTTGTCGACGAAGCGGCGGAGCGGCTGCGGTTCTTGGCCGCGATGTAGTTCAGCCTCGCGCGCCGCGGCCCTGCCGACCGGGTTCGCGGAGGGCCCGTCACAGAACCCAAGTCCGTGAAAGGCCCCTTCACGGAACCCAAGTCCCTTAAGGGGTCCCTCACGGCACCCAAGTCCGTGAAGGGGCCCCTCACCGAACCAAAGTCCCTCAAGGGGTCCCTCACGGCACCCAAGTCCCTCAAGGGGCCCCTCACCGAACCCAAGTCCGTGAAAGGCCCCCTCACCGAACCCAAGTCCCTCAAGGAGCCCCTCACCGAACCCAACTCCCCCAAGGACCCCTTCACGGAATCGGCAAGCGTGCACGGACCTGCCTCACAGCCGCTCCAGGATCGTCACGTTCGCCTGTCCCCCGCCCTCGCACATCACCTGCAGCCCGTAGCGGCCGCCGGTTCGCTCGAGTTCGTGCAGGAGAGTCGTCATCAGCCGCACGCCGGTCGCGCCGATCGGGTGGCCCAGCGCGATGCCGCCGCCGTTCACGTTGACCTTTTCGTGCGGCACGCCGAGTTCCTTCATCCACGCCAGCACCACCGGCGCGAACGCCTCGTTGCACTCGAACAGGTCGATCTCTTCGACGGTCATCCTGGCCTTCTCCAGCGCCCGCCGGGTCGCCGGGATCGGCGCGGTGAGCATCCACACCGGGTCCGCGCCGCACACGCTCAGGTGGTGCACCCTTGCCCTCGGCGTCAGCCCGTGCGTGCGGACTGCCTGTTCCGACGCGATCAGCATCGCGCCGGCGCCGTCGCTGATCTGCGACGCCACCGCCGCGGTGATCGGGCTGCCCTCCTCCAGCGGCTTCAGCCCGGCCATCTTCTCCAGGCTCGTGTCCCGTCGGGGCCCCTCGTCCACCGACAACGAGCCGACCGGGGCGATCTCGCGAGCGAAGAACCCGGCGTCGATCGCGGCCAACGCGCGCTGGTGGCTCCGGAAGGCGAACTCCTCCAGCGATTCCCGCGACAGGCCCCAGTTCTCGGCGATCATCCGCGCCGAACGGAACTGCGACACCTCCTGACCGCCGTACCGCGCGCGCCAGCCGGGCGATTCCGCGAACGGCGTGCTGAATCCGAACTGCTGCCCGACGGTCATCGCGGCCGAGATCGGGATCGCGGACATGTTCTGCACTCCCCCGGCGACCACCAGGTCCGCGGTCCCGGACAGCACGCCCTGCGCGGCGAAATGCACGGCCTGCTGGCTCGACCCGCACTGCCGGTCGACGGTCACGCCCGGCACGTGGTCGGGGTAGCCGGCGACCAGCCACGCCGTCCGCGCGATGTCTCCGGCCTGCGAGCCGATGGTGTCGCAACAGCCGAACACGACGTCGTCGACCGCCCCCGGGTCGATGCCGGTCCGCTGGACGAGCGCGTTGATCGCGTGCGCGCCCAGGTCGGCCGAATGCACGCCGGCCAGCGCGCCGCCGCGCCGGCCGACCGGGGTGCGGACCGCGTCGACCACATATGCCTCAGGCACGGAATCCTCCTGCGAAAGTCACGGATGCTGGCTGCTCACCGAGACGACTTCTCCGGTGAGATAAGACGAATAAGCGCTGGCGAGGAACACCATCACGTTGGCGACCTCCCACGGCTCGGCGGCGCGGCCGAACGCTTCGCGGCCCTTCAACTCGGTGAGCAGCGAGGCGGTGGTCACCTTCTCCAGGAACGGATGCATCGCGAGACTCGGCGACACCGCGTTGACCCGGATCCCGGCCGGAGCCAGGTCCATCGCCGCTGAACGGGTCAGCGCCATCACGCCCGCCTTGGCAGCGGCGTAGTGCGCCTGGCCTTCCTGTGCCCGCCAGCCGATCACCGAAGCGTTGTTGACGATCACGCCTTTCGTGCCGCGCGCGATCATCCGCCGCGAGGCCGCGCGGATGCAGCGGAACGTGCCGGTCAGGGTCACGTCCAGTACCAGCGACCATTGCTCGTCGGTCATCTCGGTGATCGACGCGGTGCCGCCGAGACCGGCGTTGTTCACCATGACCTCGACCCCGCCGAACGGCTCGGCCGCGTCCAGCAATGCCGCGATCTGGTCTTCTTCGGTGACGTCGCAGGCCACTGACACGACTCGGGTCTCGCCGAACTCCTCGCGCAACGACGCAGCTGACGATGCCAGCCGTCGTTCGTGCGTATCGCCGATGACGACCGCCTTCGCACCCTCCTCCAGGCAGCGCCGGGCGGCCGCCGCACCGATGCCCGCGCCCGCCGCAGCGGTCACGACGACCACCCGATCGGCGAGCAGCCCGTGCCCCGGCACGTACTCGGGGGCGGGCTGTTCCGATTTGACGCTCACGGTCGCGGCTCCTTCGGCAGGCCGAGCACCCGCTCGGCGATGATGGTGCGCTGGATCTCGTCCGACCCGCCGTAGATCGTGTCGGCACGGCTGAAGAGGAAAAGCGTCTGCTGGGCGTCCAGGCGGTAAGGGCTGCCGACGGTCAGCGCGCTGGGCCCGCGCACCTGCATCGCCAGCTCGCCCAGCTCGCGGTGCCACCGCGCCCACAGCAGTTTGGAGACCGAGGCTTCCGGCCCCTGCGAGCCCGCCTCGTACGCGCTCAGCGTCCGCAACGCGTGCACCCGCAGCACTTCCAGGCCGACTTCCGCCTGGGCCAGCCGGTCCCGCAGCACCGGGTCGTCGTAGCGGCCGTTGGCTTTCGCGGTGGCGACAACGCCGGCCAGTTCCCGCGCGAACCCGACCTGCTGGCCGATCGTCGACACCCCGCGTTCGAAGCCGAGAGTGGCCATCGCGATCCGCCAGCCGTCCCCGGGGGCGCCCACGACCAGCGATTCCTCGGTGCGCGCACCGTCGAAGAAGACCTCGTTGAACTCGCTGGTGCCGGTCAGCTGCCGGATCGGCCGCACCTCGACGCCCGGCTGGTCCATCGGGATCAGCAGGTACGACAGACCGGCGTGCCGTCGCGAACCGGGTTCGGTGCGCACCACGGCGAAACACCATTGCGCGTGCTGGGCCAGCGACGTCCAGATCTTCTGCCCGTCGATCACCCACTCGCCTTCGCTCACCCGTCCGCGCGTGCGCACGCTGGCCAGGTCCGAGCCGGCCCCGGGTTCCGAGTAGCCCTGGCACCACAGCTCGGTGACACCCACGATCCCCGGCAGGAAGCGCTTCCGCTGCTCGTGCGTGCCGTGAGCGATCAGGGTCGGGCCGAGCAGTTCCTCGCCGAGGTGATTGACCCGCGCCGGAGCGTCCGCCCGCGCGTACTCCTCGTGGAAGATCACCTGCTGCAGCAGGCTCAGCCCGCGGCCGCCGTATTCGACCGGCCAGCCGAGGCAGGTCCAGCCGTGCGCGGCCAGGTGCTGGTTCCACGCCTGCCGCTCCTGCGGCGCCTCGTGCTCCCGGCCCGATCCGCCGAGCCCGCGCAGCGCGGCGAACTCGCCGGTGAGGTGGTCGCGCAGCCAAGCCCGCACCTCGGCGCGGAACTGCTCGTCCTCGGAGGTGCGACGAAGATCCACCCGTCCTCCTGGTTCGGCGATACCCGGCTCCGTCACGCTACCAAACCAAGCACTTGTTTGGTAGCATCGCCGCCGAACCGAGAGCGAGGAGGCACGGTGAGCGGAGACAGCACGGACGAACCGGTCGTGACGTACGAGGTGCGCGGTCCGGTCGCGGTCGTCACGCTGAACCGGCCGCACTACCGCAACGCCCAGAACTCGAAGATGACCTACGCGCTCGACGCGGCCTTCGCGCAGGCGGTCAACGACCCGGCGGTCAAGGCGATCGTGCTGGCGGGCAACGGGAAGCATTTCTGCGCCGGACACGACATCGGCACGCCGGGCCGGGACGTCGACCAGACCTTCGAGCGCAAAGCGGTCCTCTGGTGGGACCACACCGACCGGGCCGGCGTCGATGCGCGGTTCGCCCGCGAGTCCGAGGTCTACCTCGGGATGTGCCGGCGGTGGCGGGAGATCCCGAAGCCGATGATCGCGATGGTGCAGGGCGCGTGCATCGCGGGCGGGCTGATGCTGGCTTGGTCCTGCGATTTCATCGTCGCCTCGGACGACGCGTTCTTCTCCGACCCGGTGGTGCGGATGGGCATTCCGGGTGTCGAGTACTTCGCGCACCCGTGGGTGATGAACCCTCGGGCGGCCAGGGAATTCCTCTTCACCGGCGACCGGTTCGGCGCGGACCGCGCACACGCGCTCGGCATGGTCAACCACGTCGTACCGCGCGCCGAGCTCGAAGAGGCGACGTTCGCGATCGCCGGGCGGATCGCGCAGATGCCGCAGCTGGGCCTCGCGCTGACCAAGAAAGCCGTCAACCAGGCCGAGGACCTGATGGGCATGCGGTCCGGAATGGACTCGGTGTTCGGCCTGCACCACGCCGCGCACGCGCACAACGCCGAGCTGGACGCCGATTCGCTGGCCGGTCTGGACGCGCGATCGATGGCGAAGGCCAACAAAGAAGCCGCGGGCGAGTCGTGATCCCGGAGTTCACCGCCGAGGAGGACGCGTTCCGCGCGGAGGCGCGGGCCTGGCTGAAAGAGCACCGCCCTGGCCCCCTGCCGTCGATGGACACCGCGGACGGCGCCCGCGCGCACCGCGAGTGGGAAGCGGAACTCGCCGAGGGCCGGTGGTCCGTGGTGACCTGGCCGGTCGAATACGGCGGGCGCGACGCCTCGCTGACCGAGTGGGTGCTGTTCGAGGAGGAGTACTACCTCAGCGGCGCGCCGACCCGGATCGCGCAGAACGGCATTTCGCTGCTGGCCCCGATCATCTTCGAGCACGGCACCGACGACCAGCGCCGCCGCCATCTGCCGCCGACCGCGAACGGCACCCGGATCTGGGCGCAAGCCTGGTCCGAACCGGAGGCGGGCAGCGATCTCGCCGGCATCCGCAGCACCGCGGCGCGCGACGACGAGCGCGGCGGCTGGGTCCTCAACGGACAGAAGATCTGGAGTTCCCGCGCGCCGTTCGCGGACTGGGGTTTCGGGTTGTTCCGATCCGACCCGGAGGCGGAACGGCATCGCGGGCTGACCTACTTCCTGTTCCCGCTCGGTTCCGACGGCGTCACCGTCCGGCCGATCGCCCAGCTGGACGGCGACTGCGGCTTCGCCGAAATCTTCTTCGACGACGTCTTCGTCCCGGACCAGGACGTGCTCGGCGGCGTGGGCGACGGCTGGCGCGTCGCGATGAGCACGGCCGGAAACGAACGCGGCCTGTCGCTGCGCTCGCCGGGCCGGTTCCTCGCCGCGGCCGACCGGCTGCTCGGCCTCTGGGCGGAGCGTGGCGCCGAGGCGCCGCAGCTGCGGGACCGGGTGGCCGACGCGTGGATCAAGGCCGAGGCCTACCGGCTCTACACCTGGGACACCGTCGAGCACGTGCGCAACGGCGGCGACGTCGGCGCGGCGGGCAGCGTGAACAAGCTGTTCTGGACCGGGCTCGACCTCGGCATCCAGGAGACCGCGCTCGACCTGCTCGGCGCCGGGCAAGAGCTGGCCGGACGCTGGAGCGACGATTACCTGTTCGCTCTCGGCGGCCCGATCTACGCCGGCACCAACGAAATCCAGCGCAACATCGTCGCGGAACGGCTGCTCGGCCTCCCGCGCGGCGAACGCGGGAAGGGCTGAGCATGAAGTTCCGGCTGTCCGCCGAACAGCGAGCGTTCGCCGAGGCGCTGGACGCGCTGCTCGGCTCGGCAGGCGTGCCCGGCGTGAACCGGTCCTGGGCGGCCGGGCGGTCCGAACCCGGGCTGCTGCTGTGGAAGCAGCTCGCCGAACTCGGCGTCACCGCGCTCGGCGTGCCCGAGGAGCACGGCGGCGTCGGCGGGTCCCCGGTCGATCTGATCGTGGCGTTCGAGCGGCTCGGCTACCACGGGGTGCCCGGCCCGGTCATCGAGTCGATCGCGGCCGCTCCCGCGCTGGTGTCCGACCCCGCGCTGCTGGCGTCGCTTGCGTCCGGGGACGCGGTAGTCACCTTCGCGGCCGCGCCAGCCGCACCGTACGCGCTGGACGCCGATGTCGCGACGGACGTCTTCGTGGTCGGAGATTCCTTGTCCCGGGCGGAAATCGGCCGCAAGCTGACGTCGGTCGATCCCTCGCGGCATCTGTTCGAGGTGACCGCCGGCCCGGCTGGGCAACCGCTCTCGCCCGCAGCGCGAGACCGCGCACTCGACCTCGCCAGCCTGGCCTGCGCCGCGGTGCTGCTCGGCTGCGGCGAGCGGATGCTGGCCGACACGGTGGCGTATTTGGGGCAGCGCAAGCAGTTCGGCCGGGTGATCGGCGAGTACCAGGCGCTCAAGCACGCCGCCGCGGACGTCCGGGTCGCGCTCGATTTCGCGCGGCCGCTCCTGCTCGGCGCCGCGCGCGAACCGAGCCCGCGCGCCGTCTCGGCGGCGAAGGTCTCCGCGTCCGATGCCGCCCAGCTCGCCGCCCGCACCGGCCTGCAGCTGCACGGCGCGATCGGCTACACGCTCGAATGCGACCTGAGCCAGTGGCTGTTGCGAGTCCGCGCGCTCGTGGGCTGCTGGGGCACCCCGGCCGTGCACCGGGCGCGGGTGCTGGAGAGCCTGATGAGGGACCGCTGATGCACTTCGCGTTGTCCGACGAGCAGCGAGAACTCGCAGCCGCCGTCCGCGGCCTAGTCAAGCGTCGTGCCGCGGTCCTGGGCCTGCGCGGCGCGATCGACTCCCCCGCCGGGTACGACACCGAGCTGTGGACCGCGTTGTGCGAACAGATCGGCGTCGCCGCCCTGTCGATACCCGAGGAGTACGGCGGAGCCGGGTTCAGCCTGTTCGAAACGCAAGTCGTGCTGGAGGCGCTTGGCGAGAGCCTGACCCCGACGCCGCTGCTCGGGTCAGGAGTCCTTGCCGCTCAAGCGTTGCTGGCCGCTGACGCGCCGGAGCTGCTGCCGGGGATCGCGGCTGGCGAGGTCGTGGCGCTGGCTTGGGCGGACCGGTCTGGCCGGCACCGCACAGACGGGTCCGAGGTCGTTGCGTCGCAGGCGGACGGCTGGGTGCTCGACGGCGCCGCGACCCTGATCCTGGACGGTGCGCAAGCGGCGCACCTCCTCGTGATCGCGATGCTCGACGGCAGTCCCGCGTTGTTCCAAACCGAGACCATCGCCGAAACGACACCCGCGCTGGACCCGACGCTCCGGTTCGCGCGGGCAGAGTTCCGCGCCACTCCCGCCCGGCTTCTCGCCGCCGACTTCGGCCCGGCGTTGCCCCGGCTGCACGCCATCGCCGCCATCGCCTGCACCGCGCTGCAAGTCGGCGGCGCGCAGTCGTGTTTGGACCGAACGGTCGCGCACCTCAAAGAACGCGAGCAGTTCGGCCGTCCGCTCGGTTCGTTCCAGGCGTTGAAGCACCGGGTCGCCGACCTGCTCGTCCAGGTCGAAACCGCTCGCTCGATCTCCTGGGCGGCCGGGTTCGCGGCGAGCAACGGCGACGATCCCGCCCGGCAAGCCGCGTACGCGAAGTCCTGGTGCGGCGACGCGTTCACCGCGGTCGCCGCCGAAACGGTCCAGCTGCACGGCGGGATCGCGATCACCTGGGAGCACGACGTCCAGCTGTACTTCAAACGAGCACACGCGCTGGCCCAGCTCTTCGGCGACGCGCGGGAGCACCGGGCCCGGCTGGCCACCGAATCGCGGGAGGAATGAATGGGCGGCAAGTCCATGGAGTTGGCAGAGGTCACCGAGCACGTCCGGTCCGGGATGACCGTCGGCGTCGGCGGCTGGGGTTCGCGGCGCAAGCCGATGGCGATGGTGCGCGAGCTGCTGCGCAGCGACGTCGAAGACCTCACGCTGGTCACCTTCGGCGGGCCAGAGGTCGGGCTGCTGTGCGCGGCGGGCAAGGTGCGCCGGGTGATCTACGGGTTCGTCTCGCTGGACACCATCCCGCTCGACCCGCACTTCCGCGCCGCCCGGGAGAACGGGCGGATCGAAGCGACCGAATACGACGAGGGCATGTTCGTGGCCGCACTGCGCGCGGGTGCGAACCGGCTGTCCTTCCTGCCCACCCGGGCCGGGCTGGAGAGCGACGTGATGCTGATGAACCCGCAGCTGCGCACGGTCGCCTCTCCCTACGACGACGAGGTGTACGTCGCGGTCCCCGCGGTGCGGCCGGACATCTCGCTGATCCACCTCAACCGCAGCGACGAACTCGGCAACGGCCAGTTCCTCGGCCCGGACCCGTACTTCGACGACCTGTTCGCGATGGCCTCGGACAAGACGCTGCTGAGCGTCGAGAAGGTGGTGCCGACCGCGGAGCTGACCGCCACCGAACGATCGACCTCATTGCTGGTCAGCCGCATGTTCGTGAACGGGGTGATCGAGGCCCCGCACGGCGCGCACTTCACCTCGTGCGAGCCGGACTACGGCCGCGACGAGGCGTTCCAGCGGCATTACGCGCAGTCCGCGCAGGACGAGCAGTCGTGGCAGCAGTTCCGCGACACTTTCCTGACCGGCGACGAAGGCAGCTACCACGAAGCGGTCCGCGCCTTCCGCCGCGCGACCGAGAAGGAGTCCGCATGAGCGCCCCCGCAACCCGCGCCGAGGTCTGCATCGCCGCGTGCTCCGACGCGTGGCGCGGCTCCGGCGAGGTGCTGGCCCACGCGGTCGGCGCCGTCCCGTCGATCAGTGCCCGGCTGGCGCGGCTCACCCATTCGCCCGAACTGGTGCTGTCGGACGGCGAATGCCATTTCATGGCCGACCCGCCGCCGCTGGGCAAGACCGCCGCGGCGGGCGGCACGGTCGAGTCGTGGGCTCCGTTCTCGCGGATCTTCGACATCCTCAACACCGGAAGACGGCACTCGATGATGGGCGCGAGCCAGATCGACCGGTTCGGCAATCAGAACATCTCGCTGATCGGCGACTGGCGAAAGCCGAAGCGGCAGCTGATCGGGATGCGCGGCGCGCCGGGGAACACCGTCAACCACCGCACCGACTACTGGGTGAGCAAGCATTCGAGCCGGGTGTTCGTGGACAAGGTCGACGTGGTGTCCGGCGTCGGCTACGACCGGGCCCGCGCGCACGCGTCGAGCTCGCTGCGGTTTCACGACCTCGGCGTGGTGGTGACCGACCTGGCGGTGCTGGACTACGCCGAGGACGGCCGGTTGAAGGTGCGTTCGCTGCACCCCGGCGTGAGCGAGGACGACGTCCGGGAGAACACCGGCTTCGACCTCGACTTCAGCGCGGCGGTCGAGTCCCGGCTGCCGGACGAGCGCGAGCTGGAGCTGATCCGCACTGTGCTGGACCCGAAGAACGCCCGCGACCGGGAGGTGCGTTCCTGAACCGGTCAGCCGGCGAGCAAGCCGCCGTACAGCATCGAAAGGTACTGCTGCGCCACCACGTCGTGGCGCAGCTTGCCGCGCGGGTTGTACCAGCGCACCGAGGACCAGACGGTGTCGCGGATGAACCGGTAGACCAGGCTCGTCTCCAGGTCGCCGCGGAACTCGCCGGTCTCCCGGCCGGACTGCAGCACGCCGAGCCACAGCTTCTCGATCTTCAGCGACGTCTTCCCGACGAACTCGAAGTCCGCGAGGCTGCCCACGACAGCCGATTCGTTCTGGTACAGCGCCACCGCGAATGGCCGCTCGTGAATGGTCGCGAACGAGGTGTGCACCAGCGCGTCGAACCGCTCGCGCGGCGTGCCGTCCGTGGCCGCGATCGCGGCGAACGCGGCCAGCAGGTCGTCCATGAACTCCTTGAGGATCTCCCGCAGCATGTCCTCTTTGGACGCGAAATGGTGGTACAGGCTGCCGGACAGAATGCCCGCCTCGTCGGCGATGTCGCGGACGGTGGTCTGCGAGTAGCCCCGGGTCGCGAACAGCTGCGCGGCGATGCCGAGCAGCTCGCCCCGCCGGGTGCCGCCGTGCTTCGCCGTTGTCGCCCGGCCCGTTCGCGGAGTCATCGCATGGATCCCTTCCTGCCCGCTGCTTTCCCCTATTCTACCGAACAAGCACTTGTTCAGTAAGGAGGCTCGCGTGTCCGCACCTCGAACGATGCCCGCGCTGCTGGACGAAGCCGCGCGCCGGTTCGGCTCGGCTCCCGCGGTGGTCGACGGTACTACCCGACTGAGCTGGACCGAGCTGCGGGACCAGGCACGCACAGTCGCCCGTGCGCTGTCCGCGACCGGCGTGCGCCCAGGGGACCGGGTCGCGGTGTGGGCGCCGAACCGGGTCGAGTTCATTCTCTCTTTTCTGGGCGCACAGTGCCTCGGCGCGGCGCTGGTGCCGATCAACACCCGGTACCGCGGCGAGGAGGCCCGGGTGGTGCTTGCCCGGTCCGGCGCTTCGGTACTGGTGCTGTGCAACGGGTTTCTCGGCAGCGACTACCTCGGAATGCTCACCGCGGCCGCCGCCCGAACCGGCGGTCCCGGCGCGGTGCCCGGACTCCCCCGGCTGCACACTGTGGTCGACATCGGCGAGGACGGCGTCGCGACGCCGTGGCAGGAATTCCTCGCTGGCGCCGGCGAGGTTTCCGACGCGGAGGCAGCCGTGGCCCCGGACACCGTCGCCGACATTCTGTACACCTCCGGCACCACCGGCGTCCCCAAGGGCGTGATGAGCACGCACCGGCAGACTATCGGCGTGGCGGAGGTGTGGGCGAAGGGCGCGTCGCTGAGCCCGGCCGACCGGTACGCGATCGTCAACCCGTTCTTCCACTCCTTCGGCTACAAGGCCGGCGTGGTCGCCGCCCTGACCGCGGGCACGACGATCTACCCGGTGATCACTTTCGACCCGGTCGACCTGATGGACCTGATCCAGCGGGAACGCATCACCGTCCTGCCCGGCGCGCCGACGATCTTCACCACGTTGATCAACCATCCGCGACGCACCGAATTCGACCTGTCCTCGCTGCGCTTCGCGATCGCCGGTGCGGCTTCGGTGCCGGAGAACCTGTTCGCCGACATGCTGAACGTCCTCGGCTTCGAGCAGGTCGCCCAGGCGTATGGACTCACCGAATGCGTTGTCGCCACCCAGTCCCGTCCGCACGAGGACCCCGCGCACGTCGCGCACACCACCGGCCCCGCCGTGCCCGGCTTGGAAATCCGGACCGTCGACGGCGAGGGCAAGGACGTGCCGACGGACGCCGACGGCGAGATCCTCATCCGGGGCGAGTTCGTGATGCTCGGGTACTTCGACGACCCCGAGGCGACCTCGGTGGCGATCGACGCCGGCGGCTGGCTGCACACCGGCGACGTCGGGCAGTTGGACGAGCACGGCTGCGTCAAGATCACCGGACGGCTCAAGGACATGTTCACCGTGGGCGGCTTCAACGTGTACCCGGCCGAGGTGGAAAACGTGCTGAGCACGCACCCGGACGTCGTGGAGGCCGCGGTGATCGGCGTGGACGACGAACGGATGGGCTCGGTCGGCCGCGCCTACGTGACGCTGCGGGAGGGGGTCGAGCTGGATTCCCCCGCGCTGCACGACTATTGCCGGGAGCGGCTGGCGAACTTCAAGGTGCCGCGGGAGTTCGTGGCCATCGCCGAACTGCCGCGCAACGCCGCCGGGAAGATCGTGAAGCGGGAGCTCGGCTGACCTCGTGAGCGGCTTCAGGCGAGCCGCTCCAGCGCCATCGCCATCCCCTGCCTGCCCAGTCACGGCGATGAGCAGGGCAAAGTCCCCCTCAGGCGTTCGGAGTGTGCTGGAGGAAGGCGGGCCATTCGCCGCCTCCGTCCACATTGAGCACCGCTCCGCTGACGTGGCTCGCGAGCGGCGACGCGAGCAGCAGACAGGCTTGGCCGACCTCGGCCGGCGAAGCGAACTGTCCACGCGGGATGGTCCGGGCGACCGCGTCCCGCTGCGCCGGATCGCCGTAGTGGTCCTCCGAACCCGGCGTCGCGACCAACCCGCAGCTGACCGCGTTGACCCGGACTTCCGGCGCCCACTCCACCGCCAGACTGGTGGTGAGACTTTCCAGCGCCGCCTTGGCCGCTCCGTACACCGCGGTCCCCGGACTGGGCCGCCGCGCCGAGATCGACGTGACGTTCACCGCCGATGCCCCGGGCGTCTCGCGCAGAATCGGATACGCGGAGTGAAGCACGTACGCCGCGGCCAGGAAGTTGAGGTCGTTGATCTTGCGATGAAACCGCGGCGAGGCCTCGGCGAACGGCGCGAACGGCGCGCCGCCGGCGTTGTTGACCACCACGTCCAGCCGCCCGTGCCGCTCGCCGATCGCCTCCAGCCACTGCTGGACCTGCTCCGGCTCCCGGACGTCGACCTGCGTGAACCGCGCCGCGCGACCGTCCGCCTCGCGCAGTTTCCCGGGCTCCGTGCGTCCGCAGATCTCAACCTTGGCCCCCGCTTCGAGGAACGTCGCCACGATGCCGTCGCCGACTCCGCGCGCTCCGCCGGTGACGAGGACGACGCGACCGGACAGGTCGAAGCTGACGGGCATGCTGCTCCTTCTCGCCGGGAGCGCTTAGCTTACCAAACAAATGCTAGGTTGATTCCGAGGAGTTTTCCATGCCACAGGAAGCAATCCGCCGAGTCAGCGTCGCCACCCGGGGCGCGCTGGGGATGGGCGGGGAGGCCAGCCGCCGCGTGGAGGCGCGCGGGGACCCGGTGGTGCCGAACGACATCGACCCCCGCCGCCGTTTCGGCTCGCCCGCTGCCGAGGACAGCCGACGGCGTGTGCGAACCCACCCGCAACGGGCCTCGTGAGTGCTGATTCCGGCGAGAACCGGGGATCAACACTCACCACGCCCAAGCTCAGCCCACGTACCCCGCGGGCTGGCCCCAATCCGCGCTCCTGGTGGTAGCGCGGTCCACCAGCACACACCGAGTCCCGGTGAAGTTCGTCGGCATGCATTTGTTGCAGTGGATGCACAGCGACGGCGTCCCCGGCTCGGCCGCGATCCGGTTCACCAGGTCCGGCTCGCGCAGCAGCGCCCGGCCCATCGCGACGTACTGGAAGCCTTCCCGCATCGCCAGGTCCATCGAAGCGCGATCGGTGATCCCGCCGAGCAGCACCATCGGCAGGTTCACCGCGGCCCGGATCTGCCGCGCGTCTTCGAGCAGGAACGCGTCCCGGTAAGGGTATTCGCGAATGAACCGCTTTCCCATCGCCTGCACGCCCAGCCTCAGCGGCTGCGGCATCACCGCCGCGAACTCGCGCACTGGCGCGTCGCCCTTGAACAGGTACATCGGGTTCAGCAAGGACGAGCCGGCGGTCATCTCGAGCGCGTCGCAGGTGCCGTCGGCTTCGAGCCACTGGGTCACCGGGATCGCCTCGTCGAGCCAGAAGCCGCCGGGTACGCCGTCGTCCATGTTCATTTTCACGATCACCGCGATCCGGTCGCCGACCGCGGCACGCACCGCGCGCATCGTGTCGCGCGCGAGCCGGGCGCGGTTCTCCGGCGAGCCGCCGTAGTGATCGTCGCGGTGGTTGAGTTTCGGGCTCAGGAACGAGCTGATCAGGTAGTTATGTCCTAAGTGGACCTCGATCGCGTCGAACCCGCATTCGACGGCGCGCACCGCCGCGGCGGCATGGGCGCGTATGACGCGTTCGATGCCGGCGTGATCGATTTCCCGGGCGAAGCCGAGCGTCGCCTTGTGGAAATACCGGCTCGGCGCGAGCGCGGGCAGCCCGTTGCCCTTCGGGTTCGCGACCGGCCCGCCGTGCCCGATCTGCGCCGAGATCGCCGCGCCCTCGGCGTGCACCGCGTCGGTGAGCGCGCGCAGCCCGGGCAGGGCTTCGTCGGACCAGTAGATCTGATGCCGGTCGGTGCGGCCTTCCTTGGCCACCGCGCAATAGGCGACCGTCGTCATCCCGACGCCGCCCTTCGCGTAGCCGACGTGGAAATCGACCAGATCCTGGGTGACCCGGCCGTGATGACTGAGTCCCTCGTAGGTCGCCGCCTTGACAACACGGTTGCGCAACTGCACCGGCCCGAGCCGGGCGGGGGCCAGCGGGTCGGGCGGGTTCTCGGACCGGCTCGTGGAAGTCACCTTGTCACGGTAGGAAGCGGAGGGGCCGGGCCGCTCCGGCGATCTCGGTGACCGGGAAACCGGGCCGGGTGTCGCGAGCGCCGATGACAGTCAGAGCCGCGACCAGCACTCACGACCTGCCCACGGAGCCGCCTCCTCGAGCCGCGCCGCCAGCGACGACAGCAGCCCCGCGGCGGCGGTGCGCGGCAGCGAGCGCAAGGCTTGTTCAGCCGCCCCCGCCAACGCCAGCGCGATTCCGTGGCCGACGCTCTGTCCGGCGCCAGTCACCAATGCCACCCGGCCCGCGGGCGTGTTCATCGGCCTCCTTCGTCCTGCGCAACCGGTCGCGCCGCGCGTTTGGCGACGAAAATCCCGGCTGCGGACACGCAAACCTGACCGCCGGCGAGGATTTCGCCGGTCGTGTGGATTCGACGGCCCTCGCTGGACTGCTGCCGCGCGCGCACCGTCAGCTCCTCGAACAGCGGGGTCGTCCGGTGGTAGCGGACGCTGAGGGTGCCGGTCATCCCGTCCGGCCCGGGGCCCCAGCTGTTGGCCACGCCGAGCGCGTGATCCAGCAACAGCGCGGAAATCCCGCCGTGCACGCAGCCTGGCGGTCCCTGATACGGCAGGCCGAGCGTCACCGTGCCGGTCACCGAGCCGTCCGCCAGGCCGTGCAGGCGCAGCGGCGGCGCGAGTGCGTTTTCCGGACCGGTCACCGGGTCATGCCGCGGCCTCCGGCCCCACATCGCGGCGAATCGTTCCTGCCGGTCCGGAGCGTGCGCTTCGAGCTGGCTGGCGATCCGGTCGAGGTCGCGAGCGATGGCCGTCATCGGCGCGGCGCTGTCCGCACCCGCGTGCAGAAGCGCGTTGACCACCCGGCGGGCCGCCGTGACGGCAGCGTCGATGCCGTCTTCGTCCGGGACGGGCGACAGCGGCACGCCCGGAAGTCCGGCGCAGGTCGTCATCAGTAGTGCGCCGCCGGGCGGAGGGTCGCCTCGGCGCCGCCGTCGACGTAGACGACCTGGCCGGTGATGTGCGTCGTCTCGGCGTCGGCGAAATAGGCCAGGACCCGCGCGACGTCTTCGGCGGCCGCGTAGCCGTGCAGCGGCATCGGGACGGCCTTGTCCATCACGGCTTTCATTCTCGGGTCGGCGAAGAGTCCGGCTGTCATCGGCGTCAAGACCACGGCGGGAGCGACCACGTTGACCGCGATTCCCGCGTCGGCCCAGCCCTCGGCAACGGACGTTCGGCGCGCCCATTGCGCGATCGCGGACTTCGAGGACGGGTAAAGCTGGTGCGCCCGGTTGTCCGCGATCGCCTCGCGGGCGGCGGCCAGCGCGGCTTGCTCGTCGCCGCGCAGGCAAGCGTCGACCACCGCGGCATCGGCGGGCTGAGTGCCGGAGATCGAGCCGACCAGCACGACGCGCGGCGCCTGGGACTTCGCGAGCAGCGGCTGCAGGGCTTCGACGAGAACGGTGCTGCCGAAGTAGTTCACCGCGATCATCGCTTCGCCCGGGTTCGCCGTCCCGGCGCAGGTGATCACCGCGTCGAGGTGCCCGGCGCGCTTGCCGATCTCCTCCGCGGCGGCGGTCCGGCCTTGCGGGGTCGAGAGGTCCGCGTCGAGATCGCTGCCCGCCAGGTCGACGCCGAGGACCTGGTCGCCGCGCTCGGCGAGGAGGCCGCTGAGCGCCGCCCCGATCCCCGAACTCGCTCCGGTTACTACGACGGTGCGCGGCATGCGGGCCTCCTGAGGCGGGGTTCGGGATCGGCCCCGACGCTACGAGGACTCCGCTCGGCGTGGCGGGCTCATCCCGGTCACCGGGAGGAACTGGTCACCGGGAGGAACTGGTCACCGCGCGGGGCGGCCCAGCTCAGCCAGCAGCAACCGGCACGCCAGCACCGTGTCCGCCTCCGCCTCCGCGGCGGTGATGTGCCCGTTCAGCTGCGAGGTCAGCACGCCGTACCAGGTCTGCTCGATCAGCCGGACCAGCCGGCGGTCGTGGTCGCTGGCGTCGGCGACCCCGGCGACGCGCAGGATCAGCTCCGCGAACTCGACCGCCGCGGCCATGTTCGGCGACTCCCCGGCAACCGTCGCGTTGTTCGACTGCAGCATCGCCTGCGCCAGCCGCGGCCGTTCCAGCAGCCGCCGCGCCGCGTCCACCAGCACCCGCGCGACCGCCTCGGCCGGTTCCTGGCCGGGCTCGACCGGGACGCTCATCCTGTCCAGCTGCTCGATCTGGCTGCGCAGCAGCGCGGTGAACAGGATTGTCTTGGACGGAAAGTACCGGTAGAGCGTGGCGATGGCGACGCCGGCGTCGCGGGCGACGTCGAGCATCTGGATCCGGTCGAGGCCGTGCTCGGCTCCGTGGTCCGCGGCCGCGCGCAGGATCCGCCGGTAGCGCTCCTGCTGGGCGGGCGAACTCGGCGTGGCAGGTGCCCGGTTCTCGGCGACTCTCGGCACCGCGGCTCCTCCCCTCGTGATCAGGCCATTCTCGCCCACGATCCTCCCACCGGGCGCCGCCGCTGCCGGTGAACGGGATGACCGCGGTCCGGCGCGGCGCTCCGCGGTGTCCTCCCAGGCGTTCGGGTCTCCCGGCAGCCGGGTCACCACGGGGCTCGCGAGGCCGATGTCCACACCGCCGTGCCTACCGGCCGCCCACCCCGGCACGAGCTGCTTCTCCCGCTGATCGGGAGCTGTGCCGCAGTCGTGACCCGCCGCGTGTTGACGCTGCTCGCGACCGCCGTGTTACCGTCAAACTAGAAATGATTTCATTTCGTCCGCGAGGAGCACAGCATGACGGTTGCCGCGATCGGAACGGGCCCGCTGAGCACGGACGACGCACCGGTCCGCGGCCTGCCGCCGTCGATGGTCGAGCGGATGACGCTGATCCTGGACGCCTTCGACACGCCGAGCACCCGGCTCACCCTCGAACAGGTCGCGCGCACGACCCGACTCCCCCGCTCGACCGCGCACCGCATCCTCGACCAACTGGTGCGGCTGGAGTGGCTGTCGCACTCGGCGTTCGGATACGCGCTCGGCGCCCGGGCGCTGAACCTCGGCGGCACCGGCGGCAACCACCTCGAACTGCGCGAAGCGACCGCGGCCGTCCTGCACGAATTGCAGCTTCGCACCGGGATGGTCGCTCACCTGGCGATCCTCGACGGCTCCGACGTCCGGTATCTGGACAAGGTCGGCGGCCGCTTCGCCGCGACCGTCCCGTCGCGCGTGGGCGGCCGCGCGCCCGCGCAGTGCACCGCGCTCGGCAAGGCGATGCTCGCGTGGCTGCCCGCCGAACAGGTCGAGGACCGGATCATGCCCGTGCTCGGCCGCCAGACCAGCCGGACGATCTGCGATCTGGCGACGCTGCACCGCGAACTCGGCCGCATCCGCGACCGCAACGGACTCGCCTTCGAGCGCGGCGAATGTTTCTCGGACATCTCCTGCGTCGCCGCCGCCATCCGCGGCCCGGAAGGGCCGGAGGCGGCGATCTCGCTGGTCGGCGATGCGCACACCGCGCTGGAGCGGGTCGCGCCGCTGGTCGTGATCGCCGCGCGGCAGGTCACTCAGGAGCTGTACCCGATGCTCCGGCTGCGCGCGGCCGAACCCGCCTGAACCTTGCCGTCCACAAAGGACTTTCAGGCACCGGGACGGCACCGGCCCGGCTCGACCCAGCTGTGCCCGGCGAACGGACGCGATTCCACGACCCGCGAAACTCCTCGCGCCGCCGCGCCGCTGTGCGCCCTGGCCGGGCTGGCGGTCCTCTCCTCGGCACGGCCCCGTGCGGGAGCCCGGTCCGGCTGGGCTCCCGCACGGGCCCGGGTTCAGCCGGTGGCCAGCACCTTCAGCCGGTCGAGACCGGCGCTGAAGTAGTCCTGGTCGAGCGGCGTGGACGTGTACTGCCAGAACGTGTAGAAGCCCCAGTGGTAGGGCAGCGTGCCCGGCGACGACGAGTAGTTCGCGACCCACAGCGGGTTCGTCGAGCTGAAGTCGCCCAGGTTGCCGGTGCACTGGGTCCACCAGCTGTTGGCGGTGTAGATCACCGGCCACCGCGACGTCTTGGCGTGGTACTCGTCGCTGAACGCCTTGATCCACGACACCATCGCGGACTGGCTGAGCCCGTAGCAGGCGGAGTTCGGCCCCCATTCGATGTCGAGCGTGCCGGGCAGCGTCTTGCCGTCCTTCGACCAGCCGCCGCCGTGCGCGACGAAGTAGTCGGCCTGTGCCGCGCCGCCGGAGAGGTCCGGACGGCCGTAGTGGTACGAGCCGCGGATCATGCCGACGTTGTAGGAACCGTTGTACTGCTGGGTGAAGTTCGGGTTCGTGTAGCCGGTTCCCTCGGTCGCCTTCACGTAGGCGAACCGCTTGCCCTGGTTCCAGTAGTTCTGCCAGTCGACGTTGCCCTGGTAGCTGCTCACGTCGATGCCGGACGTGGTAGTCAGCACCGACGCCGGAGCGGCGGCCGGCGCGGCGGGCTGATGCGCCCGGATGGACGCGCCCATCTGGTGGTTGTCCGGCGTCTCGGCCGAGGTGTTCGACGAGCCGGCCGCCCCGGGCGCGGCGGCTGCGGCAGGTGCAGCTGCTGCGCTCGGCGCGGTTGCCACGAACAGCGCGGCAGCCGCGGCGACCACCGCCGCGGTCAGGCGCCTGCGCGCCCTCCCGGCGGGTCCCCAGTGGTGAACGGTCATGAACAGGTCCTTTCTCGTGCCCTCGCGAGCGCGCCACCCGGTCAGGTGACGCGCGGACCTGATTCTGTTACTAAAGGTGAACCACTGTCACTGCTCCAAGTGAACTAATCTCCGGCTGATCAGATACCTGGTAAGACATTCTCAGTAGGCCGTTGCGGTCCTCTTGGACCAAACCGCCACCGTCTGGGCCGGCACGCCTTACTCTGCGGCGGCATGACGAATCGACGAAGAACCCGGACCGTCCTGAAGCTGCTCGCGCTGGTCTTCGCCCTGGTGACGACCGCGGCCGGAACCGCCACCGCAGCGGGAACCGCGACGGCGGCCGGACAATCCGCGCTGCTGCGGTTCAACCACTCCTACGGGGTGCTGGACCGCGAGACCGCCGACGCCATCGAGCATTCGGCCTATCTCCAGGAATTCGCGAACTTCCAGGTCCGGACCACCACCGGCGCCGGCGGCGAGAAATGGACCGGCCGGTACCTGATGGGCCGGGAAACCTACCTGGAACTGTTCGGCGTCGGCGACGTCCCGGGCAAAGACGGCAACCTCGGTTCGGCGGGCCTGGGAGTCTCGGTCGAACGCACCGGCCAGCTGTCCTCGGTGATCGGCCGGCTGCCTGATTTCGGCGTCGCGAACCCGGTCAAGTTCCTGCAGACCCGAGATTTCGGCGACGGCAAACCGGTGCCGTGGTTCGACGCGGTGTTCACCACCGACCAGTACGACACCTTCAGCGCCTGGGGCATGGAGTACCGCCCGGAGTACTTCGCCGACCCGCGCAGCAACACCGGTCCGGCGAGCTGCCCCGGCGACGTCAGCCGCGATCGGTACCTGCCGGACGGCTACCGCGACCATCTGATGCGCGACGTAACCGGCATCCGGCTCGGGATCACCGCGCGCGACCTGGACAGCACGCTGCCGCTGCTGCGCGCCGGGGGCATGGCGGTGCAGACCTTGCCCGGCGGTGCGGTGGCCAGCGACGGCATGACGACGATCCGGTTCGACGCGGTGCCGGTGGACCAGGTCGGTTTGCGGCAGGTGGACCTGGCGCTGAACCGGCCCGCGGGAACCCGGCAGGTGGAGCAGATCGGGCATTCGACACTGGTCGTGGGGCCGGGAGCGCATGCCCGGTGGACCTTCGGCCCTCGCGGCTGAGCAGCTACGCCACGTCGTCCGGTCCCGAACGCAGCACCGCCAGCTCCGTCCGGGACCGGATGCCCAGCTTCGCGTAGATCCGCGTCAAGTGGTACTGCACGGTCTTCACGGACAGAAACAGCTCCGCCGCCACCTCCCGGTTGGACTGTCCACGGGCGACCATCCTCGCCACCGCTTCCTCCTGCGGGGTAAGGCTGTCCGCCCCGGACCGCGGCAAATGCACCCCGCCCGCGCGAAGTTCCCGCTCGCAACGGGCCACATAGGTGGCCGCCCCCATCGACGCGAAGCCGTCTCGGGCGGCGACCAGCTGGGTATCCGCCCGCGCGCGCCGGCCGAGTCGCCGCAAGGTCTGCCCGTAGGCGAAGGCGATCCGCGCCTGGTCGTAGCGCAGCGGCAGCGCGTTGATCAGCTCCACCGCTTCCTCGAACGCCACCGCGGCACCGGCATGATCGTTCCGGGCTCCGAGCAACCGGCCGCGCGCCGCGGCGAGGCGGGCCTGAGCCGACCGGTGATCTCGTTTGACCGCCAGGCGTTCATGCGGTTCCAGGAAAGCATCGGCTTCCTCGGACCGTCCACTGAGGACCAATGCGTGCGCGTACAGATCCTGCCACGGCCAGTGCCCAGGCTCGTCGACCGCCGCGGGCAGGGACGAACGCGTCAACGGATGCAGGGCCCGCAGCACTCCGGCCGAATCCGCCGCGGCCTCGGCGACCTGTGCTCGCGCCAGGAGGCCCGGCACGCGCATGATCTCGTAGTCCTGCGGACCCGACGCGCACGCCAGCAACGCCTCGTCGGCCCGCTCCGGATCGCCCCGCAGCGCGTGCACGGCGGCGGCGGTCCAGTGCAGCAGTGGCGCGGTGAGCACGATCCCGGTGCGGTCGACCAGCACCAGCGCTTCCCGCACCACCCGCAACGCGTCGTCCCACTCCCCGCTGAGGAACAGCGTCCGGGCCAGCCAGGCTTGGGCCCACAGGGAAATCCGTGCCGAACCGCCCAGGTAGCTGGTCGGCACCGCACTTTCCAGGTCGACGCGCGCATCGTCGATGCGGTCGGTGAGCAGGTTCAGCCAGCCGCGTGCCATCACCACGCGTTGCGCCTGCGCGCCGTGCCGGATGCGCTCGGCCAGATGCGTGTAGTCGCGGCGCGCCTGCTTCGCGCGGCCCGACGCGGCGAGTCCCAGGCCGCGAATCGCGGCGGCCTCGATGGCGGCGGGCGTTTCCGGCACGGCCAGTTCCAAGGCTCGGTCCGCCCAGCGGACCAGGTCGTCCGCGGAGTACCGGCACAGCGCGTCGAGCACGTACCGCTGGCAGATCAACGCTGCCGTCTCCGGATCCCGTTCCGCGTTCACGATGTCCCACGCCCGGCTCAGCCGCCCGCCCGCCTCGGCGGCCCGGCCGCGCACCACGGCGAGGTACCCGAGCACCGCGTCCCGCAACGGCGTCTCCCGAACGCTTTCGACTTCCGGGGCGAGCGCCGCGGCGCGGAACACGTCACCGGCCCCGATCAGCGCGTCGACGGCTCGGGTGATGCGGGCTTGCCGCAGCTGCGCGTCCTCGGTCAGCCGGCCAGCGTCGTTGAGCAGCTCCGCGGCGGTGCCCCAAGCCCCGGCTGCCGCGCGTTCGACGGCCAGCGCGTCCAGCCGGTCGGCGACGCTCGCGTCCGGCACCGGGCTCGCCGCGACCAGCAGCCGCAGACTCCGCGCCGGGTCTTCGACCAGTTCGGCAGCCCGGCGCTGGAGCCGCGACCGGCGCGACGGGCCCAGCGACGCCAGCACCGCGGCACGAACCATCGGATCCGGCGGTCCGACTTCGGCGAGCCCCCGCGGCGCGAGTCCGACCAGCCGGACCGCGCAGGCCTCGTCCAGCACGGGCAGCGGGTCGCCGTCCAGCCCGGCCAGCTCGGCCGCCGAACGCACCGCCGCTCCGCCGCCGAGCACCGCCGTCGCGGCGACGAACCGCTCCGCTTCCGGCGACAGCGTCGCGAGCCGTTCCCGAACCGAAGCGGCGACGGCAGCCGGAGCGGGCAGATTGGGATCGAACCGCGCCCAGGTCGTCCGTGGCACCTCGGTCAGCAGCTGCACGACGTCGCGCGGCCGGCCGAGGGTGTGCCGGCACAGCCGCTCGGCCATCGTCGGGTGCAGCGCGATGCCTTGCGCGGACGCGAGTTCGGACACTCCCCCGGCGTCGAGCGGCGGCACGCGGACCTCGTCGTCGGCCATCCGGTTCAGCAGCTCCAGCACGTCGGCGCGGGCACGCGGATCGCCGGTCGCCGCGGTGAGCAGGACAGTCGCTCGCGCCGCCGGATGGTGGCGCAGCAACGACGACAGCGCTCGCACTGAGTCGACATCGGCCCACTGCGCGTCGTCGACGACCAGCAGCGCGCCCGGAGGCAGGTCCGCTGCGATCCGGGCGGCGACCGCAAGCGGGTCGCCCTCTGTGTTTAGGCCAGGGAAGAGCTGCCGCAGGACGGCGTATCCGCTGCCGCTCTCCCAGTCGGCCGCAGTCGCTCGCCGCACCGGACCGGCGAACGCGTCCGCCGCGCGCTGGGCGAGGGTTGTACGCCCGCAGCCGCCCGGACCGGACAGCAACACGGCGCGGCCCGTCTGGGTCAGCAGACGGGCCAGCTCCTGCGCCGGTCCGGTCACGGTCCTCCTTCGGTGCCCCTCAGCCGAGATCGCCCCCGGCGACCGGCAGCACGGTGCCGGTGACGTAGGACGCCTCGTCCGAGGCCAGGAACGCGATCGCCGCGGCCTGTTCGTCCAGGGTGCCGTACCGCTTGAGCAACGACGAATCGACGGTCTGGCCGATGTGCGCCTGGAACCACTCCCGCTCCTGGTCGGTGACCGGGTCCGGGCCGCCGCGCGGGATCCGGCGGGGCGGGGCTTCGGTGCCGCCCGGAGCGGTCGCGACCACCCGGATGCCCGCCTCGGCGTACTCGAACGCCAGCGACGCGGTGAGCGCGTTGACCCCGCCCTTCGCCGCCGAATACGGGATCCGGTGGATGCCCCGGGTGGCCGCCGACGACACGTTCACGATCACCCCGCCGCGCCGCTGCGCCATCGACGGCAGCGCGGCCCGGCAGGAGTACAGCGCGGTCAGCAGCGAACGGCGGATCTCGGCCTCGATCTCGTCCGGGCCGAACTCGGTGAACGGCTTGAACCGCAGCGCGCCGCCGACGTTGTTGACCAGCACGTCGATCCGGCCGAACCGGGCCAGCGCCGCCTCGGCGACCGCCTGCGCCCCGGCGAACGTCTCCAGGTCCGCGACCACCGGCAACGCTTCCGGCAGCTCCCCGGCCAGCTCGCTGACCAGGCCGGACCGGTCGGCGAGCACCAGAGCGCCGCCCTCCGCGGCGATCCGCCGGGCGGTCGCCTCGCCGATCCCCTGCGCGGCTCCGGTGACCACCACGACCTTGCCCGCGAACCGGCCCGGCGAGACGAACTTCGGGCCCGCCGCGCCGCCCATCGCGCGCCGTGTGGTGATCTTGGACCGGTCCGCGTGCCCGGCGATCAGCCGGCGCGCGGTGCCTCGGTCGCCCCGCTCGAAGGCGGAGACGAGGTCCAGGTGGTCCTGGGTGCACCGCGGATGGCACCAGGTCGCGTTGCGCAGCGTCTCGGCCATGTGGCCCTTCACGCCGAGAGCCTGGTACGCCTGCAGCAGGTGCTCGTTTCCGGTGAGAGTGAACAGGTAGTCGTGAAACGCCGCGTTGGTTTCGGTGTAGGCGGCGGCGTCGAGGAATCGGTCACCGTCCACATAGGGCACTGTCGATTCGGCGAGCAGCCGGTACCCGGCGAGCTGGCCCGAGGTCAGCCGTCCGATGGTCAGTTCGACGGCGCCGAGCTCGAGCGCTTGCCGCGCCTCGAAAACCGCGTCCGATTCGTGCACCGACGGATGTTCCTCGCCGATCTCGTATTCGCCCGGGGATTCCTCCGGCGCGGGCAGCATTTCCTGGCCCGCGACCGTTCGCGCGATCCGCGCTTCCTCCGCCGCGGACAGCGCGGCGCCCGCCCGCAGCGGCGGCAATTCCGCGGCCGGGAACAACTCCTGCCCGGCCAGCGCACGGCCCGCGCCGAACTCCGGCTCCGGCTCCGGCGGCGACTCCGGCGCGACCGGAGCCACCACGGTCACCGGAGCCACCGGAGCATCGGGCGTGCGCGCCGGAGCGGCGAGAGCGAACTTCTCGTAATAGAACCCGGTCGGCTCGAACCCGCCCGACGAGAAATGCCCGCGCACAGCTTCGACCATCGGCGGCGGCCCGCACAGATAGACCGCGACGTCGCCGCCGTGCAGGTGCTCGTCCCGGATCAGCGTGGTCACATATCCCTTGTTGGGCGCGGCACTGTCCGGATCGGACACGCAGTAGTCCCAGGTCAGCCCGGGCACCTCGGCCGCGAGTTTCTCCAGCGTCGCGGTCTCCACCAGATCGTCGTCGGTGCTCACCCCGTACACCAGGTGCGCGGGCCGGGCGGTGCCGCGATCGCGCATCGCCCGCACGATGGACAGGATCGGCGCGAGCCCGGTTCCGCCGGCCAGCAACAGCACCGGCCGGTCGGTCTCGCGGAGGAAGAAGCTCCCGTGCGGCCCGCTGAAGGTCAGCTCGTCACCGGGCTTGGCCCGCTCGGTCAGGTACTCCGACATGACCCCGCCGGGCGTGAGCTTCACCAGGAACGTCAGCTGCTCGTCCTCGGGCGCGTTGCTGAACGAGTACGACCGCGTCGCGTCCGAGCCCGGCACGGCGATGTTCACGTACTGCCCGGGCAGGAACGCGAGCCGGTCCCGGTCGCGGATCTCGACGGTCAGCGCGATCGTCGTCGGCGAAAGCCGGTCCAGCGCCGCCACCGTGCCGTGATGCTCGGCGGCCTGAGTCTTCGCGACCGCCGAGGTGCTCGCGATCTGCAGCACCAGATCGGACTTCGGCTTCATGCTGCACGGCAGCACATACCCGCGCGCGGCCTCGTCCGCGCTCAGCGCGTCGTCGAGGTAGTCCCCGCCTTCGTACTCTCCCGATTCGCAGAACGCCTTGCACGTCCCGCACGCCCCGTCGCGGCAATCGAGCGGGATGTTGATCCGCTGCCGGTACGACGCGTCCGCGACGGTCTGCTCCGGCGCGCAGGCGACGAAGCGGGTGACACCGTCCTCAAAGGACAGAGCGATCCGGTGGTTCATGACCGCCTCCGCTCAGAAGTGGTAGATGTCGACGACGTGGTGGATGTAGTCGTTCTTGAGCACCACCGTCTTGCGCCGGATCAGCGGCGCGGCACCGGAAAAATCGACGGTGTAGAACGAAGTCCCGTAATACGGGTCGACCGTGCGGTAGCGGAAGTACATGGTGTGCCAGTTGAACCGCACGTCCACCAGGTCGCCACGGCGCTCGATCAGCTCCACATTGGAAATGTTGTGGCTGGTGCGCGGTTCCGGGATCGACGTCGCGCTGGAGCGCTCGGTGCGGATCCGGAAGACCCGGTCCTCGAGCCCGCCCTTGTTCGGGTAGTAGATCAGCGAAATGTCGCGCTGCGGGTCCTCGGTGAGCAGATCGTCGTCGCCCCAGGACGGCATCCAGTACACGACGTCGTCGGCGTAGCAGGTCAGCCACTTCTCGAACTCGCGGTCGTCCAGGTACCGCGCCTCGCGGTAGAGGAACTGCTCGACGTCCTGCTGGGTGATGGTCTTCTCGGCGGCCGCGGTCATCGGTTCTCTCCTCGGACAGCCTGCTCGCGGTCGATCGCCGCGCGCATGGTTTCCTGCCAATACCCGTGCTGCACCGGGTAAAGCCCCTCGTCCTCGTTCTTCTGCCCGGCCGAGACGACCCCGGTCAGCCCGAGCGACGACGCGACCTCGTCCGGCCCGGTCAGCCAGTGCCGTGCGCCCCGGCTCATGTCGTTCCACGGCGCGGCCGTCGCCCGGAAGGTCAGCTGGCAGGACCGGAACTCCTCCAGGTCGTCCGGCGTCGCCATCCCGGAGGCGTTGAAGAAGTCCTCGTACTGCCGGATCCGCCAGGCCCGGGCCTCGGCGCTCTCGCCCTTCGGCGCGATGCAGTAGATGGTGACCTCGGTCTTGTCCGGCGCGATCGGCCGGAAATGCCGGATCTGCGTGGAGAACTGGTCCATCAGGTACACGTTGGGGTACACGCACAGGTTCCGGGAGCCGCGCACCATGAACTCGCCCTTGGCGGCGCCGTACTTCTCCTTCAGCTCCGCCATCCGCGGCCACAGCGGCCGGTCCTGCGGGTTCCCGGCCCAGGTCCACAGGCACAGGTGCCCGTGCGGGAACGACCAGTACCCGCCGCCGGACTTGCCCCATGCGCCGGCGTCGAGTGTCTTCGTCTCGTTCGCCGACTCGCCGGTGTTGCGCCGGGCCGTGGTGGCGGCGTAGTTCCAGTGCGTGGCGGTGACGTGGTAGCCGTCCGCGCCGTTCTCCGCCTGCACCTTCCAGTTGCCGTCGTAGGTGTAGGTGGACGCGCCGCGCAGCACTTCGAGCCCGCCCGGCGACTGGTCCACGAGCATGTCGATCACCTTCGCGGCGTCGCCGAGGTGCTCGGTCAGCGGCAGCACGTCCGGATTGAGGCTGCCGAACAGGAACCCGCGGTAGGACTCGAAGCGGGCGACCTTCGTCAGGTCGTGCGAGCCGCCGGTGTCGAACGACTCCGGGTAGCCCGCGCCGTCCGGGTCCTTCACTTTCAGCAGTTTGCCGTCGTTGCGGAAGGTCCAGCCGTGGAACGGGCAGGTGAGCGTCGGGCGGTTGTCGCGCTTGCGGCGGCAGATCATCGCGCCGCGGTGCGCGCAGGCGTTGATCAGGCAGTGCAGCTCGCCGGCCTTGTCCCGGGTGATGACGACCGGCTGGCGGCCGATGTTCGTGGTGAAGTAGTCGCCGGGGTCCGGCAGCTGGCTTTCGTGCGCGAGGTAGATCCAGTTGCCCTCGAAGATGTGCTTCATCTCGAGTTCGAAGATCTCCTCGTCGGTGAAGATGCGGCGGTTCGCGCGGTAGACCCCCGCCTCCGGATCGTCCACCACCGCGTCCGCGACCACCGCGGCAGCGTGGTCCAGCGTCTCCGTCATGACTCCTCCAACGGGCCTCTGATCTGCACTGACCGGCCCCCGAGCAGGGCGCTGCCCGAACTGTGGCAGGACGACGGCGAGGGCACACCAGGGCAAGACCCAGTCCTGACCTAGGGTGCAATTAATCGACCGCGTTTATCAATCTGACGAAAACCGCTCCTTGTCTTCACTCAATACCCGAACTTACGGTGAGCGAGACCACTCGAGGAGCCGGTGAGGAGGCAGCCCGATGGAACTGCGCCACCTGCGGTACTTCGCCGCCGTCGCCGAGACCTGCCACTTCGGCCGGGCCGCCGAACGCCTGCACCTCGCCCAGCCCGCGCTCTCGCACGCCATCCGGCAGCTGGAGGACGAGCTGGGCGTCGCGCTGCTCAGCCGCACCACCCGGCAGGTGCAGGTCACCCCGGCCGGCCGGTTCTTCCTCGCCGAAGCCCAGCGCATCCTGGACGCGGTCGAAGCCGGCGCGCGCGGCGCCCGGCGCATCGCGGACGGACGGCGCGGGCTGGCCCGGATCGGCTTCACCGGCACCGCCGCGCTCTCCCATCTGCCGCAGGTCGCCCGCGCGCTGCGGCACCGGCTGCCCGAAGTCGAACTGGAGGTGCATGCCGACCTGCTCACCGGCGAGCAGTGCGAGCGGCTGCGCGACGGCACGCTCGACATCGGCGTGCTGCGGCCGCCGGTCACCGGCGGCGACCTCGACCTGCACCTGATCGAAACCGAGCCGCTGATCCTCGCCGTCCCGGCCGACCACCGGCTGGCGGTCGAACCGGTGGTGTCGATGAGCGACCTGCGTGCCGAAGCGTTCGTCACCTACCCGGCCAGCCATTCCGTCGTCAACGAGGCCGTGCTGCGCAGCTGCCGCGATGCCGGGTTCACCCCGCAGCGCGAGCAAGAAGCGGCCGGCACCGCGGTGCTGCTGGCGCTGGTCGCCGGCGGGCTCGGCGTCGGCGTCGTCCCCGCGTCCGCGCGGGCCCTGCCGCTGGCCGGGGTCGTGTTCCGCGACCTCGCCGGCGCCGCGTCCGTCCAGCTCGCGCTCGCCTGGCACCGCGACCGGCCCCCGGCACTGGTCCCGGCCGTGCTGGACGCGCTGAGCGACCTGTTCCCCGTCGAAGTGCCCGTGTCAGGGAGGACACGATGAAGATCACCCGGGTGGAGGCGATCCCGTTCGCCATCCCCTACCGCAAGCCGCTGCGCTTCGCCTCCGGCGAGGTGCGCACCGCCGAGCACGTGCTGGTCCGCGTGCACACCGACGACGGCGTCGTCGGCGTCGCCGAAGCGCCCCCGCGGCCGTTCACCTACGGCGAGACCCAGGCCGGCATCGTCGCGGTCCTGGAGACGGTGTTCGCGCCGCAAGTGGTCGGGCTGAGCCTGCTGGAGCGCGAGACAGTGCACGCCCGGCTCGGCCGCACCGTCGGCAACCCGGCCGCGAAGTCCGCTTTGGACATGGCGATCTGGGACGCGCTCGGGCAGAGCCTGGACGTGTCGGTGACCGAACTGCTCGGCGGGTACACCGACCGGATGAAGGTCTCGCACATGCTCGGCTTCGACGAACCGGCCGCGATGGTCGCCGAAGCGGAACGGATCCGCGACACCTACGGCATCACCACGTTCAAGGTGAAGGTCGGCCGCCGGCCGGTTTCGCTGGACACCGACGTGGTCCGCGCGCTGCGCACCCGATTCGGCGGCGAGGTCGACCTGTACGTGGACGGCAACCGCGGCTGGACCGCCGCGGAATCCGCCCGGGCGATGAAGGAAATGGCCGACCTCGACCTGCTGTTCGCCGAGGAGCTGTGCCCGGCCGACGACGTGCTCGGCCGCCGCTGGCTGGTGTCGCGTTTGGACATCCCGTTCATCGCCGACGAATCCGCGGTCACCCCGGCGGACGTGACCCGCGAGATCCTGGCCGGCTCGGCCACCGCGATCAGCATCAAGACCGCCCGCACCGGTTTCACCCGCTCGCAGCGCACCCACCACCTCGCGGAGGGACTCGGGCTGGAAGTGGTGATGGGCAACCAGATCGACGGCCAGATCGGTTCACTGTGCACTGTCGCGTTCGGATCGGCCTACGAGCTCACGGCACGCCGCCCTGGCGAGCTGTCCAACTTTCTCGACATGACCGACGACCTGCTCGCCGAACCGCTGCGCATCGCGGACGGCGAACTGGCCATCCGCCCCGGCGCCGGCCTCGGCGCCGCCCTCGACCCCGACAAGCTCCGGCACTACCGCCAGGACGCCTGAGCCGGAAAACCCGATGGATCAAGGAGGATTCATGACCGCCACCCATTCCCCCACCGCCGCCGCGTCCGGAGCCAACGCCACCGAACGGTTCAAGAGCGACAAGCTGGCCGGTGTCGCGGGCACCCCGAAGGAGCGGGTCAGCCTGCTCGCCCGCGAGGTGCTCGACGCCGTGCACGCGACCATCCGCAAGCACAAGGTGACCTACGACGAGTACAACGCGCTGAAGTCGTGGCTGATCAGCGTCGGCGAGGACGGCGAATGGCCGCTGTTCCTCGACGTCTGGGTCGAGCACGTGGTCGAAGAGGTCGCCACCGAGCACCGCAAGGGCAACAAGGGCACCATCGAAGGCCCGTACTACGTGCCCGACGCCCCCGAGCAGGGCGCGAACGGCACCGTCCCGACCCGGGAGAACGAGCCGGGCACCGCGCTCACCTGGACCGGCCAGGTCACCTCGACCGACGGCAGCGCGCTGGGCGGGGCGAAGGTCGAGCTGTGGCACGCGGACGCGGACGGGCTGTACTCGCAGTTCGCACCGGACATCCCGGAGTGGAACCTGCGCGGCACCTTCACCACCGGAGCCGACGGCACGTTCGAGATCCACACCGTGCGGCCCGCGCCGTATCAGATCCCGACCGACGGCGCCTGCGGCAAGCTGATCGCCGCGGCCGGCTGGCACGCGTGGCGTCCGGCGCACCTGCACGTCAAGGTGTCCGCGCCGGGCCACGAACTGCTCACCGCGCAGCTGTACTTCCCGGGCGACCAGCACAACGACGACGACATCGCCTCCGCGGTGAAGCCGGAACTGGTGCTCGACCCGAAGCCGGCCGCCTCCGGCTCCGGCGAGACCGTCGAGTACAGCTTCGTGCTCGACCCGGCGTGACCCGTTCCGCGTGACCTGATCGGAGACCGATGCTTTACCACGTGCGGATGGACGTCCGCCTCCCCGCCGACCTGGACCCTGCTGTCCGCGACGACCTGATCGCCCGCGAGAAGGCCTACAGCCAGCAGCTGCAGCGCAGCGGGAAGTGGCCGCACATCTGGCGGATCGCCGGGGAGTACGCGAACTTCTCGGTGCTGGACGTCGCCTGCCACGACGAGCTGCACGAACTGTTGTCGGCGCTTCCGCTGTTCCCGTACATGGAGATCAAGGTGACCCCGCTGGCACGCCACCCGTCCAAAGTGGACTAAGGGCCGCCGGCCTGCCGTGAAGGGAACATTGAGGGACTCTGAGTTCCTCAATGTTCCCTTCACGGATTTGGGCTAAAAGCTTGTCTCACGTGGTGCGCGCCGAACGGCCCGCTGGTCTGTCCGTGAAGGGCCCCTTGAGGGAATCCAAGTCTCTGAAGGGGCCCTCCACGGACAGACCGGCACACTGGCCGCCCAGGCATCACGACAGCACCACATGACAAGCGCTAAGCCCCGCCGATCGGCACCACCCGGTCCGCGTGCTCGGAGAGCAGCGGATCGTGGGACGCCACCAGCACGGCCGTTCCGCGGTCCGCTGCTCGCCGGAGCGCGGTCAGCACCATCTCGGCGTGCGCCCGGTCCTGGTGCGACGTCGGTTCGTCGGCCAGCAGCACCAGCGGCCCCGAAGCCAGCACTCGCGCCACCGCCGCCCGCTGCTGTTCACCGCGTGAAATCTCGCTCGGCAGCCGATCGGCAAGTTTCGCCAGATCCAGCGTTTCCAGCAGCTTCCGGTGGTCCGGCGGCTCCGCCGCGGTCCGCGCGGCGAACGCCAGGTTCTCCGCCACCGTCAGCTCTTCGAAGAGCGAAATCGACTGCGGCACGAACGCCAGCGCGTGCCACGGCTGTTCCGAGACCGGCAGCTCCGGCATCGGCGGGCGGACCTCGACCGTACCGCTGTCCGGCCGGTCCCAGCCGCCCGCGATCATCAGCAGGGTGCTCTTGCCTGAGCCGGACGGGCCGGTCAGCGCGACCAGTTCGCCCGCCGACAGGTCCAGGCTGGTGTGCCGGAGCACCGGCATCCCGCCGTGCGACCGGCTCACGTCCGAAACGCTCAGCAGCGCGCTCACCGGATCCTCCCGTCCACCAGTTCCGCCGTGTCGTCGGCCGCGGCCATCAGCAGCGGGTCATGCGTCGCGACCACTACCGTCTGACCGGCTTCGGCGAGCGCCCGCAGCGCCTCCGCGACCAGGTGCGCCGACGCCCGGTCCAGCTGCGCGGTCGGCTCGTCCGCCAGCACCGCGGCCGGATCGCCGACCGCGGCGAAGGCCAGCGCGGTCCGCTGCTGCTCGCCGCCGGACAGCTGCCGCGGCCGGTGCCCGGCGCGGTGGTCCAGGCCGAGCCGGTCCAGCAGGTCCGCGCCGACCGGGGCGATGCCGCGCATCCTCGCGGCCAGCTCCAGATGTTCCCGCACGGTCAGGTAGTCCAGCAGGTTGTCGACCGGATTCTGGAACACGTAACCGATCCGCCGCCGCCGGATCGCCCGCCGGGCCCGAGCGGACAACGCGGTGACGTCGGTGCCGCCGACCTCGACGCGGCCCTCGTCCGGCCGTTCCAGGCAGGCCAGCATCCGCAGCAGCGTCGACTTCCCGGACCCGGACGGCCCGACGAGCGCGGTGATCCGGCCGCGCGCCGCGCTGATGGTGACCTCGTGCAGAGCGGTCAGCGAGCGCCCCGCAGTGCGGTAGCTGTGCGTCAAGCCTTCGCCGCGCACCGCGGCAGCGTCAGACTGTGTCACGAAGCACCTCCGAAGGCAGCGCCCGCGCAGCCGCCCGCTGGGCTGCGTAAGTGACGAGGAGCGCGACCGCCGCGGCCGCCAGCAGCAGCCGCCCGCTCGGCCACCAAGGGATCGGCAGCACCGTGTCCGGCGGGGTCTCCGGATCGAGGTCGTAGCCTTGGTAGGTCACCGACACCCCGACCGCGGCGAACCCGAGGCCGAGCGCGAACCCGGCCGCCAGCAAGCCGCCTACCTCGTACGCGAGCGCCCGCCAATGCGCACCGGAACTGATTCCCATCCGGCGCAGCAACACGTACGCGCCGCGCCGCGCTCGCGATCGCGCGTTGAGATAGAGCAGGAGTCCGACTAGCACGACTGCGCCAACCAAAGCGGACACCGCGGTCAAGAACGCGAACGTGTAGGTGATTCCGCCGTACACCCCGTGCGCGGTGACATCGGTGGCGCGGCTGACCGTTCCGGCCGGGACGCCCGCTTTGCCCAGCTCCGGCAGAACTTCCGCCGGATCGCCACGCACCCACAGCTCATGGTGCACGTTCTCGCCGGCGAACTTGGCGAGGATGTCCTTGCGCAGCACCAGTTCCGGGAACCCGGCGCTCTTCCCGGGCAGCTGCGCCACGGTCACCACGGTGAGCGGCAGCTGCTGGCCGGCAAGGCTGAGCGTGGTGTGCTCGGACGCCTCCGGAACTCCGGCGAGGAGACCGACCGCGCCTTCGCCGGACATCCGCGCCAGCAGGTCGGGCAGGGCCGGGCCGCGGAAATCGTCGTCCCAGAAGGCGGCCGAGCCGAACGTCGCCGGATCCGCGCCGACCACGTTGACGGTCTTGCTGCCCAGGAACGCCGAGTCGTACCGGTCCACCAGGGTCGCCTGCCCGGCCAGGCTCGGCGGCACCCGCGCGGGCCCGGTCAGCCGGACCACCACGTCCGAACCGACCACGAGCTGGCCCTCGTCGCCCAGCGTCCGTTCGACCGAACCGGTCACCATGGTGGCGAAGATCGAGAGCGCCACCGGCACCGCGGTCGCGCCGACCAGCACCGCCGCCGCGGACGGGGCGGACGCGAGCCTTCGCCAGGCGAGGAACGCCACCGCGCGTTCCCTTCGCACCGCCCGGATCCGGGGCAAGAACAGCCGTACCAGCCGGGTCGCCAGCATCGCCAGCCCGAGCACCAGCAGCAGCGGCACGACGATCAGCCGCGGCGGGATCCGCGCGACCGAACCGGCCTGGCCGACACCGGCCTGCACGCCGTCGCCGAGCGCGAAATAGCACACCGCCGCGGCGACGAGCGGCAGGATCTCCCACGGCAGGTGCCGGATCCGCGAGGTGCGCGCGTCGAACAGCGCCCGGGTGCGCAGGACGACCGAACCGCCGATGCCGGCCAGCGTGGCGAGGAACGAGACCGCCGCGCCGAGGACGGAGAACCCGAGCGCGCCCGGCGTGACCAGCGGGCTCGGCCCCAGCGCGGACACCAGCCCGCGGGCGGCGAACCAGCCGCCGATGCTGCCCGCCAATGCAATGGATCCCAGCTCCAGCAAGGCTTTCCCGGCCAGCGCCGCCGGGCCCGCGCCGCGCGCGGACAGCACCGCCAGCTCGGCACGGCGGCGTTCCACCCAGAACGAGCCCACCGTGACCGAGATGACCAGCCCGGTCAGCGATCCGGCGACGCCGATCGGCACCACTGTGGCGGCCAGTGACGACACCACCTGGTCCGCCCGGTCGGCGATGCCGCCCAGCGAGGAGCTGAACTCCATCCGGGCGTTCTGCTGAAACAGCGGGCTGGCGGCGGTCCGCGCACGGACCCGGTCCAGTCCGGCGACGACCGCCGGCGCGTCCGCGGTGGTCAGCCCGTCCCGGTCGACCGAGGCCTCCAAGTAGCTGCTCAGGCCGCCGTCCGGCGGGGTGAGCCCGAACAGGTCGGCACGCGACACGAACGCCAGCGGGTAGACCGGCCGTTCGGTCAGCGGGCTGGGCCGGTACAGCGGCTGGAGGTGGCACCAGTACGGCCGGTCCGGCAGTTCGCGCAGGTCCCGGTACACCGCCGCGACCGGAATGGTCCGGACCGGGCCGTCCGGCGGCGCTCCGGTGCGCGGCGCCCAGCCGCCGTGCACCACCACCTGGTCGCCGGCGTGCAGGCCGCGCGCGGCGGCGAACTGGCTGGACAGCCAGATTCCCGGTCCCTTGCCGCCTTCGAGCGTTTGCAGGTGCTGCTGGAAGCCGTCCTGGCTGACCAGCCACAGTGCGGACTGCTCCGGATGCGCGTCACCCGGTTTGACCGGGTCGACCTTCGCGGTGGCGAGGAGCGTGGACTGGACGTCCGACAATCGCGGCACGCCGTGGGCGTACTGCCGGGCAGCGGCGATCCGGGCGTCTTCGAGCGGCTTGCCGACCGGTGTCGGCGGCGCACCCGGCATCGCGGGCGCCGACGAGGTCATCGCCAGCCCGCCGGACCACTGCGCGCCCACCGACCACTGACAGGCGCGGTCCATCTGATCGCTCAACGTCGCATTACCCGCTGAAGACAGGAACAGCGCCACTGCCGCGGCCGGCAGCGCGACGAGTACCGCCGCCGCGATCGCCGCCACCACGACTGCTGGTTGCCGCCATCCAGTTCTCGGCGCCCGCGTCCACGGCGTCGCCCCCCACGCTCGCATCCGGCGAGTCTGCCACGATCCGGCTACCGAGGGGAAAACAATGCCCCGACCGGCCTGCCCACCCGGACGGAACGCGTTCATCAGCGTCCGTGAAGGGCCCCTTGCCGGACTTGGATTCCCTCAAGGGGCCCTTCACGGACGAACTGCGGGCGCGCGGCGAGCGGCGCGAGCAGCGAGCGGCGCGACACCAAGTGTCTACTGTGGACTGATCACGGTGCGAAGGCGATACCGCGCCGCAAGAAGTCCTGCACGTCCACTCCGGCCTCGGCCAGCAACGACCGCGTATGAGAGCCCAGCGCGGGCACGTCCCCCATCCGCGCCTCGACGTCCGCGAACGTGACCGGCGGCAGCAACGCGTCCACCGTGGCATGTTCGGTCTCCACCTTGCGCCACCGGCCCCGGGCCTGCAGCTGCGGATCCGCCACCACGTCCGCCACCTGCTTCACCTGTGCGGCGGGGATTCCCGCCGCCGCGAGCCGCTCGTCCAAGTCCACAGTGGACCATTTGACCGTCTCAGCGGCGACCGCAGAGTCACAGGCCGCCCGGTTCGCCACCCGCAGCACGTTCGTGGCGAACCGCGGATCCTCCGCCAGCCGCGGCGCGTCCAGCACCTCAGTGGCCAACGTCCGCCATCCGCTGTCGTTCTGCACCCCGATCAGCATCTGCCCGTCCCGCGTCGGATACGCGTCATACGGCGCGATCGACGCGTGGCTCAGCCCCATCCGCGCCGGCTGCCGCCCGGAATACATCTGGCTGTAGAGCGCATACCCCATCCACTCCACCGTGGCTTCCAGCATCGACACCTCGATCGTCGCGCCTTCCCCGGTCCGCTCCCGCCGGAGCAGCGCGGCGAGCGCCGCCTGCGCGCAGTACATCCCGGACGCGATGTCCGAGGTTGGAATCCCGGTCTTGACCGGAGTCTCCGGCGTCCCGGTGATGCCGATCAGGCCGGCTTCCGCCTGCACCAGCATGTCGTAGGCTTTCCGCTGCTCGCGCGGGCCGCCGGAGCCGTAGCCGGACAGGTCGATCGCGACCAGCTTCGGATGTCCGGCCCGCAGCGCGGCCGAATCGAGGCCGAGCCGGGCCGCCGCTCCGGGAGCCAGGTTCTGCACGAACACGTCCGCCCGCGCGATCAGCCGGCGCACGACGTCCTGGCCCTCCGCGGTTTTCACATCGACAGCCAGGGATTCCTTGCCCCGGTTCAGCCATACGAAGTGCGCGCCAGTGCCGTGCACGACATGGTCGTACTCGCGGGCGAAGTCGCCGATCACGGTGCGTTCGATTTTGATCACGCGAGCGCCGAGATCGGCCAGGGTGCGGGTGGCCAGCGGAGCGGCGACAGCTTGTTCCAGCGAGACGACGGTGAAGCCGGCCAGCGGCAAGGAGGCGTGCATGGCGTTCACTATCGCCGGGGGCGGCCAGGCAGTCCAGAGGAGTCAGCCGCGCGGATCGAACGGGATCCCAGCCGGCTTCGACCGCTCCAGCAGGTCCTGGTAGCGCCCGTCGCTGATCTTGATCGTCGCCGCGCCGAAGTCGGCACCCATCAGCCGGTCGCGCAGGCCGGTCGAGGGCCAGCCGTCCCAGCCGACCAGCGGCGGATAACGCCAGTCGTGGTAGTGGTTCTCCGGCGGCTCGTCGTGCGCGTCGGCCAGCCGGAAGAAGTGCGTCCCCGGTCCGTCCTTGTGGTAGACGACCTTCGGATGCGACCCGTCGAAGCTGACCTTCGAACGCGGGTAGGTGACCTGCGACGAGTGCTGCGTGGTCGTCACGTATTCGACCTGGCCGGCCGCCTGGTCGATCCACGAGATCACGTGCTCCCAGTCGTGCCGGTGACCGCCCAGCCCGCTGCCCGCGACCGCCTGGTCCTTCTCGAAATAGCTCGCGTAGACCACCGCGCACCAGCCGTGGTTGCACGTCGACCGGGAGTAGGTCTGCGAATTGTCCAGGTCAGACTGGTCGCGGCAGTTGCCGTTGACCGCGCCGGTGGTGTTCAGCCCCGGGGCCAGCGTGCCGTCCGGCCCGATCGCCGGGGTGGCGTAGCAGCCGTCGCCGTCGTAGTCGTAGGCCGGCGAGTAGGACTGCTCGTATCCATTGGCGTTCTGCGGCAGGTTGTGCGGCGGGTCGGCGTAGGCCGCCGGCACCGGAAGCAGCATCGCCGCGCCGACTGCCGCTGTCACGATCGGGAGTTTCCTCATGTCCGGATCGTGACAGCACGAACGCGGATGGTGAAGGGACGCGAGGGAAGCATCCGATGTCCGCACGGGCCGATCAGCCCGCCAGCGCCTCCGCCCCGCGATGCACCCGCAGCAGATCCGCCCGGACGAGATCGGCCAGCAACCGCTCCTCCTCGTCCGCCGGCTCGGGCCGCGGCGGGAGTTCGCCGCTGCCCGCCAAGGCCGCCGCAGCGGCATCCGCGAACGCCGCCATCGTCGGCGACTGCCCGTCCCGCTGCAACAACGCCCCAGCCGACGCCGCCAACCCGCGCAACCCCTGTCCCGCCTCATCCAGTACTGCTCGCTGCCGCGCGGACGGCTCGCCGCTGCCCGGCTCCGGGCTCACCAGATCCTGATGCGTCCGCACCGCCGCCCGGAACCGCAGGCCGATCTCGCGTCGGCTGCCTTCGCCGCGCATCCGGCGGGCCACCGCCGACAGCAGATCGCCGGTCTCCGCGACCGCGTCCGCGAATCGTTGCCCCACCGGCGGTTTCGGCACCCCCGGAACCGCGGCGAAGCCGAACAGCAATCCGATTCCCACCGCCAGCGCGACCAGCAGCAAGTACTCGATCAGCACCGACAGCGCATCCAGGTGCCGGGTCGTCGCGTTCATCCCGACGCTCATCAGCACCATGCACCCGTTGAACACCATCGGCTTCACCTGCAGGAACGGGAAACCGACCAGCAAGGCGACAATTCCCAACGGCAGCAAAGCCCCCGGCGGCAGCAGCCACAACGCGACCGCCAGCACCACCGCGCCGGCCACCGCCCCCGCCGCCCGCTGCCCGGCTTTCGCGAGCGTGTCGCGCCATTCCGGCTGCATCAACGCGAACGTCGTCATCAGGAATGACACGGTCAGCGGGTCGCCGGGCCGGAACGTCGCCACCACCGCCGCGACCGTCATTCCGAGCGCGGCCCGCACCGCGTGCCGCAACTGCGCGGAGCGCCAGGAAAACACGCCTGCGGCCTCCCGCCGCAGCACCTCCCGGACCAGGTGCCGCGGAAAGTCCACTATGGACTCGTCGCGAACCAGCAACGCTTCGCGGACCGCGGACAGCGCGTCCCACGCCTCGTCCAGCAGCGCATCGGTGTCCCCAGGAAGATCAATGTCCGCCGCCGCCCGCACTACCGCCGGCGGCTCGGCGCCCTTCTTCGCCCGGACCGCCTCCGCCAGCACCGCGGCCTGCTCGTCCGCCGCGGCCAGCACGCGCTCGACCGCCGCCGTCTGCTCGCCGTCGAATGCCCGAGTACGGTCGCGCAGCAGTGCGGCTGTCCCGTGATACCGCCCGCCGCCGGCGAGAACCCGCGCCTGCCAAGCCCTCGGCCGGTCCGCGAGCCACAACCGCACCGCCCGCTCCGCGCTGTCTCGGTCCGGCCCGGCGAGCGCGTCGGCGAGTGCCGCACGGCTCGGCTTGCCCGGATCGCCGAGCCCCATCACCAGCCGCAGCACGAACACCACCCCGACCGCCAGCGCCGGCGCGCTGAGGATCTGCAGCGGACTTGCCGTCCCGCTCAGCTGAAAGCCGTACCCGAACACCGAAGCCATGCCGAGTCCCAGCCCGACCGTCACATAGCGCGGCCCGAGCGCGGGCAGCAACGCCGCCGCGAACACGACCAGCGCCAGCAACGCGATCGAGGCCGCCACCGAAACCTCGCCCAGCAACCGGGGGCCGGCCCCGCCCAGCACTACCGCGGGCGCGAACGCGGCGAGCAACCAGAGATCCGGCCGCAGCGGACCGCCGGTCGCCGCGAGGAAACAGAACAACGCCGTCAACCCGGCGAGGATCGCCGTCGCGCCGAGCCCGAGCGCGACGCCGAGCCCCGCCGTCCCGCCGACCACCACCAGGATCGCGACCAGCATCCCGCCGCCGCGCGCAATCGCGTTCATCCCGCCCCTTCGCCCTTCCGCCGCCCCGCTCGATCAGGGTTCACGGCGTCACGGCGTCACAGCCTCCCACGCCGCACCGATCGCCACCGCTCGCCGAGGCCGTGAAGGGCTCCTGAGGGACTCAGATTCCGTCAAGGGGCCCTTCACGGACCGAACCGGGCCCCGCGATGCTCGCCCCCGAGATCAGCACGCTCCTGCTCATGGCTCTCCCCTTTTCGCGCACTCGGCAGACAGAAGTTGCCTACCTTAGGTATCTTTTTCTCGCCCGCCCAGCACTGCTCGGCACGGGACAGAGGGGCGATCCATATACCTAACTTAGGTATCTAATCAAGGAGTGCGCGATGCCGTCCGAGTTTTCCCTGCTCCGGGACCTGCTGCCCCGGCTGAACGAGCTGAGCGGGGCGCTGAACCGGGGACGGCTGGTCGAGCGCGCGATCGACTCCACCGGGCATCCGCTGGACAGGCCGGCGATCAGCGTGCTCGGCGTGCTGCAGCTGGCCGGTCGGCCGATGCGGGTCGGGGAGATCGCGCACCGGATGAAGGTGGTCGGCCCGCACGTCACCCGGCAGGTCAACGGGCTCGAGGAGCGCGGCCTGGTGCGCCGGGTGGCCGACCCGGACGACCAGCGGGCCCGGCTGGTCGAACTGACCGCCGAGGGGAAAGCCGTGACCGAGCGCTATTTCGCGACCGTCGAAAGCTGGCTGGAAGGCGCGATGAGCGCCTGGACGGCCGAAGACCGCCAGGCCCTCGGGACGCTGCTGGGCAGGCTCGCCGAGGACCTGGCGGCCCAGGTGTCCGCTATGGACTGAGAATTACTCCGACAGCCGCAGGAATTCCTGCTGCTCGCGGTCATAGCGCTGGGTCAGGCCGTTGCCGTAGCGGTCCCACCAGTTCTGCGTATGCCCGTTCTGCCGGGTGGTGGTGTCGCCGTAGACCTGCCGGTCGTACTCCAGCCGCGCGTCGTGGAACTGTTGCTGGAACTCCTGCGGCGTAAGGGATTGCAGCTGCTGCGCGGCGGCCGGGTCGAGCGTGCGGGCGCTCCGCACGAGGTCCGCGCCGCCCATGTGGTTCAGAATCGCCCGGACACCGCCCGCGCCGCGCATGTGCGCGCCGGACATGATCGCGGCTTGCGCGCCCGGGTCGCTGAACTCCAGCGCCCCCGCCCGGCGCGCGTTCGCGGTCATCAGCTGCGCCACCACCGCGTGCTCCTCGGCGCTGCCGATGCCGTACTGCCGGCGGGCGGCCATGATCTGGTCGTAGCCGTTGTGCATGTTCTGACGGAAGCCGTACGCCTCCGGCACCCCGCCCTGCTCGCCGGTCGCGCCCTCGGACCGCATGATCGAGTCGACGACCCGTTCGTCCAGCTGGTGCTGCTGCGGAGCCGCGCCGCCCGCTGCCGCGCCACCGCCTCCCGCGCCGCCCCCGCCGTAACCCTGCGCGACCGCGGTGTCGGCGGCCGCGTAGTTCTTCGCCGCGGTGTCCACCTTCCCGTTGAGCTGGTCGATCAGCTTCACGAAGTCGCCCAGCGACGACACCAGTTTCGACTGCAGCAGGGTGTTCGCCGCGGCCACCCCGCTGCCGATGCCCGCGAACGACATGGCGTCGATCACGAGCGTCTCCAAGTCGCGGACCGCCGACAGCGCCGAGGCGCCGAGGCCTTCCACGTTCTTCACGATCGCCGACACCTCGGCCGGCAGCACCCGGTAGGTTCCCGCTGTCATACCAGTGACAATCGCTCATCCGCGGGTCCGCGCACACGGCCGAATTACCCACTTCCGTCGGGGATCGAATCCGGCGCGGCTGGGTACCTGGTGCGCATGGAGTCCGACGAGGACCGGCACGACCGGGCCGACCGCGAGATCGAGCGGCTCGCCGAGCAGCTCTGGGCGCTGACCCGCACCCTGGCCGGCGCCGAACCGCCCAGCCTGGACCGGCTGGCCGCCGCCGGCTTCGACGTTTCCGGCCGCACCGCCCGCCACGGCGCCGGCCGCCCGTGCGTCACGCTGCTGATCCCTTCCGACGGCCGCCCGGAACTCGGCCACAACCTGATCGTCGCCGCCTGCCTCGGCGCCGCCCTCGCCGCCGCCGGCACGAATGAATCCGGCTCGATCGTGGTCACCGACAGTCCCGCCGATGCCGACGCCGTCCTCACCTTCCAGCCCGGCACGCACACCTGGCCCGCCGCACCGATTCCCGCGCGCACCGACCTCCGCGTGACCATGCACGGCACGTCCGGCCCGACGCCCGGAGACAACACCGACGCGCTGGCCGGCCTGCTGCAGGTCTTCACCGCCGCGGGCGCACTCCGAGCCCGCTTGCCGCTGGGCGCGGCGATCCGCGGAATCATCACCCAAGGCGGCGTGTCCACCGACGCCGTCCCGGAAACCGCCGAAGCCCGGTTCGGCCTGCGCGCCCCGGACGGAGCCTCGCTCAGCAGGCTTGTCATGGAAATGACCACCGCCGCCGAAGGCGCGGCGATGGCGACCGGCACCAAGGCCGAGGTCGTGCACATCGGCCCGATGCATGCCCATTTCCAGGACAACTCCGTGCTGTCCGGGCATTTCGCCCGGCATCTCACCGCGTGCGGGCTGCACCCCGAAACGCCCGCGCCCGGACCGGCCGCCGGGCGGCCCGAAGCGGGCGATCTCAGCCACCGCTTCCCGACCGTCCACCCGGCCGTCGCGCTGCTGGACCCGGTGCAGGCCACCGGATCCGTCGCCTTCGCCGAAGCGACCCGCTCCACGCGGGCCCGCACGGTGCTGCTGGCGACCGCGGCCGCGCTGGCCCGGACGGCAACCGACCTTCTCGCCCACCCGGCGCTCGTCCGGCAAGCCTGGGACGAATTCGCCAGCCGGAAGCGAGATCACAGCTAAAGTCCCCCGGCATGGGGACGACAACCGCAGATCTGACGCTCACCGACGGCCGAACACTGCGCGTGCACGACAGTGGCGCCGAAGGCTTCCCGGTGATCTGGCACCACGGCACCCCGCAGTCCGGCCGCCTCCTCGGCCCGGTCGCGGAGGCCGCGACGGCACGCGGATTCCGCGTCGTGTCCTACGGCCGCCCCGGCTACGGCGGATCCACTCCGAATCCCGGCCGCACGGTCGGCTCGGCCGCCGACGACGTCCGGCAGCTGGCCGACGCGCTGGGTCTCTCCCGCTTCGCCACGATGGGCGCCTCCAGCGGCGGCACGCACGCACTGGCCTGCGCCGCGGCGATGCCGGACCGCGTGACCGCAGTGGTGGGCCTGGGCGCGGTGGCTCCGTTCAGCGAGGAATACGACTGGTACGCCGGAATGGCCGACGACAGTTCGCTGCGGGCCGCCCGTGAAGGCCGCGACATCCGTTTGAAGCACGGAGAAAGCCACGAGTTCGACGAGTCCAGCTTCATTGCCGCGGACTGGGCCGCCCTGTCCGGTCCCTGGAGCGCGCTGGGCAGGGACGCCGGTTCCGCCGGAGACGTCACCGCGGAAGCCGAAGACGACCTGGCCCTGACTACCCCCTGGGGCGTCGACCTCGCCGCTGTCAAGGCCCCCGTGCTGCTGGCCCACGGCGCAGCGGACCGCGTGATCCCGGTCAGCCACAGCCATTGGCTCCTGAAGACCCTGCCGAACGCCACCCTCTGGCTGCACCCGAAGGACGGCCACATCTCCGTCCTGAACGCCCTGCCCACCGCCTTCGACTGGCTGCGCAACCTGCCCGCCTCCCGTCTGTGAAGGGCCCCTTCCGGGACTTCGATTCCCTCAAGGCGTCCTTCACGGACGCGGGGCGCCGACCGCGCCGGTTATCGTGAACGCCATGAGCAACGTCGATCCCGACCCAGCGGAACTCACCTGCGGCCCCGCGCCTCAAGCCCCAGGCAAGGTCGAGATCCTCGACGCCCGCTCCGTCCCGCTGGGCGGCCCCCGGGCCATGCCGGTCCGCCGCACGCTCCCCCAGCGCCAGCGCTCGCTCATCGGGGCCTGGTGCTTCGCCGACCACTACGGCCCGGACGACACCGCCGCCACCGGCGGGATGTCGGTCGGCCCGCATCCGCACACCGGCCTTCAGACCGTGAGCTGGCTGTTCACCGGCGAGATCGAGCACCGGGACAGCCTGGGCACGCACGCCCTGGTCCGCCCCGGCGAGCTCAACCTGATGACCGGCGGCCACGGCATCTGCCACGAGGAGGTCTCCACCCCGGAAACCACTGTCCTGCACGGCGTTCAGCTCTGGGTCGCGCTCCCCGACGAACACCGGCACGCCCCCCGCAACTTCCAGCACTACGCCCCGCGCACCGTCACTCGAGACGGTGCCGCCCTCCGCGTCTTCCTCGGCTCGCTGGCCGGCGAAACCTCGCCGGTGGAGACCTTCACCCCGCTCCTCGGCGCGGAGATCGTCCTCGCGCCCGGCGCGTCCGTCTCCCTGCCCGCGGACCCCGCTTTCGAGCACGGCGTCCTGGTCGACACCGGCGAACTGACCTTTGCCGACGCCTCGCTGCAGCGAGCCCAGCTCGGTTACCTGGCGGCCGGCGCGTCCGCGCTGGACCTGCACAACCCCGCCGAATCCCCGGCCCGCGCGGTGCTGCTCGGCGGCCCGCCGTTCGGCGAGGAAATCCTGATGTGGTGGAACTTCGTCGGCCGCACCCACGACGAGATCGTCGAGTACCGCGCAGCCTGGCAAAACGGCTCCGACCAGTTCGGCGGCATCCCGCCCTACCCGGGCGGCCCGGCACGGCTGCCCGCTCCCGCGCTGCCCGCGGTCCGGATCAAACCGCGCCGCAACCCCTCGTGACCGGCGCGCGCACCCCGTCGTGAGCTGCTCAGCCGGTTCTGCCCCGGGTGAACCGCTCACCACCGGCTAGCGCAGCTCGGCGACCCGGTTCCGGGCCCCCGACGGGTCGAAGTTCACTCGCCGCAACGGCCCTGCGGCCAGCAGCACCACCGCCATCGCGCTCAACGCGGCCAGCACCAGCGCCGCCACGAACCGCGCCGGACCGGAGGTGGCCGAAGCCAGCACCGCGTACCCGCCGAGCACCACCGCGACCGGCCCGAGCAGCGCGATTGTCGTCGCGATCGGCGGAATCCGGCTGCCGTCCGGACGCCGGGCCGAGACGACCGCCGCGCCGGTCGACACCACGGCCGCCACCAGCAGGCAGCCGCCCACGGTGTCGGACAGGCGGTGCCAGCTCAGCGCGACGGTCGCCGCGGCCACCCAGGCGACGCCGGGCGCGCCCACGGCGAGCACCCAGGTCCGGAACCGGGCGGGCAGCGCCACGGCCAGCGCCAGCAGGGCGGCGGTGGCCGCGGTCACGTGCCCGCTCGGGAAGCTGTTGTGGTGCGGGACGCCGGTCGCGGACGCGACGTCCGGCCGGTCGAGCAGGTAGATCTTGAACAGCTGCGCGGCCGCTATCGGCAGCAGGAACAGCACCAGCGCGGTCACCGCGAGCGCGAACCTCTTGCGTGCCATCGCGAGCGCCACGACGGCGATGCCGGCCGCGCCGAACACCGCCACCATGTCCAGCTCGGACAGCGGCATCGCCCAGTCCACTGTGGACCGCGTGATCTGCTGCGCGTAGCGGACCACGCCGTCCTCCGCCCGCTGTCCGCCGGGCGTCCGCACGAACAGCAGGTAGGCGACGACGAACGCGCCGGTGAACCCGATCGCGGACGCGATCAGCACCGCGGTGCGCGAGCGCCGCTGCGGGGCGAGCGCGTGCCGGGGCGCGGACCGGGACACGTCGAGCAACTGCGTTTCACGAGTCAGCACTGCCATGCCTACGAGCCTGGCTGCGCGAGTTAGGGATCTCGTCTGAGCCGTGTCATGGTTTCGCTACAAGATCGGCCCGGCTCGCGCGCTCCGGCGGCTTCTCCCAATAATGACGGGGTGGCAGTGGTGTTGGTGGTCGAGGACGACGCGTCCGTGCGCGAAGGAATGGAACTGGCCCTGCGCCGCCAGGGACACACGGTGCACACCGCGGCGTCCGGCGAAGAAGGCGTCCGGCTCCTCCGCGAACGCACGCCCGACCTGGTGGTGCTGGACCTGATGCTGCCCGGCATCGACGGGTTCGAGACTTGCCGCCGGATGCGCGCGCAGGGCCAGGTGCCGATCATCATGCTCACCGCGCGCAGCGACGATTTCGACATCGTCGCCGGCCTGGAGGCGGGTGCCGACGACTACGTCGTCAAGCCGGTCGAACCGCGGGTGCTCGACGCCCGGATCCGCGCGGTCCTGCGCCGCACCGCCGCCGAACCGGACGCCGCCGCGCCCGAACAGCACGGGGACCTGGTGATCGACCGGGCCGGAATGCTGGTGCGCAAACGCGGCGAACCGGTGGCGCTCACCCCGACCGAGCTGAAGCTGCTGCTGGAGATCTCCCGCACGCCGGGCCAGGTGTACAGCCGTCGTCAGCTGCTCGCCACCGTCTGGGGACACGACTACCTCGGCGATTCCCGGCTGGTCGACGCCTGCGTGCAGCGGCTGCGCGCCAAGATCGAGGACGTCCCGGCGCGACCGGACCACGTGCAGACGGTCCGCGGGTTCGGCTACCGGTTCGGCCGCTCGTGAGCGGGCCAGGGACCGCCGGCTGGCTGCGCAGCCGGGTGTCCGGGCTGCGGCTGCGGCTGGTGCTGGCCTTCGCGGCGATGACACTGGTCGGCGCGGGCGCGGCGGCCGGCGCGAGCTACGTGTCGGCGCGCAACACGATCCTGGCCGGCGTGCAGGATCCGGCGATGGTGCAGCTGCGCGAGGATGTCTATACCTATCTGCCGCAGCTCACCTTCCCGCCCGACCAGCGGCAACTCGACAACATGGCGCACTCGCTCAAGGGCCGGACCTCGGTGTCGTTCGGCGCGCTGCACTCCGAAACCGGCCTCTCTCCCGGCGACGTTCCGCCCGGGCTGCGCCAGGCGGTCGACGGCGGGAACGTCATCCAGTTCCAGCGAGTGGTCGACGGCGGCGTGCCGATGCTGTTCGTCGGGATGCCGCTGCTGCGCTACGGTTCCGCCGGGATCGAGCACACCGGCGTCGAGGTCTACAAAACGGTGTCGCTGACCGCCCAGCAGACCGCGATCGACGAACTGGCGAAACGTGCGTGGCTGATGGCCGCTCTCGCGCTGCCGATCGCGGTCGGGCTGGCGTTGCTGGCCGCGCGCCAGGTGCTGCGCCCGGTGCGCGCGCTCAACTCCGCGGCCCGGAAGCTCGGCGACGGTCAGCTGGACGTGCGCCTTCCCACGAAGGGCTCCGACGAGCTGGCCCAGCTGGTCACCACGTTCAACCACACCGCCGCCGAGCTGGAGCGGACAGTAGGTTCGCTGCGTTCGATGGAGGCCGACGCGCGCCGGTTCGTCGCCGACGTCTCGCACGAGCTGCGCACCCCGCTGGCCGCGATGAACGCGGTCACCGACGTGCTCGACGAGGACGCCGACCAGCTGCCTTCGGACACCGCGGTCGCTGCGCGGCTGGTGTCCTCCGAAACCCGCCGGCTGACCCGGCTCGTGCAGGACCTGGTCGAGATCTCCCGCTTCGACGCGGGCCGGGCGGAGCTGCGGGCCGAGGAGGTCGACCTGGCCGAGCTGGTACAGAACAGCCTGACCGCGCGCGGCTGGACCGCCGCCGACGGCATCTCCGCCGACCTGCCGTCCGGCATCGTCGCGTCCGCCGACCCGCGCCGGCTCGATCTGGTGGTCGCCAACCTCGTCGGCAACGCCCTGCGCCACGGCGCGCCGCCGGTGGAAGTGCGGCTGAGCAGCGGCGAGACGGCGGTCACGCTGACCGTCACCGATCACGGTCCGGGCATCCCGGAGGAGGTGCTGCCGCACGTGTTCGACCGGTTCGCCAAGGCGGACACGTCCCGCGCCCGGTCCGAAGGCAGCGGCCTCGGCCTGTCCATCGCGCAGGAAAACGCCCGTCTGCACGGCGGCGCGCTGGAAGCCGAAAACACTGGCGACGGCGCGCGCTTCACGCTCCGGCTGCCCCGGGAGGCCCGATGAAACGGCTGGCCTGCGTCTTGCTGTGCGCGTTCGGTCTCGTCGGGTGCGGCATCCAGCCGACCGCGGTGATCCCGGCCGGCAACGCGCCGATCGGGAACCAGCTGGGCTCGACGCGCCCGCAGATCACCCTCTACTTCCTCATCGGCGGCCAGCTCAGCCCGGTGCGCCGGGCCTGGGCCGCGGAAACCAGCCCGACCACCATCCTGACCGAGCTCTTCGGCGGCCCGTCCCCCGCCGAGGAACAGCAGGGCTTCTACTCGACGCTGCCGCCCGGACGGCACGTCACCGTCGACACCAGCGGCGCGCAGGTGGTGGTGACCGTGGCCGTGTCGATGAAGCAACTCTTCCCGGACGGGGTGCGGCAGGTGGTCTGCACGACAGCGGCCGCGCTGGCCGCGTCCGGACGGAACGCGACCGGCGGGATCACCGTGGTCGCGTCGGACACGAAACTGGAATCTCTGTCCTGCAACTGATTCCGGCTAGCGGGGGACGAACCCGTGCACGACGCGGTCGACCACGGACAGGACGACCTCGGTCGTGTTTCGCCCGCCGGTCTCCTGCCGCAGCGCCGCCTCCAGCGCACCGAACACCGCGCCGGTCAGCGCCGCGGCCTCGACCCGGTCCAGCTGCGGCGCGCACTTCTCGTACAGCAGCTCCGCCCAGCGGTCGCCGACCATCGCGTTGCGCAGCAGGTACCCGGCGCGCAACGCCGGCACCTCGGCGAGGAGCCGCGTCCGCACCTCGGTGAGCGGATGGTCCAGCGGGAAGCTCCACTCGTCCGCGGTGGCCAGCGCGCCGATCGTCCGCGGGACGAGTTCGGCGACCGGTTCTCCGGGCCGCGCGGCCGCGAAGACTTCGTCCAGCACCTGGTCGAAGAGGTGCTGATCAGCGAAAACGACGTCCTCTTTGGCCGCGAAGTAGTTGAAGAACGTCGCTGGCGACACCTGGGCCCTGGCGGCGATCTCGGCGACTGTCGTGCCGTCGAAACCCTGCTCGTCGAACAGCGTCAGCGCTGCCTCGATCAGTGCCTGGCGGGTCCGCCGCTTTTTTTCTTCTCGCAACCCGGTCATGGCGGAAATATTAGCGCTGATCTAAACTTAGAGTGTATCTAAGATTGGAGCCGCGATGGAACGAGCGGGATGCGTCGTCGCCGGGGGAGGCCCGGCCGGGATGATGCTCGGCCTGCTGCTGGCCAGGGCCGGCATCGAGGTCGTGGTACTGGAGAAGCACCGCGACTTCCTCCGGGATTTCCGCGGCGACACCGTGCATCCCTCCACCCTGCGCCTGCTCGACGAGCTCGGTCTGGGCGCACGCTTCGCCCGGCTCTCCCGCTCGTTCCTAAAGCGGATGAAGATGCAGATCGGCGACGAAACCGTGGTGGCGGCCGATTTCGGCCGGCTGCGCGGACCGCACCGGCACCTCGCCATGGTGCCCCAGTCGGAGTTCCTGGGCCTGCTGGCCGAAGCCGGTGCCGCCGAGCCGGCGTTCTCTCTGCGCATGGGCGCGGAACTGACCGGCCTGCGCCGCGAGAACGGCCGCGTCACCGGCGTGCGCTACCGCTCCTGCGGAGGCACCGAGCGCGAAATCGCCGCCCCGCTCACCGTCGGCTGCGACGGCCGATGGTCGGCCGTGCGCCGCGAACTCGGCTTCGCCCTGCGGGAATCGGAAGTCCCGATGGACGTCTGGCAAGTGCGGGTGCCGAAAGCCGAGGAAGGAGAATCCGGAGTGTTCGCCCGCTTCGGCCCGGGCTACGCCTCGGTCACCATGGACCGCGGCGACTACTACCAGACGTCGTACCTCATTCCTCGCGGCTCGGATGCCCGGCTGCGTTCGGCGCCAGTCGCGGAATTCCGCGCCCGGCTGAGCGAACTGTTCGGCTGGTCGCCCGGGCAGCTGGCCGGCATCCGTTCCTGGGACGACGTCAAGCTGCTCGAAGTGACGATGGGCCTGCTGCCGCGCTGGCACCGGCCGGGTGCGGTGTGCATCGGCGACGCCGCCCACCCGATGTCCCCGGTGGGCGGCGTCGGAGTGAACCTGGCCGTGCAAGATGCCGTCGCGACCGCCCGAATCCTGGCCGCGCCCCTGCGGGCCGGGACGCCTTCGCCGTCCCGGTTGGCCGCGATCCGCCGCCGCCGTTGGCTTCCGACTGCGGCGGTGCAGTTCAACCAGCGAAGCGAGCACGAAATGCTGTTGCGTCCGGCACTGGAGGGAACCTTGCAACGGCTTCCCGCGCCGATGCGGGTGTTGCAACGGGTTCCGGCGCTGTCCGGGGTTACCGCGTATCTGGGCGGGGTCGGAATTCGGCCGGAGCACGCGCCGGCTTTCGCGCGACGGTCTGATGTGGACAGTCACCTCGGGTAGCAGCGGCCGGGCGAGGGATTGCGGCCCTCGCCCGCCGGCCTCCCCGCTACCCCGGGTAAGCGCGCACCCCGCGCGCGTCCTGCAACGCCCGGGCCCACCACTCGAGCTGGTCCAGCAACGCCTTCGCCGCTGTCCCGGCCGCCGGGTCGACCGGCTCGCCGTTCTGGTCGAAGCGGCCGTGCGCGCCGTGGAAGCTGACCGTTTCGCGGACGGTGACCGCGTGCAGCTCGGCGAACACCGGGCGGAGGTGCTCGACCGCGCGCAGGCCGCCGGAAATTCCGCCGTAGGACACGAACGCGACCGGCTTGGCGTGCCATTCTCCGTGAAACCAGTCGAGGACGTTCTTGAGCGCGGCCGGGTAGCTGTGGTTGTACTCCGGCGTGATCACGACGAACGCGTCCGCCGCCGCGAGCCGCGCGGCGACCGGTTCGGCTCCGCGGCCGGTCATCGCGAGCGGAAGCGCGACCTCGGCCACGTCGAGGACGTCTGTCTCGAACCCGCCGTGCCGGCCCGTCTCGCGGAGGAACCAGCGCAGCACCGTCGGGGCGAACCGCCCTTCCCGGGCACTGCCGACGAGCACGGCGAGCCGGACGGGAGCTTCGGACACGATGTTCTCCTTTTTCCCGGGGCGGAACCGTTTCCGCCTTCCGGAGGAGAGTTTCGAACTTCAAGCTCCCTTTAAGTCAAGCTATCCTGTCGGCATGGCGAAGACGGAACTGCCCGAACTGACCGTCGGCGAGCTCTCGCGCCGCAGCGGCGTGCCCGCGTCGGCCTTGCGGTTCTACGAGGACGAGAACCTGATCCGGAGCCGGCGCACCGCGGGCAACCAGCGCCGCTACCGCCGGGACACGCTGCGGCGCGTGACGTTCATCCGCATGTCTCAGCGGGTCGGCATGCCGCTCTCCCAGATCCGCGAAGTGATGGGCCTGCTGCCGGACGACCGCACTCCGACCCGCGCCGACTGGGCCCGCATCTCCACCTGCTGGCGCTCGGACCTCGACCACCGCATCCGCCAGCTGGAACAACTCCGCGATCAGCTGAACGATTGCATCGGCTGCGGCTGCATGTCCCTGGCCAAATGCCGGCTGGCCAACCCGAGCGACCAGCTCGGCGCCCAGGGCCCCGGTCCGCAGCGGCTGCCGGACCACCGGGAGGACGGGTACGAGTGACCCGCCGCGGCGCGACCCGCGGGATTGCCGCGCGGGACCAGCTCCGCCGACGGCCGTCCGTCACGCCAACAGCAGCCCCTTCACGTACGCCGCCTGCCCGGCGTGCTGAAGGTCGTCGGACAGCACGCTGACCAGCCGGACGCCCAACGTCACCGCCGGCGTCCACCGTTCGTCGACGACTCGGTCCAGCGCCGCCTCGTCGACCCCCGCGACCCAGGACACGGTGTGCTCGTGCACGGCGTCGTAGTAGCCGGTCAGCAGTTCCGGCGACTCGGTCCGCACTTGCGCGACGTCCTTGCTGCGGTGCCCGTAACCGGTGGCTCCGGCCGGGAACGGCAGGCCGAACCGCCCGTGCCAGTTCTGTGCGGTCCAGGTCTGTTCGACACCCGCGACGTCGGCGACGTGATCGTCCTGGACCCGGGTCAGGTGCCAGATCAGCCAGGCGATCGAGTTGGCGTCCGGGCCCGGGCGAGCGGCCAGCTGCTCCGCGGTCAGCCCGTCGACTGCCTCGTGCACCAGCTCCCGCACCCGGCCGAACCCGTCCACGAGCAGATCGGCCACATTCATCTCCGCGCTCCTCCTCCGGGTCGTCCTGCGCTTGCCTCGATCATGCCCCCGAAGACCGCCCGCTGCCCACCTCGGCGCTTCCGGCCGGCACGACGGGTCCGTTCGTGCCCCTTCCGGACGCGTTTTCGCCGCCAGCCCAACCGCTGCCCACCGTGACCCCGAAGGTCCACTTCGGACTCGTTCGCGACCGGGTAGGCTGGCGGACAAAAGCGGCATCCGCCGCAGACGAAGCGAACGGAGGGACAGTGGCGTTCCCGATGCCCCGGGCGGTGCCCAGCTTCGACAACATCGGCGGCATCGCCATCCCGTCCTGGGCGGGCGCGGTCCTCGCCGCGGCCGCCGCGGTGTCCGCGATCACGGTTTTGCTGGTAGTTCTGCGCAACCGGCGCAAGTAGCGGCCGCCCGGAGCCCGCGCCCGGAGCCGGGCGAGCACCTCCTCACCCGGCCGGCCGACCAGCCCGACGTCCGTGAAGGGAACATTGAGGGAATCTGAGTCCCTCAATGTTCCCTTCACGGACCGGGACCGGCCGGAACCGGGACCAGCGGGCGGGACCGGCTCCAGCTCACCCGCCGGCACGCGTGAACCGGCTGGTGATCACATGGTCCTTGGCCGGCCCGGTCACCACCCATTCCTGCTCCCACCGCCGCTCGTCCACCAGCAAGTACGTGCCCCGGTACCAGTCCGCGCTGCACGGATGATCGGCCGTCCACTCCCCGGTCGTCAGATCCACGTCGTGGAAGAACCCGCCGTGGTCGAAGTGCACCGCGGCGCGGGCACCGCCGGCCGGGCGGTAGTGCAGGGTCCGGACGAACGGCCCGCGGTGCGCTCCGAGCCGCAACTCCCCCGATTCGTGGTACACCAGCACGTCGTCTTCCAGGGTGAACGTCACGCAGCCGGCCGCCGAGCCGAGCGCTTCTCCGTCGACGCCCGCTATATCGCGCGCGAGCCGCCAATCGCCGGAGAAATACCCGTTCAGGTCAGTGATCGGAAAAGCCACGCGTCCATTGTGCGCCCTCGCTCCGAGCGCGAATGGCCCCATCGCGGCCGTCTCGGCACCGTCTGTCACCGCCCGGGAGCGAACGGTCCCGCCGCCCCGGCCGTCGCCAGGCGAAAGGCCGATCACCCTCCGCAATCGGCCCGTTCCGATGCCCGGCCGCGAGCCGGGGCGAGGGGGACACTCGCGCCGCGCCCGGCGGGGCAGGCCCGGCCGGACCGCCCGCCGCCCTAGACTCGGCCCCGTGGCGCACCCCGATCCGGCCGCGCAGGCCACCAGCTCCCCCGCTCTCGAAACGCTGCAGCGCGTGTTCGGCTACGACGCGTTCCGCGGCGACCAGGCGGAGATCGTCGACCAGGTGATCTCCGGCGGCGACGCGCTCGTGCTGATGCCCACCGGCGGCGGGAAATCGCTGTGCTACCAGATCCCGTCGCTCGTGCGGCCGGGCGTCGGCGTGGTGATCTCGCCGCTCATCGCCTTGATGCAGGACCAGGTCGACGCCTTGCGCAACGTCGGCGTGCGCGCCGGATTCCTCAACTCCACCCAGGATTTCGGGCAGCGGCAGGAAGTGGAGGAGGCGTTCCTCTCGGGCGAGCTCGACCTGCTCTATCTCGCTCCGGAGCGGCTGTCGGTGGAATCCACCGTCCGGCTGCTCGACCGGGGCAAGATCGCGCTGTTCGCGATCGACGAAGCGCACTGCGTGTCCCAGTGGGGCCACGACTTCCGGCCGGACTACCTGATGCTGTCGTCGCTGCACGAACGCTGGCCGGACGTGCCGCGGATCGCGCTCACCGCCACCGCGACCGAGGCCACGCACAAGGAGATCTCGCAGCGCCTCGGCCTCGACGGCGCCAAGCATTTCGTCGCGAGCTTCGACCGGCCGAACATCCAGTACCGGATCGTGCCGAAGAACTCGCCGCAGAAACAGCTGCTCGAACTCCTGCGCACGGAGCACCAGGGCGACGCGGGAATCGTCTACTGCCTGTCCCGCGCGTCCGTGGAGAAGACCGCGGAATTCCTCGTGCAGAACGGAATTCCGGCGCTGCCCTACCACGCCGGACTGGACAAGGCGACCCGCGCCGCCAACCAGTCGCGGTTTCTGCGCGAGGACGGCCTCGTCGTGGTCGCCACGATCGCGTTCGGCATGGGCATCGACAAGCCGGACGTCCGGTTCGTGGCGCATCTCGACCTGCCGAAGTCGGTCGAGGGGTACTACCAGGAGACCGGCCGCGCCGGACGCGACGGGCAGCCGTCGACCGCGTGGCTCGCGTACGGGCTGCAAGACGTAGTCCAGCAACGGAAAATGATCGACAACTCCGAGGGCGACGAAGCGCATCGCCGGCTGCAGGCGCAGCATCTCAACGCGATGCTGGCGCTGTGCGAGACCGTCGAGTGCCGCCGGACGCAGGTCCTGGCCTACTTCGGGCAGTCCGCGCCGCCCTGCGGGAACTGCGACACCTGCCTGACGCCGCCGGAGCGATGGGACGGCACCATTCCCGCGCAGAAACTGCTGTCGACCGTCGTCCGGCTCCGCAACGAGCGGCGGCAGAAGTTCGGGGCCGGCCAGATCATCGACATCCTGCTCGGCAAGACGACACCCAAAGTCACCCAGTTCCAGCACGACACGTTGAAGGTGTTCGGGATCGGCACCGAACTGCGGGAACCGGAATGGCGGGCCGTGGTGCGGCAGTTGCTGGCGCGAAGCCTGCTCGCGGTCGAAGGGGATTACGGCTCGCTAGTGCTGACCGAGGGCTCGACCGCGGTGCTCAACGGATCGCAGCAGGTGCTGCTGCGCCGTGAGCCGGAACGAGCGGCTCGCGCCCCGCGGGCGTCGCGCAAGGCTGCCGCGGTCGACCTGCCCGCCGGGGCGGCTCCGGTGTTCGAGCGGCTGCGAGCCTGGCGCGGCGCTACCGCGAAAGAACAAGGCGTTCCCGCGTACGTGATCTTCCATGACGCCACGTTGCGGCAGATCGCCACGCTGATGCCGACCACGTTGGACGCGCTGGGGACGGTCAGCGGGGTCGGGGAGAACAAGCTGGCGAAGTACGGGGAGGGTGTGCTGGCGGCGCTGGCCGAGGGGTGAGGGCTGCGCGCTCGGCTTGGCGTTGCCCGCCGCAGCGATCCGCCGACAGCTTCTCCGAGCAGCGGCGGATCGACTGCCCAGCCGCGGTCTTCGGGCCTCTGCGCTTCAGCAGTTCCAGCAGGCCCTGATCAGGCGGCCGCTGCCCGCCCAGCCGTCACTCCGCCGTCCGGGGCCGGGTCGCCTCCGCAACCTTGCGGACCGCTCCCGAAATCTGCGAGTGGTACCGCCCGCTGGTCTTTTCGTCCACGAAGCGCCCGGCCTTCCCCACCGCCTCGGTGACCTTCTCCGGGTTCTTCCGCACATACGAAACCGCTCCCGCGGCGCCGGCCAGGACGGTGACTCGTTTCAGGAAACCCATCGCGTTGTCCTTCCCCTCGTAACAGCGAACCTGCGGTCACCCGTCCCAACGCGCGCCGCGCTCCCCCGGTTCCCAGCCGGCCCCGAAAGGGCGTCGCGAAACCTCCCGGCGACCGGCATGATGCACTGGTGCGCGATCTGTCCGCCTTGCCCAAAGCCCACCTGCACGTCCACCTCGAGAGCACCATCCGCCCCGCCACTCTCGCCGAACTGGCGGCCGCCAACCGGGTCTCGCTGCCGGCGAGGCAGGACTCGTTCGACGGGTTCCGGGCGTTCGCGGACCGCAATCGGCTCACCCGCTCGTGCCTGCAGACCGCCGAGGACTTCGAGCGCGTCGCGCGGGAGTTCTGCGCCGACGAAGCGGCCCAAGGGACCCGGTACGCGGAGGTCACCTTCACCGCCGCCTCGCACGGCGAGCGGCTCGGCGACCTGGACCTGCCGCTCGAGTCAGTCCTCAAGGGACTGACCGAGGGTGGGAGAGAGCACCGGCTCCAGTGGCGGCTGATCCTCGACCACTCCCGCCGCCGGTCGGTCGAGCGGGCCGCCAAGACGCTCGAGCTGGCGTTGCGGCACAAGGAAGTCATCGCGATCGGGATGGCCGGCGAAGAGCACCATTCGCTGACGCCGTTCGTGCGCGTCTTCGACGCCGCGCGGGAGGCGGGACTGCACCTCGTCCACCACGCGGGCGAGGACGCCGGGCCGGAAAGCATCCGGGAAGCGCTGGAAATCGGCAAAGCCGAGCGGATCGGCCACGGGATCCGCATCCTGGAGGATCCGGACCTCACCCGGCAGGCCGCCGCGAGCGGGGTCGCGCTGGAGGTGTGCCCGTCGTCGAACGTCACGCTCGGGCTGGTTCCCGAGCTGACCCGGCATCCGTTCCCTCAGCTGGAAAGAGCCGGCCTGAAGCTCACCCTCAACACCGACGTCCCGGACGTCACCGGCACCACGCTGACCGACGAGTTCGCGGTGGCCCGGGAGGTTTTCGGGTACGACGACAGCGCACTGGCCGGGTTCGCCGCCAACGCGGTCGCCGCGTCGTTCGCGCCGGCGGAGACGAAAGCCGCGCTGCACCGGGAGATCCAGGCTTGGCTCAAGCCGGCAGCAGCCGGGTGACGAGGACGCCGAGCTGCTGCGCGGTCCGGCATTCGTGCATCTCGACCAGCTCCGCGTAGTCCAGCGCCGCCGAATCGCCGGTGCCCCACAAGGAGGCCCGTTCCGGGTTCAGCCAGTGCACATGCCGCGCGCGGGCGCGGATGGCGCGGACCGCGTCCAGGTTCGGGTCGCCTCCGTTGGTCCGGGCGTCGCCGAGGATCAGCACGGACGTGCGCGGTCCGATGGCATCCAGCCACTTGCCGGTGAACTGCGCCAGGGCGCCGCCGTAATCGCTGTGGCCGTCCCAGCGGACGACCGCGGCCTCGCTGAGCATTCGCGCGCCCAGCTGCTCCGGATCGGCGGCACCGGTATCGACCAGGTGCGTGACCTCGTCGGTGCTGTCCACGAACCCGAACACGCGGATCTTGCTGAACTGGTCCCGCAGCGCCTGCACCAACAGCATGGTGAAGTTCGCGAAACCCGCCACCGAACCGGAAAGATCGCACAGCAGCACGATTTCCGGCCGTCCGGGCCGTCGGTGCCGATACGCCGGGCGCACTGGAACGCCGCCAGTCGACAGCGAGCGGCGCAGGGTGCGGCGCAGGTCTATCTGGCCCCGGGTAGCGCGTTTGCGGCGAGCGGCCAGCCGGGTCGCGAGCTTGCGCGACAGCGGCTGGATCGTCCGGCGCAGTTCGGCCAGCTGGGACCGGCTCGCGAGCAGGAAGTCGACGCGGTCCGCGGCGGGGGCGATGGCGTGCTGCGCGATCCGCGACCGGCCCCGCAGTTCAGCGGCCCGGCGGCGGGCTTCGGTGCGTACTTTTCCGCGGAACCCCTCCACCCGGCGGCGGATTTCGTCGCGGGTGAGGCGATCGGTGAATTCATCCGGCGCGGAAGCGGCGCGCATCGCCGCCAGCACCCGCGCGATCAAGGTCTGCGGCTGCAGTCGTTCCAGCGTCTGGTGCGCGGAGTACCCGCCGCCGGGGCCGCTGCCGACGCCGTACTGGCCGAGCAGGTCCACGGCGAGGCCGGCGAGCTGGTCGAGTGCCTGGTCGTCACCCTCGGCCAGCGCCGCGGCGAGCGCTTCGCGCAGCTCCTCCCGATCTCGCGGCGGGTTTTCCCTGGCCAGCTCGGGTGCGCCGACCCCGGCCGGGAAGTACAGGTCGAAGGTCGCGTCGAAGACCGACCGCTGTCCGCCGCGGCGCACCAGCGCGGCGGCGAGCCCCTCGCGGACCAGCTCGCGGTCGTCCAGGCCGAGCACTTCCAGCGCGGCGGCCGCGTCCGCGGTCTCCCCCGGCCCGGCCGGGATGCCGTGCGCCCGCAGCGCGCGCACGAACTCGGCGAGCCGCCCGGTGAGGCCCGGCGCGGCCGTCACGACGCGTCCAGCACCTGGTCGAGTTTCAGCCCGGCACCGGCCTTCGTGATGTCGTCCTGGTGCTTGAGCACGACGCCGAGGCTGTCGCGCACCACGCGCTCGTCCAGCGTTCCCGCGCCGAGTTCCAGCAGGGTGCGCGCCCAGTCGACGGTTTCCGCCACCGACGGCAGTTTCCGCAGGTCCATCGCGCGCAGCGCGGCGATCACGCGGACCACCGAATCGGCCAGCGCGTCCTCGATGCCCGGCACCTTCAGCCGGACGATCTCGCGTTCCAGGTCTTCGTCGGGGAAGTCGATGTGCAGGAACAGGCACCGCCGCCGCAGCGCCTCGGACAGCTCGCGCGTCGCGTTCGACGTCAGCACCGCGAACGGCTGCTGCGTGGCGGTGATCGTGCCCAGCTCGGGCACGGTCACCTGGAAGTCGCCGAGCACCTCCAGCAGCAGGCCTTCGATCTCGACGTCCGCCTTGTCCGTCTCGTCGATGAGCAGCACGGTCGGCTCGCTGCCGGAAATCGCGGTCAGCAACGGGCGGCGCAGCAGGAATTCCTCGCCGAAGATGTCGGTGCGCGCCTCGTCCCACGTCTCGTCGCGCCCGGCGGTGATCCGCAGCAGCTGCTTCGCGTGGTTCCACTCGTAGAGCGCACGGGCCTCGTCGATGCCCTCATAGCACTGCAACCGCACCAGCCGCGAACCGGTGACCTCGGCGACCGCGGTCGCCAGCGCGGTCTTGCCGACCCCCGCCGGGCCCTCGACCAGCAGCGGCTTGCCCAGCCGATCGGCGAGGAACACCGTGGTCGCGACCGAGACCGATGCCAGGTAGCCGACCTTGGCCAGCTGCGCCGACACATCCTCGACAGAGGTGAAGAACCCGGTGCCCACAGAACCTCCTAAGCGATCGCTCACCCGCACTCTACTGGCCAGTCGCCCGCAACGGGGTGCCGCTGACCGGACATCAGATCTCTCCGTCGATGAAATCCGTAATCTTCCGGTATCTCCGGTATGACGGGAATAGTCATCCGATGTATGGCTTGACAAGGTGATCTTCCGCCAGAAAGCTGAAACCACGCCGCAGAGAGTTCCCATCCCTTTTCCGGAAACGGAGCTGGACTTGCGTTTCGTCATCTCTCTGACGGCTGCCTCGCTGGCGCTCGCCGTCGCTTCCCCGCCCGCCACCGCCCCGACGCCAGCCGCCCAGACGGCCGCGCCACCGGCGGCGAGAACCGCGGATCAGACCTACGGCTTGCCCAGCGGCGACCACGTGCTCGTGCACGACGGCGTACCGCACTTCCTTCCGGCGCCCGGGCACTCGCCGCTGGCGTTCACTTCGAAGGTGAACGGCCAGTACACCGTCGTCCCGGCCGCGCAGCTGAAACACCTGTCCTCTTTGGATGGTTACCGGATCGGCCCGGCGCCGGCCAGCGTCCAGCAGCCGCACTACCCGCAGGGCCTGCTGGACGTGAAGGCCGTCGACCACGCCGGGAAACCAGCAGCCGCGGCGGAGATCCTCGTGGTCAACGCCGACGACCCGGCCCGCGCCACCTGGGACGGGCTGCTCGTCGGCGGCGAAGCGAAGATCCAGATTCCAGCTGGGCATTACGGCGTGGCGGTCGCGGTGTTCAACACCGACGACCACGACCAGCCGACCGACACCGAACTGCTCAGCCAGACCGAAGTCACCGTCCCGGCCACCGGTGCCACCGTCTCGCTCGACGGGCGCAAGGCGAACCGTGCCACCCTGGCCACTCCCCTGCCCAGCGACCCGGGCGCGATAGTCGTCGGCTGGGAACGCGGCAGCACCGCGAAGGTCAATTCGCTGGACATCGGCGCGCTCGGCGCCGTCCCGCTCTACGTCGGCGCCGCCGGCAAAGCGGCTACCGGCAAGTTTTCCTTCTCAGTCAGCGCCCGCTCGGTTTCCCCGGCGAACGCGGCCAAGCCGTACCGCTACTTCTTCGGCCTGCCCAAGACCGACCAGATCCCCGCTTCGCAGGCGTACCGGATAGACGCCGCGAAAATGTCCACAGTGGACATCAACTACCCGACCGACCAGCCGGCCCAGCACCTGATCGGCTGGGACGAGTGGACCATCCCGGACGAGAGCGCGGCCAACCAGCAGCCGCCGGACCTGCCCTACCTCGAATGGAACGCGCCCGCCTCGGACCGGCTGTACACGAACGTCCCGGCCAAGCAGGGCTATCTGGGCCAGCTGCGCCCCGAACTCGGCGACGGCCAGCTCGACGGACAGCTCGCCCGCGCCTTCCAGCCCGCCGCCGGACTGCACACCACGGTGAACTGGCGCACCGGGATCATCGCGCCCGCCCCGCTGACCTACGACGGTTCCTGCTACCTCTGCCGGACCGGCGACACGCTGCAGGAGTCCGGTGCCATGGACGCCGACTACGGCGGCGGCATCGGCCAGTGGAGCGACGGCACCGCCACTCTCGCCGAGGACGGCAAACAGATCTACACCGGCAGCATCCTCGGTGCCGCCTTCGACCAGAAGGCCGCGGCGGGCAAGCACCGCTACGTGTACACAATGGATGGAACACACGACGATTCGCGCACCGCGCTGTCCGACCATTCCGTGATCGCCTGGGGCTTCGACTCGGCGACCACCGCCAAGCCGGCTCCGGTCGGCCTGCTGTGGGCGAGCGCCGAATTCGGCGCGGACAAGCACGATTCCCTCGCCCCCGGCGCGGCCGCGATGACCATCGACTTCCACCGCACCGACGGCGTCGCCAACGTCGCCAAGGCCACCGCACAGGTCTCCTTCGACAGCGGCAAGACCTGGCAGGATACCGCGGTCACCCGGCCGACCTCGCAGCGCGCGCGGGCCGCGTTCACCATCCCGGCCGGTGCCAAGCCCGGTTACCTCTCGGTGCGGTTCCACGGCCAGGACGCTGCCGGTTCCACTGTGGACGAAACTGTCGACAAGGCGGTTTTGGTCAACGCCCCCAACGGGCTCGCCACCAGTGCGACGTCCATTCCGGACGCCCCGGCGGGAACGAAGGAAGCCTGCCCGGCCGCCGCTGCCGGACAGGTCCGCTGCTACGTCCTGAAGCCGGCGCAGTCCAGCGCCGCACCGAAGGGCCTGGCCCGCGCCGACTTCCTGTCCGCGTACAAGCTGCCGGCCACCGGCGGCAACGGCCGCACCGTCGCCATCGTGGACGCCTTCGACGACCCGACCGCCGAAGCCGACCTGGCCGTCTATCGCACGGCCTACGGCCTGCCGGCGTGCACGACCGCCAACGGCTGCTTCAAGAAGGTGAACGGACAGGGCAAGCCGGCTCCGCTGCCGCCGGCTGACGACGGCTGGAGCTCAGAGATCTCCCTCGACCTCGACATGGTTTCCGCGGTCTGCCCGGACTGCAAGATCGAACTGGTCGAAGCCGGCGATGCCAGCACCGGCGCGATGGCGGCCGCGGAGAAGACCGCCACCAGCTCCGGCGCCGTCGCGGTGTCGAACAGCTGGGGCGGCGACGAAACCGGCGCGAACCTGCCCTACACCGCGGCGTTCAGCCATCCCGGCGTCGCGGTCACCGCGTCCACCGGCGACCGCGGCTACCGGCAGGCCAGCTGGCCCGCGACGCTGTCCGGCGTGATCGCCGTCGGCGGCACCTCGCTGACCAAGTCGGCCAGCGGTCGCGGCTGGACCGAGTCCGCTTGGGGCGGCAGTGGCTCGGGCTGTTCGGCCTACACGGCCAAACCGGCGTGGCAAAAGGACCCGCACTGCAGCGGCCGGACGTTCGCGGACATCTCCGCGGTAGCCGACCCGGCGACCGGGGTCGCGGTCTACGACCGGGACGGCTGGGGCACCGCGGGCGGAACCAGCGCGTCGGCACCGCTCATCGCCGCGATGATCGCGCTGGCGGGCAACTCCTCGGCGCTGCCGAGCGCCCAGTACATCTACGCGCACGCCTCGTCGCTCAACGACGTCACCACCGGCAGCAACGCCCGCTGGAACTGCGGCGGCGACTACCTGTGCACCGCCGGCAAGGGCTACGACGCACCGACCGGCCTGGGCACGCCGAACGGCCTCGGCGCGCTGTGACCCGCTGCTGCCCGGGCGATCCTCAAGTCGCCCGGGCGGCGGCCGGCAGCAGCGCAGCCGTCACCGCGGCAAGCTGGGGATGACCTGGTCAATCAATCGTTTCGCGACCGGGCAGGAGTCTTCGTTGCGCACGGACCGGTCGAGGTACCAGATGCGCACCGCCGCAGCGGCGCCGGGGATCTGGACCTGATAACGGCATCCGCCGCCGGCTTTCGTGGTGTCTTTCCGGACTTCGTGCCCGCTCCGGGTGCTCGATTCGCTGTGCCCGCTCCAGTCCTCCGTCTCGCCCAGCTCCAGAGTCGCGGCCAGGTTGCCTCCGGTCAGCTTGCCGGACGGCGGGTTCCACTCGGTGCGGCAGCCGCCGACACCTCCGGTCGCCCCGGCCGGGGCGGATTCCGTCAGCTGGTACTCGCTTCGCTGCGGGTCGATCGGCGTGCCCCGCGCGACAGTCGCCAGCAACGCGCAGGCGTTCGTTTTCGCGAACGTCTCCGCCGGGCCGGCACCGCTGCATCCCGCTGCCGAGACCGCGACGGCCAGCCCGAGCACGAGCCGCTTAGTCATCGCCATGGAACCCTCGCCACGCGTCCTCGTTCGCTGTCGGATAGCTCCCGGCCACCGCCGCGCGGCGCCCGTCGTGCCTCCATGGCGCGCATAGTACGCAGTAAAATGGGATATTGCCCACGAAACCAGGTATTAAGCAGTAAACAGGCATGTCACCCACCCGTGCGCACGGCTCGGCGACGCCTTCCGAGCTAGCATCGCGGCGTGACTTACGTTGCCGCTGATGCCCGATACGACTCGATGTCCTACCGCCGCTGCGGGCGCAGCGGCCTGAAGCTGCCCGCGATCTCGCTGGGGTTGTGGCACAACTTCGGGGACGACCGCCCGCTCTCCGTTCAGCGCGACATCGTGCGCCGGGCGTTCGATCTCGGGATCACCCATTTCGATCTGGCCAACAACTACGGCCCGCCCTACGGCAGCGCCGAGTCGAACTTCGGGCGGATGCTGGCCGGGGACCTCCGGCCGTACCGGGACGAGCTGATCATTTCCACCAAGGCCGGGTACGACATGTGGCCCGGGCCGTACGGGGAATGGGGGTCGCGGAAGTACCTGCTGGCCAGCCTCGACCAGTCGCTGGGCCGGATGGGGCTGGACTACGTCGACATCTTCTACTCGCACCGGTTCGATCCGGAGACGCCGCTGGAGGAGACCGTCGGGGCGCTCGACCGGGCGGTTCGTTCCGGCAAGGCGCTGTACGTCGGCATCTCGTCGTACAACTCCGCCCGCACCGCCGAAGCCGCGCGGCTGCTGCGCGAGCTGGGCACCCCGCTGCTCATCCACCAGCCGTCCTACTCGATGTTCAACCGCTGGACCGAATCGGACGATTTGCTGGGCACCCTGGAACAGGCCGGTGCCGGCTGCATCGCCTTCTCGCCGCTGGCCCAGGGCCTGCTGACCAACCGGTACCTGGACGGTGTCCCGGCGGATTCCCGTGCCGCGCAAGGAAAGTCGCTGGACCCGGGCTCGATCACCGACGAGAAGGTGGGCAAGATCCGCGCGCTGGCCGAGATCGCTGCCCGCCGCGAGCAGACCCTGGCGCAGCTGGCCCTGGCCTGGGCACTGCGCGACCCGCGCATGACGTCCCTGGTGATCGGCGCCAGCAGCGTGCGGCAGCTGGAAGACAACGTCGCCGCCCTGAACAACCTGGACTTCACCGCCGAAGAACTGGCCGAGATCGACCGCTACGCCACCGAAGAGGACATCAACCTCTGGAAGCGTTCCACCGACGCCTGACCCAGTCCGTGAAGGGCCCTTTGCCGGACTCCCATTCCGGCAAAGGGCCCCTCACGGATCCCCATTCCCCCAAGGGACCCTTCACGGACCCCCATTCCCTCAAGGGACCCTTCACGGACCCCCATTCCCTCAAGCGGCCCCTCACGGACCCCTACTCCCTCAGGGGGCCCTTCACGGACCCCCATTCCCTCAAGCGGCCCCTCACGGACCCCCATTCCCTCAAGGGGCCCTTCCCAGCGTTGAACCCGGCTCGGTGTGCCCGCCGGGCCACTGCTCAGCCGCGCTCGGAACGGACCACCTCGGCCGCCCACTCCGCCCACTCCCGCTCCATCGCGGCGTACCTCTTCCCCCACTCCAGCGCCAGCCGCCCGAACACCGACGCGTCGCTGTCGTCCCAGTCCACCGCCTGCTCCACCCGAGCCAGCTCTTCCCCCAGTCCCCGGGCGGACTCGGCGTTGGCCGTCAGAAAGCCCCGAGCCTGCTCCGGTGAAACCTCCCCCAGGAAGTACACCCGCAGCAGCATCTCGTTCCGCCGTGGCGCGACCGGGCGCTCCTCCAGCAGCCAGCTGCGCAGCACCTCCCGCCCCGAGGGCGTGATCGCGTACTCCTTCCGCCCGCGCGGCCCCTCCGCGGCCACCTCGATCAACGAGGACTTCTCCAGCTTCCCCAGCTCTCCGTACAACTGGCTCTGGGTGGCCGTCCACACCAGCCCCATCGCCGACTCGAACCTCTTGAGCAGGTCGTAACCGCTGCCCGGGGATTCGGCCAGCAGCCCGAGCACCGCGTGTCGCAACGTCATGCACTCACTCTACCTTCCAGCATTGACATGTCTAGCTCACACCTTCTAACGTAGACATGTCACTACAGGAATATGAGGGGAACCGATGAACTACCTGAAGAGCTTCCTTCCGTGGATCGCCTTCGCGATCGTCTCGACCTTGACCGAGTGGCGCTGGTCGGCACTGATCGGCCTGGCCCTCGCAGCCAGCGTCCTCCTGCTGGAACGCCGCTGCGGCAAGGCATGGGACACGCTCTTCATCGAAGTCTCCGCCGTTTCCTTCTTCGCATTGCTCGCCATCTGGTCCTTCGCCGACCCGACGTCGCCGGCCAAGGACTATGTCGGCGCGCTCACCGATCTCTGGCTCGCCCTGACCTCGTGGGGCTCGATCGCCGTCAGGCGCCCCTTCACTCTCGGCATCGCGAAGACGATGGTGCCGCCGGAGATCGCCGCGACCGCGGTGTTCCGCAAGGTCAACGTCGTCATCACCGCCGTCTGGGCGGCCAGCTTCACCGTCGCCGGGATGGCCGAAGCCCTGCTGTTCCATTTCGCGCCGCACGCGACCGTCGCGCTCGTCGTGCTGAAGGTGCTCGGCTTCGCCGTCCCGATCTCGTTCACCATCCGGTACCCCCGCGTGGTGCGGGCCCGCGCCCAGCAAACCGCCTGACCCCACGGCCACCATGGACCGGCTAGACGCTCGCGCCCGGCGCACGACGAACCGACCGCCCGCGACCTGTCCGTCACCGGCACGGTGCCGCCCGAACTGACCGGCCGGTCCGGGCCCCCGAATCTCTTCCACCGTGCGCGACCGGCCAGACCGGACCTGTCACCGCGGCCGGGCCTTCGCTTCCAGGCGACCGCGAACCCGCGTGCCGTCCCCGTGTTCCGCTGGCCGAGGACGTATCGTCGGCGCACGACCTCCGCCTGCCCCGGGCCGGAAGAAAAGAAACTTTCCTGCCAAAGCGGGGCGTATCCGGTTACCGTGGCAGGAAGGAAGTCCGAACGGGAAGGAAACTCAGCACGTGGCAGGGGCGGCTACACCACCGGTCGGCACCCCGGCCGGGATGCGCAGGATCAACCAGCGGGCAGTGCTCGATCTGCTGCGCCGCGGCGGTGCCGCGACCCGGCCGCAGGTGGCCAAGGACACCGGGCTGTCGAAGCCGACGGTGAGCCAGGCGCTGCTGGCGCTGGAGGCGGCGGGCCTGGCCAGGGCAACCGGCCACACCTCGACCGGCACCGGCCGCTCGGCGGTGCTCTACGAGGCGGACCCGACCGCCGGTTACGTGCTGGGCCTGGACATCGGCCGCGAGCACATCCGGGTCGCGGTCGCCGATCTCGGCCGCACCGTGGTCGCCCGTCGCGACGTGCGCAACACCGCCCGGTCCGGCAGCGCGCTGATCGCCGCGCTCGGCAGGCTGGCGGACGAAATCGTCGCCGAAGCCGGTCTGACGAAGGACGACATCGTTGTCCGCGTGCTCGGCTCCCCCGGTGTCGCGGACCCGGTGAAACGCTGTTTCCGGCACGCGCCGAACCTGCCCGGCTGGGGCAGGCCGGGTCTGCTCGACGACCTGGAACAGGTGCTCGGGCCGGACCTGGTCGTGGAGAACGACGCGAACCTCACGGCGGTCGGCGAATGGGAAAGCGGGGCCGCCCGCGGCGCGTCGGTGGTCGGCTGCATCACCATCGGCACCGGCGTCGGCATGGGCGTGATGGTGGACGGCCGGGTGTTTCGCGGCGCGACCGGCGCGGCGGGCGAAATCGGCTACCTGCCCTACGGCCGCACCCGGGTCGCCGACGAGCCCGGCGAACCGCCGGCGCGCGGGCACCTGGAGGAAGCGACCGCCGCCCAGTCCGTGGTGCGCGGCGCGCGGGAACTCGGCCTGGGCACCGCGCGGTCGGCACGCGAAGTCTTCCGGCTCGCCCGCGAGGGCGACGAGCTGGCTCAGCGCGTCGTGGCCGAGGAAGCCGACCGGCTGGCCTACACGGTCGCGTCCGTCGCCGCGGTGATCGACCCCGAGCTGATCGTGCTCGGCGGCGGCGTCGGCACCGCGGCGGACTTGCTGCTGGAGCCGATCGACCGGGCGCTGCGCTCGTTCACTCCGCTCACCACCACTGTCGTGCAAGGAGAACTCGGCGACGACGGCGTGCTCACCGGCGCGATCAGCGTCGGGCTGCGGGCCGCCGAACGGCTCGTCTTCGAACGCCGGGTCGGCGCCGCTTGACCAGCCGGGAAGGGAACATTCAGGGACTCGGAGTCCTTGACTGTTCCCTTCCCGGCCAGCCGCGACAGCCGCGAAGGTCGGCGTCAGCAGGTACCTTGCAGGCATGATCGGACTGCCCGACACCATCACCGCCTGCCTGTTCGACCTCGACGGCGTGCTGACCGGGACGGCCGTGCTCCACCGCGAAGCGTGGAAACGGACGTTCGACGAGTTTCTGCGCAGCCGGGACGGCGACGGTTTCCAGGAGTTCACCGACAACGACTACGCGGCCTACGTCGACGGCCGCCCGCGCGCCGACGGCGTGCGGGAATTCCTTCGCTCGCGCGGGATCGAACTGCCCGAGGGCACTCCGGACGACGCCGTCGACGCGCCGACGGTCAACGGCGTCGGCAACCGCAAGAACGAACTGTTGCTGAAGATCATCGACGAGCACGGCGTGGATCCCTATCCGGGATCCGTGCGTTATCTGGAAGAAGCGCGGCGCCGCGGGCTGCGGATCGCCGTGGTGACGTCGTCCGCGAACGGCGCGAAGGTGCTGGACGCGGCGGACCTGTCGCGATTCGTGCAAGCGCGAGTGGACGGTCTGGTGATCCGCCGCGACGGCCTGAAAGGCAAGCCGGCGCCCGATTCGTTCCTCGCCGGAGCGAAGGAACTCGGGGTGGCGCCGGAGCAGGCGGCGGTGTTCGAGGACGCGCAGTCCGGCGTCCAGGCGGGCAAAGCGGGCGGCTTCGGCTACGTCGTCGGCGTCAACCGGCAGAACCAGGCCGCCGAACTGCGCGCGCACGGCGCCGACATCGTGGTCGACGACCTCGCCGAACTGCTGGAGGCCAAGTGACGGAACACGGTTACGAATGCGCGCCGTGGGAGCTGCGCTGGCGCGGGCTGGACGTGGATGCGTTGCAGCGCACCGAATCCGCGTTCGCGGTGTCCAACGGCCACATCGGCCTGCGCGGGACATTGGAGGAGGGTGAGCCGCGCGGGCTGCCCGGCACCTACCTCAACGGGTTCTACGAGCAGCACGAACTGCCCTACGCCGAGGGCGGTTACGGCTACCCGGAGGAAGGCCAGACCGTCGTCAACGTGACCGACGGCAAGATCATCCGGCTGCTGGTCGAGGACGAGCCGCTGGACATGCGCTACGGCATCGCGACCGCGCACGACCGGGTGCTGGACTTCCGCAAAGGCACGCTGCGCCGGGTCACCGAGTGGTCCTCCCCCACCGGACGGCGCGTGCGGGTGACCACCGAACGGCTGGTTTCGTTCACCCAGCGCGCGGTCGCCGCGATCCGGTACGAGGTCGAGCCGCTGGACGAGGACCTGCAGCTGGTCGTGCAGTCGGATCTGCTGGCGAACGAGCCGATCGAGTCCGACACCCGCGACCCGCGAGTGGCCGCCGCGCTGCACGCGCCGCTGGTCGGCGAGTTCAGCCAGGCCTCGGGCTACCAGGCCGTGCTGGTGCACCAGACCCGGATGTCCGGCCTGCGGATCGCCGCCGCGATGGACCACAAGATCGAGGTGGACGACGGGCTGCGCACCCGCATCCACGCCGAGGAGGACCTGGCCCGGCTCACCGCCGCGGTCGACGTGCCGAAGGGCGGCCGGCTGCGGCTGACCAAGTTCCTCGCCTACGGCTGGTCCGCGCAGCGGTCCGCGCCAGCGCTGCGAGCCCAGGTGGAGGCAGCACTCGCCGGCGCCCGCCAGACCGGCTGGAAGGGGCTGGCCGCCGAGCAGCGGCAGTTCCTGGACGACTTCTGGGCCACCTCGGACATCGAAATCGAGGGCGACCCCGAACTGCAGCAGGCAGTCCGGTTCGCGCTGTTTCACCTCCTGCAGGCCGGGGCCCGCGGCGAGACGCGCGCGATCGCCGGCAAGGGCCTCACCGGCCCCGGCTACGACGGGCACGCGTTCTGGGACACCGAAACGTTCGTGCTGCCCGTGCTGACCTACACGATGCCGGACGCCGCCCGCGACGCGCTGGTCTGGCGACACTCCACAATGGACAAAGCGCGCGACCGCGCCACCCAGCTGGGCTTGCACGGCGCGGCTTTCCCGTGGCGGTCGATCACCGGCGCGGAATGCTCGGCGTACTGGCCGGCCGGCACGGCGGCGTTCCACGTGAGCGCCGACATCGCCGACGCAGTGGTGCGCTACGTGAACGCGACCGGCGACGAGCAGTTCGAACGCGCCTGCGGCGCCGAGCTGCTGCTGGAAACCGCGCGGCTGTGGGCGTCGCTCGGGCATTTCGACCACCACGGCCACTTCCGCATCGACGGCGTGACCGGGCCGGACGAGTACTCGGCGGTCGCGGACAACAACGTCTACACGAACCTGATGGCCCGCAAGAACCTGCTGGCCGCGGCGGACGCCTGCGAGCGGCACCCGGAGGTCGCCCGCGAGTTCGGAGCGGACGCCCCGGAGATCGATTCCTGGCGCGCCGCGGCGGAGGCCATGGCGCTGCCCTACGACCAGGAACTGGGCGTGCACCCGCAGTCGGAAGGGTTCCTGCAGCACGCCGAGTGGGATTTCGCCGGCACCGAGGACGACTCCTATCCGCTGCTGCTGAACTACCCGTACTTCGACCTGTACCGCAAACAGGTCGTGAAGCAGGCCGACCTGGTGCTGGCGCTGCACCTGTGCGGGGATTCGTTCAGCCCGGAAGAAAAGGCGCGCGACTTCGCCTACTACGAAGCGCGGACAGTCCGGGATTCGTCGCTGTCGGCCGGCACGCAGGCGGTGATCGCCGCCGAGGTCGGGCACCTGCAACTCGCCTACGACTATCTCGCCGAGGCAGCGCTGACCGACCTGCACGACGTGCACAACAACGTGCGCAACGGCCTGCACATGGCCTCGCTGGCCGGGGCCTGGCAAGCCACCGTGGCCGGCTTCGGCGGTCTGCGCGACCACGGCGGACAACTGTCGTTCGCCCCGCGCCTCGCCGCGGAACTGGGCAGCCTCACGTTCCGCCTGGCATTCCGCGGCACCCGGTTCCAGGTCTCGATCCGCCCCGACGCGGCCACCTACCAGGTGCTCAGCGGGCCGCACCTGGACCTCGTCCACCACGGCGAGCGGTTCACCGTCACCGAGCAGCCGGTGGAGCTGACCATCCCGAAGATCGACCCGGGTCCGGCACCGGTCCAGCCGTTCGGGCGTGCTCCGGCCCGCCGGGACCCGGCGAAGGCGCGGCAGTTCCGCAGCGAATGAACGCGCCGCGGTCGCGCTGAAGACCTCAGCGCGACCGCGGCGCGGACTTCTCAGCAGAGTTCGGCGCGTGCCGACTGGACTTTGAGGCCGGTTCCGAGCACCCGGGTCTCGCTGCAGTACTTCCCGTGTCCTTCGCAGACACCGTCCACCGTCACGGTGCCGGTGACGAAGCCTTCGAAGAAGCGCCCGCCTGCTTGCGGATCCAGACCGGCCACATCTTTGTCGATCACTACTTGGAGCCGGACCAATCCGCCGGTTTTTCACTCATTCAGCGAGTTAACGGACATTCCTGCCGAATGGCCGGGCAAGGTACTCCGGCTCGATCAGGACGTCGGGTCGTCGTCGGTGCCCGGGACCGCGGGAACCTCGTCCGTTCCAGCCGGGCTGAGGTCCTTCCCCGGAATGTTCGCCACCTCGCCGGTCAGCTCGTCCGGATCGGGCAGCTCGGATTTCCGCTTGCCCGGGAACGGTGTCTCGTCCTCGTCCTCGGAGCGGCGGTGCGGATGGAACTCGCTGCGCGGAGTCATGTCTCCGGCATACCGCGTTCTCCGGCCCGGCACCAGCGTCTTCACGCGGCCGGCCGAGACCACTTCTTCCCGGTCGCGTCGGTGAGCTGGTCGAGCAGTGTCAGCAGCAGCCCGTCGCGGGTCGACCACGGGCAGATCGTCATCTTCCCGCCCGCGACGGTCAGCAGCGCCTCCGCCACGATCGCACCGCCGAGCGCCTGCTGGGCGCGCTGGCGGGAGATCCCCGGCAACTGAGCCCGCCGCGCCGACGGCATCGCCGACAGCCGCGGGATCCACTCGCGCACGTCTTCCAAGTGCAGCTCGCGGGTCCTCCCCGGCCGGTCGCCGGCCAGCCGGGCCAGCTGGCGGAGCACCTTCGAGCAGCCGGCCACCCGGTGCTCGGCCAGCTCGTCCTTGACGTCGCCCAGCGCGGCCGCCACTTCTTCCAGCGCGTGATCGCGCAGCGCGCGCACCTGCTTGCTGCGGACCGGCGGCTCGGCGGGCAGCCAGTCGCGGGTCACCGAACGGGCGCCCAGCGGCAGCGAACGCGCGAACGTCGCCTGCTCCCCCGAGCCGGCGGACAGCTCGACCGTCCCGCCGCCGATGTCCAGCGCCAGCAGCGGACCGCCGGCCGCGCCGTACCAGCGGCGCGCGCCCACGTAGGTCAGCTCCGCTTCGCGGCGGCCGGACAGGAAGCGCAGCTCGACACCGGTCTCGCCGGCCACCTCGCGAACCGCCTCCCGAGCGTTCACGGCGTCCCGGATCGACGACGTGGCCAGCGGGAACACGTCCTGCACGCCGTGCTCGCGGGCGACTTCCATCCCGGTGCGGACCGCGGCCGCGACGGCTTTGACGCCGGACCGGCTCAGCCGGCCCTCGTCGTCCAGCTCGCGGTCCAGCCGCAGCCTCGTCTGATGGGTGAGCACCGGGTCCATCGGGGATCCGCCAGGTTCGAGCACGACCAGCCGGGCACTGAACGACCCCACGTCCAGCACCGCGGCCGAGAGCCCTTCGATCTTGCGCACAGCCTGGCCTACCTCGCTTTCGCCCCGCCGACGGATTCGCCACTGAACCCGTTCTTACCCCCAGCCGCGCTCCGCGCTGAGCGGAATTGACGGCATTTCGACGGCGGCATCGACCTGAAGTGCGGCTTCTTCACACTTGGTTGGCCGGTATCTTACCGGATGCGCTCCAGCGGCTATTTCCGCGCTGAGACGCGGGTCACTCCGGACTTCGAAGTCGAGCGGCCGCGCAACGAGCCGCGCGAACTCATCCGAGCAGCTCTTTCAGCTTCGCCACGTTCGCCACCCGGGCCTCGCGGCCGGGCTGCAGCGGATTGACGGCCAGCGTGGTCGCGCCCGCCTCGGCGAACGCCGCCAGCCGCTCCTTGACGTAGCCGGCCGGGCCGACCAGCGAGGTGGCGCGCAGCAGCTCCAGCGGGACCGCCGCGGCGGCCTCTTCCTTCTTTCCGTCCAGGTACAGGTCCTGGATCAGCTTCGCCTCGGCCTCGTAGCCGTAGTTGCAGGCCAGCGTGTTGTAGAAGTTCTTGCCGCGGGCACCCATTCCGCCGATGTAGAGCGCGAACACCGGGCGCACGTAGTCGAGCAGGTGATCCACGTCGTCGCCGATCGCCAGCGGCGGCGCGGCGAACACGTCCAGCTCGCCCAGTTCCGGCGCGCGCTTCGCCTTGCCCTCGGCCAGCGAGGCGCCCCACACGTCGTTCGCCTTCTCCGGGTGGAAGAAGATCGGCTGCCAGCCCTCGGCGACCTCGGCGGCCAGCGCGACGTTCTTCGGGCCCAGCGCGGCGAGCACCACCGGGATCCGCTCGCGCACCGGGTGGTTGATCAGCTTGAGCGGTTTGCCCAGGCCGGTGCCCTGGTCGGCGGGCAGCGGGATGGTGTAGTACTTGCCGTCGTGCACGACCCGCTCGCGCCGCCACACCTGGCGGCAGATCTCGATGATCTCCCGGGTGCGGCCGATCGGCGCGTCGTACTTCACGCCGTGGAAGCCCTCGATGACCTGCGGGCCGGACGCGCCGAGGCCGAGGGTGAACCGGCCGCCGGACACGAAGTCCAGCCCCGCCGCGGTCATCGCGGTGAGGCTCGGCGTGCGGGTGTAGATCTGGAAGATGCCGGACATCAGGCCGACCCGCTCGGTCTTCGCGGCGAGGAAGCCGAGCTGGCTGACCGCGTCGAAGCTGTACGCCTCGGGAACGAAGACGATGTCGAGCCCGACCCGCTCCAGCTCCACGATGTCCGCGACGCTCTCGGCGAACCCGCCTGAGTAGCTGACGCCGGTCCCGATCCTCATCGCTGCCCCATTCCCTGCCGGTCGACTCTGACTAAGCGTTTGCTCATTATGGCGGCGGCCCCGCGACGGCGCTACGGCGTGGGTCACACCGCGGCGCGACTCGGCCGCTGCCCGTGGTCCGCGAAGGGCCCCTTGCCGGAATCTGATTCCCTCAAGGGGCCCGTCACGGACACGCGACTAGCGGGACGCGGACACCTCCGCGATCCACGCGCCGACCACCGTGTCCAGAGTGGACAGCGGAAGGATCCCGTTGCCCAGCACGACGTCGTGGAACGCGCGGATGTCGAACCGGTCGCCGAGCGCCGCCTCCGCCTCGGCGCGGACGCGCTGGATCTCCAGCCGCCCCACCATGTAGCTCAGCGCCTGACCCGGATTCGCGACGTACCGGTCGATCTCCGCCTCGATCTCGATCTTCGCCATCGGCGTGTGCTCGACCAGGTAGTCCACCGCCTGCTGCCGGGTCCAGCCCAGCGCGTGCAGCCCGGTGTCCACCACCAGCCGGCCGGCCCGCATCGAGTCCTGGGTGAGCATCCCGAAGCGGGTGACGTCGTCGGAGTACAGGCCCATCTCGTCGGCCAGCCGCTCCGCGTAGAGGCCCCATCCCTCGATGTAGGCGTTGAACGGCGCGATCCGGCGCAGCAACGGCAGATCGGCGAGCTCCTGCGCGAACGTCAGCTGGAAGTGGTGTCCCGGTACGGCTTCGTGGAACGCGATCGCTTCGCTGGTGTAGCGCGGCCGCGAGCTGGCCTCGTAGGTGTTCGCGTAGTACGTGCCGGGCCGGGAGCCGTCGAACGCCGCCTGCAGGTAGTAGGCGATGGTGCCGCTCGCGGCGTCCGCCTCCGGTACCGGGGCCACCTCGCACTTGGCGTCCGGAACCCGGGAGAACCATTGCGGAGCAACGGTTTCTGCCCGGGCGATGGCGGTACGGGCACCATCCAGCAGCTCCTCGCCGTCGCGCCAGCGCAGCGCGGGGTCGTTGCGCAGCCGCTCGAAGATCTCCGAAAGCTCGCCGGTGCCGAACAGCTTGGCGCCCAGCTCGCGGTATTCCTCCGCCAGCTGCTCGCCAATGCGCAGGCCCGTCTCGTGCAGCTCCGGTGCGGTGCGGTCGGTGGTGGTGTGCGCGCGGATCAGGCCCTGGTACTTCTCCAGCCCGCCCGGCAGGTGCGAGATGCCCGGCTGGCTGTCGGTCTTCGCCACCGGAAGCACCTTCTCGGCGAGGAAGTCCCGGTAGCGCGCGTACGCGGGCCGGACGACCTCGGCGAGCAGCCGGTCGCGTTCCTCGGCGAACCCGGCGACCTCGACCGCCGGCGTCACCCGGAACGGGTCGCCCGCCTCGTTCGCGAGGTACCGCTCGACGTACTCGATCCCGGTGCGCACCAGGAAGTCCGGCGGCGCGAACCCGTCCGCCACGGTCGAGCCCTGCGCGTCGATCACCGCGTCCAGGTAGCCGCCGACCGCGGCCAGCCGGGCGAGATAGTCGCGCGCCCGGTCCTCGTTGTCCGGAACCAGCGCCGGCAGGATGGTGATCAGGTTCAGCGCGGGCGAGCTGAAGCCGTCGCTCACCGCGAACCCGGACAGCCGCGAATCGATCGTGTCGATCGCGCCGCGGGCGTGGGTGAGCACGACCTCGCGGGTGACGACCTCGGACGCGCTGAGCCCGGCCGGGTCGATCGCCTCGGCCCGCTCGGCGAGCGCGGCGTACGCGGCCCGGTCCCGCTCCGCCGCGGCGAGGCTCGGGTCGGCCAGCTTGGTGTGGTCGCCGGGCAGACCGTAGACGGTGCGCTCCAGCGGCTCCCGCTCGAAGTCCAGCTCGATCAGCTCGGCGGCCAGCCCGTTGACGGTGTCGCCGTGGCCGGCCACCCACTCGGTGACCACCGCGTCGAGCACCGACAGCGGCAGCGAACCGCCGGACAGCACCAGGTCGTGGAACTCGCGGATGTCGAACCGGCTGCCGAGGCGCTCTTCGGCCTCCTGGCGCAGCCGCTGGATCTCCAGCCGGCCCACCATGTACGCGAGCGCCTGGCCCGGGTACGCGAGGTAGCGGTCCACCTCGGACTCGATCTCGACCCGCGCCATCGGCGTGTGCTCGACCAGGTAGTCCACCGCCTGCTGCCGGGTCCAGCCCAGCGCGTGCAGCCCGGTGTCCACCACCAGCCGGCCGGCCCGCATCGACTCCAAGGTGAGCATGCCGAGCAGCGCCACGTCGTCGGAGTACAGGCCCATCTCGTCGGCCAGGCGCTCGGTGTAGAGGCCCCAGCCCTCGGCGTATGCGGTGAACCCGCCGATCCGGCGCATCAGCGGCAGGTCGGTGAGGTCGAGCGCGGCGCTGAGCTGGAAGTGGTGGCCCGGGATCGCCTCGTGAAACGCGGTCGCCTCGGCGGTGTGCCGGAACCGCTCGGTCGCCTCGTGCGTGTTCGCGAAGTAGGTGCCCGGCCGGGACCCGTCGACCGCGGGAGGCATGTAGTACGCGGGCGGCCCGCCCGGTGCGGAGTCCGCCGGAACCGGCTCGACCACCCAGGGGTGCTGCGGGATGCGGCCGAACCACTTCGGCGCCTCCGCCTCGGCGCGCGCGATCGCGGTGCGCGCGCCCTCGAGCAGCTCGTCGGCGCTGGTCCAACGGAGCTTCGGGTCGGTGCGCAGGCGCTCGAAGATCTCCGGCAGCTCGCGGGTGCCGAAGACCCGCTCGCCGAGCGCCTGGTACTCCGGGACCTGCCCGGCGATCACCGCGAGGCCGGTTTCGTGCAGGTCCCGCGGGGTGCGGGTGCTGGTGGTGTGCTTGCGGACGAGCCGGGCGTAGATCTCGTCCCCGCCCGGAAGCCAGGAGACGCCGGCCTTGTCGTCGGGGCGGCCGTGCTGGAGGACTTCGGCCTCGAGGAAGTCGCGGTACTCGCGGAAGCCGGGACGCACGACCTCGCGCAACAGCTGGGCACGCCGCTCGGCGAAGTCCTCGTCGGGCGCCTCGTGCCGCGCCAGCGGGTCGCTGTCCGGCTCGGCGAGGTACCGGTCGATCTGCGCGATCGCCCCCTTGACCAAGCGCTCGACCGGCACCCGCCCGGCGGCGATGCCGTCGCGGTGCCGCTGCGCGAACGTGCGCAGATAGCCCGGGATCTCGGCGAGCCGGCCGAGATGCGCTTCCGCGACCGAACCGGCGGCCATCGGCATCATCGGCAGGACGGTCAGCAGCGCGGAGGCGGGCCCGATGAACAGATCGGAGACGGTGAACTCGGCCGCGTGGCTGTCGAACTGGTCGAACACCGCGTCGATCGAACTGAGCAGCACCTCCCGAGTGACCCGGTCGGCGCTGTCCAGCCCTGCTGGGTCGATCTCTTCGGCGCGCGCGCGAAGGCCGGCGAGCACCTCCCGGTACGCGGCCTCGGCAGCCGCCCCCGGATCGCCGAGCCCCGGCGCGTCCGGCCGAATCCCGAGCACAGCGGCGTCGAGCGGCTCATGGTCGAACGACGCCTCTACGAACTCGTCGGCGAGATCGGAAACGACGGACATCGGCAGTGCCCCCAAGGATTGACGTCAGGTGTGCTGCCGACCCTAATCGAGATCGGAGCCGGGCCGGGCGGTGATTCGCCCGGACCGCGAACACGGGCCCGCGCGATCCTCGCCCCCCTGCCCGCACCCGCCGCCGCCCAGTCCCCTTCTCGCCCCGCTGCCGAGACGGTCCGCCCCGCATCCGGTGAACCGGGGCACGCCGGATGCGGGAGTGCGGCCTGGTTCGGCGGGCGAGGCGGTAGCGTTGCCGGAGTGGCCGTGACCGATCCCGCCGACATCCGCCTGCTCGCCGCGCTCGCCGAGCTGGGCAAGGGGGCTGTCCACGAACTCGCGGCGAAGGTCGGGATGGATCCGCGAGAGGTCGCGTACCGGCTGGTCGCGCTGTCCGGCAGCGGGCTGCCGCTGCTCGTCGGCGTCGAGAGCGACCCCAACGGGCTTCGTGCGGCGATCTCCGGAGCGCCCGCGTCCTGGCAGCGTCCGCAGGGCGGGCCTGGGTCCGCGCCGTTCCCGGCAGCCCGGCCCCAAGGCGGCCCCGCAGCCGGACCACAAGGCGGCTCGCCCAGCACCTCGGGGCCGGTCTCGCCCGCGCAAGCCGGGATGAACCCGGGCGTTTCCGGCGCCTACCCGCCCGGCCCCAACGGCATTCCCGCGTCCGGGGCGAGGCCGAACCCCGCCGTCTCCGGCGCGTACCAGCCCGGTCCCAACGGCATTCCCGCCGGGCCGAACCCGGGGGTTTCGGGTGCCTACCCGCCGCCGAACGGACCGGGTCCGATGCCCGGCCCGGGGACGTCCGGCGCCTTCTCGGCAGGACCCAACGGCATTCCGGCCGGGCCAGGGATGTCCGGGTCGTACTCGCCGGGCCAGACCGGGCTGCCGAATCCGGGCCGGTCCGGCGCGTATGCCCCGGCGCAGACCGGCCTGAACCCCGGCGTCTCCGGCTCGTACCCGCCCGGACCGAACGGTATTCCGGCGGCGCAGCCGTACGGAACGCCCGCACCGCCGCCCAACGGCTACAGCGGACCGGCCGCGCATCCGGACCCGGTCCTGAGCACCTGGGGCGTCCCGCAGACCGCGTCGTGGGCGCGCGGCGACGATCCTCGTCCCGCCGCCGGCCCGGCCAAGAAGGGCCGGATCGGCGAGACGATGCAGTCCCAGGGCCTCGAGGGCGAGCAGTTGTCGGTGCAGCTGCTCGAAGTCCAGGACCCGGCCGACTTCCTCTTCGGCGCCGCCGGCTACCGGCTGGAGGACGGCGAGCGAGCTGTCGTCGTGCACACCGAGATCACCAACCGCGGGCCGATCCCGTTCGCGTCGTTGCCGGACAACTACCTCGAGCTGGTCACCGACAGCGGCGACGTCGTCGGCAAGGCCCCGGTTTCGCTCACCTCGCGGCCGCCGCACAAGATCGGCGTCCAGCCGGGCGAAACACTCGGCGGGCACACCGTCTACGTGCTCCCGGACGCGACCCGGGTGGTCGCCGTCCGCTGGAGCCCGCGCCCGGAGCCGGACGAGCGCACCCTGACCTGGTCGGTCGACTAACCCGAAGTTCGTGAAGGGAACATTGGGGGACGCAGAGTCCCTCACTGTTCCCCGCACGCACCGGAACCAGGATCGACCGGGACCGCCGGGCGGCTAGTTTCCGTCCCGGAGGATCTCCAAGGCCCCGGCGAGGTCGGCCGGGTACTCCGCCTCGAACTCGACCCAGCGGCCGTCCGCCGGGTGCGCGAAGCCGAGCGTCCGCGCGTGCAGCCATTGCCGCGAAAGGCCTAGCTTGCGTGCCAGCACCGGGTCCGCCCCGTAGGTCAGGTCCCCGGCACAGGGGTGGCGCAACGCGGAGAAGTGCACGCGGATCTGGTGCGTCCGCCCGGTCTCCAGCTTCACGTGCGCCAGCGACGCCGCCCGGAACGCCTCGACCACCTCGTAGTGCGTGACGCTCGGCCGTCCGCCCGCCACGACCGCGAACTTGTAGTCGTGTCGCGGGTGCCGGTCGATCGGGGCGTCGATGGTGCCGCGCATCGGGTCCGGGTGGCCCTGGACGACGGCGTGATAGCCCTTGTCGACGGTCCGTTCCTTGAACGCCCGCTTCAACACGGTGTACGCGTGCTCGCTCTTCGCCACCACCATCACGCCGGTGGTGCCCGCGTCGAGCCGGTGCACGACGCCCTGGCGCTCGGCCGCGCCGGACGTCGAGATCCGCAGCCCGGCGGCGGCCAGCCCGCCCACCACGGTCGGGCCGGTCCAGCCCGGGCTCGGGTGCACGGCGACGCCGACCGGCTTCGAAATCACCACGATGTCGTCGTCGTCGTGCAGGATCCGCATGCCTTCGACCGGCTCGGCGATGATCTCCGCCGGCCGTTCCGGTTCGGGCAGGGTGACCTCGAGCAGCCCGCCGCCGGTGAGCCGGTCCGATTTGCCCGCCGGACGGCCGTCCAGCAGCACGTCGCCCGCCTCGGCCAGTTCGGCGACCGCGGTGCGGGAGAGACCGAGCATCTTGGCCAGCCCGGCGTCGACCCGCATTCCGTCGAGCCCGTCCGGGACGGGCAGCATCCGGGCGCTCACGCCTTTTCCTTCTTCTTGCGCGTCGAGGTGCCGTCGTAGTCCCGGCCGAGCAGCGACAGGAGCACGATCAGCGCGCCGCCGACGGTGATCCCGCAGTCGGCGATGTTGAAAATCGCGAAGCCCTGCCCGTTCGGCACGAACGCGGAGATGAAGTCCACGACGTGGCCGCGCAGGAATCCGGGTTCGCGGAAGAACCGGTCGGTCAGGTTGCCGAGCGCGCCGGCGAGGACCAGGCCGAGGCCGATCGCCCAGCCGACCGAGCGCAGCCTGCGCGCGATCCACACGATCGCGACCACGACGGCGATCGCGATCAGGGCCAGCACCCAGGTCATGCCGGTGGCCATGGAGAACGCCGCGCCCGCGTTGCGGATCACCTGCAGGTAGATCAGCCCGCCGAGGATCGGCTTCGGCGGCTGGCCCTCCAGGTTCGCCACCACGAGGTTCTTGGTGAGCAGGTCGAGGGCCCAGAGCACCGCCGCGACGGCGAACACCACCCAGACGACCCGTCGTTTCGGCGCCTGCGCTTCAGTCGCTTCGGTCTCGGCCGCGGCAGTGTCGGCCGCCCCCGGCTCGGGCGGGTCCACGGGCGGGGAGACTTCGGATTCGGACGGCGAAGGGTCGGTGCTCACTCCCCCATTGTCCACGTCCGCGCCCGGGCGGGTCGCGGCGGCAGGCAGCACCGGCGGAGCCGGCCTAATCCGGTCGCTCGAACCACGCCGGAGCGGCCGTCATCGACGGCATGACCCGCTCGCCCAACCTGCCGCGTGATCAGGAACAGAACGGGGGCAGCTCGCGCGGGTCTCCCACCGGAGCCCACCGCCCGTCCGCCTTCGCGTACTCCCACCGCGCACCGCGGGCGATGACCTGCCGCAGCGCAAGCACCAGGCGGTCCACATGTTCCTCAGTGCTGCCCAGCCCCAGGCTCACCCGCACCGCCTGCTGCCCGTCGGCACCGGTCTCCCGGATCAGCCGCCGCGTCGCCACGTGTGCGCAGAACGCCCCGTCGCGAACCCCGATCCCGTATTCCGCCGACAGCACCGCCGCCAGCCACCCCGGGTCAAACCCGTCCAGCACGAAACTCACCGTGCCCACCCGGTCCCCCGGAGCATCGAAGAACCGCAGCTCAGCGCATCCGGGAAGGCCGGCCAGCCCCTTGCGCAGCCGCTCCAGCAGCGCGGCTTCGTGCGAGCCCACGGCATCCCAGCTCGCGGCCAGCTCCTCGCAGGCGACCCCCAGCGCATACACGCCGACGGTGTTCGGCGAACCAGCCTCGTGCCGCTCCTCGCCGGTGTTCCACACGACGGCTTCCTCGGTGACCAGCTTCGTCGCACCCCCGCCCGCCAGGTACGGCTGCGCCGCCCGCAACCAGTCGCTGCGTCCGATCAGCGCACCGGCGCCGAACGGCGCGTACAGCTTGTGCCCGGACAACGCGACGTAGTCGACATCCAGTTCCCGCAACGAAATCCGCCGGTGCGGTGCCAGCTGCGCGGCGTCCAGCGCGACTCGCGCACCGTGTTTCCGGGCCACCGCGGCGATCTCGGCGACCGGCAGCAGCTCGCCGGTCACGTTCGACGCGCCCGCGACCACCACCAGCCGGGGCCCTTCCGGGCAGTCCGCCAGCGCTTCGTCCACAACGGACACCGCGGCGAGCCGGGTCCGCGGCAGCTGCACGCGCCGCACGTTCGGGCCGCGCCACGGCAGCAGCGCGGCGTGGTGCTCGCTGTCGAAGACGACGACAGAAGTCTTGCGCGGCAACGCTTTCGCCAGCAGGTTGAACGAGTCGGTGGTGTTGCGGGTGAAGACCACCGAGTCACCGGCGCGGGCGTCGACGAAGCGGCGCAGGATGTCGCGCGTGCGCTCGTACAGCCGGGTGGAGACCTGGGACGCGAACCCGGCGCCCCGGTGCACGCTGGCGTACCAGGGCAGGAACTCCTCGACCGCCGAGCGGACCTTGTCCAGACAGGGCGCGCTGGCCGCGTGGTCGAGGTTGGCGTACCCGATGTCGCCGCCGGTCACCAGCGGCACTCGCAGCGCCGCACCGGCGACCGCGGGAACAGTGGCGGGACCAGCGTAAACAGCAGTGGTCCGGTCGAGTGCGAGAGTCATGACGACGCCTCCTCGGCGTTCCGGGGGACCCCCGGCGAGGGGCCCGCGCTTGCCTGCCGCATGGCGCGACCGGCCTGGTCTTCACCCGGGGCACCCCACCGCGGTAGGAGGGTTGCCGGCCAGCAAGCCGGGGCTTCGCGCTGGCACTCATGACCTGACCCGGACGATAGCGGACTACCCCGGCACTGAGCCAGCCCCTTCCCGTGATCTGAGACGGCGGTCACCCCGTTCATCCACAATGGACACTGGAGATCAGGCGCCGGACTCCCCGCGCCAGCGCGCGAGCCGGCCCGCCCGGTCCACCGCCCGGATGCGCGCTTCGGTGGCGTCGCGGACGTCGGCGGTCGCGACCACCAAGAGCTGATCGCCCACTTGCAGCCGGCTCGTCTTCTGCGGCGTGAACCCGGTGCCCCCGCGGACCACCAGGCTCACCGTCGCGCCGACCGGCAGCCGCAGTTCGGACAGGTACACGCCGTGCAGCTTCGAACCCTTCTGGATGCGCACCTGCAGCAGCTCCGCGCCGAGTTCGTCCAGCGGCGCGGCGTCGACCTCGATCTCCTGCGCCTGTCCCGATTTCGCCAGCCCGAGCACCCGGGCGAGCGGGCTGAGCGTCGCGCCCTGCAGCAAGGTGAGCACGATGACGAGGACGAACACCGCGTCCACCAGCCGGTCCGCGCCGGGAACCCCTTGCGACAGCGGGATCATCGCGAGCACGATCGGCACCGCGCCGCGCAGCCCGGCCCAGGACAGGAATGCTTGGTCCCGCCACGGCAACCGGAACGGCAGCACCGACAGCACCACCGACAGCGGACGCGCGAGCAGCAGCACCACCGCGCCCGCGACCAGGCCCGGCACCAGCGCTTCGAGCAGCCGGCTCGGCGACGCGAAAAGACCGAGCAGCACGAACAGTCCGATCTGCGCGAGCCAGCCGAGCCCTTCGGCGAACGACAGCGTGTCCGACCGGTGCGGCAGTTTCGAGTTGCCCAGCACGAGACCGGCGACGTAGGTGGCCAGCAGACCGGAGGCGTGCGCCAGCTGCCCCGACGAGTAGGCGAGCACGCAGACCGCCACCGTGGCGAGCGGGTACAGGCCGGTCGCCGGAAGAGCGGCGCGGCGCAACGCTTGCGCGCCCAGCCAGCCGAAGGCGACGCCCAGTGCCAGCCCGGTGAGCAGTTCGTAGATCACCAGCAGCGGCAGCGACCAGTCGACCGCTTCCCCGGACGCGAGCACCACCACCGCGATGTAGGCGGGCGCGTCGTTGATGCCGGACTCCAGCTCCAGCGCGCCGACCAGGCGTCTTCCAACGCCGGCCGTGCGCAGCACGGAAAAGACCGCCGCGGCGTCAGTGGACGCGAGAACCGAACCCCACAACAGCGCCATTCGCCAGTCGAGCCCGAGCAGCCAGTGCAGCGCCGCGCCGGTGACCGCGATGCTGATCGCCACGGCCACTGTGGACAGCATGATTCCGGGCCGCAGCGAGGCTTTCACCGAGGACCAGCGCGTGGTGAGCCCGCCTTCGGTGAGGATCAGGACGAGCGCGGCGAGCCCGAGCGCCTGGGTGAGCGCGGGGTTGTCGAACCGGATGCCGAACCCGGCTTCGCCGAGCACGACGCCGATCCCGAGGTACAGCAGCAGCGACGGAAACCCCAGCCGGATGGACACCCGCACGGCGACCACGGAGACCAGCAGGACCAGGCCCCCGACGCCTAACAGCAAGGGAAGTTGGTCCACTCCTCGCCTCCCGTCCCGGCCGCCCGCAGGCGTCCAGAATAGTGAGGCGGCGTCCGGTTCCCGACCGCGCACCACCGGTCGGGGGACCACTGGAGTGTGTTACGACGCTCGCATTGCGCGCAGAGTGGCGAGATCGACTCCCAGCGTCGCGAAAGGCTCCTCCGCGCCGGGCAGGACCCGGACCGCGCGCTGCTGGTCCCGGGTCAGCCAGCCGGCCGTCACCGCCCGCTCCAGCAACGCCGCCGGCGCCACCCCGGCCAGGTGCTCCCTCCGCTCCGTCCAATCCAGACAGTCGCGCAGCATCGGCCGCCGCGGCCGGTCCGGCAGCTCGACGCCGAGGCCGGCGAACGCCGCCCGGCCGGCGTCGGTGAGCGAGAGCCCGTCCGACACGTCGATCAGGCCGCGGCCGATCATCCCGTCTCGCAGCGCCACGCCGAGCGTCCCGGCGAGGTGGTCGTAACAGCTGCGAGCGAACGACAGCCGCTGCACCCGAAGCGACGTCCGCAGCCCGTCCGGGCGCTTGAGCTCCGCATGCTGAGCCAGATGCTCGATCAGCTCCGCCACGCGCGGACTCGCCAGTCGCACGTACGCGTGCCGCCCCTGCTTCGCCCGCGCGACGAATCCGGCGTCCTGCAACCGCGTCACGTGCTCGCTGGCCGTAGACACCGCGATCCGCGCCGCGCCAGCCAGCTCGCCGACCGTCCAGGCGCGGCCGTCGAGCAGCGCGAGGCACATGGTCGCGCGGCTCGGATCGGCCAGCACAGCGGCGACTTCGGCGAGGGCGACGGTTTCCATCCGTCCACGGTAAGGCGCGAACAGTTCGGCCGCGGCCGAAGCGCCGGCTAGCTCAGTCCGCCGAGGAACTGCGCGCCGAGCTGGACGGCCGGCTTCGAATCGTTCGCTCCCTCCAGGAAAATGGCGAACGCGAGGTCGCCGCGGTAGCCGACGAACCAGCCGTGCGCCTCCGCACCGTCCCCGAACTGCGCGGTGCCGGTCTTGCCGAACACGGTGCCGGACCTCGCCAGTCCGGTCGCGGTGCCGCCGGTGACCACTTCGCGCATCATGCCGCGCAGCGCCGACAGCACCGGGCCCGGCGGCGGGAGGTAGCCGGAGTTGACCTTCGTGCCGTCCGCCCACAGCCGCGGCACGACGGTGCGCCCGGACGCCGCGGTCGCCGCCATCACCGCCGCACCCATCGGGCTGACCTGCACCTTTCCCTGGCCGATGCCGTCCTCGACCTGCTCGTCCGCGTTGGCCGCCGGGTCGACCCGGCCCAGCTCGGTGGGCACGCCGTCGATCGCGAAGTCCGCATTGAGCCCGAACTGGCTGGCCGCCTTCGCCAGCCCGTCGGCGGGCAGCTGCGACGCGAGCCGGCCGAACGTGGTGTTGCAGGACTTCGCGAACGCCCTGTGCACGGTGGTGGTGCCGAGGTCGAATCCTTCGTTGGACAGCGTCCGCGTGCCGATCCGGTCGGTCAGCGGACAGGGCACTTCGGAATCCGGCGTGACCAGCCCGGCCTCCAGTGCCGCGGTCGCGGTGACGATCTTGAACGTGGAGCCGGGTGCGTACTGGCCGCTGAGCGCCGCCTTCGGATTGGTTTCGCTGCTGTTCTGCGCCACCGCGAGCACGTCCCCACTAGAGGGTTGGAGGGCGACGATGACCGCCTTGCCCGGATAACCGTCGACCGTGGACTGCGCCGACCGCTGGACCGCGGCGCTGAGCCCGCTGACCGCCGGCTTCTGGTCGCCGTCCGGGTTCCCGAACAGCGTCTCGACGGGTTTGCCGCCGGCGTCGACGCGCTGGACGGCGAACGCTTGAGCGGCCTTGCCGTGCGAAGTGAGCGCCGAACGCAGCAGCGGGAATGCCTTGTCGTCCGCCGGGTGCAGGCCGGCCGGGCCGGACACGATGAGCGGCTTGCCGTCGCGGTCCACCACCGCCGGGACGTCGGAGGAAGCGAGCACCAGCCGCTCGCCGTCGGCCAGCTTCGGATGCAGCACGGCCGGCACCCAGTGGACCAGCCACGTGCCCTGCGACTGGACGAGGCCGAGGCTGCCCGAGTACGTCCAGACGCGGCCGGCGCCGAGATTCCAGTCGTAGGTGTAGCCGGCGGTGGCGTGGCCGCCCTGCGCCGCGCTGACCTGGCCGAGCTTGGCGGTCAGCGTGCTCGGGCGGAGCGTCGACCAGGCGCCGTCCATCGCCGGCCCGGCGGCGCCGGGAGCGTCGGTCAGCTTGCCCGCCTCGACCGAGTCGCGCTTTCCGAAGGCGAGCAGGAAATCGCGCGCCGCCGAGGTCGGGTCAGCCGGGCCCTGCGAAGCTTCTGCGGAAACGTCGGTTCCCGGCGCCGCGGAAGTCGATCCCCCGCCGGTGAGCAGCACGACCGCTGCCACCACGATCGCGACCACAGCCAGCGCGCCACCAATCAGCACGCCTCTTTTTCCGGCAGGACTCACCGTCGTTCCCCCTCGCCCCGCGCGGTCCGCCCGCGCCCCTGGACTCAGCTTGCCCATCGCCGAGCGCGATCGGACGTTACCGGAGGGAATGCGGCTTTTCCGGCGCCGATTCGTGATCGGCACCGGAATGGCGGTACCGGTGGCTGGGGTATAGGGCGTTATACGGAGGTTTTGCGCCGATGCCGCCTCCGGTGAGCAGGTCGGCTCGTGGTGGCCAGGTGTGCGTGAAGGGAACATTGAGGGACTCAGAGTCCCTCAATGTTCCCTTCACGGACTTGCCGCTCAGCGCTGGCTCGGCATCACGCCTTCGCGACTGCCACGCGGACCTTCACGCCCTCGCCGACCGTGCCGTCGAAGCCTTCGGTCACCTCGCCGTACGACACCGACGTCGCCAGCGTCTCCGCCGCCACGAACGTCTCGTGCGTCCGCACCGCCGCGACCACGTCTTCCGGCGCGTCCACGGTCAGCGTCACCCGGTCGCTGACCTCCAGTCCGGCGTCCCGACGGGCCTGCTGCACGACGCGAACCAGGTCGCGCACCACGCCCTCGGCCGCCAGCTCGTCGGTCACCACGGTGTCCAGCACGACCAGCCCGGCGCCGCCCGGCAGTTCCGCCGCCGCGCCGCCGCCGGCCGCGACCAGGCGCCGGTCGTACTCGCCTTCGACCAGTTCGACGCCCGCCGCCACGACCGCGCCGGCCGCGTTCGTCGTCCAGTCGCCGGACTTGACCGCCTTGATCACCTGCTGCACGGTCTTGCCGAGACGCGGCCCGGCCGCCCGCGCGTTCACCGCGACCTCGAACGTGCCGTGCGCGGCGACGTCAGTGGTCAGCTCCACCGACTTCACGTTCACTTCGTCCCGCAGGATGTCGGTGAATTCGCGCAGCGGCTGGACGTCTTCCGCGGCGACCACGAGCTTCGCCAGCGGCAGCCGCACGCGCAGCTTGTTCGCCTTGCGCAGCGCCAGCGCCGACGACGCCACCTGCCGCACCTTGTCCATCGCGGTCACCAGCGCCGCGTCGGCAGGCAGGTCGAGCGCGTTCGGCCAGTCGGTCAGGTGCACCGAACGGCCGCCGGTCAGCCCGCGCCACACCGTCTCGGTGGTGAGCGGCAGCAGCGGCGCGACGACCCGGCAGGTCACCTCCAGCACGGTGTGCAGGGTGTCGATCGCGTCCTGCTCGCCCGCCCAGAACCGGTCGCGCGACCGGCGGACGTACCAGTTCGTGAGGACCTCCAGGAAGTCCCGCACCGTCTGGCAGGCGCCGGCGATGTCGTAGCCGTCCATCGCGGCCTCGACGTCCGTCACCAGCTCATGCGTCTTCGCCAGCACGTACCGGTCCAGCAGGTGCTGGGAATCGGTCCGCCACTGCCCCTGCTTGCCGTCCGCGTTCGCGTACAGGGCCAGGAAGTAGTACGAGTTCCACAGCGGCAGCACGGCCTGGCGCACCGCGTCGCGAATCCCCCGGTCGGTGACGACCAGGTTGCCGCCCCGCAGGATCGGGCTCGCCATCAGATACCAGCGCATCGCGTCGGACCCGTCGCGGTCGAAGACTTCGTTCACGTCCGGGTAGTTCCGCAGCGACTTCGACATCTTCTGGCCGTCGGAGCCGAGCACGATGCCGTGCGAGATGCAGGTGCGAAACGCCGGCCGGTCGAACAGCGCGGTGGCGAGCACGTGCAGCAGGTAGAACCAGCCGCGGGTCTGCCCGATGTACTCGACGATGAAGTCGCTCGGGTAGTGGTGCTCGAACCACTCGCGGTTCTCGAACGGATAGTGCACCTGGGCATACGGCATCGAGCCCGAGTCGAACCACACGTCGAGCACGTCCGGCACCCGGCGCATCACCGACTTGCCGGTCGGGTCGTCCGGGTTCGGCCGGGTCAGCTCGTCGATGTAGGGCCGGTGCAGGTTGTCCAGCCGCACGCCGAAGTCGGCCTCCAGCTCGTCCAGAGAGCCGTAGACGTCGATCCGCGGGTACTCCGGGTCGTCCGAGCGCCAGACCGGGATCGGCGTGCCGAAGTAGCGGTTGCGGGAGATCGACCAGTCGATGGCGTTCTCCAGCCACTTGCCGAACTGGCCGTCCTTGACGTTCTCCGGGTACCAGGTGATCTGCTGGTTCAGCTCGACCATCCGGTCCTTGAACTGCGTCACCGCGACGAACCAGGACGACACCGCGCGGTAGATCAGCGGGTTCCGGCAGCGCCAGCAGTGCGGGTACGAGTGGTCGTAGGTCTCGTGCCGCAGCAGCACCGCGCCCTGGCGCTGCGCGCCGCCGGTGCCGTTCTTGAGGTCCTTGACGATGTTCGGGTTCGCATCGAACACCTGCTGGCCGGCGTAGTCCGGCACGGTGGCGTCGAATTTGCCGTGGTCGTCCACTGGCGTCACCGGGGCGATCCCGGCCGCGTCGGTGACCACCTTGTCCTCGGCGCCGTAGGCGGGCGCGATGTGCACGACGCCGGTGCCGTCCTCGGTGGTGACGTAGTCGGCGGACAGCACGCGGTGCGCGTTCTCCGTGCCCACGAAGTACGGGAACGGCGGCGCGTAACGGGATCCGAGCAGCTGCTCGCCGGTGTAGCGCGCGACGACGGCCGGCTCCTCGCCGAGCTCGCGGGCATACGCGGCCACCCGTGCTTCGGCGAGCAGGTAGCGCTTGCCGTCGCTTTCCACCACGACGTACTGCACCTCGGGATGCACCGCGGTGGCGAGGTTGGACGGCAGCGTCCACGGCGTCGTGGTCCAGATCAGGAGATAGGTGCCGTCGAGCTCGTTGTCGTTGCCCTCCAACCGGAAACCGACCGTGACGGCCGGGTCCTGCCGGTTGCGGTAGACGTCCGCGTCCATGCCCAGCTCGTGGTTGGACAGCGGCGTCGCGTCGCGCCAGCAGTACGGCAGGACCCGGTAGCCCTCGTAGACGAGTCCCTTGTCCCACAACTGTTTGAACGCCCAGAGCACCGACTCCATGTAGGTGACGTCGAGCGTCTTGTAGTCGTTGTCGAAGTCGACCCAGCGCGCCTGGCGGGTGACGTACTCGCGCCACTCGTCGGTGTAGCGCAGCACGGACTCGCGCGAAGCCTCGTTGAACTTCGCGATGCCCATCTCTTCGATCTCGGACGTCTCGGTGATGCCGAGCTGCCGCATCGCTTCGAGTTCCGCGGGCAGGCCGTGGGTGTCCCAGCCGAACCGGCGCTCGACGTGCTTGCCCTTCATCGTCTGGTAGCGCGGGACGATGTCCTTCACGTACCCGGTGAGCAGGTGCCCGTAGTGCGGCAGGCCGTTGGCGAAGGGCGGGCCGTCGTAGAAGACGTACTCGTTGTCGCCGTTCGCACCGGCCGGGCGCTCGTCGATGGAAGCCTGGAAGGTCCGGTCGCTCTCCCAGTACTCGAGGACGCTCTTCTCCAGCTCCGGGAAAGACGGCTGGGACGGGACCGTGGTCTCTCCGCCCGGCGAAGCCTGGGGGTACATCCGGGTGCTCCTCGCGTTCGTCGCTCGTACGGGCGACCGGCGGCCGCCCACACGGGGACGAAACGCTCGCGCGTCACGCGGTACCACCCCGTTTGCCCGGCGCACTGCTCCCGGGCCACTCGTTCGGCGGCTGTCACGGGCCGCACCCGTCCGGTTCTACTGAGGGCTCGCGCCCGGTTCTTCCGGAGGCTCCCCGGTGATGGCCGGATCGACGCCTTGCTGACTCCAGGTTAACCCGTCGCCGCAACCCGCTTTCCGCCTGCCCGGCGCTAGTTGCCCGGACGGGGCGGCGACGCCGGCGGAAACCCCCGCGGGCAACCGGCCCGGTGAGGGCCACTTCGAGGCCGGAACCCAGCTTTCGCAGGAGTCGACCGAACCGATCCGCCGCCCCTGAACCCCGACTGCCGCAACCAGCGTGACCGCCCCAATGCCACATTGGGTGCGTCACAAGCACCCAATGCCACATTGGGTGCATCACAAGCACCCAATGCCACATTGGGTGCATCACAAGCACCCAATGCCACATTGGGTGCATCACAAGCACCCAATGCCACATTGGGTGCGTCACAAGCCCCCAATGTGGCATTGGGGCGCGGGCTGGTCGGGTCACAGCGGACCAGTGCCATCCGGAGGTTGAAGTGCCGCGGGATCTTCGGCGCCTCGACTATCCGGTAGCCCGGCACCTGCTCCGGGCTTTCGCGGGAGGCGACGAAAGCGGTTCGCCTCCCCCGGACCCACCCGTCCGCGCCCCTGTATCGAACGTCGTCCCACGGATCAGCTCACCCGAGCTAGCCGCTTGCCCCGATCCCGCCCGCGCACGGTCACCGCCGCGAGCGCCGCGGCTGCCGCCCACAGGCCCGCCGACACGAACCCCAGCACATGCAACCCGTGCTCGAACGCGCCGCGCACCGCCGGTTCCCCCGCCACCGCACCGAAAACCGCCACGCCGAGCGCGCCGCCGGCCTGTCTCGCGGCATTGTTGACGCCGCCTGCGATCCCCGCCCGTTCCCCTGGCGCGTCCGCCACCGCAGCGGTCACCACCGCCGCCGTCAGCAGGCCCATTCCGACGCTCAGCACGAGCAGCGTCGGCAGCAGCGTGCCGTATCCGGTGCCGGGGCCGATCCGGAGCAGGTTCAGCATCGCCGCCGCGCCGAGCAGCAGCCCGGCCAGGATCTGCGGCCGCGGGCCGAACCGCGCGGTGAGCCTGCCGGTGACCGGGCTGACCAGGACGAGCGGCAAGAACATCGGCAGCAGCGCGATCGCCGCGGCGATCGGGTGCGCGCCGAGGACGTCCTGCAGGTACAGGGTGAACACCAGGACCGAGCCGAGGCCGACGAAGTTCATCGCCGCGGACACCAGGTTCGCGCCCGCGGTCTGCCGGGAACGCAGCAGCGGCAACGGCAGCATCGGTTCCGCCGAACGCGTTTCCACGATCACGAAGGCCGCCGTCGCGACCGCGGCGACCAGCCCGGCCCACGGCGTTTTCGCGATCACCGCGTAGACGCCCGAACCCAGAGCCAGCGCCGCCGTCGCCGCGCCGGGCAGGTCGACGCGGCCCGGCTTGCGGACGTCGCGCGGCACCAGCCGGCGAGTCGCCACCGCCGCCGCGGCGACGATCGGGACGTTCAGCCAAAACACCGGCCGCCACCCCGCCGCCTGGACCAGAAGCCCGCCCAGCAACGGCCCCGACGGCAGCGCCAGCGCCGAAACCCCGGCCCAGACGCCGAGCGCCTTCGCCCGCTCCTCGCGCCCCGGGAACGTACCGGTGAGCACCGCCATCGTGCCGGGAAGCAGCAACGCCGCCCCGACGCCTTGCACCGCACGGCCCGCGACCAGCCAGCCCGCCGACTCGGCGAGCCCGCACCCGGCGGACGCCGCCCCGAACACCCCCAGTCCGGCGAGCACCACCCCGCGGTGCCCGAGGACGTCGCCGAGCGCTCCCCCGGTCAGCAGCAGCGCGGCCAGGACGACGGAGTAGCCGACGACCACCCACTGCAGCTGCGGGAGGGTGGCGTGCAATTCGCCGCCCAGGGTGGGAAGGGCGACGTTGACGACGGTGACGTCGAGCTGCACCAGGAACATCCCGGCGCACATGGTGAACAGGATCGCGGTGCGCATAGGTCCAGCAGACCTCGGGAACGCTTCCGTCGCGGTGGAAGTGTGCGAGGGGCATCCTGGACGGATGGAAGGAGACGCCGACATCGCCCGCACCGCCGCCCTGTTCGCCGATCCGGCGCGGGCCCGGGTGCTGATGGCGCTCGCGGACGGCCGGGCGCTGGCCGCCTCGGTGCTGGCGAGCGAGGCCGGGCTCTCGGCGCAGGGCGTCAGCTCGCATCTGTCCAAACTGCTGGCCGCCGGCTTGGTGACCGCGGAGAAATCCGGCCGCCACCGGTTCTACCGCATCGCCGGGGCCGCCCCGGAACTGCTGGAAGCGCTGGCCCGGCACTCCCCCGCCCGCGCGGTGCGCTCGTTGCGGGAAGGCACGCGAGCGGAAGCCCTGCGCACCGCGCGGCTGTGCTACGACCACGTCGCCGGTCGGCTCGGCGTGACCATCACCGCGGCGCTGCTGGACCGGGGCGCACTGGCCACTGTGGACGGTGACCCGACCACCCGCCGCCGCGCCGGGGACCGGATTTCCTCGCAGCTGCCGGAACATCCGTACGTACTGGGACCCGCCTCGGCCGAGGTGTTCGGGGAGCTGGGAGTGGACGTCGCGATGGCGGCGGCGGGGCGGCGGCCACTGCTGCGGTTCTGCCTGGACTGGACCGAGCAGCGACATCACCTCGCCGGTGCACTGGGCGCGGCGGTGACCGAACGGTTCATGGCGGCCGGGTGGCTGCGCTCGCGAGCGAAGGCACACCGGGCGGTTCAGCTCACCGATAGCGGGAGCGCCGTGCTCGGGGACGTGCTCGGCGTTTCGTGAGCGGCAACGCCGTGCTCGCGGACCTGCTCAGCGTTTCGTGAGCGGCAACGCCGTACTCGGGGGTCTGCTCAGCGTTACCTCAGCGGCAACGCCTGTCCTCCCCGGCCGACCGCTCGGGCCGGGTCAGCGGTGCGCAGCCGCCAGCACTCCGTCCGGACCGCAGCGGGCGCACGGTGTGAAGCCGAGCTGGCGCGCCTCGCCGACACCGATCGGGATCGTGTCGCGGCCGGACAGCCAGCCGCAGTCGACCAGGTGGTAGCGCGGGTACTCGTCGACGACCACGACCTCGTCCTCGAGTTCCTTGACCACCGCGAGGTCTTCCGCCGCGGTCTCCTCCTCGCCGGGCGGGGTGTCGCGGGCCGCCTTCGCCTCCGCCGCCGCGGGCTCGGCGGTCACGTCCGGATGCGGCACGTCGGCCGGGTCGCCCAGCTCTCCGGTCTTCGGGATCAGCGCGGTCTGCTCGGCTTCTTCTTCGGCGGGCACGTCCGCCGTCACGTCCGTGTCCGCGGCCGAGTCCGCCGGCTTGTCCTCGTCCTCGTCCGCCGCCGCTTCGGGCTCCGCATCCGATTCGGGCGCGCGCCTGCGCCGGCGCAGCCAATCGACGAGCAGCAGCAGACCGGCGAGCACGGACAGCCCGATGGAGACCCAGGCCCACAGCGAAGTGCCCGTGACGAGGGCCGTGACGAGCAGCCCGAGAGCCGCCAGCACCAGAAGAAGGACGATGTAGAGCACGCTGAATTACAGCACGTGCCGCCCGCGAGAGGGGCGCGACCCGCCCACGCGGCGTACCACGACGGTTTCCCACCGTGGCCGTGCCGACCGCGGGCACGCCGAAACCCCGCCTGGTCCACAGAGGACCGGGCGGGGTTTCGCCGGATCAGATCAGCCGGCTTCGGCGCGCGGGCCGAACGAGTAGCCCTGGCCGCTGCCGCCGGTCGAGGACTGGTTCGAGCCGGACGACGCGGAGGCCGGGGCCGCCGAGCCGCGGTCGTCGAGTTCGCGCAGCTGGGACTCGAGGAAACCGCGCAGCCGGGTGCGGTACTCCCGCTCGATCGTGCGGAGCTCTTCGATCTTCTTGCCCAGAGCGCCCTTCTCGGCGTTCAGGTTGTTCATCGTCTCGGTGTACTTGCGCTGCGACTCGCGTTCCATCGTGGTCGCCTTGTCGCGCGCCTGGCGCTCCAGCGTCTCGGCACGCGTGCGCGCGTCGTTCAGCATGGTCTCGGCACGAGTACGCGCCTCGTTGACCATCGAGTCGGACTTCGCCCGGGCGTCGGACAGCAGCTGCTCGGACTTGGTCCGCGCCTCCGCCAGCATGCCGTCGGACTCGGTCTTGGCCTCGGCGGTGAGCCGGTCGGCCATCTCCTGCGCCAGGCCGAGCACCTTGGCCGCCTGGACGTTCGGCTCGCCGGCGTCCGGGACCATCGAGTGCGCCTGGGTCTGCTCCATCGCCGAGGCGGGAGGCGGGACCGGCGCGAGCCGACGCGACGGCTCCGGGTCCCGTGCCGGCGGCGGGCCGGCGACCTTCGCGTTCTCGAGCTCCGAGCGGGTCGACTCCAGCTCGCGGTCGAGCTGCTCGACCTGCTGGCGCAGCTCGTTGTTGTCCTCGATCAACCGGGCAAGCTCGGTCTCCACCAGGTCGAGGAACGCGTCCACCTCGTCCTCGTTGTAGCCCCTCTTGCCGATGGGCGGCTTGCTGAACGCGACGTTATGCACGTCAGCGGGGGTCAACGACATCAGATCACCTCACGCACTCCATGGACTGCTGTCAGCACCCGGGTTTCCCCGATCACCTGGGCGTCAGTTGCATCGCGAAGAACACAACCAACAGCAGCACCATAATCGACAAGTCCAGTCCTACGCCGCCGATCCGGACCATCGGAATCATCCGGCGGAACAACCGCACCGGCGGGTCGGTCACTGTGTAGATGGTCTCGAGCGTCACCGCAACCCCTCCGGCGGGACGCCATTCGCGCGCGAAGGTGCGCACGAGCTCGACCACGATCCGGGCCGTGAGCAGCAGCCAGAAGGCAAACAGCACGTACCAGATCGCAAGCCACACAGCAGTCACGGGAACCACTCTAGCGGGCGACAGCTCGATAACGCGCATCAAGCCGTCCGCCGGGCCGCATAGTCGACTAAATCACGTCTTGCTGCGCCCAGCGGTCCGATGTGTTCACCCGCGCAGGAACAATCCGCCCTCGGCGATCCGCCTGCGGTCCTCGGCGGTCACGTCGACGTCCGGCGGCGAGAGAAGGAACACCTTGTTGGTGACCTTGTCCATCGACCCGCGCACGGCGAACGCCAGCCCCGCCGCGAAGTCCACGATCCGCTTCGCGTCCGCGTTCTCCATCTCGGTGAGGTTGATGATCACCGGAATGCCCTCGCGGTAGTGCTCGCCGATGGCGCGCGCCTCGATGTAGCTCGTGGGATGCAGGGTGGTGATCCGGCTCAGCGGGTCCCGCGACGGGGCGGGGACCGGCTCGGCCACCGGCCGCAGCCGGGCCACCGGCTCCGGCTGCCGGTCGACCGCGAGCGCGCCGTGCGTGGTCGGCTCGGCAGTGACCGAGCGTGACCGCACTCGCGGGACCGGCTCCTCGTACCCGTCCTCGACGTCGCGGTAGCGCGACCGGGACCGGGCCGGGGGCTGGTCGTAGCCGTCGTCGTAGTCGTCGTACTCGGCCTCGTAGCCGTCCTCGTCCGCGGGCACCATACCGAAGTAGGCCTTCAGCTTCTGCAGCGCGCTCATGCCTCTCCCTAGCCCTTGCGACCCTCGGCGCTCCCGCACCGTTGTGCCCCGCCCGGCCGGACACTAAACGTGACCGGCGGACGGACTCCCTACGGCGAGGCTAAACCGCGGCTGCCGAGCAACGCGGTTCCGACACGCACACACGTCGAGCCGTGCCGGATCGCCTGGTCCAGATCATGGCTCATTCCGGCGGACACTTCAGCCGCTTCCGGGTGCTCCGCCCGGACTCTTTCCGCAGCCAGGGCCAGCCGGGCAAAAGCCGTGCCCGGGTCTTCCCCCAGAGGGGCCACCGCCATCACGCCACGCAACCGCAACTCCCCCGTGTGGGTGATGTGCGCGGCGAGGGCGTCGACGTCGTCCAGTGCGGTGCCACCGCGTGCGACGTCCCCGTCGAGGCTCACCTGGACCATCACGTCGAGCGGCCCGCTGCGCTCCCCTGCTTCGCGGGCGGCGGCGACCGCACGGGCGAGCGCGTCGGCGAGGCGGACGGAGTCGACCGACTGCACCTCGTCCGCCCAGCGGACGACCGAGCGGGCTTTGTTCCGCTGCAGCCGCCCGACCATGTGCCAGCGCGGCTTCGCGTCCGGACGGAGCGCGGCGACCTCGGCCGCCTTCGGACCGGCTTCCTGGTCGCGGTTCTCGGCGAGGTTCAGCAGGCCGAGGTCGGTCAGGAGGGCGGCGTCGCTCGCCGGCCGGGTCTTGGTGACGCCCAGCAGCCGCACTTCGCCGCGCTCCCGGCCGGCGGCGGCGCAGGCGGCCGCGATGCGTTCTTCGACCTCGGCCAGCGCGGCGGCGAGTTCTTCCCGCCGGACAGCGAGCGCCTCGGCGGCTTCGTCGCTTTCGCCGTTCGCTTCGCCCCCGGCCCCCGCGTCCGTGAGGGGCCCCTTGCCGGACTTAGATTCCCTCAAGGGGCCCTTCACGGACGCTGATTCCGGCAAGGGGCCCTTAACGGACGACATCGTCTGGTCCTCGGCCGATCCACGGCCCGTATCCGCCGCGCCGTCCCCCGGCCGCCCGGTCACGCTGTCTCCTCTTCCAGCCAGGTGATTCCCGCGATCCGCCCGGTCGTCCCGTCGCGGCGGAAGCTGAACAGCGTCTTGTCCTCCGCCGTGCAGCGCGGGTCCGCGCCGACCCGGCCCACGCCGAGGTCCGCCAGCTGCTGCCAGAGCCCGGCACGCAGGTCCAGCCCCGTCGTTCCCTTCCGCGTCTTGCACGAACTCCCCGGCAGATGCTTCTCGACGTCGGCCGCCATCGCGGCCGGCACCTCGTAGCAGTCGCCGCAGATCGCCGGGCCGAGCAGGGCCTCGACGCGGGCCGGATCGGCGCCCAGGTCGCGCATCGCCGCCAGCGCGGCCGGCAGCACGCCCACCCGCGCGCCGACCCGGCCGGCGTGCACCGCGGCGATCACTCCGGCTTCCGGATCCGCCATCAGCACCGGCACGCAGTCCGCGACCAGCACCACCAGCGCGACGCCCGGACGATCGGTCACCAGCGCGTCGGTCGCCTCGGCGGCCGAGGTCTCGCTGCCGTCCACCACGGTCGCGGTGCGGCCGTGCACCTGCTCCATCCAGGCCAGCCGGTCCTCGGCGAGGCCGAGTTCGGACGCCAGCCGCTTGCGGTTGGCATACACGTCTCCCGCGTCGTCGCCGACGTGGTCGCCGAGGTTGAAACTGTCGTACGGCGGCCGGGATGCCCCGCCCGCCCTGGTCGTGACGATTCGTCGTACGCGCACCCTGTCATCCTGCCAAAACCCGCACCCGGCGCCCGGCCCGAGCCTCGGGAGTGTTCGTCCCGGTCCTCCCCGGCGCCGACGCTCCCGAGAGCCGGGCATACGACAGCGGCCGCCCCGAACATGTCGGGACGGCCGCTGCCGAGGTTCCTGCTTACCGCCGCATGAACGGCGGGACGTCCACGTCGTCGTCGGTCGGATCGTCGTGCACCGTGGTCGGCCTGCTGGGCAGGCCGCCGGTCGCCGAGCCGGACCCGATCGGCGAGTAGCCGCGCGAGCCGCCGCCGGGCTGGGGCAGGCCGCCCGGCGGGGTGCCGGCGCCGGGCTGCGGGAGCCCGGGCTGCGAGGTGCGCGGCGGCGCGACCGGGTAGCCGGAGCTGCCCGCGGGCGGCACCGGGGTGGCCCCGGTCTGCGGCGGGGACGACTGGCCGGAGCCGCCGACCTGCCCGGCCGACGCGGACGCCGTCCCGTTGCCGCTCTTGCCGCTGAACGCCGGCGGGTCGAGCTTCTTGTGGGTGGGCGCGCCGGCGTCGAAGCCGGCCGCGATCACCGTCACCCGGACCTCGTCGCCGAGCGAGTCGTCGATGATCGTCCCGAAGATGATGTTCGCGTCCGGGTGCGCCGATTCCTGCACCAGCGACGCGGCCTCGTTGATCTCGAACAGCCCGAGGTCCGAGCCGCCCGCGATGGACAGCAGCGCGCCGTGCGCCCCGTCCATCGACGCTTCCAGCAGCGGCGAGTTGATCGCCTTCTCCGCGGCCTGGATCGCCCGGCCCTCGCCGCGCGCCGAGCCGATGCCCATCAGCGCGGAGCCCGCGCCGGACATGACGCTCTTGACGTCGGCGAAGTCCAGGTTGATCAGGCCCGGGGTGGTGATCAGGTCGGTGATGCCCTGGACACCGGACAGCAGCACCTCGTCGGCGGAGCGGAACGCGTCCATCAGGGACACGCCGATGTCGCCGAGCTGCAGCAGCCGGTCGTTCGGGATGACGATCAGCGTGTCGCACTCGTTGCGCAGCGCCTGGATGCCTTCCTCGGCCTGCTTGCCGCGGCGCTTGCCCTCGAAGGTGAACGGGCGGGTCACCACGCCGATGGTGAGCGCGCCGAGCTTGCGGGCGATCTGCGCGACGACCGGCGCGCCGCCGGTGCCGGTGCCGCCGCCCTCGCCCGCGGTCACGAACACCATGTCGGCGCCCTTGATGACCTCTTCGATCTCTTCCCGGTGGTCCTCGGCCGCCTTCTGCCCCACCTCGGGGGCGGCGCCGGCGCCGAGGCCGCGGGTCAGTTCCCGGCCGATGTCGAGCTTGACGTCGGCGTCGGACATGAGCAATGCCTGCGCGTCGGTGTTCACCGCGATGAACTCGACACCTTTGAGGCCGACCTCGATCATCCGGTTCACGGCGTTCACGCCGCCGCCGCCGATGCCGACGACCTTGATCACCGCAAGGTAGTTGTGCGGGGGCGTCATCGGGTCCGCCTTCCTGATCGTGATGTGCACATGCCGCCCGCCGGGGCCGGAAACCCTCAACCTCAACCCGAGAGTGAGAGTTATGTCAACCACCGGCGTCAAGGCAGGACGGTAGGCGCCGCGCAAGCTCTAATCCAGTAGCCACGCCGTGCTGCGGCAAAGGTGTTTTGCCACAAGGCGAACCCGCGTGCAAGGCCGGCACCCGCCGCCAGGCCCGTCGTGGGGTCTGCTATGCGGGCACCGACGCGATCAGCACGACGTCCTTCGACGGCTTGCCGGTCGGCGATCCGCCGGCCTGCTCCACGCTCACCGCGAACTGCTGCGCACCAGCCAATCCGTCCGCCACGACCAGCGAACCCGAGGGCCCGCCAGGCAGCAGCCCGGCCGGTCGCGGGGCGAGTTCGGGACCCATCAGCCAGGCTTCGTAGACCTGTCCGGCCGGCACCGGCGGCAGCCCCGACTGCAGGAACATCACGCGGTCGAGCTGGTGCGACACCATCACCGTGCCGCCGCCCCCGTGCGGCGCCGCGACGTGGACGGTCTGCGCGTCCGGCGCGGCGAGCAGTTCCGCCACCGGCAGGTACCGGTTGCGCGCGTCGTCCAATTGGGACTGTGCGCTGTGCAGCTGGCTGCTGGTGTTCAGCGCGACGGCGCCGAACACGCCGGCGAGCGCGAGCCCGATCACCGCGGCGGCCGCCGCGAACAGCATCGGCCAGCGACGCGGGCCGCGGGTCCGCTCCTCCGGTTCGGCCTGCCCGGTCCGCGGCGGCAGCTGGGGCGTGGTCCGCATTTCCGCGAGCACCCGGTCCTTGAATCCGGACGGCGGCTGCTCGTCCATCGCCGCGCCGAGCCGGGCGGCGGTCTCGCGCAGCTCCCGCACTTCCTGCGCGCAGGCTTCGCATTGTTCGAGATGGCGGCGGAACTGCGCGGCTTCGGTCTCCGACACCGCGTCGAGCGCATAGGCACCCGCCAAGGTGTGCATCTCCGGACTGGTCACGCCGTCACCCCCAAGCAGTCGCGCAATCGGATCAGCCCGTCACGCAGTCTGGTTTTGACCGTTCCCTGCGGGGTCTCCAGCACGTCGGCGACCTCGCGATAGGTGTAGCCCTGGTAGTACGCCAGCAGAACGGATTCCCGCTGCAATTCGGTGAGCGCCTTCAGGCAGCGGCGCACCGCCGAGCGCTCCAGACGGGTCGCGACCGATTCGGCGACCTCGTCGAACGGACGGCCGCGCGCGGCTTCGAAGGTGGCTTTTTGCTCTCGTTCGGTGCTCGCCCGCGCGGACCGCACCCGGTCCACCGCCCGCCGGTGCGCCAGCGTCATGGCCCAGTTCAGGACGCTGCCCTTCTCCGCGGAGTAGCGCGTGGCGGTCTTCCACAGTTCCACGAGCACTTCCTGCGCGACCTCCTCGGACTGCGCGGGATCCCGCACGATGCGGCGGACCAGTCCGTAGACCGGGCCGGCGAGCTGGTCGTAGAGCCGCTCGAAAGCCCGCTCGTCGCCCTTGGCGACCAACGCCATCAAGTCCTCGGCCCCGGCCGGCACCGCGGCGAGCGGTTGGCTCTCGCGAGCGTTCTCATCCATGGCAGGCTCCCGTGTCGAACGCGGTCCGGGCGGTGATCGGCGCGCGGCGGCGCCACAGGGCGAGACCGTGCCGGCGGATCAGCGCGGACACCCGCTGCGGCTGCAACGGCCGGCCCAGCAGGTACCGCGCGAGGGTGCGCGGTCCGATCGGACGGCGGACTCCCCGCAGCGTAGCGGTCAGCGCCGGCTCGCCGTCGTGGTGCAGGACGACGGTCAGCGCCAGCAGTGCGTCCGGGCGCGGCAGATGCATCCGGTACTCCCCGGTCATCGGCTGGAACGGCGACACGTAGAACTCCTTGTCCGCCCGCAGCTCCTCGCCGGGACGGAGCAGGTAGGCGTGCCTGCCCCGGTAGGTGTTGTGCACCTCGGCCACGACACAGGCGAGCTCGCCGTCCGGCGTGTGGCACCAGTAGACGGTGATCGGGTTGAACACGTACCCCAGTGCCCGCGCGGACGCGAGCATCACGACCGGCCCGCCTCGCAGATCCACTCCATGGCGCGCCAGCCAGCGGTCCAGCTTGGACCGGATGTCGCCCGGCTCGTCTCGGGCGAAGTGATCGCGCCCGTCGAACCGGGCGAACGGGCGGAGCCAGCGCGGGAGCTGCGGCAGGTCGTCGAGATCGGCCAGCCACAGGTACATGCGGTGCGCGAAGGAGTAGCGCGGACCGGCGCGGCGGACGTGCGCGACGGTGGCGTCGTAGAGGGCAGCCGTCACCAGCTCACCCCGAAACTGGCCGCCGCGCGGACGCCCGAGGAGCAGCCGTCCTCGTGGAACCCCCAGCCTTGGTACGCGCCGGCGTAGGCGAGCGTGCCGTCGTTCAGCTCCGGCAGCCGACGTTGCGCGGCAACGGATTCCGGCGTGTAGACCGGGTGCTCGTAGGACATCTTCGCCACCGCCGAACGGGGCTGCTCGCCCGGGTTCAGGGTGACCGCGTAGGTGGTCGTCTCCTCCAGCCCCATCAGTCGGTTCAGGTCGTAGGTGACCTGGACGGCGTTCAGATCCGCGCCGCAGGAGGGCGTCCGGTAGTTCCACGACGCCCGCGCGGCAGGAACGGTGGGCAGCACGGCGGGATCGGTGTGCAGCCAAGCTTCGTTGCGGGAGTACCTGAACGCGCCGAGCAGTTCCCGCTCGGCCGCGGTGGGATCGGCCAGCAGCCGCAGCGCCTGGTCCGCGTGCGTCGCGACCACCACGCGGTCGACGCGGTGCGGAGTGTCCGCGTCGTCGCGCACCTCGACGCCGTGGGCGGTCCGTCGCACCGCGCGTACCGGGGTGGACAGGTGGACGGCCGTCAGCTGCTTCGCCGCCCGCTCGACGTACTCCCGCGAGCCGCCGACGACCGTCCGCCAGGTCGGCGAATTCCCGACGGTGAGCATGCCGTGGTTGCGAAGGAACTCGAACAGGTACCGCGCCGGGTACCGCTTGGTGTCGGCACGGTCGGCCGACCACACGGTGGAAACCAGCGGCAACACGAAATGGTCGACGAAGTACTGCGAGTACCCGCCGATCGCCAGGAACGCACCGAGCGGGACGTCGCCGGCGTCCGGCCGGTCCAGCAGCCGCGCGGCGTGCCGGTGAAAGCGTTTCACCTCGGCCAGCATCATCAGGTAGCGGGCCGACCCGGCGTTGCGCCGTTGCGCGAACAGACCGGACAGCCCCTTCGCCCCGGCGTACTGCAGGCCGCAGCCGTCGCAGCGGATGCTCATCGACATTTCGGTGGCGCGGGTGCGGACGCCGAGCTCGTCGAACAGCCGGATGAGCGTCGGGTAGGTGCGCTCGTTGTGGACGATGAACCCGGAGTCCACGCCGACCGTTCCGCCGTGCGCGCTGGGCACGTCGTGAGTGTGGGCATGTCCGCCGAGCCGGTCGTCGGCCTCGAACAGCAGAACCTCATGGCGGCGCTGCAGGAGGTACGCGGCGGTGAGGCCGGCGACCCCGCTGCCGATGACAGCGATGCGTTGTCCCGTGGTGTGGTGCACGACGGGGATTCGGCGCCGGTCCCGCCGCGGATGGGTCCGGGTTCGCACCAATCCGCGCGCGCACCGGCGCCGAAGTCCGGGCATGCCGAATTCCGCTGCGCACCGCCTCGCCGACTTCGCCGAACGCCTCCTCGGCGGGCCGCTGCCCGTCGCGATCCGCGCCTGGGACGGGAGCCAGGCCGGTCCCGCCGGGCCGACCGCCGTGCTGAAGAACCGCCGCGCGCTGCGCTGGCTGCTGTTCGCGCCGGGCGAGCTGGGGCTCGCGCGCGCGTACGTTTCCGGCGATCTGGACGTCGAGGGCGATCTCACCGAAGGCTTCCGCCGGATCTGGGCTTACCGGCCGCAGCTGGCCGCCCGCGACCTCGCCCGGGCGGCCAAGCTCGCCGCCCGGCTGGGCGTGCTCGGCCTGCCGCCCCGCCCGCCTGCCGAGGAGGCCCGGCTGCGCGGCCCGCTGCACAGCCTCGGCCGCGACCGGTCGGCGATCTCGCACCACTACGACCTGTCGAACAGCTTCTACCAGCTCCTGCTGGACGATTCGATGGCCTACTCGGCGGGCTTGTGGTCCGACCCGGCCGACCTCGCCCGGGCACAGCACGACAAACTCGACCTGATCTGCCGGAAACTCGGCCTGCGGCCGGGGATGCGCCTGCTCGACGTCGGCTGCGGCTGGGGCTCGCTGCTGCTGCACGCGGCCAAGCACCACGGCGTCCAAGCGGTCGGCGTGACGATCTCGGCGGAGCAGGCGCAGCACGTGAAAGCCCGGCTCGCGCAGCACGACCTGGACGACCGGGTCGAGGTCCGCAGGCAGGACTACCGGGAGCTCGGCGACGAGTCTTTCGACGCCGTAGCCTCGGTCGAAATGGGCGAACACGTCGGCGAGCAGAACTACCCGGCCTACGCGGCGACGCTGTTCCGGTCGCTCAAGCCGACCGGGCGCCTGCTGCTGCAGCAGATGTCGCGCGGCGCGATCGCTCCCGGCGGCGGCGCGTTCATCGAACGCTATGTCGCCCCGGACATGACGATGCGTCCGCTGAGCCGCACCCTGAGCCATCTCGAAACGGCCGGTTTCGAAGTCCGCGACGTGCACGCGATGCGCGAGCACTACGTGCCGACCGTGCGGGCCTGGGCGGACACGCTGGAGCAGCGGTGGGACGAAGCGGTGGCGCTGATCGGCGAGGCCGGCGCACGGGTCTGGCGGCTCTACCTGGCCGGCGGCGCGCTCGCGTTCGAGGAGAACCGGATGGGCGTGGACCAGATTCTGGCCGTGCGCCCGGACGCTGACGGCCGCAGCGGAATGCCGTGGGGGCGGGTGTGATCGCGCTGCTCGCCGTCACCGCCGCGATCACGCTGGCCGCGGTGACGGCGACGTTCGGGATCGCCCGGCTGCGCCGCCGCTACGACACCATCGACACGTTCTGGGGCCTGGGTTTCGCGCTCGTGGCGGTGACCGCGTTCCCTTTCGGCACCGGTCCGCTCGCGCTGCGCCTGACCGTCGCCGGCCTGACCGTGGCGTGGGGCGTCCGGCTGGCCGTTCACCTGCACCTGCGCAACCACTCGCGGCCGGAGGACCCGCGGTACAAGGAGATCGTCGAACGCGCCGGGCCGAACCCCGGCGTCCGGGTGTTCGTGCGGACGTACTTGGTACAGGCCGTGGTGCTGTGGTTCGTTTCGCTGCCGGTGCAATTCGCCATGTCCGGCACCGGTTTCGGGGTGACCGGCTGGCTCGGCGTCGCGGTCTGGCTGGTCGGCTTCGCCTTCGAGACGATCGGCGACGAGCAGCTGCGCCGCTTCCGGGACGACCCCTCGCGCCGCGGCGACGTGCTCGACACCGGCCTCTGGCGCTACACCCGCCACCCGAACTACTTCGGAGACGCTTGCGTCTGGTGGGGCCTCTACCTGCTCGCCTGCTCCACCTGGCCCGGCGTGGCGACGGTGCTGTCCCCGCTCGCGATGACGGCCACCCTGGCGAAGGGCACGGGGAAGCCGATGCTGGAGAAGAGCTTGCGCGAGCGGCGGCCGGGTTATGCCGATTACGTGGAGCGGACCAGCGGGTTCGTCCCGCTGCCGCCGAAGCGGACCGCGCACCGGTAGGCGGCGGGTTCGGGGGCCCGCTCGGGCCTGGCGGTTCGCACGCGGCAGGCAGGCCAGCGGAGCTTTCTCGCGCGGTGGCTCCTGGCCGGGTCCGCCGCCGGTCTCCCGCACCACCGCGGCCCGGGGTGCGGAAGCCGTGCCCCGGGCCGCGGCCCCGCCTCACTCCCCGGTGAGCCCGTCCGTCATCTCCCGCAGCAGGTCGAGATGCCCCAGGTGGCGCGCGGTCTCCTCGATCATGTGCGCCACCACCCAGCGCACCGTCAGCTCCCGGTCGCCTTTGAACAGCACCGTGTCGTCGAACCCCCGGGCGGCCACCACTTCCCGGCACCGTTCGGTCTCCGCCTGGTAGTCGGCGATCAGCTGGGCCATCGGGATCTCCAGCGCGGCGCGGAACTCCGCGTCGCGGTCGATCTCCAGCCGCTCCGCCCACTCGTCGGGCTGGCCGTCCAGCACGACGCGGAACCAGTAGTTCTCGACGAGCGTGAGATGGCACAACAGCCCGGCGACGGTGGTCAGCTTGCTGGGCACGAGCTCCCGCCGCGCCTGCTCGTCGCTCAGTCCGGAGCATTTCCACACCACGCTCGCGCGCAGGAAGTCGAGAAAACCGGTGAGCTGAGTACGCTCGTCGCCGGCCATCGGCGGGTCAGGACGCTCGGGAGCTTCAGTCATGCCCGCAGTCTGCAGCATCGGGCCAGCGAATTTCCGAGGATAACTTGTGCACAATTAAATTGTGTAATAGTGTTGACCGGGTCCGAACCCCCGCACCGATCAGGAGGCACCGATGCCCAGCCGCGACGCGACCACCCACTGGACCGGCGGACTGCAGAAGGGCAAGGGCGAAGTCACCTTCGACTCGTCGAACCTCGGCACGTTCACCGTGACCTTCCCGACCCGCGCCGGCGACCCGGACGGGCATACCAGCCCCGAAGAGCTGATCGCCGCCGCGCACTCGTCCTGCCTCGCGATGAACTTGTCCGGCGTGCTGGAGTCTCAGCAGCTGGAGGCCGAATCCATCGACGTCTCCGCCGAGGTCACCCTCGGACCGGCCCAGGGCGGCGGGTTCGAGATCAGCGGCATCGCGATCACCCTGCGCGCGAAGCTCGACGGCGTCACCGCCGAGCAGTTCGCCGAGCTGGCCGAGACCGCCGAGAAGACCTGCCCGGTGTCGAAGGCGCTGGCCGGCACGACGATCACCCTCGACGCCGCGCTCGCCTGAACCGCGGACACCCCGGCTGCCGCGAGCCAAAAGCCGTGAAGGGCTCCCTGAGGGAATCCAAGTCCCCCAAGGAGCCCTTCACGGAATCTGCGTCCGTCAAGGGGTCCCCCGCGGAGCGCAAGTCCCCCAAAGGGCGCTCACGGGCTTCCGCTCAGGAAAACGCCGCGACGTTCGCGCTCGCCCACTCCGCGTAGGCCACCCCCGAACGGCCGAGCAGGTCCTCCACCACGCCAGTCGGCGTCTCCGGCCGCGCCGCCGCCTGCTCGAATATGCCGAGCAGCCAGGACGCGATGTCCGCCGGATAACCCACCCCGGTCCACTCCGCCATCTGCTGCTCCGGGGTCAGCTCGACGAACGACACCGGCTTGCCCAGCGCCTCGCCGATCGCCGCGGCCATCCGCTCCAGTGAGATCGACTCCGGCCCGCTCAGGACATGCGTCTTGCCGACGTGCCCATCGGTGGTCAGCACGTGCGCCGCTACCGCGGCGATGTCCGACAGGTCGATCGGCGCCTGGGCGGCCCCCGGGTACGCCGACCGCACCTCGCCGTGCTTGCGCACCGACTGCGCCCAGCCCAGCGAGTTCATCATGAACGCCCCCGGCCGCAGAAATGTCCAGTCGAATCCGGCCGCCTCGACCGCCTTCTCGACCGCGGCGAATCCGTGCCCGCTGGATCCGGGATGCGTGTCCCCGACGCTCGACCCGGACAACGCGACTACCCGCCGGATCCCGGCCTCGCCCGCCAGCTCGCAGAACCGGCCCACGGTCCGCTGGTACGGCGCCAGGTAGACCGCCTCGACGCCGTCGAGCGCGGGCGGCAGCGTCGACGGCTTCGCCAACGAGCCGACCACCACCTCGACGCCGTCCGGCAGCGCCGCCCGCTGCGGATCCACCGTCAGCGCCCGCACCGAAACCCCCCGCGCCACCAGTTCGTCGACCGCCAGCCGACCGACGTTGCCGGTCGCGCCCGTCACCAGAATCGTCATGCCCCCACCTTCCCGTATGCCGTACGGACAGTATAAGCGTACGCCATACGGGAAATCGGTGCCAACGCGATTGCGCGGCACCCGCCCCGGACGTCCGTGAAGGGCCCCATGAGAGACTTAGATTCCCTCCAGGAGCCCTTCCCGGACCCGGATGCCCCAAGGGGCCCTTCCCGGAACGCGCCGGTGATCAGGGCGTGATGGTCGGCAGCTCCGGCGCGGAAACGTCGTAAACCGTCCCCTGCTGGGTGAGCAGCGCGGCCAGCACCTTCGCCTTGCGGTCGGTGTTCTCCGCGTTGCCCCATCGCACCGTCTTGCCGTTGGTCAGCGTGAACTCGACGCTGGCCGGCGTCTGCGCGGTGGTGGTCTTGACCTGTTTCAGCAACTGCTCCGGCAGCACGCCGAGCACCGCGGTGACCGCCCGGGTGACCGGGTCGGCGACCGACACCTTCTGCAGTTTCAGCTCCGGCAGCCCGGCCGGGCGGGTCTTCACCGTCTTGAACACCACGCCGCCGCCGTCGACGAGGTGCACGCCGTCGCCGCCGGGACCGCTGTCGAAGAACGCGATCGGAGTCCGTTCGGTCACCGTGATGTCCAGTGTGGTCGGCCAGGACCGGGACACGTCGACGGTCGCGACGGCGGGCATCTCGGCCACCCGGTCTCGGATCGCATCGACGTCCAGCCGCAGCATCGGCTGGCCGGAGGGCACCTGCGCGGCCGCGCGGATCTGGTCCGCCGGCACCGATTTCGCACCTTCCACCTCGACCGTCTTCACCGACAGCACCGGGCTGAAGAACAGCAGGTACCCCAGCGCCAGCACGGTGACCACGCTCAGCAGCGCCACCCAGCGGCGGCGGATCTCTTGGCCGCGGCTGGGACGGGCCTTGCGCGCGGCGGCCCGCGCCGACCGGCGCGACTTGCCGCGCGCACGGGTGCGCAGGCGTTCCTCCTCGGACCGCCTCCCCCGCCGCTCCCGGGCCATGGCAGCACGCTGCTGCTCGCCCGCCCTGGCGGCGGGCGGGCGGCGGCGCTGCCGGGTCCCGGTCATGCTCCGGCCGCCCTCCGGTCCAGCTCGGCCAGGATCTCCGGGCCGAGCTGCGTCACGTCGCCCGCGCCCATGGTGACCGCGAGGTCGCCCGGCTTGACCAGGTCGGCCATCAGCCCGGCGGCCACGTCGAACGCGGGCTGGTAGTGCACCGGAACGGTGACCCGGTCGGCGATCAGCGCGCCGGTCACGCCCGGCACCGGCTCCTCGCGCGCGCCGAACACGTCCAGCACCACGACCTCGTCGGCCAGCGACAACGCCTCGGCGAACTCGTTCGCGAAGGTCTTTGTGCGCGAGTACAGGTGCGGCTGGAAGACCACGACGACCCGGCCGCCGCCCGCCGCGGCACGGACCGCGCGCAATTGCGCGGCCACCTCGGTCGGGTGGTGCGCGTAGTCGTCGTACACCCGGACGTCGCCGGCCCGGCCCTTGAACTCGAACCGGCGGCGCACCCCGCCGAAGGCGGCGAGCCCGGCGGCCATCCCGTCCAGCGGCGCGCCCAGCTCCAGCCCGGCCAGCAGCGCGGCGATCGCGTTCAGCGCCATGTGCTCGCCCGGAACCGCGACCCGCAGGTCCCGCTCGGCGCCATCGAGCACGATCCGCACCACGCCGCCGTCCGGCGCGGGCGTGTAGTCCAGCACCCTTGCGTCGCCTTCGCCGGAAGCGGCGCGACCGTAGCGGCGCACCCGCACGCCAGCAGTCGCGGCTTCCTCGCCCAGCCGGGCCGCGCCCTCGTCGTCGGCGCAGACGATCAGCAGACCGCCCGGCTCGATCCGGCCGACGAAGTCGCTGAACACCTTCACGTACGCCTCGGCGGTGCCGTGGTGGTCGAGGTGGTCCGGCTCGACGTTCGTCACCACGGCCACCGACGGCGTGTAGGTGAGGAACGAACCGTCGCTCTCGTCGGCCTCCGCGACGAACATGCCGCCCTCGCCGTGATGGGCGTTGGCGCCGGACTCGTTGAGGTCTCCGCCGATCGCGAACGACGGGTCCATCCGGCAGTTCTGCAGCGCCACGGTGAGCATCGACGTCGTCGAGGTCTTGCCGTGCGTGCCGGCGATGCACGCGACGCGGTGCCCGGCCATCAGCCCGGCCAGCGCCTGCGCGCGGTGCAGCACCGGGATGCCGCGCTCGCGGGCCGCGGCCAGCTCCGGGTTGGTCTCCTTGATCGCGGTGGACACCACGACCGCGGACGGCGGCTCGGGCAGCGCGTCGAGGTTCTCCGCGGCCTGGCCGACGAACAGGGTCGCGCCCTGCGCGCGCAGCGACAGCAGCGCGCGCGATTCCTTGGCGTCCGAGCCGGATACCGCCGCGCCGCGGGCCAGCAGGATCCGCGCGATGCCGGACATCCCGGCCCCGCCGATCCCGATCAGGTGCGCCCGGCGCAGCTGTGCGGGCAGTTCAGGCGTTTCAGGCACCGGCGGCCTCCAGCACGATCCGGGCGAGCGCCTCGTCGGCCTCGCGGTGGCCCAGCCCGACCGCGGCCGCGCTCATCTTCGCGACCCGGTCGGCGTCGGTGACCAGCGGGATCACCAGTTCGGCGACCTTCGCCGCGGTCAGGTCGGCGTCGGCGACCATCAGCGCAGCCCCGGCGTCGACCGCCGGCTGCGCGTTGATCGCCTGCTCGCCATTGCCGTGCGGCAGCGGCACGAACACCGCGGGCAGCCCGACCGCGGACACCTCGGCCGCGGTCATCGCGCCGGAGCGGCACACCACCGCGTCGGCCGCGGCGTAGGCCAGGTCCATCCGCTCCAGATACGGCACCGGCACATACGCCGGCTTACCCGGGAACTCTTGCACCACAAGGGAATTCTTCGGACCGTGCGCGTGCAGCACGCCGACCCCGGCGTCCGCGAAGTCCTTCGCCGCGCCGGACACCGCGTTGTTGATCGACGCCGCGCCCTGCGAACCGCCGAACACCAGCAGCGTCGGCGCGTCCGGGTCCAGCCCGAAGTGCGCGCGCGCCTCGGCCCGCAGCGCGGCCCGGGCCAGCGAAGTGATCGAGCGGCGCAGCGGAATGCCCACCACCTCGGCCTTCGGCAGCGGCGTGCCGGGCACCGCGACCGCGACCCGGGACGCGAACCGCGCGCCGACCTTGTTGGCCAGCCCCGCCGACTTGTTCGCCTCGTGCACCACGATCGGCGTGCGGCCGCGGGCGGCCAGGTACGCCGGCAGCGCGACATAGCCGCCGAAGCCGACCACGACGTCCGCGTGCACCCGGTCCAGCACCTCGCGCGTGCGGCGGACCGCATCGCGCACCTTCAGCGGCAGCCGGAGCAGCTCCGGCGTCGGCTTGCGCGGCATCGGCACCGGCGGGATCAGCTCCAGCGGGTAGCCGCGCGCGGGCACGAGCTTGTTCTCCAGGCCGCGCTCCGTGCCGAGCGCGATCACTTCGGCGTCCGGGCGCAGCCGCTTGACCGCATCGGCCAGCGCGAGGGCCGGCTCGATGTGCCCGGCGGTGCCCCCGCCCGCGACCACCACGACCGGCGCCCGGCGTGCCGCCGAACGCTCGGTTCCCTTGACGGGTTTGCTCACCGATGACCTCTCCGGTTCGCGGTGCCCCGGGCACCGCGGTTCGCTGTCGTGCGCCGCGCGGACCGGCGGCGTTCCTGTGCGGGCCGGGCCGCACGCGGCGCCGGCCGGGCCGCCCTGCTCCCGCTGCCCGCGCCGCGTGTTCCCTTGCGGGAGGACGGCGGGCGGTACGGATCGGGTGCGGGCAGCCGCAGCAGACGTCCGAATTTACCCGGGCCGTGCGAACGCAGCGCGGCCACCGCCTCGGGTTCGTGGCGCGCGGCGTTCGCCAGCACGCCCATGATGAGCATGGTGATCACCAGCGACGTGCCGCCGTAGGAGATCAGCGGCAGCGTGACGCCGGTGACCGGCAGCAGGCCCACCACGTAGCCGATGTTGATCGCGGCCTGCGCGACGAGGAAGACCGTCAGCGTGCCGGCCACGATCCGGATCCACGGGTCGATGTTGCGGGTCGCGATGCGCAGGCCGACCACGGCTACGCCGGCGAACAGGCCGAGCACCACCGCGCAGCCTACGAAGCCGAGTTCCTCGCCGATCAGCGCGAAGATGAAGTCGTTCTGCACGTTCGGCAGGTAGCCCCAGTTCGACGCGCCCTGGCCGAGGCCCTTGCCGAACAGCCCGCCGTCGGCGAGCGCGAGCTTGGCCTGGTTCGCCTGGAACCCCTCGGCCGACTTGTCCGCGTCCGGCGACAGGAACGACATCACCCGGGCGAGCCGGTAGGGCGCGATGATCGCCAGTACCAGGATGCCGCTCAGGCCGCCCGCCAGGATCACTCCGAACAGCCGTTTCGGCGCGCCGGCGAACCACAGCAAGCCCAGCAGCACCACCGCGAGGGTGATCGTGCCGCCCAGGTCGGGCTGCAGCATCACCAGCGCGAACATCACCAGCGCGACCGGCACTACCGGGACCAGCAGGTGCCGCCACTGGTGCAGCACGTGGTACTTGATCACCAGGACGTGCGCGCCCCAGAAGGCCAGCGCGACCTTCGCCGCCTCGATCGGCTGGAAGGTGAACACTCCGAGCTTGAACCAGCCCTGCGAGCCGTTGACGGTCGAGCCGAGCGGCGTCAGCACCAGCATCAGCAGGCCGAGGCAGAGCACCGTCATGGTCGCCGACATCCGGCGGATCCGCTCCAGCCGGACCCGCAGTCCGAGCCAGAACACGATCCCGCCGAGCGCGACGAACATCAGGTGCCGGAAGAACAGCGAGTACACGCCGCTGCCGGTCTTCGGGTTGTAGGAGGCCACCGACGACGCGGACAGCACCATCACCGCGCCGATCACGGTGAGGATGCCGGTCAGCGCGAGCACCAGGTGGAACGACGCGAGCGGCCGCGACAGCCAGGCGGTCAGCCCGGTGCGGAACGCGACGAACGGGCTTTCCTTGCGGACCCGCCGCGCCCGGCTGCGTTTTTCGTCAACGACTGTCATCCGCCGCCCCAGCCGCGCCGTCGACCAGACGCTGCACCGCGGCTTCGAACGCGGTGCCCCGCGCTCCGTAGCTCGGAAACATGTCCAGCGAGGCGGCGGCGGGCGCGAGCAGCACCACGTCACCAGGACGAGCCAGGGCGCTGGCCGCATTCACCGCCGCAGTCATGGGCTCATCGTCACCCGGAAGGAGGCGGTTGCACGGGACATCCGGCGCGTGTCGCGCCAAAGCGGCCTCGATCACCGGAGCGTCGACGCCCAGCAGCACAGCCGCGCGCAGCCGTCCGGCGACCGCCGCGACCAGCCCGTCCACCGAAGCACCCTTGAGCTGCCCGCCAGCGATCCAGACGACGCTCTCGTGCGCGAGCAGCGAGCCGAGCGCGGCGTGCGGGTTGGTGGCTTTCGAGTCGTTCACGTAGCGGATTCCGCCGGCCTGGCCGACCTCCACCGCGCGATGCGGCGCGGGCTGGTACTCCCGCAGGCCCTTGCGCACCGCTTCCGGAGGCACGCCGTGCACGCGGGCCAGCGCGGCCGCGGCGAGCGCGTTCGCCAGGTTGTGCGGACCGGCCGGGCGCACGTCGGCGACCTCGGCCAGCTCGTCCGCGCTCGTCGCGGGGTCCGCGACGAAAGCACGGTCCACCAGCAGGTCCTCGACCAGGCCCAGCTCGCCGACGCGCGGCGTGTCCAGCACGAAACCGATCCGCCGCGCCTCCGCCGGCGCGTGCTCCTGCGCGATCCGGGCAGACCACGGGTCGTCGACGTTGTGCACCACGGCGCGCGAACGGTGGTGCGCGCGGCCCTTGGCGGCGGCGTACTCCGCCATCGAGCCGTGCCAGTCGAGGTGGTCCTCGGCGAGGTTCAGCACCACCGACGCTTCCGGCGCGATGGTGGACGACCAGTGCAGCTGGAAGCTGGACAGCTCGACGGCCAGCACCTGGTGCCCGCCGCGCACCGCGTCCAGCACCGGATAGCCGACGTTGCCGCAGGCCACCGCGTCCACGCCGGCCGCGCGCAGGATCGACTCCAGCATCCCGACCGTGGTGGTCTTGCCGTTGGTTCCGGTGATCACCAGCCAGGCTGGCGGGTGCTCGCGCAGCTGCCCGATCCGCCACGCCAGCTCGACGTCGCCGATCACCTCGATGCCCGCCTCGGCCGCCGCGACCAGCAGCGGCGAGGTCGGCCGCCAGCCGGGGCTGGTCACCACGAGCGCGGTGTCCGCCGGCGGTTCGGTCAGGCCGGGGACCAGTTCCGCGCCGAGATCGGCCAGTTCGGCGAGCCGCTCGGCGTTGCCGTCGGTGACGGTGACCCGGGCGCCCAGCTCCCGAAGCACGGGCACCACCGACTTGCCGGTGACTCCCGCGCCCGCGACCAGTACGTGCTTGCCGTCCAGCTGCACCCGGACTTCTTCTCCTCCACCATCCGCAACGGTGGCGCTGCGCGCCGCTGAGCCCACCCCGTCAGCCTCCGAAGTTCAGCTGCTCGCTGTAGAACAGCCCGAGCCCGAACATGCAGCAGATGGCCGACAGCAGCCAGAACCGGATGATGACGGTGGTTTCCGCCCATCCGGCCAGCTCGAAGTGGTGGTGGAAAGGCGCCATCCGGAACAGCCGTCGCCGGGTGGTCCGGAAGACCGCGATCTGCGTGACCACCGAGATCATCTCGACCATGAACAGGCCGCCGATGACGATGGCGAGCAGTTCGGTGCGGGTCGTCATGGACAGCCCGGCGACCAGGCCGCCCAGCGCCAGCGAACCGGTGTCGCCCATGAAGATCTTCGCCGGGGCCGCGTTCCACCACAGGAACCCGATGCAGGCACCGGTGGCGGCGGCAGCGACCACTGCCAGGTCCAGCGGGTCGCGCACGTCGTAGCACGCTTGGGTGGCCTGCGTCGAGCAGGAAAGCCTGGCCTGCCAGAACGAGATGACCACATAGGTCGCGAGCACCATCGCCGCCGCGCCGCCGGCCAGGCCGTCGAGGCCGTCGGTGAAGTTCACCGCGTTCGACCAGCCGGAGATGACGATGTAGCAGAAGATCACGAACACGATCCACGGGAACGTGATCAGCGACAGGTCGCGCACGTAGGACAGGTTCTGCGACGCCGGGGTGAGCCCGTGCTCGTCGGCGAACTGCAGCGACAGCACCGCGAACAGGATGGTGACCACCAGCTGGCCGACCAGCTTCGCGGTCTTGTTCAGCCCGAGGTTGCGCTGCTTGCGGATCTTGATGAAGTCGTCGAGGAAGCCGACCACGCCGAGGCCGACCGCGAGCATCAGCACCAGCAGACCGGACGCCGAGGGCGCGGCGGAGCGCGAGTTGCCGATCCAGGTGATCAGGTGCGCGACGAAGTAGCCGACGACCATCGCGATGATGATCGCGACGCCGCCCATGGTCGGCGTGCCGCGCTTGGACTTGTGCCCCTGCGGGCCTTCCTCGCGGATCTCCTGGCCGAAGCCCTGCCGCGAGAAGACCCTGATGAGGTACGGCGTGAGCAGGATCGAGACCAGCAGACCTGCCGCGGCCGCGATCATGATGTTGATCACGCGGGACCACCGTTCGAGCGTTCGGAGGACGGGGAGGGGGGGTCGCCCGGGTCGGCCAGCAGCGCCTCGGCCACCCGCCAGAGACCGGCGACCTTGGACGCCTTGACCAGCACGACGTCCCCGGGACGGAGCTGATCATGCAGCACGGCGACCGCGGCCCCGACATCGGGTACCAGCACCGACTCGTCGCCCCAGGAGCCTTCCTGGAGCGCGCCCTGGTGCATGGCCGCCGCGTCCTGGCCGACGACGACCAGCTTCTCGATGTTGAGCCGGACGACCAGCCGGCCGATCTCGTCGTGCGCGGTCACCGAGTCGGCGCCGAGCTCGCCCATCACGCCGAGCACCGCCCAGGCGCGCCGGCCGCCGCGGCTCATCGAGGCGAGCGCCTTGAGCCCGGCCCGGACCGATTCCGGGTTCGCGTTGTACGAGTCGTTGAGGATCGTGACGCCGTCCGCGCGGGTGGTGACGTCCATCCGGCGCTCCGAGCGGCGCTGCAGCGAGGACAGCCGCTGCGCGATCTCCTCGGTGCTCGCGCCCAGCTCGCGGGCGATGGCGGCGGCGGTGAGCGCGTTGCCGACGTGGTGCTCGCCGTGCAGCGGCAGCGTCACCGGAGCCTCGCCCTCCGGCGTGACCAGCCGGAACGACGGGCGCGCTTCCTCGTCCACGGTGATGTCCTCGGCGCGGACCTGCGCCGACGGAGACTCCCCCACGCCGACGACGCGGGCCTTGGTGCGGCTCGCCATGGCCGCGACCAGCGGGTCGTCGAGATTGAGAATCGCCAGGCCGCCGTGTTCCCCGTCGGGCAGCGCCTCGACCAGCTCGCCCTTGGCCTTCGCGATGCCCTCGCGCGAGCCGAACTCGCCGACGTGCGCGCTGCCGACATTCAGCACCGCACCGATCCGCGGCGGAGTGGTCGTGGCGGCCTCGGCGATGTGCCCGACGCCGCGCGCGGACATCTCCAGCACGAGGAACTTGGTGGCCCGGTCGGCGCGCAGCGCGGTCCACGGGTGGCCCAGCTCGCTGTTGAACGACCCGGGCGGCGCGACGGTCGGGCCCATCGGCTCGACCAGCTGCGCGATGACGTCCTTGGTCGAGGTCTTGCCGGACGAGCCGGTGACCCCGATGACGGTCAGGCCGTCCGCGGCGAGCACGCCGACGACGTGCCGGGCGAGCTTGGCCAGCGCGGCCAGCACGGCGGCCCCGGAGCCGTCGGTGTCGCCGGTCAGCGCGACCGACCCGGCGTTGCCCTGGCCCGCCGGCAGCGGCGGCACCACGATCGACGGCGCGTCGACCTCTCGTGCGGCCAGCACGCCAACCGCGCCCGCGACGACCGCCTTGGCGGCGAAGTCGTGCCCGTCGACACGCTCGCCGGGCAGGGCGATGAACAGCCCGCCCGGACCGACCTTGCGGGTGTCGAACTCGACGCTGCCGGTGACGACAGCGGTTCCGTCGGCGTTGTGCAGCCGGCCGCCGACGATGTCGGCGATCTCGGCAAGGCTCAGCTCGATCACGCGGTCACCTCGAGACGCTTGCGGATGGCGGCCTCCAGCTCGTCCCGGTCGGAGAACGGGTGCACGACGCCGTTGCTCTCCTGGCCGGTCTCGTGGCCCTTCCCTGCGATCAGGACGATGTCGCCCGGGCCGGCCAGCGAGACCGCGTGCGCGATGGCCTCGCGCCGGTCGCCGATCTCCAGCACCTCGCCGCCCGCGGCGGGCCCGACGGCGCGCGCCCCGGCCAGCATCGCGGCCCGGATCGCGGCCGGGTCCTCCGAGCGCGGGTTGTCGTCCGTCACGATCAGCACGTCGCTGCGGCGCGCCGCCGCCTCGCCCATCATCGGGCGCTTCGCGGTGTCGCGGTCGCCGCCGCAGCCGAGCACCGTGATGACCCGGCCCTCGGTGCGAGCGCGCAGCGCGTCGAGCCCCTGGGCCACCGCGGCCGGCTTGTGCGCGTAGTCGACCACCGCGGTGAACTCCTGGCCGAGGTAGACCCGCTCCATCCGGCCGGGCACCTCCACCGCGGCGAGCCCGGCGACGATGTCGTCCGGCGCTACACCGGCACTGGCCAGGATCGCGGCCGCGAGGACCGCGTTGGCCACGTTGAACGTGCCGGGCAGCGGGATCTTCGCCGCGACCGCGAGCCCGTCCGGGCCGAGCAGGGTGAAGGTCTGCTCCCCGGCCGGCGTCGCTTCGATCCCGGACGCCCGCCACGCGGCGTCGGTGCCCGGCTCGATCGACACGGTCACCGTCTGCGGGGTGAGCAGCGCCTGCCCCCACGCGCTGTCCACGACGACCACCTCGGTGGTGGACCGCCCGTCGAACAGCAGGGACTTGGCGGCGAAGTACTCCTCCATGTCCTTGTGGAAGTCGAGGTGGTCCTGCGACAGGTTGGTGAACGCGCCGACCGCGAACCGGGTGCCGTTGACCCGGCCGAGCGACAGCGCGTGGCTGGACACCTCCATCGGCACGTGCGTCACGCCGCGCTCCAGCATGACCGCGAGCAGCGCCTGCAGATCCGGCGCCTCCGGCGTGGTGAACCCGCTGGCCAGCCGCTCGCCGGCGATCCGGGTCTCGACCGTGCCGATCAGGCCGGTGGTGGCGCCCGCGGCCCGCAGGCCCGCGTCGACCAGGTAGGAGGTGGTGGTCTTGCCCGAGGTGCCGGTGACGCCGAGGACGGACAGCCGCAGCGACGGTTCGCCGTAGATCCAGGCGGCGATCTCGCCGAGCGCGGCGCGCGGGTCCGGGTGCACCAGGACCGGGACCGCGGCGTCGCGCAGCGCGGGCCGCTCGGCTCCGGACTGGTCGGTCAGAACGGCGGCGGCTCCCGCCTCGATCGCCTGGCCGCTGAAGTCGGCGCCGTGCGCGCGGGCACCGGGCAGACCGGCGAACAGGTCACCGGGGAGCACGTGCTGCGCACGCAGCGTGGTGCCGGTGACGGCGAGGTCGGCGGCCTCGGGGCGGTCGGCGATGAGCCGGGCTCCGGCCCGGGCGAGCAGCGTGGCCAGCGGGACCGGGTCGATCCGGGCCGGCCGGGGCGGCGCGGCGGCTGCCTTGGCCGGGCTGTCCGGCAAAGGCGCGGCGGGCCCGTTTGAGGGCTGGGACGAGGACACGGACACGCCGGAGAGGTTACCGAGGCCGGAATCGGGTGACCCAACGCGGTACGGCGAACGCGCACGGCAGGCGCCGGTGTGCTATGGCCACCGGAAAAGATCTTTGCGAGGCAAGGCTTTTGCCGGACCGCCACCGGCCCGTGTGGACGTTCGCGGCGTCTCTCCCGGCAAACGTCCGGGAAGGGCCCCTTGCGGGAATCCAAGTCCCGCAAGGGGCCCATCCCGGACCTTCCGGCAGTCAGCCGACGATGAGAGGCACCACCGGCGACGGGCCGTCGGACAGCGGAATCTGGTACCGCTGCGTCAGGTACGAGGCGATGGTGTGGAACAGCGGGGCCGCCGAGTGCCCGGCCGGCGTGCTGTCCGGCGCGTCCAGCCGGATGCCGACGACAAAACGGGGGTGGTCGGCGGGCAGGATGCCGGCGAAGGTGATGTTCGCCAGGCTGGCGCTGTATGCCTTGGTGTTCGGGTCGATCTGCTGGCCGGTGCCGGTCTTGCCGGAGATCTGGTACCCCTCCAGCGCGGCCGAGGGCGCCGTGCCGGAGTTCTGGCCCTTGCCTTTCTGGATCACCGCGCGCAGCATGTCCCGCACCGTCTTCGCGGTCTCCGCGCTCACCACCCGTTCGGTCTTCGGCGCCGGTTCCGGCACCAAGGTGCCGTCCGGGTTCTTCTTCGCCTTCACGATCCGCGGCTGGACGCGCAGCCCGTCGTTCGCGATCGCCTGGTACATCCCGGCCATCTGCACGACGGTCATCGAAAGGCCCTGCCCGATCGGCAGGTTGCCGAAGGTGGACGCGGACCAGGTCTTGCGCGGCGGGACGAACCCGGAGCTTTCGCCGGGCAGGCCGATGCCGGTCTTCTGCCCGATGCCGAACTTCTGCAGCAGCGCCAGGTAGCGGTCCGGGCCGACCTGCTGGGCCAGTTCCAGCGTGCCGACGTTGGAGGATTTCGCGAACACGCCGGCGGTGGTGAACGTCTGCGTCCCGTGCACCCACGCGTCGTGCACGGTCCGGTCGGCGACCTTGATCGAGCCCGGCACCTCCAGCGTCGAGTCCGGGGTGGCGATCTTGTCGTCGATCGAGGCGGTCGCGGTGACCACCTTGTTCACCGAACCCGGTTCGTACGGCGTGGTGACCGGCCGGTTGTTGAGCAGGTCCGGCTTGAGGGTGGACGGGTCGTTGGGGTTGAACGTGCTCGCGTCGGCCAGCGCGTACACCTCGGCGGTCTTCGCGTCCATGATCACCGCCTGGCCGCCCTTGGCGCCCGCCTTCGCGACGTAGTCGCTCAGCTGGCGCTGCAGTTCGAACTGCAGGTCGGAGTCGATGGTCAGCTCGAGGTCGGAACCCGGGACGGCGGCCTGCAGCACGTGCTCGGTGCCGGGCAGGTAGAGGTTGTCGTTCCCGTTCTGCGTGTTGACGATCTCGCGCCCGGGCGTACCGGCGAGTTCGGCGTCGCGCGAGGCTTCGAGCCCGACCACGCCGTGCAGGTTGTGCTTGGAGACGTCCGGGTCGTCCATCCGCCAGTTCGCCAGGCCGACGATGTTCGACGCGAGAGTGTCGCCCGGGTACTCGCGCTTGGCGCGCTTCTCGACGCTGATCCACGGGTACTGCTTGACGATCTCGTCCGCCGCCGACGGCTCGACGTTGTCCACGAGGTAGGTGAAGGACTGCTGCTTGTGCAGCAGCGCCAGCTGGTCGGCCTCGGTGGTGAGGTGCGGCAGCTTCTGCCCGATCAGCTTGGCCGCGCCGGCGACCTGGGACTCGAAAGTCTTGGTGGTGCCGGGGTGCTTCGCGGCGTAGTCGTCCATCGCCTTGTGCAGTGCTTTGAGGTTCACCGACAGCGTGCGAGTTTCCACGCTGAACGCCAGCTTCGCCCCGTTGCGGTCCAGAATGGACCCGCGCTGCGCCGGGATGTCGAGGGTGAGGGTGCGCTGCCGTTCGGCGGCGGCGGACAGCGCCGGCGCCTCGAACCACTGCACCTGCACGAGTTTCGCGCCCGCGACGACCATCAGCACGACCAGCACGATGCGCACCGCGGAGAACCGGCTGCGCTGCCCGCCGTTGCCCCGCTTCGCGACCGCGCGGCGGGTGCCCTCGGCGTAGGTCCGCCGGGCGCTGCCCGTCGCCCGGGAATTCCTGGAACGGGTACCGCCCGCGGCCATTACTCTTCTCCTCCGGAGTCTGGGGCGTCTGCCTGTCGGATGCGGCCGGCGGGCCGGACCGCCGCGAACCGCCCGCCCGGCCTCGCGCCGGACGCCGGGATCGCCGCCGTCTCCCGGACGGCCGCCGGATCAGTCCACTGTGCACTGTCCGGCCGCCGGGAGTGGCCGCGCCTGCCCGGAATCATTGCCCGCCTCCGGCTCCCGCCGCGGTTCCGGGCAGGTCGCCTTCGATGCCGGACTCGTTCGCGGGCGGCGCGTTGTCGGCCGGTGCGTTGTTGGCGGGCGGTGCGTTGTTCGCCGGCGGGGTGGCCGCGTCGCCTTGCGGCGCTTCGGCTTTCTTGGGTTCGCCGACGACAGTCGTCTTGCCGTCCTTGCCGACGACGATCCGTGCCGGGTCGCCGCCTGGCACCATGCCCAGCTGTTTGGCCGCCGGGGCCAGCGATGCGGGCGACTGTGCCTTCGCGACTTCGCGCTCCAGCCGGTCCTTCGTCTCCATCAGCGAAGCGTTGTCCGTACGCAGCTTTTCCAGCCGGTACGAGTCGGCGATCGCCTGCGTGGTGAACAACAGCGTCGCGGCGACGCCGACCGCCAGCAGCCCCATCATCACCAGCACGAACGACGCGCGAGAGCGCGGCCAGCGCAGCTTGAGCCGCGTACGCACGGTCGTCGCTTCGATCGTTTCCGGTTCGACGGAAGGCTTTTTCGGCGCGCGCTGGCGCAGCAGGTCAGCCCGCTGGGCGCGCCGGGCGTACGCGCGCTCGGCCGCGGAAGTGCGACGGCGGGCCGGCGCTTCGGTCTCGGTGTCGGCGGTGTTCCGCGGCGCTCGCTCGGCAGCGGTCGACGACGAGCGGCGGGTCTTCGCGGGTGCGGTCATCGCGGCTCTCCGATCCGTTGTGCTGCGCGCAGCCGCACCGAGGCGGCCCGTGGGTTGTGCTCGATCTCGCTCTCGCTGGCCTTTTCCGCGCCCCGGGTGAGCAGCTTCAGCTCCGGCCCGTGCCCGGGCAGTTCGACCGGAAGACCTTCCGGCGTCCGGGACTTCGCCCGTTCCGCGAACGCCTGCTTGACCAGCCGGTCCTCGAGTGACTGATAGGACTCCACGACGATCCGCCCGTCCACGGCGAGCACGCCGAGCGCGGCCGGCAATGCCCGGCGCAGCACTTCCAGTTCGCCGTTGACCTCGATCCGCAGCGCCTGGAAAGTGCGCTTGGCCGGGTGCCCGCCGGTGCGCCGGCTCGCCGCCGGGACCGCCGAGTAGAGCAGTTCGACCAGTCGCCCGCTGCGGGTGAACGGTTCCTTCTCCCGCTCGGCCACGACGGCGCGGACGATCCGCTGCGCGAACCGCTCCTCGCCGTAGTCGCGCAGGATCCGGATCAGCTCGCCGGGCGCGTAGGTGTTGAGCACGTCCGCGGCGGTGAACCCGGTGGTCGGGTCCATCCGCATGTCCAGCGGGGCGTCCTGGGAATAGGCGAACCCGCGTTCGGCGCGGTCCAGCTGCATCGACGAGACGCCGAGGTCGAACAGGATGCCGTCCACTCTGGACAGTCCGAGCCCGGCGATCGCTTCCGGGAGTCCGTCGTAGACGGTGTGCACGAGATCGACCCGGTCGCCGTGCCGCGCGAGCCGCTCCGCGGAGCGCTCGAGCGCGGCCGGGTCCCGGTCGAGACCGATCAGGCGGAGCCGGGGGAAGGCGGACAGCAGTGCGTCGGAGTGGCCGCCGAGACCGACGGTCGCGTCGACGAGCGTGGCGTCCCGGTCGGCCAGCGCGGGGGAAAACAACTCGACAATGCGGTCGAGCAGCACGGGAACGTGCTGCGGCGTGTCCGTCATGATCTTCCCCCTTTCCTGCGGCGTGTTCCCGGGGAAGATGCGGCGGATGCCGTCAGGTCCCTGCCCGCCTTGCTGACCTGGCACCGGGGAAGGTGCGCCAGGGGCGAAGTGCGGACAGAGGCCTCACGGCATCCGCGTCGAACGGCGAACCCCCGTCCCCCGACGACGCAGGTGCGCGCTGGACGTCTCCTAGAAGACGCCCGGCAGAACTTCCTCCCGAGCCTGTGCGTAGCTGTCCTCGTGTTCGTCCAGGTAGCCCTGCCACGCTTGGGCATCCCAGATTTCGAGCCGCGTGATCGCTCCGATCACGACGCACTCCTTGTTCAGCCCCGCGTACCGGCGAAGCTCCGGCGCGATGGCGACGCGCCCTTGCCCGTCCGGACGCTGTTCGTCCGTCCCGGCGAACAGGTAGCGCTGGTAGGCGCGCACCGCCTCGTTGGTGAACGGGGCTTCGGCGACCTTCCTGGCCATCTGCTCGAACTCGGCGCGGGGGAAGACGAAGAGGCAGTGGTCCTGCCCCTTGGTGACCATCAGCCCGCCGGCCAAGGCTTCGCGGAACTTCGCGGGCAGCGTGAGCCGCCCTTTGTCGTCCAGCTTCGGGGTGTGGGTGCCGAGGAACATCGGCGTCCACCTCCCTACCGGATCCGGTTGGCTCCCCGCCCGGTTCCGGCCCCGGGGCTCCCTTCCGCCCCACTGCGCACCACCGTACCCCACTTTTCACCACAGTCAACGAGTCCGACGGCCGCGCCACTCCGTCGTGTCGAGTGTTTGCGCAGGTCACAGCGGTGGGTGTGGGTGGGGGGACAGTGGGGGGACCGTGGCGAAGATCCCCCGCGACGGGGTCTTCGGCAACCTCGGACGGTCTGAAACGTCCACGTTTCGGCAGCGTGCAGACCAGATGCGGGACGCGGTGGGGGACGTGGTGGGGAGTGGTGGAGCGGCTGATGGGGCGCGGTGGGGACAGCGGGCGGGGGCGACTGAGGAGCGGCCCGGTGGAGTGAGGCGGGCCGCGTCGGTGACGCTCGGTGGGGGGGGGTGGGGCCAGCGGCCCCGCCGCACCGAGACACCCGGTGGGGACAGGCGGGACGAGCGACCCCGTCGCATCGAACCCGGCGAGCCCCGCCGCGTCACCTGCGCACCAGCCCCATCACCCGCTCCCCCAACCGAACGCTGTCCACCGGGGACACCGTCACCCACTCCTCGCCGTCCCGCCCGGCCGAAGGCACCGCCGAATACGCTCCCGCGTCCGTGTCGAACCACGTCAGCCCGCCCGTCCGGACCGCTTTCCCGGCCTGGTCGCGGACGCGCACCGTGAACTGCCCCGCCGCGAACACCGGCCGCGCCTGGATCGCGCGCAGCTCGTCCCCCTGCACACCGCGCGCCGAAACACCGTCCGCTGAAGCACCGTCCGCGGGCAGCCGCACCCCATACCCGGGCCCCGCCGACAGCTCCGGCAGCACGCCGACGATCGACGACGCCAGCTCGCTTTCGCCGATCCCCCGCAGCCCGATCGTCCGCGACGGCTGCACCGCGACCACCGCGTTCCGTCCGCGCACCGCCGCCACCGCGCGGAACGGCTCGTCCGCGGTCATGTCCGCGAGCGCCTCGCACTCCACATATACGTCCGCCGACGCCAGCACGCGCAGGCGGTTCTCCAGTTCGGCGTCCAGCCGTCCGTCATAGAGGCCGCGCTCTCGCAGGTTCCGGTAGACCTCCTCGCGGATCGCAGACCGGTCGGCCGGAGTCTCCCCCACACTGCGCACGGCCAGCGGCGCGGGCGGCCGGTCGAGGCCGAGGTCGGACCAGACGATGTCGAACGCGGACGACGACAGCCCGATCAAGCCGGCCCCGTGCCCAGCGCCGGGACCGCGGGGAAACCGGTGCGCGGGACGAGGCTGTGCAGCGCCGCGTCGCGGGTGCGCAGGACGTCGATCGCCTTCTGCCGGGCGGCGTCGGCTTCGGCCCGGCGGGCGTCCATGGCGAACGACAGGCCGGCCAGTTCCAGCACGTTTCCGCTGGCCGCGGCGGAGCGGATCATCGCCGCCGGGTCGTAGTCCACCGGCGGCGGCATGTCCGCGCGGGCGCGGGCGGCGACTTCTGCCTGGCCCTGTACGGCGTCGGCGACCTGCACCGACACCGTCGCCGTCTCGGCCAGCCAGTTCGCCGCCTTGCCGAGCACCGCGCGCATCGCGTCGCCGGAGTCGCCCTGCCAGGTTTCCTCGCTGCCCGACGACAGCGCGGCCAGGCCGCTGATCGAGTCCTGCAGCCGGTGCGCCAGCCCGGCCCAGCGGGCGCCGGACTCGCCGGCCGCGGCCGGGTCGTTGCCGTCGACCGCCTGCGCGGCCAGCGCCGCGTGGCTGAACGCCTCGTACCGGGCGCTCGGCACGGGAACGACCGGGGAACCGGCCGGGGTGTCGGTCACGACTGTCCTCCTCGTGCGGGGTTCACGGCAGCTTCGGTTCGAGCAGCCCGGCGACCTCCGACGCCCGGGAGCAGGCGAGCGCGGAGTCTGCGAAGCTGGCGTTGTTCACGTCGACCTGCACGCTCGCCGCGCCGCCGACGTCGAGCAGCACCGCACAGGTGCCGTTGCGGCCGGACACCTGCAGCGCCTGGTGCGAGCCGACGTCCTTCTTGGTCCGCTTGCCTTTCGAAACGTCGAGATTGGCGAGCCCGTTGACCTCGTCGAGCGTCACTGTCAGCCCAAAAGTGGACGGCACCGTCCAGTCGCAGGCGCGCGCCTCGCCGATCGTCTTCGGCTTGCCCTGCACCGTGAGCCCGGCCGTGGACCGGTCCTGCGGGGACAGCAGCGTGCACGGGTCGAGCTTGGCCAGCGACGCGCCGGACGACGGCGGCGGCCCGGCGGAGGACGGCGCGCCGTCGGCGGGAGCGGCGGGCAAGATGCCCGGCATCCGGCCGCATCCGGCCAGCGCGAGCGACAACGCGACCGGGACAGCAAGGAGGGCGGCGCGCGCCGCGAACCGGTCAGCCACCGACGCAGTCCACGCCGTCGGCCGCTTCGCTGTCCTGGCCGCGGTACTTCTCCAGCGCCCCGCCGATGCGCGTCTTGAGCTTGGCGATCTCCTTGCCGAACGCGGTCAGCTGGTCGGCCGCCGATCCGTCGCCGTCGATGCCGTACTTGGCCATGAACTCCCCGACCTCGCCGGCGTACCCGCCGCCGAGCGGCACCGCCCGGCCGAGCACCGCGGCCTCGCGCGCCATCTCGCCGACGACGTCCTGCAGCTCGCCGAGTTTGGCGTAGGTCGCCGACGCCAGTTCCGGGGTCACCGCGAACCTGCCCCCGGAAAGCCCGGGCAGCCCGGCTCGCCGTTCCGCCTCGGCCTCGCTCATGCGCGGTGCACCTCTTCCGACGTCGAACAATGGTCGGGCGACCTCGTTGCACAGCGTACGACAGTGCATACAGTCAGCGGGATCACCTGAAAATGCCCCATAATCACTCGGAAGAAGGAGCTCAGAGGTAGCTCCGCGTCAACACGGGGCGATCTCGGGGTCTTCGCACCACCAGTTCGCCCGGGTTTGACACACTGGGGAGAACGCTGGACGCGGCGCGCACCCCGGCGGTCCGTCCAGCCAACGCGCCACAGGAGGCCGAGTGACGTCGAGAATCCAGTCCGCTTCCCCTGCCGGTCCGCAGGGAGGCGATTCCCCGGGGAACGGGCAGCCGTACCCGCCGGTCGCGTCGCCGGACGGGGTGCCCCGGCTGCCGGCGGCCGGGCTGGACGAACTGCACGACACCGCCCGGCGGATCGCCGCGAACGTGGAGCGGGTCCTGGTCGGCAAGCCGGACGTCATCCGGATCGCGCTGGTGACCCTCCTGGCCGAGGGCCACCTGCTCGTGGAGGACGTGCCCGGCGTGGGCAAGACGTCGCTGGCGAAGGCGCTCGCGCGCTCGATCGACTGCACGGTCAGCCGGGTCCAGTTCACGCCGGACCTGCTGCCCAGCGACGTCACCGGCGTTTCCATCTATAACCGGCAGACCGGCGAGTTCGAGTTCCGGCCCGGTCCGGTGTTCGCGAACATCGTGGTCGGCGACGAGATCAACCGGGCCTCGCCGAAGACCCAGTCCGCGCTGCTGGAGTGCATGGAAGAGCACCAGGTCACGGTCGACACGAGCACCTACCGGCTCGGCGCGCCGTTCATGGTGCTCGCGACGCAGAACCCGATCGAGATGGAAGGCACCTACGCGCTGCCGGAAGCCCAGCGCGACCGGTTCACCGCACGGGTGTCCATCGGCTATCCCGACCAGCAGGCCGAGCTGGCCATGGTCGACGAGCACTCCGGGCACAACCCGCTGGCCGACCTCGCCCCGGTGTCCGACGCCGCCACCGTGCTGCGGCTGATCGAAAAAGTCCGGACGGTGCACATCGCCCCCGAGGTCCGCCGGTACGCGGTGGACGTCGTCGCGGCGACCCGGCAGGTGCCGGAGATCCGGCTGGGCGCGTCGCCGCGCGCGACGCTGCACCTGGTCCGGGCGGCGCGCGCGCAGGCCGCGCTGTCCGGGCGCGACTACGTGGTGCCCGACGACCTGCACACGGTCGCCGTGCCCGTGCTGGCGCACCGGCTGGTGCTCACCACCGAGGCGCACGCCGCCCGCCGTTCGGCGACCGACGTGGTCCGCGCGGTGCTGCACCGCGTCCCCGTCCCCCAGGGCTCGGCCCGCTGAGGCGTCCCCGCTACCCGATTCGAGAATCGACATGCTGCGCGCGCTGTCCGGCCTGACCACCCGCGGGCGATGCCTCCTGGCCGCGGGGATCGCCGCGGCGGTGTGCTCCCTGGTGCTCAACGAACGCGACCTGCTGCGGGTCGCGGTGTTCGTCGTCGCCCTGCCGCTGCTGGTCGCCGTCTACATCTCGGCGACCCGGCTGCGCCTGGGCGCCGCCCGGACGCTGCGCCCGGACCGGGTGTCGGTCGGCTCGACCGGCGAGGTCGACCTGGAGCTGTGGCGCAGCGGCCGCCTGCCCGGCGGCGAGGTGCTGCTGGAGGACGGCGTGCCGTACGCGCTGGGCACCCGCCCGCGTTTCGTCGTCGAACGGCTGCCGCACGAACGGCGGGTGCTGCTCCGCTATCCCCTGCAGCCCGGTCTGCGCGGCATCCAGCAGGTCGGTCCGCTGCGCGCGACCATCACCGACCCGTTCGGCCTGTGCGAATTCGAACGCGAACTGATCGGCCACTCGCGGCTGGTGGTCGTGCCGCGCGTGGTGCCGCTGTGGGGTCTGCCCGGCGGAGCGGGCGCCGGAGCCGGCGACGACGGCAGCGTCCGGCTGCACTCCGGCCAGGGCGAGCCGGACGTCATCGTCCGCCCCTACCGCACCGGCGACGACATGCGGAAAGTCCACTGGCGCTCGACGGCCCGCCGCGACGAGGTCATGGTCCGCATCGAAGAACGCCCCTGGCGCGGCGGAACGACGGTGCTGCTCGACCACCGGGCGGCGGCGCACCACGGCAGCGGCCCGGACGCGAGCCTGGAGTGGGCGGTGTCGTTCGCCGCGTCGGCGTCGCTGCATCTGCGCCGGACCGGCCACCGCGTGCGCCTGGTGACCGAACACGGCACCGCCCTGGCCGACGCCCCTGCGGACGGCGGGGAGAGCTACGACAATCTCGTCCTGGACGCGCTCGCCGCGCTCCAGCCGGCCCACCAGCGCGACGTGACACTCGGCCACGACCCGGCCGAAGGACAGGAACTGATCGCGATCCTGGGCACGGTCGGCGCGGAAGCGGTGCACGAGCTGACCCGGTACCGGGCGCGCGGGATACGCAGCCTGGCGGTCCTGCTCGACACTCCGAGCTGGACCGGCTCGACCGACCCGGACCGGCCGGCGGCGGCGACACGAGAGTCGGCGGACTTGTTGCGCGGTGCAGGGTGGGGCGTCGTGGTCGCCGGGCCGAGGACGCCGATGCCCGAGGTGTGGGGCCAGCTCTGCCGAGCAGGCACTCACCGTTCGACGGTGATCGGCGGGACGCGATGACCGCCGAGGGAAGTCCGGTCTTCGCCGCGCGGCGCGTGGCGGGATCGTCGGGCGGGGCTGTGCCGCACAACCGCGAGCACCCGTCTCGGCCGCTGCCCAGGCAATGCCCGGAAGCCCGGCCCGGCACCCTGCCGGTACGCGCCGCCTCACCCCAACTGGCCCGCACCACGCGGCCCGCCAACCGCCCGGCACGCGCCGCCGCCCGCCAGCCGGCCCGCACCACCCGTCCCACGCTCACCACAACCGAAGGCAGCGGGATCCGATGACCACGACCGCTCCCCGCCCTTCGTCCGCGCCGCCGATTCCGCACACGCCGACCCCGCGCCCGACCGAGCCGCCGCCCGCGTGGCGCAGCAGCCTGCTGCCGCCGGTCGCGGCCGGGGTCGCGACGTTGTGCGCGGCCACCTCGCTGACCAGCGTCGTCTCCGGCTGGGCGTGGTTCGGCTATCTCGTCGTCGTGGTCGTGCTGGTCGCCGGGACCGGGCTGGCGCTGCGGTCGTTGCGCGCGCCCACCGTCGTCGCCGGGTTCGGGCAGCTGCTCGCGCTGTTGTTCCTGGTCACCGGAGCGTTCACCACGCAGGGCGTGCTCACGGTCTTCCCCGGGCCCACCGCGTTCGGCGAGCTGCGGGCGACGCTGGTCGCGGCTGCCGACCAGATCCGGATCGGGTTGCCGCCCGTCGACAGCACGCAGCCGATCCTCTGCCTGGTCACGATCGCGATCGGCCTGGTCGCGGTGCTGGTCGACACTCTCGCCGTCGCGGCCGCGGCGCCAGCGGCGACCGGCCTCGTCCTGCTCTGCGTGTACGCGGTGCCCGCCGCGCTGTCCGACGAACTGCTCCCCTGGTGGACGTTCGTGCTCGGCGCCGGCGCGTTCGCCTGCCTGCTCGCGCTCGACGGCAACCACCGGCACCGCCGCTGGGGCAACCGCGACGCGCCCGGCTCCGGCGGCTCGCTGCGGTTCGCGCAGGCCCCGGTCGCGGTGGTCAGCTCGGCGATCGTGCTCGGCCTGCTCGGCGGCGGCATCACCTGGGTCGGGACGGTCGGCAAGATCCCGTTCGGCACGGGAGCCGGCGGCAGCGGAGACGGCGCCGGCGGGTTCGGCATCGCACCGTTCACGCAGCTGCGCGGACTGCTCGACCAGGGCGCGAACACCGAACTGTTCCAGGTGCGCGGCCTCGGTTCGGATCGCAGGCTGATGCGCGCGTTCACCCTCGACACCTACACCCCCAACAAGGGCTGGGGCCTGCGCGCCGGCGGCCAGGCGCAGACCGGCGTCCTGGCCAACAGCACACTGCCCGCCGCACCTGGCGACGACGGAACCGGGGTGTCGCGGGAGATCCAGATCCAGCCGACCCGCTGGGTCGACAACTGGCTGCCGATCTACGGCGCCCCGCGCGCGCTCCGCGGCGTGCCGCCGCAGTGGCTGTACGACCGCACCAGCGGTTCCGTCTTCACCACGACCAGCGAGACCGCGCCGCCGTACGTGGAAACCGCGTCGTTGAAGGAGCCGACCGCCGCCGAATTGCGCACCGCTGCGCCGAAATCCGACGAGGTGCCCGCGCTCTACACCCGGATCGGCCAGGTCGACAAGCGCGTCGTCGCGCTGACCGACCAGCTGATCTCGGGCAAGGCCAACAACTTCGACCGGGCGACCGCGCTGTGGCAGTACTTCAGCGCGCAGAACGGTTTCGTCTACGACACGAAGACCGCCGACGCGACCGACGCGGACGCTCTCGCCGACTTCATCCTCAACGGAAAACGGGGCTACTGCGAGCAGTACGCGTCGGCGATGGCGGTGATGCTGCGGGTCGCGCACATCCCGGCGCGCGTCGCGATCGGCTTCACGCCGGGCGTGCAGAAGAACGGCTACCAGTCGATCAGTTCGCAGGACGCGCACGCGTGGGTCGAGGCTTACTTCGGCGACAAGGGCTGGGTGACCTTCGACCCGACCCCGCTCGCCGACGGCCGCGGCATCGTCCCGCCGTACCTGGAGCAGAACAACCCGAGCTCGCAGCAGCCCAACGCGACCGACGAGCTGCCGACCGCTTCCCGCTCCGCCGTCCCGTCGGCCAAGCCGCCGGCCGACAAGGGCCAGGACCAGGCAGCCCCCGCGGCCGCGACCGGCACGACCGAGAACGACAGCTGGATGAGCTGGCTGGCGTTGGCACTGGCCGTCCTGGGCGTCGGCGCCGTGGCGACGTCGTACGTCCTGCGCCGCCGCCCGCCGCCGACCGTCGCGGCACCGCCTTCCGGGGTGCCGCCGGGCGCCCATCCGGACGGAAACGTCCTCGTCCGCGACGCGGAACTCGCTCCGAGCCCGGTGCAGGTGGCGGTCTTGTGGCTGCCGCTGGCCGGCGCGGTTCTCCTGCTGGCCGCACTGGCCCTGCTGGCCGCAATGGTGTCGTGGTGGTTCGCGGTGGTGGTCGTGCTCGTGCTGGCGGCGATCGGCGGCCCGTCCTGCGCGCGGGACCTGATGCGCCGCCTGCGGCTCCAGACCATCGCGACGCACGCCCCCGGCGCGGCCGACGCGGCGTGGCGCGAACTGAAAGCCGAGTGTGTCGACCGCGACCTGCCGATCTCGGACAGCGACACGGTCCGGGTGGCCGGCGGGAAGATCGCCGAGCGCCACCATCTGGACGACGAGGGTCGCGACGCCCTGCGGAGCGTGTTGAGCGCGGTGGAACGCCGCTGGTACAGCGATGCGGAGACGCCGGACCCGACCCTGGGGCCAGCCTTCGGGCGGCTGCGCGAGAGTCTGCGCCGCACGGCCCCGCTGTCGTTGCGGGGACGCTTGTTCCCACGTTCGGTGCTGCGCCGCCGGGGTCGGTAAGGCCGGGTCGGCATCGACCGCGGCCCGGGTTCGCTAACGGCTGGCCCGCGCGGCGGCTGCTGGCGCGCGGGCTGCTGAGCACGCGGTCCGTTGGAGCGCGCGATCCCGCTTCCAGGCGATGCGGCTGGCCGGTCCGGACGCCCCGCACTCGCTCCGCGGCCGGTCCGTGAAGGGCCCCTTGAGGGAATCTAAGTCCCTCAAGGGGCCCTTCACGGACGTCGGCAGCCGGAACACGACGGTCCAGCGGCCCCGCGCACGAGAAATCCGCGCTCCACCCCGAGGGGAGAAGCGCGGATTCACCGGCGCGTTATTGCCCTTCGAAGCGCTGGCGGAAACGTTCCTCCATGCGCTGGGTGAACGAGCTCTTGCGGCCGGCCTGCTTCCCGCCGCTGCCGCCGCCGTCGTCGTGGGAGTTCTTGCCGCTGTCGCTCTGGTGCAGCGACGTCACGGCCATCATGACCCCGAAGAACATCACGAGGAACCCGAGCACGCTGACCACTGGGACGTCGGCGACCCGCAACACCGGGATCACCGCACCGAGCACCAGCAGCGCGACGCCCACCACGAACAGGGCGATCCCCTGGATGCGCCGACGGCGCGCGGGTCGGCGCAACCGGGTGCCACGCACCGTGGATGCGAACTTGGGGTCCTCGGCATAGAGCTCGCGCTCGATCTGGTCGAGCAGCCGCTGCTCATGCTCGGAGAGTGGCATCTTTCCTCCTCCGGCACAGCTGTCGCGGGCGCCGGGCCGCGCAACGTCCTGGACCCAACAGCCAACCCCAGGCGGGGTGGCACTGTCCAGGATACGAGCCCCGCGCTCGTCCGACTACCCGATCCCCGATCCGGAAATGATCGAATCGGGGGAAATCCCGGAAGAACCCTGTTGACGGTGGGTTACCGCGACGGAAGTCACCCCGTTCGGCGCATGCCGCGCGCCCGGAAAGGCCCGCCTGCCTCCCCCGCGCGGGGTCCCTCGTCACGGAGAGCGGCCGGATCCGCCCCGGCCACCCGACCTGTCGACACCGGCCCGCGAGACCGATCGGCCGATCGACACCGACTGCCACCGATTCACCCGCTCGACGCACAGCGCGGCAATCCCTGACCGCACCGGCGGCGGGGCGGGAGATGACTCAGCGCTACCGCTTCACCGGGATCCGCGCCCCGGACGGCGGTGCCGCCCGGGCCGCCGACCGCACGGACCAGGGTGCCGTCCCCTAGGGGTATTCCGGGCGGCGATCCGGCCCTGAGCGGGCCCGCGGGTTGGCTTCCCGACCGGCCGGGCTGGGCGCGGCCCAGGTCACTGCGGGCCCGGCCGCGTGCGCCCGCTTCCCTCACTCCGGCCGAGGAGCCAGTAACGACGCCGGCCGAATCGCCGCCGAGCCGAACTTCCGCCGGGCTACGTCCGCCGCCACTTCCGCGTCCCGCCAGCGGGGCTCGTCATTGGCGAACGCCAGCTGTTCCCCCGCGTCCCCCGCGTCCAGCCCCTCCGCCCGCACTCCGATCAGCCGCACCGCTCCGGTCGGCGCGTGCTCGGCCAGCAGCTCCACCGCGGTCCGGTGGATGTCCCGCGCCACGTCCGTCGAGGACGGCATCGTGCGGGCGCGGGTGATCGTCTGGAAATCCGCGAACCGCACCTTGATCGAAACCGTCCTCGCCCGCAGACCGCGCGACCGGAGCGTCGCCCCGACCCGTTCGGACAGCCGCAGCAGTTCCCGGCCCAGCTCGGCCCGGTCGAGGACGTCGACGTCGAACGTGTGCTCCGCCCCGATCGACTTCTCCGCCGACTCCGGTTCCACCGCCCGGTCGTCATGGCCGTTCGACAGCGCCCACAAGTGGTCCCCCGCTGCCCGGCCCACCGCGCGGCGCAATCGGGCCGGCGGAGCGGCCGCGACGTCCGCGATGGTGTGCCAGCCGTGCTGGCGCAGCTGTTCCTCGGTCCGCTTTCCGACGCCCCACAGCGCCGACACCGGCAGCGGACGCAGGAACTCGAGCATCTCCGCGGCCGGAACGATCACCATCCCGTCCGGCTTCGCCATCCCGGACGCCAGCTTCGCCACGAATTTCACCTTCGCGACGCCGACCGAGCAAGCGATCCCATGCTCGGACTGCACCCGCTCCCGAATCCGCGCGCCCAGCACGCCCGGAGTGCTTCCCAGCCGCCGCAGGGCGCCGCCGACGTCGAGGAAAGCCTCGTCGAGGCTCAGCGGCTCCACCAGCGGCGTGAGCTCCCGGAAAATCCGCATCACGCCGCGCGACACCTCGCCGTACAGGCCGGGCGTCGGCTGGAGGCAGACCAGCTGCGGGCACAAGCGCTTGGCGGTCGAAAAGGGCATCGCCGAGCGCACCCCGAACCGCCGCGCCGGGTAGCTCGCCGCCGCCACGACCGAACGCGGGCCGCCGCCGGACACGACGACCGGCTTGTCCGCCAGTTCCGGCCGGCTGCGCAGTTCGCAGGACACGAAGAAGGCGTCCATGTCCACGTGCAGGATCGAGCAGCCGGTGTCGTCCGGCATCTCGGTCGCGCCCGTGGTGACGCGGTAGCGGGCCATCCCGCTCGGCAGTTCGGCGTTTCTCCCCACGCCCGCGGACGCTACCCGGCGGCACCGACAATTCCCGGAGCCCGCCGACCGCGTCGACGGACCGGGTGACTTCCGCCCGGTCAGCCGCGCCGGGCGATCGCGTGCAACCGGCCGGCGACGTCGCGCAGCGCGGGCACCGCCGAAGCGGCCAGCTCGAACTCCGCCAGTTCGTCTTCGCGGACCCCGCCCGGCACGACGTCGGAGATGACCCGGTCGCCCTGCACCAGCCCGACCTCCAGGCCGGCCGCGATCAGCGACTCGGTCAGCCCGGCGCTGTCGTACCGGCGCAGCACGGTGTCCCCTGCCACGATGCCCTCGGCGTTCTCCAGCAGCCGCTGCGCTTCGGTGATCCGGCCGGCCAGCGCGCGGTGCAGCACCGCCGCCATCCGGTTGGCCACCAGCACCGAGACCGCGCCGCCGGGGGCGACCGCGGCGGCCAGCGCGTCGAGGACCACCCGCGGGTCGTCCACGACCTCCAGCAGGCCGTGCGCCAGCACCAGGTCCGCGGAACCGGCCGGGACGTACGCGCCGAGCGAGTCGGAGTCGTCGGCGATCACCGTGATGCGGCCGGAGACGCCCGCGTCCTCGGCCCGGCGGCGCAGCGTCGCGAGCGCGTTCGGGTTCGGCTCGACGACGGTGACCAGGCAGCCGGCCGAGGCGAACGGCACCGCCCAGCCGCCGCTCCCGCCTCCGACGTCCACGACGACCGGCTGCTCCACTCCGCGGGCGCGCGCGGCCCGCAGCTCAGCCTCGAGAGCTCGGCGAACAGCGCCCGAACCTCGGGCGGCGACGGTGTCGGTCTTCATGGCGGACAGGGTAATGGCCGCCGGTCACGCGCCGTGACCCGCGTGGGCGCCGCAGCGGCGTTCACCACCTTCCGCGCTACCGCCCCGGCGCGGGGCCCGTACGCTTGCCGAGTGCACACCGTCGCCGTTCTCAGCCTCAAGGGTGGTGTCGGCAAAACGACAGTTGCGCTCGGTATCGCGTCGGCCGCGTTGCGTAGGGGAACCCGCACGCTCGTAGCCGATCTCGACCCGCAGGGCAACGCCACCACCTCGCTCGACCCGCCGTTCACCGACGCGACCCTCGCGGACGTGCTCGAGACGCCGGCCAGGGCGGTGCTCGAACGCGCCATCGCGGCCAGCGTCTGGAGCGAGGACATCGACGTGCTGGTCGGCGCCGAGGAGCTGGAAGCGCTCAACGAACCCGACGCGGACCCGCGGCGGCTGGAGAACCTCGCCCGCGCGCTCGACGAACTGCATCAGCACCCGATCCGCGAGGACCCGTACGAACTGGCGATCGTCGACTGCCCGCCGTCGCTGGGCCGGTTGACCAAATCGGCGCTCGTAGCCGCCGACAGCGCGTTGATTGTGACTGAGCCCACAATGTATGCGGTCGCCGGCGCTCAGCGCGCGCTCGAAGCGATCGAGCGGATCCGCGAGGAGAGCAACCCGGGGCTGCGGCCGATCGGCGTGCTGGTGAACAAGCTGCGGGTGCGGTCGTACGAGCACCAGTTCCGGGTCGCGGAGCTGCGCGAGAACTTCGGCTCGCTGGTGATGCCGACGGCGATCCCGGACCGGCTGGCGGTGCAGCAGGCGCAGGGCGCGTGCAGCCCGATCCACGAGTGGCACTCCCCCGGCGCCCAGGAGATCGCGCTGACGTTCAATATGGTCCTGGCGAAGATCCTGCGCTCCAACCGCGCCGGACGCCACCGCGTCCGCGGCGAAGAGGAAGCCGCGCAGCCGGAAGTGTCGGAAAACGCGGGCTGACCGGTGCCCGAAGGCGACACCGTATTCCTCGCCGGGAAGCTGCTCGACCGCGCACTCGCCGGGAAAACGCTGGTGCGCGGCGAGTTCCGGCATCCCGAGTTGGCCACTGTGGACTTGGCAGGCCGGCGGGTGCTCGGCGTGGGAACGGTCGGCAAGCATCTGTTCGCCCGGTTCTCCGGCGACCTGACGCTGCACAGCCATCTCAAGATGGACGGCGACTGGAAGATCCAGCCGGCCGGCGCGAAGTGGCCGATGCCGGCGCACCACGCGCGCGTCGTGCTGATGACCGACGACGTCCAGGCGATCGGTTTTCGGTTGCACGACTTGAAACTGCTGCCCACCGCGGAGGAGCACTCGCTCGTCGAACACCTCGGCCCGGACCTGCTGGATCCACAGTGGACAGACGAGCACGCCGCACGGGCCGCGGCGAACCTGGCGGCGAAGCCGGACCGGGAACTCGGCGACGCACTGCTGGACCAGCGGACGATGGCCGGGGTCGGCAATCTGTACAAGACGGAGATCTGCTTCCTGCTGCGAGTATCGCCGTGGACTCCGGTGTCCGAAGTGGACACTGGACGCGCGGTGGCGCTCGCGCGCAAGCTGCTCGCGGCCAACGCCTGGCGCCATGAGCAGGCCACCACCGGCGACCTCCGCCGAGGCAGGCGCACCTGGGTCTACGAACGCACCCGGCAGGGCTGCTTCCGGTGCGGCGGACCGGTCGTGGTGCGCCCGCAGGGCGACGGGCCCTACCAGCGGCCGACCTGGTGCTGCCCGCGCTGTCAGCCCGGCCCGATCCCACCGGACGGACTGCCGCGCAAATGATGTTGCCGGACCCGCAGGTCCGAGGTTAGCGTGGCAGTACACAAGAGAGGAGGTGGTCCTGAGTTGTATTCCCACAGGACTTGTGAGGTGGCTGTCCGCTAGCGGATGGCACGTGTTGGGACTTTGAGCAGCGATGCAACCTGAGCCACCTTCGGCTCATCGCCTGCTTCACGTGCTGCCTGCTGACGAATACCAGGCAGTCACCGGATTCCCGGGGTTCCCGAGCACCAGTCCGGCTCGGGCCGGGACGCCCACGGCGTCCCGGAGCCGCCCCGGGAATTTCCTATTGCCCGGCTCCGCGCGGTACGGCCCGATCCTTCCCGAACCGGACGGCTCCGCGACCGAGTCGCCCAGCCGCGCGACCAAACTTCTCTTGAGTTCCGTGAAGGGCCCCTTGCGGGAATCCAAGTCCCGCAAGGGGCCCTTCACGGAAACTACCACCGCAAGCCGAGCGGGCGAGTCACGCCGAACGGACGAAGGAGACGGCGGGCGACGGCCGGTTCGCAGCGGCCGACTCGCCGGACCGACCGCCCGGCGATCTTCCTGGCCGCAGCGGCTGCTCCGGGCGGCCGGATCTGGCTAGGCTGGGCCAATGCTCAGGCCGGACTACCCGATCAACACCGAGCGCCTCGTACTGCGCCCCTTCAAGGACGACGACCTCGATGCCTTGAACTCCTTCCAATCCCGCGCGGACGTGGCCCGCTACCTCTACTGGGGACCGCGCAGCCGCGCGGAATCCGCCGCGGCGCTGGCAAAGCGCATCCACAGCTCCACCCTGTCCGAGGAAGGACAGCTGCTCGCCGTCGCCGTCGAACTCGCCGAGACCGGGCAGCTGATCGGCGATCTCAACCTCGAATACCTCAGCGCCGAACACCGCTGCGGCGAGATCGGTTTCGTGTTCCACCCGGACCACCACGGGAAGGGCCTCGCCCGGGAAGCCGCCCGCGAACTGCTCCGGCTCGGCTTCGAGGACCTGGGGCTGCACCGGGTCATCGGCCGCTGCGACGGGCGGAACACCGCGTCCGCGACGTTGATGGAGCGCCTCGGAATGCGGCAGGAGGCGCATCTGCGGGAGAACGAGATCGTCAAGGGCGTGTGGACCGACGAACTGGTCTACGCCATGCTCGAGGACGAGTGGAAGGCCGCGGCGGCGAGGGCTGAGTGAACCTGGCCCCGGGTTTCGCGGCAGCGACCCGGGCCACACGTGCGGGCGGGTCCGGAAGCCGGTTCCGCGCCGATGCGGCAGCATGGGCGCGTGCTCTTCGACAGGATCGTCCGCCCCGCGATGTACCGGCTCGCCTACCACGACCCCGAGGTGGTGCACGAGCGCACCATCCGGCTGCTGAGCCGCGCCGGTGGCGCGATCCGGCCGGTTTCGCGGCTCTACCGGACCGACGACCCGGTCACCGTGTTCGGGCTGCGGTTCCCGAATCGCGTCGGGCTGGCCGCCGGGATGGACAAGAACGGCCGGGCGCTCGCGGCGTGGCCCGCGCTCGGCTTCGGGTTCGTCGAGGTCGGGACGGTCACCCGGCATCCGCAGCCGGGCAACCCGAAGCCGCGGCTGTTCACTCTTCCGGCCAGCGACGCGGTGATCAACCGGATGGGCTTCAACAACGAGGGCGCGCAGGCGCTGGCCGACCGGCTCGCCGCGCACGGGAAGCCGGGTGTGCCGCTGGGGATCAGCATCGGCAAATCGAAAGTGACGCCGCTGGAGGACGCGGTCGAGGACTACCGGTATTCGCTGCGCGCTCTGCACCCGTACGCCGACTACTTCGCGATCAACGTCAGCTCCCCCAACACGCCGGGTCTTCGCGCATTGCAGGACAAGGCCGCGCTCGCCGAGCTGCTCGCCGAGCTCCGCAAGACCGGCGCCGAACTGGGCGGCGAGACCCCCCTGCTGGTCAAGGTCGCCCCCGACCTCACCGACGACGCCCTCGCCGAGCTCCTCGAAGTCTGCCTGGAGCACGGGGTCGCCGGGATCATCGCGACCAACACGACGCTGGCCCGCACCGGCATCGCGGCTTCCGAATCCGCGCTGGCATCCGAAGCCGGCGGACTGTCCGGCCGGCCGCTGACCGCCCGCTCGGCCGAGGTCGTCCGCTTCGTGCACGAAAAGACCGGCGGCGCCCTGCCGATCATCGGCGTCGGCGGCATCCTCGGACCGGACGACGCTCTCCGGATGCTCGACGCCGGGGCCAGCCTCGTCCAGCTCTACACCGCGTTCGCGCTGCACGGGCCGGGCGTGGTCCGGCGGGTCAGCCGCGGCATCGCGGCGCGCGGGTGACAGCGGGATTCGGTTGCGGTGCCCGGGCGGCACGAGGCCGACCCGGCACAGTCGCAACGCCTTCCCTGCCCAGGTCCCCGTCACCGCGGGCCTGGGCCCTTTCTCACCGCGGGAATCTCGGGCCCGCGGTGCTGACGAACCGCAGGTAGCCGCGCCAAGACGCGTACCGGTCCAGGCTTTCGCCGCCCGTCGCCGCGGCGGGGTCGCAGACGACCGCCAGCGGTGTGCTGCCGTCCTCCAGTTCCACTCGGTTCAGCGCGAACGGCGCGGCCAGCCTGTCCGCGAACCGGTCGAAGGTCGCTGGTGACAGCCGCCAGCGTTCGCCGTCGATGCCGGTCGTGCCGGTGACCAGGCCGGGCTGCGGCGGGGTCACGTCGGAGAGCAGGACCAGCCGGTAGCGCTCGCTGGTCCGGACGAGCCCGCCGAACCGGGCGCCGCGCAGCTCGTCGTGCAGCGGCTGACCGCAGAGGTGCGCGCCGAACACCACGACGTCGACTGCTTCGGCCGGATACGGGTCCGGGCATTTCTCGCCGGTCAGGACCGACGCCAGGTCGATCCCGATCTGGTCCTCGAAGGCCCGGGTGACCACGGTGATTCCGTACGGCCGGCGCTGGCCGGGCACCGTCGCGGCGGCCAGGTCCAGGTCGTTCAGGGTGGATTCCGCGAAGCCGACGGTCGGCAGGAGGAGCGCGTCCAGGTCTGCCAGCAACGTCCTGGCCGCCGCCGCGCTGCCGGCTGGGGAGACCGCGCTGGCGTCCACCGGGACCAGCACCGCACCGGACGCTTCCAGGGACGCGGCGGCCACGTCGAACGCGCGTCGCGCGGGCAGCGGGAGGCTGGCAGCGTCCGGGACCCCGAGCCGTGGCCGGTGGCCGGCACCGAGCCGGACGTCGGGCGGCCATTCGCGGACGTCCGGGTCGAGGCCGTCGGGTCCCAGCATCGCCGCGACCGCCCGCTGTGCGGTCGCGAGGGTGCGAGCGGACACCGAAATGCTTTCCCGGACCCCGGTTCGGGGGACCAGACCCGGTGTCGGTTTGAGGCTGATCACGTCGGCCGGGGCGGAGATCTCTCGCGCGGACGTGGTCAACGCCAGGTCGGCGATGCCCAGGCCGATAACGGCGCATTCCGGATCGAACACCGTTGTCCCGAGCAGGACCGCGCCGGCGGCGGTCAGCCGCGAAACGGCGGAACCAGGCGGCGAGCCGTAGCGATCGTCCACGGTGCAGACGACGCCGGCGAGCGACAAGGTCTCGCCGGCGCGGACGCGTTCGTCGACCGTTTTCGCATCGACGAGCACTTCGTCCATCGTGCGCAACGCGACCCAGGACGCGGGCCGGTCGGCTTTCGCGATCCGTTCGAACGCGGTGCGCGCTCGCTCGTGCGCGCTGGGCGGGGGCAGGGGGATGTATTCGGGTTCCGGCGGGAGCGTGGTCACGGGGCGTCCTTTCCTCGGCGGATCGAGAAGAGTCCACTGTGTACGTCCGGCTCCGCGGAACCTCAGCCCACGACGCCGGACCTGGCAGGTGCCGACACCGACCTCATGGGAAAAACGTTAAACCGCAGACGTTTCCGTCACCAGCAGGATCGGATTACGCGATTGTTTCGGTGTGCGGGGCAGACTCACGCACCGTCGCGGCCGGGGTGGCGCGTTGCGCCGACCGGATTCCCAAACTCGGCCATCAGGCGGCATTTCCGGCCGGGACGAGCGTAAACCGCAGCCGGCCGGGTCGGACACGGCCGGACGCGGCCAGGCGACATTCACCCGCCGGGCCCGGCGTGGCGGGCCGGCGGAGCGTCCGGATTGCCGGGACCGCGGCGAGCCGACGCCGCGGTAGCACGTCGCAAACGCAGTAAGCCACCCGCAAGGCGCTCAGTGCGAGGCGACCGGCCTCAGCCCAGGTCCCGCAGCGCCAGAGCCAGCCCGGCGAGCCGGTCCGTCGCGTCTGTCAGCGCCTCGCGCGAGGTGCCCAGGCCGTCGCTGCTCGCGGCCACTGCCCGGCCGGCCGCGGCGACCAGGCTGCCGTAGCCCTCGATGCCGTCGTCGAGTTGTTCCCGCAGCTTCGTGATCGCCGCCTGCAGCGCGGAGCGTTCCCGTTCCGGCGCGGAGTCGCGGCCGCGTTCGATGGCCTGGATGCGATCCGCCAGGCCGCGGAGCGCGCGCGCCGCTTCGGTCGAAGTGGCGCGGGCGTCGGCCACCGACACTTCCGGCACCGCGGTGGTGCCCAGCGAGGTCGGCACGGACAGCTGGCGCAGCAGTTCGCCCAGCGACGCCTCGGACTCGGCCAGCCGTTCCATCGGCTCGCGTGCCACCGATCCGGCGGGCGGCAGCGGCGGCGGGCCGCTCGGCGCGGCCGGCAGTTCAGTCTTCTTCAGCTCGCGCAACCGCAGTCCGGTGCGGACGCTGAACGTGCCGAACACCAGCGTGGCGAACCCGCCCAGCACGGCCTGGCCGATCTCCGGGCCGCTGACCTGGCCGAGCAGGCCGGTCGCCGACAGCACGGTGAGCACGCCGAACAGGATCGTGATCAGCACCCACAGGGTGAGCATCCGGGAGGTGCGCCGGATCCGCCGCTGGTGCTTGGCCGCCGGTTCGTTCCAGCGCTGCCACTTCGCGCGGACCTCGGCGACCGCGGGCACCTGGCCGGCGACCGCGGAAAACGTGGTGGGCACCGTCGGACGACGGGGCACCGGGGGCTTCGCGGCGGCCGGGCGGTGCTGGAACCGGCCTGCCTGCTGCCCTTCCTGTCCCGGCTTCCCGCCGGCCTGATCGGCCGGCGGGAAGTACCGGTTCAGCTTCTCCTGGGCGCGCTGGGCATAGTCGGGCAGCCGTTCGATGTGCTTTTCGAGCTTGGCGTTGAACTCGCTGAAGTCCCGCCGCTTGGCCATCCCGCCACCCCCTGCGCTCTGCCCGTGGACCGGCCGGTCAGGCCGGGTTCTTGCCCTGCTCGGCCTGGACGCGGGCCTGGATCTCCCGCTGGATGTCCGCCGAGCTGCTGGCGGCCGGCTTCGCCGCCGCGCTGCCGTCGGTCACCTGCGCGACCGAGTCGCCGCGCATCGAGGCGCGGATCTGCTCCAGCCGCGAGTGGCCGGCCATCTGGGTGGCCGACTGCTGGACCTCCATCATCCGGCCCTGCACCGAGTTCTGCGCCAGCTCGGCCTGGCCCAGCGCGGTGGTGTAGCGCTTCTCGATCTTGTCCCGGACCTCTTCCAGCGACGGCGTGTTGCCCGGCGCGGCCAGCTGGCTCATCTGGTTGAGCGAAGCGGAGACCTGCTCCTGCATCTTCGCCTGCTCCAGCTGCGACAGCAGCTTGGTGCGCTCGGCCAGCTTCTCCTGCAGCATGGTGGCGTTGCGCTCGACGGCCTGCTTGGCCTGCGCGGCCGCCTGCAGCGACTGGTCGTGCAGCGTCTTGAGGTCTTCGATGTTCTGCTCAGCCGTGACGAGCTGCGCGGCGAAGCTTTCCGCCGCGGTCTCGAACTCGGTCGCCTTCGCCTCGTCGCCCTTGGAGCGCGCCTCGTCGGCGAGCACCAGCGCCTGGCGCGTGGACGCCTGGAGCTTCTCGACGTCGCCGAGCTGCCGGTTGAGCTTCATCTCCAGCTGCCGCTGGTTGCCGATCACGGAGGCGGCCTGCTGCGTCAGCGCCTGGTGGTTGCGCTGTGCCTCCTCGATGGCCTGCTGGATCTGTACCTTCGGGTCGGCGTGCTCGTCGATCTTCGACGAGAACGCCGCCATCATGTACTTCCAGAACTTCACGAACGGGTTGGCCATCTCCTCCGCCTGCCTTCTTGCGTCCCACGGGCCCTGAGTTTCCTCGGGGCGGGGCGTCGCTCCCCTAGTCACACAACGTCCCGACCCCGGCATCGGGTTCCATCGTGTCAGGTCGGCGTCCGCCGTTCCAGGCGACCCCGGGGGAATTCAGGGATGGCCCTGAGCGACGCTCGCCCCGACCCTGCCTACGCGTACGGCCCCGAGGGCGTTCCCCGGGGCCGTGCACGTATTCGATGCTCGCGTTACGCCGCGATCGTGGACGCCAGCTTCGGCGCGCCGATCGTGGTCCGCAACGTGGTGCTCATCCGCTGTGCGGGCTGAAGCCGCAGGTCGGACAGGTCGTCGCCGATCAGCTCGGACACCAGGCGGCCGCCTTCGAACCCGGCCGAGCCGGTTTCGCGGTCCGGCACGGTCTTCCGCGGCCCGGCGTCCACCTCTTCCGGCACCGGTGCGACCTCGACCTCGTCGAGGGCCGACACGTCGGCCGCGACCTTGTACAGCAGCTCGCCGAGCGGGAGCTCCAACGCCTGGCAGATGGAGGCCAGCAGCTCGCTGGACGCCTCCTTCTGGCCGCGCTCGACCTCGGACAGGTAGCCGAGGCTCACCCGGGCGGCACGAGAGATGTCACGCAGCGTTCGGCGCTGGTTTGTGCGGGCATGACGGAGCCGGTCACCGATCGCCTCGCGCAAGAGCACGGTCATCACGCGCCTCCCTTCCCGAACTGGTGCCTCCTACGTTACCCAGAGCTGCGCCCCGAGTGCAGGACTTGACACGTACGTACGCCAAGGGCGAACGCCGTTTTCAGTCTAGTTGTTCCCGGAGCAGCGCGAACGCGGCGCGCACCGAAGCCGCCCGGACGGCGGCCCGCTCACCGGCCGCGGCCAGCTCACGCACCGTGTCCGTGCCCGGTCCGCTCAACCCCACGAAGACCGTGCCCGGAGCCACGCCGTCCTGCGAGTCCGGCCCCGCGACGCCGGTCAGGCCGAGGCCCCAGGTCGCGCCGCAGCGCTCCCGCGCTCCCCTGGCCAGCTGCGCGGCCACCTCGGGGTGCACCGCGCCGTGCTCGGCCAGCAACTGCTCGTCGACGCCGGCCAAGGCCGCCTTCAGCTCCGTGGCGTAGACCACCAGCCCGCCGCGCAGCACCGCGCTCGCGCCCGGCACCTCAGCGAGCGTGGCGCAGACGAGTCCGGCGGTCAGCGACTCCGCCGCGGCCACGGTTTCCCCCCGACGGGTGAGAGCCTCGACCAGTTCGCGCGCCTGGCTCATCAAGCTCCCGTCGCGCGCCGGCCGGCCGCGCGGAGCCGGATCGCGCGGACCAGGTAGTCCACGCCGGTGACCACGGTCAGCGCCACCGCGATGCCCATCAGCGTCCAGCGCACCGGGTCCGCCCCGGCGGGAAGCGGCAGCAGGTACGTCACGATCGCGAGGATCTGCGCCATCGTCTTCGCCTTGCCGCCGCGGCTGGCCGGGATCACGCCGTGCCGGATCACCCAGAACCGCAGCAGCGTCACGCCGATCTCGCGGACCGCGATCACGACGGTGACCCACCAAGGCAGCTCGCCGAGGACGCTCAGCCCGATCAGCGCGGCGCCGATCAGCGCCTTGTCCGCGATCGGGTCGGCGATCTTGCCGAAGTCGGTGATCAGCCCGTAGCGGCGGGCGACCCAGCCGTCCACCTGGTCGGTGGCCGAGGCGAGGGCGAACAGCCCGGTGGCGATCAGCCGCCACGTGGTGTCCTCGCCGCCCGCGGTGAACAGCGCCAGCACGAACAACGGCACCAGCACGAGCCGCGAGATGGTGAGCAGATTCGCCAGGTTCAGCGTGGGGACCGGGGTCGCCTCGGGCACCTGGGCGCCGCCGTCGGCGGGGCCGTCGGGGGACGCGGCGCGGGGCACGCCCTCGCCCGCCCCGCCGGTCGCGGCACTCACCGGCCGGAGTCCGGCACCGGCCGGACGATCAGGTCCACCCCGGCGGAGTCGACCACCTCGCAGCGGACGAGATCGCCCACCGCGAAGGAGTTGGCGGCCTCGTCTTCGAGATTTTCGAGGATGACGCACTCGCCGTCGACCTCGGGCGCCTGGTGCGCGGCGCGGCCCACCGCGTCGTCGCCGTCCGCGCCGTCGTTCTCCACCAGCACAGTCACCACAGTGCCGATCCGGTCCTCGGCGCGCTGCGCGGTGAGCTCCTCGACCAGCGCCGAGATGCGGGCGACGCGCGCGGCGACCTCGGCCGGGTCGAGCTTGCCGTCGAAGGTCTCCGCCTCGGTGCCGTCCTCGTCGGAGTAGCCGAACACGCCGACCGCGTCGAGCCGGGCGCCGGTCAGGAACCGCTCCAGCTCGGCCAGGTCGTCCTCGGTTTCGCCGGGGAACCCGACGATCACGTTGGTCCGGATGCCCGCCTCCGGCGCGTACTCGCGGATCTGCGCGGTGAGCGCGAGGAACGAGTCGGTGGAGCCGAACCGGCGCATCCGGCGCAGCACCTGCTCGCTGGAGTGCTGGAAGGACAGGTCGAAGTAGTCCGCGACGCCCGGCGTGGTCGCGATGGCCTTGACCAGCTGCGGACGGGTCTCGGCAGGCTGCAGGTAGGACACCCGGACGCGCTCGATGCCGTCGATCTCGGCCAGCCGCGGCAGCAGCAGCTCCAGCGCGCGCGAGCCCTCGCGGCCGAAGTCCTTGCCGTAGGACGTGGAGTTCTCGCTGACCAGGAAGAGTTCCTTGACGCCGTTCTCGGCCAGCCAGGCCGCCTCGGCGACGATCTCGTCCGGCTGGCGCGACACGAACGACCCGCGGAACGACGGGATCGCGCAGAACGAGCAGCGCCGGTCGCAGCCGGAGGCGATCTTCAGCGCGGCGACCGGGGAATCGTCCAGCCGGGTGCGCAGCACGCGCGGGCCCCAGCCGTGCTGGGCGTGGCCGGGCACCTCGACCTCGGTCGTGGCGGCGGGCCGCTGGACCGGGCTGATCGGCAGCAGCTTGCGGCGGTCGGACGGGGTGTGCGCGGCGATCGCGCGTCCGGCGACCACGTCGTCCAGCCGGGAGGACAGGTCGGCGTAGTGGTCGAAGCCGAGGACGGCGTCCGCCTCGGGCAGGCTGTCGGCCAGCTCGTTGCCGTACCGCTCGGCCATGCAGCCGACCGCGACCACCTTGCGGCCGGTGTCGGCGGCGGCGAGCAGCGTGTCGACCGAGTCCTTCTTCGCGGACTCGACGAAGCCGCACGTGTTCACCACGACGACGTCGGAGTCCTCGGGTTCGGCGGCCAGTTCCCAGCCGCCCGCGGCCAGCCGGCCCGCCAGCTCCTCGGAATCGACCTCGTTGCGGGCGCAGCCCAAGGTCACGAGGGAGACACGACGGGCGCGAGCGGGTTCAACGGCTGGAGAAGGCACGACGTTCAGGGTAGCCGTCGGCCTCGGACGGCTCCGCGACGGAGTCGCTCAGCCGGGCGAACGGCCTTCTCCCGGCGTCCGGGAAGGGCCCGCGGAGGGAAGCAGAGTCCCTCCAGGGCCCCTCCCGGACCGGCCGCCGAGCGAGCGGACGGGTTCAGGCGGCGGCGACGTCGGCGACTGTCAGCATCGTCAGCTCGGTGTCGTCCAGCGCCTCGAGATCGACGTCCGGGCCGGCCAGCCGCATCGCCTGGGAGCGGATCGCGCGCTCCAGCAGCCCGCGCGCGGAGCGGCCGTTCGCGAAGCCGGTGCCTCGGTCGATGCCGGCGATGAAGCCGGGCAGCGCTTCGGTCAGCTCGGGGTCGAGACGGTAGCCCTGCTTGCCTGCCATGCTCGTGAAGATCTCCGCCAGCTGTTCGTTCGTGTAGTCGGCGAAGTGCACCGTCGCGCCGAACCGGGACCGCAGGCCGGCGTTGGCGTCGAGGAACCGGTCCATGTCCGCGGGATAGCCGGCCGCGATGACGATCAGGTCCTCGCGATGGTTCTCCATCTGCACCAGCAGCTCGGCGACCGCCTCGGTGCCGAAGTCGCTGTTGTTCGAATAGGTCTGGACCAGGTTGTACGCCTCGTCGATGAACAGCAGCCCGCCGATCGCCCGCTCGCAGACATCGCGCGTCTTCGGCGCGGTCTGCCCGATGTACTCGCCCACCAGGTCCGGCCGCGCGACCTCGACCAGGTGCCCGGACGGCAGCACGCCCAGCTCCCGGTAAAGCTGGCCCATCAGCCGCGCGACGGTCGTCTTCGCGGTGCCCGGGTTGCCGGTGAACACGAGGTGCCGGCTGCGCGCCCCGACCGGCAGCCCGGCCTTGCGCCGGCGCGCGTCCAGCCGCGTCTCCGCGACCAGGGAACGGACCTGCGCCTTCACCTCGTCCAGGCCGATCATCCCGTCGAGTTCGGCCATCAGGTCGTCCAAGCCGCGCCGCGGCCCGGCCTCGTCGGTGACCGCGACCCCCGATTCGGCGGCCAGGTCGGCCGCGACGAGCGTGCCGAGCTGGTCGGCCGGGGTGTCCGGGGCGGCGGCGAGCCGCGAAGACTGCTTGCTGATCGCGGCTTCCAGCATCCCGCGCGCGGACCGGCCGTTCGCGAACCCGCGCCCGCGCGGGATCCGGCGCACGGCTTCGGGCAGCACAGCTTGGAGGTCTTCGGAGAGCTGGTAGCCGAGACCCTTCGCCATCACCTCGAAGATCTTCGCCAGCTCGTCGTTCGAGTAGTCCGGGAACTCGATCCGGCCGGAGAACCGCGACCGCAGGCCCGGGTTGGCTTCCAGGAACTCGTCCATCTGCTTCGGGTAACCGGCCACGAACACCACCAGGTCGTCGCGGTGGTTCTCCATCTGCACCAGCAGCTCGGTGACCGCTTCCTGGCCCATCGAGTCGTTTTCGTCCTTGACCAGGTTGTAAGCCTCGTCGATGAACAAGACGCCGCCGCTCGCGCGCTCGCACACCTCGCGCGTCTTCGGCGCGGTTCCCCCGGCGTATTCCGCGACCAGATCGGCCCGGCCGACCTCGACCAGGTGCCCGGACGGCAGCACTCCCAGCTCCCGGTAGATCTGGCCGACCAGCCGCGACACCGTCGTCTTCGCGGTGCCCGGGTTGCCGGTGAACAGCAGATGCCGGCTGCGGACCGCGACCTTCATGCCCGCGTCGCGCCGCCGCTGGTCGACGGCCATCTCGTCCACCATCGACCGGACCCGCTGCTTCACCGAGTTCAGGCCGATCATCCCGTCCAGCTCGGCGAGCAGCTCGTCGAGACTCCGGCGCGGGCCGGCGTCGTCGATCGCGCCGACCCCGGCCTCGCCCGGCGCCGGCAGGTCGGCGCCGACCAAGGTGACCAGGTCGGCATCGGAGACGTCGCCCGAGGTGAGCCGGGTCGACTGCTTCGCGATCGCGGTTTCCAGCAGGCCGCGCGCCGACCGGCCGTTGGCGAACCCGCGCCCGCGCGGGATCCGCCGGACCGCCTCGGGCAGCGCGTCCAGCAGGTCCGGGGCGAGCCGGTAGCCCTGGCCCTTCGCCATCACCGCGAAGATCTGCGCCAGTTCGTCGTTCGAGTAGTCCGGGAAGTCGATGACGCCGGCGAACCGGGACCGCAGGCCCGAGTTGGCCTCCAGGAAGGCGTCCATCTCCTTCGGGTAGCCGGCCGCGAAGACCACCAGGTCCTCGCGGTGGTTCTCCATCTGCACCAGCAGTTCGGCGACGGCTTCCTTGCCGAACTGGTCGTCCTTCTCGGTCATGAGGTTGTACGCCTCGTCCAGGAACAGCACACCGCCGGCGGCCCGCTGCACCACCGCGCGGGTCTTCTGCGAGGTCTCGCCGAGGTATTCGCCGACCAGGTCGGTGCGGGTCACCTCCACGACGTGGCCCTTCGGCAGCACGCCGAGCGCCTGGTAGACCTTGCCCAGCAGCCGCGCGACGGTGGTCTTGGCGGTGCCCGGATTGCCGGTGAGCAGCAGATGCCGGCTGCGCACGGCGACCTTCATGCCGGATTCGCGGCGCCGGGCGTCGATCGCCATCTCCGAGGTCAGCGAGCGGACCCGCTCCTTCACCGCGGCCAGGCCGATCATCGCGTCCAGCTCGGCGAGCAGCTCCTCGATGGACTGGCCGCCGCGCTTGCCGACCGCCGCCACCAGCGGCTCGATGTCCTGATGGGTCAGCTGGATGCGGCTGCCCGGCGTCGCGCCCCGGGTGATCGCCTGGCGCGATGCCGCGTCCAGCATCGCCTCCACCGCCGTGGCCTCGGGCTCCTTGACCAGCGCGGCGAGCCGGTCGCGGACGTCCGGGGGCAGCCCGAAGGACCGTTCCCAGGCCAGCGCATCGAGCAGAGCGGCCGCCTCGGCCGGCCGGTCGAACCGGGCCAGCCGGTACTGCAGGCTGGCCGCGACCAGGTCCGGTGCTTCGACGGCAAGGGTCTCCAGCATCTTCTCGGTGCCGGCCAGGATGATCAGCCGGCAGCTCTCCTGGTCGCGCGAATACGCGCGGAGCTGGCGGACCGTCGCTCCGGCGTCCTTTTCGAAGAACGCATCGGCTCGCTCCGCGAGCATCAGGCCGGACCCGCCGTCGTCGATCCGGTTGACTTCGTCGACGAGCGTGCGGTCGACCGCGTCGTCCGGGAACTGGGCGAGCAAACCGACGCTGTCGACGAACTGGGCGCTCTCGAATCCGACCTCCGCGTCGGCCAGCGCGGTCTTCAGCGCCCGGGCGAACCGGCGCTGTCCGGTGTTCGGCTCCCCGATCAGCAGGACGAGCGGGTTCGGCTGCTTCGAGCCTTCCGACCTCCTGGCTTCTTCGCGCCGTTCCCAGGCCGCGTACGCCGCTTGCCAGGCCGCGTACTGCTGCTCGTAGTAGGAGTACGCGCGCTCGTACTCCTCTTGCCCGCGCCGGTCGTTGTTGCGCTGCTTCATCCGGTTGCCCGCGGCGAGCAGGTCGAGCGTGACCGATCGGCTGTGCCGGGCCATGTCGTCCAGCACGCCACCGCGCTGCCCGTTCGACTCCGGCGGGGCCGGCGGCACCGGCTCGACCGGAGCCGGTTCGCCGGGACCGTTCGCGGTGCCGTGCCGGGTCGCGTCCGCCCAGGCGATCACTCGGACGGCGTTCGCCAGGAACGCGGTCGCCGAATCCGGACCGCAGACGAAAGCGCCGGTCCGGCCCAGGTTCTCCACCCGGGCAGGCGGCGTGCCTTGCCGGGCCGGTCCGGCTGGCGGCGGTCCGCCCGCGGAAGCCGGCAACGGCGGCGGACCCGCCGGAGCCGTCGAGGCCGGCGGAGGTCCGCCGGGAGCCGGAGGCAGCGGCGGCGGACCGCTCGGAGCCGGGGGCAACGGCGGCGGACCGCCGGCCGGGAGCGGCGGCGGACTGCCAGCCGGCAGCGGCGGCGGCTGCGCCGGGACCTGCCCGGACCACGGACCACCCTGCGCTGCCTGCGGACCCTGCGGCGCCTGCGGATAGCCCTGCGGCGGGGTGCCGGGGTAGCCCTGCGGTGCGGCCGGGAAACCGCCGGGATTGCTTTGCGGGGCCGGATTCTGACCGTAACCGCCCGGGTGGCCGGGCTGCGGGGCCGCCCCGCCGAACCCGCCTTGCGGACCAGGACCGCCGGAGCGGCCGGGGTTGCCCTGCGGCATCGGCCCGCTGCCGGGGTTGCCCTGCTGCGGGCCGGGACCGCCCGGGTAGCTCTGCGGCACCGGGCCGGGACCGCCGAAATTCCCTTGCGGCGCAACGGGATACGGCTGCTGCGGCGGGGCTCCGTACCCGGGTTGCGGACCGCCTGGATACCCCTGCGGCACGCTGTATCCGCCGGTCCCGGGGGCCGGACTGGCTGGGTAGGCCGGGCCGGGGGCAGGGGCGCCTTGGGGAGGCATCAGCTGGGCGGCCGCCCGGTAGTTCGGGTCGGCGGGCGGTTGCGCGGACAGCCAGCTCCCGTTCGTCAGCCGGCGCTGCCACTGCTGGCCAGGGGCCAGCTGCCACACCATGCCGTCCGGCCCGGTCAGCACCGCCGTGCGGCCGGCCGCCGCCTCGGACTGCGCGGCTTGGAATGCGTCCCATCCTGCGCGCGTCATGAAAGCCCGCTCCCCCTCACGTCCCCTCGGCAGCCCGCCTGCCGCCGCCTCATTGTGCCCAATCCGGGACAGCGAGCGAGCACCTGCCGCCGGTGTCGTCCGGTATGTCTCGGATGATCGATTCGGTCTGGGGGCCGCGCACCGCGCCGGGCCGGCTCACCACTTCAGGCTGCGCTTCAGCTCGGGGACCGCGATCGGCGCGAGCGTCGTGTTGAACGTCGCGGACGGATGGTTGTCGTCCATGTACACCAGCACGTTCCCGACCACCGCGCGGCAGTTCTTCTCGTCGCAGTAGTAGTCGGTGAAGTCCAGGAACGTGACGTTGTCCGGGACGTCGTCGATCTTCTCGTACGCCGGGGTCGCGGCGATCGCGGCCGGCCGCGGCACCGAACACGCCGGGTCGGTCGGGCTCTTCTCGGCGACGCAGCTGGCCATGTTGAACGTGTAGCGCGGGTTGTCGCGCACGCCCACCACCGGGATGCCCGCCTTGTCCAAGGTCGACCAGACGTCGAGAAAGCCCGCCGGCGTCTTCTCGTGCGGGCCGGGCTTGGCGTTGATCGTGCTCAGCACGACGACCGCGTCCGGCCGGGTCTCGAGCAGTTCGTCGGTCACCGCCTTGTTCCAGGCGACGCAGCCCGGGTCGCCCGGCATCAGGTCGGAACCGGCCGAGTACGGGCAGGCGCCCTTCAGCATGGTCTTGATCTGCCAGCCGTCGGAGACGATCGCGGGACGGAACGTCGCCAGGTACTGCTGGATGTGCGAATCCCCGACCAGCACGACGCTCTTGGTCGGCGGCCCTTCCGGGTCCTCGGTGCAGATCTGCAGCTCCTTGTTGCGCGGCGACGTCGAGCACTGGTCTTTCGAGCTGCGGGCCCAGTCGTCGGCGAGCTTCACGGTGGGCGGCACGATCGACGGGGCCGGCCCGCCGCGGTAGACATACCCCTGCGCGTGCGCGACCGCGCCCGGGTGGTCCGGGTCGCCGACAGCGATCTCGAAGTTCGCCCGCGTGCTGCTCACGCCCTGCCAGACCCCGCTCGCGACCAGCACCGGGGCGAGCGCGAGGACGCCGAACCGGTAGGCGCCCGACGGCTTGACGGCGCCGATCGCCGACAGCCGGACCGGGTTTTCGATGAGGTGGTAGGTCACGATCGCCAGCAGGAACGACACGCCGACGACGAACGTCCCGCCGAGCAGGCCGACCGCCGGCCGGTCGCGGGCGACCAGGTAGAACACCAGTACCGGCCAGTGCCAGAGGTAGAGCGAGAAGCTCAGGTTCCCGACGTAGTTCATGGACTTCGAGCTGAGCCAACGGTCCGCGCCGAGCGCGCTCTCGGTCTGGCCCGCCATCAGCACCAGGCCCGCCGCGACGGTCGGCCACAGCGCGATCCAGCCGGGGAACGAGCGGTCGACGTCGAGCAGCGCACCGCACAGCACGATCCCGGCTACGCCCGCCCAGCCGAGCACGATCCGCAGCAGCCGGGGCAGCGCGACCGCGTCGATGAACATCGCCAGCAGCCCGCCGAGCGCGAACTCCCAGACCCGGGTCAGGCCGTGGAAGTAGGCCAGCGGCTGGTCCGCCGAGGTCAGGTAGACCGAATAGGCCAGCGACGAGACGAACAGCAACCCCAGCACGAGGTTCACGGTGCGCCGCAACGACCAGCCGAGCCTGCGCACCAGCAGGCCGAGACCGGCGAACAACAGCGGCCAGAGGAGGTAGAACTGGCCCTGGATGGACAGCGACCAGAAGTGCTGCACCAGGCTCGCGCTGTTGTGCTGCGCGAAGTAGTCCACCGAATCGGACGCGAGCTGCCAGTTCTCGTAGAACAGCGCCGCCGCGACGACCTCGCGGATGGTCTGGAACCAGCGGTCCTGCGGCAGCAGGAACTGCGACACGACCACGATCGTCAGCAGGACGGTCATCGCGGCCGGGAAGAGCCGCTTGATCATCCGTCCCCAGGTGGCGCGCAGCTCGATCCGGCCGCGCAGCAGCGCCCGGTACACCTGGCCGGTGATCAGGAACCCGGAGATCAGGAAGAAGATGTCGAGTCCGCCGGAGATCCGGTCGAACCACACGTGGTAGACCACGACCAGCACCGACGCCAGCGCGCGCACGCCCTGCAGTTCGGGGCGGAACCGGGCCCTGGCGGCCGGGCCGGCCGGCGGTTTGCCGGGTCGCTCCGGGGCGGCCACGGTGCTACCGGACATGCGCTGTTCCCCTCCCGACGGCCGGCAGCCGCCGGCGCGGGCGGCTACGGGTCATGTGCGCCCATTAGCTATACGTGACATCCCGGGCCGCAACGCACCCGGGGGTCCCCGACACTCTTGCCCAGCCGCGGCGGTCGTTAATCTTGGCCGGGTGTCCCCCGAAGCCCGACCGCCGTCCGTCCGCCGCGCGCGGATCGCCGACGTCCGCAAGATCAAGGCCCTGGTCGATTCCGACGCGGGGCGGGTGCTCCTGGAAAAGGACCTGGTCACGCTTTACGAGGCGGTGCAGGAGTTCTGGGTGGTGACCGACGAGCGGGAAGGTTCGGCCGACGTGCTCGGCGCGGCCGCCCTGCACGTGCTGTGGGAGGACATCGGCGAACTTCGCACCGTGGTGGTCGACAAGGCGGCCCGCGGCCGCGGGATCGGCCACGCGCTGGTCGGACGGCTCGTCGAAGAAGCCCGGGAGCTGGGCTTGAAGCGGCTGTTCGTGCTCACCTTCGAGACGTCGTTCTTCTCCGGGCACGGGTTCGTGGAGATCGACGGCGCGCCGGTGTCGCACGAGGTGTACGAGGAGATGCGGCGCTCGCTCGACCCGGGCGTGGCGGAGTTCCTCGACCTGCCGTACGTGAAGCCGAACACGCTCGGCAATTCGCGGATGCTGCTCGAGTTCTCCTGAGGGCCGAGGCGGTTCTCCCGTCCTCGACCATTACGAGACGCGCAGCGTGACCCGGGTCCCGTCCGGGCTGACGCCGGCCAGCTTGACAGTCGTGCCCGCGAAATTCGCCTCGTGCGGGCCCGGCCGGTCGGTGTGCAGCTGGACCGTCGTGTGCTCGCCGCGGCCCGGCTCGGTCAGGACCAGCGCGACGACCGCGTCGCCGGCGACGAAACATTGCCGGCCCGGGCGGCAGCGCGAATCCGACACCAGGCCCCGGTAGCGCACCGTCAAGTCCCGCCCGGCGACGTGGACCTCCTGGCCGGTCCTGAGCACCGCGTCGCGGCCCGGCTCGGCCGTCGGGGGCGGCGGCTGCTGGGCGAGGGCTACTGAACCGCCGGCACACCCGGCCAGCGTCGCGGCTGCCGCGACGCCCACTGCGAGTTTCCTGAAGTCCATGCTTCCCGGACGGCCCGGCCGGGCCGTCCGGTTGCACCGCGGCTCAGAAGTCTTCGTCCTCGCCGCCGGCCGGTGCGCCGCCCGCGTCGGAGCCGCCGCGGATCATGAACAGCACCGACTCCAGTTCCTCCGGCTTGATCAGCACGTCGCGGGCCTTCGAGCCCTCGGACGGGCCGACCACGCCGCGGCTTTCCAGCAGGTCCATCAGCCGGCCCGCCTTGGCGAAGCCGACCCGCAGCTTGCGCTGCAGCATCGACGTGGACCCGAACTGCGACGTGACGATCAGCTCGGCGGCCTGCAGCAGGACGTCGAGGTCGTCGCCGATGTCCGCGTCGATCTCCTTCTTCTCGCCGGCCTTGGCGCTGGTGACGCCGTCGTTGTAGTCCGGCTGCGCCTGTTCCTTGGCGAAGTTGACGACCGCGGCGATCTCTTCGTCGCCTACGAACGCGCCCTGGATGCGGACCGGTTTCCCGGCCCCCATCGGCAGGTAGAGCGCGTCGCCCATGCCGATCAGTTTCTCCGCGCCCGGCTGGTCGAGGATGACCCGCGAGTCGGTGAGCGACGAGGTGGCGAACGCGAGCCGCGAGGGCACGTTCGTCTTGATCAGGCCGGTGACCACGTCGACCGACGGCCGCTGGGTCGCGAGCACCAGGTGGATGCCGGCGGCGCGGGCCTTCTGGGTGATCCGGACGATCGCGTCCTCGACGTCGCGGGGCGCGGTCATCATCAGGTCGGCCAGCTCGTCGACGATCGCCATGATGTACGGGTAGGGCTGGTAGACGCGTTCGCTGCCGGGCGGCGCGGTGATGTCGCCGGAGCGCACCTTGGCGTTGAAGTCGTCGATGTGCCGGACCCGGTTGGCCTGCATGTCCTGATACCGCTGCTCCATCTCCTCCACCAGCCAGGCCAGCGCGGCGGCGGCCTTCTTCGGCTGGGTGATGATGGGCGTGATCAGGTGCGGGATGCCCTCGTACGGCGTCAGCTCGACCATCTTCGGGTCGATCAGGATCATCCGGCACTCGTCCGGCGTCGCCCGGGCCAGCAGCGACACCAGCATCGAGTTCACGAAACTGGATTTACCGGAGCCAGTGGAACCGGCCACCAGCAAGTGCGGCATCTTCGTCAGGTTCGCGGTGACGAACTCGCCCTCGATGTCCTTGCCCAGCCCGATCAGCATCGGGTGGTTGTCCCGGACGGTGGACGGCGCGCGCAGCACGTCGCCGAGGCGCACCATCTCGCGGTCGGAGTTCGGCACCTCGATGCCGACCGCGGACTTGCCCGGGATCGGCGCGAGCAGCCGGACGTTGTCGGTCGCCACCGCGTAGGCGATGTTCTTGGTCAGCGCGGTGATCTTCTCGACCTTCACGCCTGGGCCGAGCTCGACCTCGTACCGGGTGACCGTCGGGCCCCGGGTGAAGCCGGTGACTTGCGCGTCGACGTTGAACTGCTCGAGGACGCCGGTGATCGCCTCGATCATCTGGTCGTTGGCCTTGCTGCGCGACTTCGGCGCGTCGCCGAGCTTCAGCAGGTCCGGCGGGGGCAGCGCGTAGTCGCCCTCGACCGCGCGGGTGACCGACAGCGCGGGCTCCGGAGCCTTCTTCGGCTTCTTCTCCGGAATCTCGGCCGGCGGCGCGACCGGCTTCGGCGGCCGGATCGGCATCGCCGGCTCGGCGAGCGCGGCTTCGATGTCGAGCTGCTCGCCTTCCTGGTCGGACGTAGCTTGCCGGCGGCGCGACGGCTTGCGCAGCCGCACCGGCTTCGGTTCGGCCTCGGGGACCGGGTCCGGCTCGAGTCCGGCTTCCTCGCCGTCGCCCTCGTACTCGGCCAGTTCGTGCTCGTCGAGGCCCCAGGTGCGCAGGCGGTGCGGGATGTCACGGACCGGAGTGCCGGTGAACACGAGGATGCCGAACAGCAGCGCGAGGATCAGCAGCGGCACCGCGACCCATGTCGTGACGCCCGCGGTCAGCAGGCCGCCGGAGAACGCGCCGATAATGCCGCCGGCGTACATCCGGCCGTCGTTGGTGTCCGGAAGCGCGGTGAAGATGTGCAGCATTCCGAGCACGGCCAGCACGACCAGCACGGTGCCGACGACCATCCGCGGCCGCACCTCCGGCCTCGGCTCGGACCGCATCAGCGCGACCGCGACCACCACCAGCACCAGCGGCAGGGTGACCGAGCCCGCGCCGAAGACGGTCCGGGCGGCGATCTCGACGCCGGTCCCGATCGGCCCGGCCGCCCGCCACCACACGCCGACCGCGGCGACGATGGCCAGCGCGATCAGCCCGAGCGCGAGCCCGTCGCGCCGGTGTTCGGCTTCCAGCTCCCGGGTGCGCCCGACCGTGCGGGCCAGCGAGCCGAGCCCCTTCGCAGCGAGGTTCCAGGCGCCGCGGACGCCGCGGCCGAACGCGCCGGTCGAGCTCGTGCGCTTCGCGGGCCTGCGGGCGGAGCTGCGGGGCCGGGCGGAGGAGCCGCCTCGGGACGAGCCCGACCGGGAGGACGATGCCCTGGTCGAGCCGCCTTTCGACGACCTGCTGGCAGCACCGGCCCGGGACTTCGCCGGCGTACGCGAACTGCGCGCCGGTGCCTTCCCGCCGCTTCCTGCCGTGCTCCGCTTCCTTGTCGCCGACCCAGCCATGTCTCCACGGTAACCGGCGAACCCCGATAGTCCCACGTGCCACTCGCAGCGCACCGGAAACAATCGTCCCGGGGAGCGTTGTGCGGGGCCGCCGGGAGAGCCCCGTCCCCCGGAGCCCGAGAGCTGCCCGCCGACAGCCGACCGTGCCGCCGGTCCGTCCCGGAAGCATGAAATGCTCTGCTCATGTTCGCGCTGCAACAGGACGATGTCCCGGCTCCGCGCCGCGCCCCGGCGATCTGGCGGACGATGCTCAACCTCGACCGCGGGCTGGTGAACCTCGTCGGGCAGCTCACCGTGACCGGTTCGGTGCCGCGCGAACTGCGCGGCAAGCCGCTGCTGATGGCCGCCAACCACATCGGCGTGTTCGACGCCTTCGTGCTCATGGCCGCCTGCAAGCGGATCGGCATCAACCCGCGGTTCATGCTGGCCGGCGGGATCCTGGACGCGCCGGTCATCGGACCGGCGCTGCGAGTCAGCGGGCACCTGCGGGTGGACCGGAAGGAAGCCGCGGCGCAGGCGACCACCGCGCGGGGCCAGTTCGACGAGGCGGCCGAAGCGCTGCGCACCACCCGGGAGCCGATCATCGTCTACCCGGAGGGCCGGATCAGCCACGACCCGGGACTGTGGCCGGAACGAGGCAAAACCGGCGCCGCACGGCTCGCGCTCGCCGCGGGCGTGCCGGTGATCCCGATCAGCCAGTGGGGCGCGCACGAGGCGGTGTACTGGGGCACCGAAACCGTGAACGGCCCCGGCGACCTGCTCCCGCTGGTCCGGTCCGGACTCAGCGCCCCGCTGCGCCGGCCGCGGTTCCAGGTGCATTTCGGCGCGCCGGTAGACCTCTCCGGCGTCGAACCGGAGCGACCCGGGGCGGGCGTGCGCGCGCACGCGAAGATCATGCAGGCGATCACCGACGGGCTGATCCCGCTGCGTCGCCAGGAACCGATCCGGCCGCGCTTCTACGACCCGACCCGGCCGACCGACACGGTCAGCCCGTGGAAGCCCCGGCGCCAGCCCGGACGGTGAGACGCTTTCCGTTGCGCAGCTAGGGTCTCGAGGGGTGAGCACTCGCATTCTCGTCGTGTACTACAGCGCCACCGGGAACACCGCCGCTCTCGCCGGCGCGCTCGCCGAGGGAGCTGCCTCGACTGGCGCCGAAGTTCGGGTCCGGACCGTCCCGGAATCCGCGCCCGCGGAAGCCGTGGCCAGCAATCGGCGCTGGCAAGCCTGGGTCGGCACCGGGCCGCACCACGACCTCGCGGCTCTCGCCGACCTCGAGTGGGCCGATGGCCTGGCGCTGGGCAGCCCGACCCGGTTCGGCGGGCCCGCCGCCCAGCTGAAGTCCTTTGTGGACACCACGGGTGGACTGTGGGCGCAAGGGAAGCTGGCGGACAAGGTCGCGACGTCGTTCACGAGTCGGGGAATCCGTACGGGATCGTTCGTGTCGGGCAAGTCGGCGGCACCGGATTCGGTTGCGCTGCAAGCATTGCGGCTTCAGGGGCAGCGGCTGGCTACGGTGGCTTCCCACGTGGCGACGGGGTTGAAGAAGCTGGATTAAGGCAGGTCTCGCCTGGTGCTGTCGTGCTGTCTGGGCGGCCGACTGCCCGTTTGCCGGTCTGTCCGTGCGGGGCCGGTTGAGGGAATCCAAGTCCCCCAACGGCCCCCTCACGGACAGACCAGCGCGGACCACGCCCTCGCCCACCGCACCGGGTCGTCAGCCCGACGGGACAACGGACCGCGACGGCGGACAATCCCGCACAAAAACGGCTGGCTTCGCCCGGTCCCCGATCCTTAGAGTCCGTCCGTGACCGCCGAGCTTCCCCTCCTCGCCCCGCCCCGCGCCGTCCACCGCGGCCGGGGCCTGGTGTTCGTCGTTCTCGCCGCCGTGCTGTTCAGCACCTCCGGGTCGTTGGCCAAACCCGCCATGACCGCCGGTCTCACCCCGGAACAGGTAGCCACCCTGCGGATCGGCCTGGCCGGCGTTCTCCTCCTCGCCGGCACCGCGCTGTTCGCCCCGCGCGCGCTGCGCATCCGACGCGGCGAGTGGCCGGTCCTGCTCGGCTACGGCGCGCTCGGCGTGGCCGGCACCCAGCTTCTCTACTTCATCGCCGCGGCAAGGATTCCGGTCGGCATCGCCATCCTGCTCGAGTTCATGTCGCCGGTGCTGATCGCGCTCTGGGTGCGCGTCGTGCGCAAGAAACGGCTCCCCGGCGTGCTCTGGCTGGGAATCGGGCTCGCGATGGCCGGGCTGGCCCTCGTCGCCCAGGTCTGGCAGGGACTCCGGCTCGACTTCGTCGGCCTGCTCGCCGGACTGGGCGCGGCCGTCTGCTCCGCCGGGTACTTCCTGCTCGGCGAGCGCGCGCTCGCCGACCGCGAGCCGCTCGGGCTGGTCACCTGGGGGATGGTGATCGGCGCGGTCCTGGTCAGTGTCGCGGCGCCGCCGTGGACGGTTCCGGTGAAAGCCACCGTGCAGACCGTCCCGTTCGGCCCCTGGACGCCGCCGTTGTGGCTGCTGCTCGCCGGGCTCGTCGTGCTCTCGACGGCGCTCGCCTACCTCGCCGGGATCACCGCGCTGCGGCATCTGCCGGCGTCGGTCGCGAGCGTCGTGGGGCTGGTCGAACCGATCGCGGCCGCCGCGTTCGCGTGGGCGTTTCTCGGCGAGGCACTCGCCTGGCCGCAGGCGCTCGGCGCGGTCCTCCTGCTCAGCGGCGCTTTCCTGGTCCAGCGGCGGACCGCCGCGCTCGCCTGACGCCCTCTCCCGGGGGAACGGGAACCAACCGCAAGCGGGATGTGTCTCAGTGTCCGACCGGGCACACTGGTCCGGTCGAATCTAGGGGGATCTCATGAAGAACCGGCCCAGCCGATCCGAGCAGCGGCGAGCCCGCAACGCGCTCGCCCGCCAGACAGCCACCGTCGTGTTCGCGTTGCTGCTGGCGGGCGCGCGGCGCTGAATCAGACCGGGATCACCGTCGGCACGATCATCGGCCGGCGGCGATAGGTGTCGGCCACCCACCGGCCGACCACCCGGCGCACCGCCTGCGCGATCCGGTGGGTGTCGGTGATCGCCTCGGCTTCGGTGCGGGCCAGTTCCATCTCCACCAGCGGCACGACGGCGGCCAGCGCCTTCGGGTCGTCGGAGAACCCGCGCCCGGAAACGGTCGGGCTGGTCACCGCCCGGCCGGTGTTCGAATCGACCGCCACGGTGATCGCGATGAAGCCGCCCTCGCCCAGCACCAGCCGGTCGGACAGGGTGGACTCGCCGACGTCGCCGACGGACAGGCCGTCCACGTACACGTGCCCGACCTCGACCCGGCCGGTGCGCGACGCCTTGCCGTCGACCAGGTCGACGACCACGCCGTCCTCGGCGATCACGACGTTGTCCGGCGCGACGCCGGTGCGGATGGCCAGCTCGCCGTTGGCGCACAGGTGCTTCCACTCGCCGTGCACCGGCATCACGTTGCTCGGCCGGACCGCGTTGTACAGGTAGAGCAGCTCGCCCGCGGACGCGTGCCCGGAGACGTGCACCTTCGCGTTGCCCTGGTGCACCACGTTCGCGCCGAGCCGGGTCAGGCCGTTCACCACGCCGAAGACCGCGGTCTCATTGCCCGGGATCATCGAGCTGGCCAGCACGACCGTGTCGCCGGCCCGGATCGAGATCTGCCGGTGCTCGCCACGCGCCATCCGGGACAGCGCGGACAGCGGCTCGCCCTGCGAACCGGTCGAGACGAACAGAACCTTGCTCTCCGGCAGGTTGCTCGCCTGGTCCAGGTCCACCAGCAGGCCCTCGGGAACCTCCAGCAGGCCCAGCTCGGCCGCGATGCCCATGTTCCGGACCATCGACCGGCCCACGAACGCGACGCGCCGGCCGTGCCGCGCGGCGGCCGCGAGCACCTGCTGCACGCGGTGCACGTGGCTGGCGAAACAGGCGACGATCACCCGCTGGTCGACCTTGCGGATCACGTCGTCGAGCACCGGGCCGATGTCGCGCTCGGGCATCACGAACCCGGGCACCTCGGCGTTGGTGGAGTCGACGCAGAACAGGTCCACGCCCTCGTCGCCGAGCCGCGAGAAACCGGCCAGGTCGGTCAGCCTGCCGTCGAGCGGCAGCTGGTCCAGCTTGATGTCGCCGGTGTGCAGCACGACGCCGGCCGGGGTGCGGATGGCGACCGCGAGCGCGTCCGGGATCGAGTGGTTGACGGCGAAGAACTCCAGGTCGAACGCGCCGACCTTGCGCCGCTCCCCCTCGCGCACCTCGATCAGCTTCGGCCGCTGGCGGTGTTCCTTGGCCTTGGCCGCGAGCAGTGCGTTGGTGAAGCGCGAGCCGTAGATCGGCACGTCCGGGCGCAGCCGGAGCAGGAACGGGACGGCGCCGATGTGGTCCTCGTGGCCGTGCGTGAGCACGAGGCCGTCGATGTCGTCGAGCCGGTCCTCGATCGCACGGAAATCGGGCAGGATCAGGTCGACGCCCGGCTGGTCGTCCTCCGGGAAGAGGACGCCGCAGTCGACGATCAGGAGCCTGCCGTCGTATTCGAAGACGGTCATGTTGCGCCCGACCTCGCCGATGCCGCCGAGCGCGACGACGCGCAGGGCTCCCTCGGGAAGGGCGGGCGGGAGGTGCGTCGGGCCGGGTCCGGCGGGAAGTGAGCTCACCGGGGCATTGTCCCAACGCTGGTGTGCGAGGTGGGGGCGGTGTAGGCCGCCTGCGAATCTGCTTGTGCCACCCGTGCACCATGCCAGGCCGAAGCCCCGCTGTCCTCCAGCGGCACGCCGCCCTGGGCGAGATCGGCCGCGATCTGGTCCAGCTGGTCCTCGGAAGGCGCCACGATGGGCAGCCGCGGGTCGCCGATCTCGAAGCCGCGCAGCCGCAGCGCCGCCTTGCTGAACGCGACGCCGCCGACCCGCGACATCGCACGCAGCACCGGCAGCATCCCGCGGTGGTTCGTGCGCGCGGTGGACGCGTCGCCCGCGTCGTAGGCGTCGAACATCGCACGGATCCGGCCGGCCACGACGTGCCCGATCACGCTGACCGCGCCGACCGCGCCGACCGACAGCCACGGCAGATTCAGTCCGTCGTCGCCGGAGTAGTAGGCGAGCTGGGTGTTCGCGATGACCTCGGACCCGGCGATCAGGTCGCCCTTGGCGTCCTTCACCGCGACGATCCGCGGGTGCTCGGCCAGCCGTTGCAGCGTGTCGACCTCGATCGGCACGATCGAGCGCGGCGGGATGTCGTAGAGCATCACCGGCAGCTCGGTGGCGTCGGCGACGGCGGTGAAGTGCGCGTACAGCCCGGCCTGGCTCGGCCGCGAGTAGTACGGGGTGACCACGAGCAGGCCGTGCGCGCCCGCTTCGGCGGCGGCGTGCGCCTGCTCGATGCTGTGCGCGGTGTTGTTGGTGCCCGCGCCGGCCACGACGGTCGCGCGGTCGCCGACCGCCTCGACGACGGCGCGGACCAGCGCGGCCTTCTCCTCGTCGGAAGTGGTCGGGCTTTCGCCGGTGGTGCCGTTGACGACGAGGCCGTCGTTGCCGAGGTCCACGAGGTATTCGGCGAGTTCCTGGGCCCGCTTCACGTCCAGCGCGCCGGCTCGGTCGAAGGGGGTGGCCATCGCGGTGAGCACGCGGCCGAACGGGCGTCCGGGCGCGGCGGCAGGTGAGGTGGACATGGTGACGACGGTACCTCGTGAGACCGGCAAACCCGGGCCCGACCTGGTGCGGCACAGCCAACCGCGGAGAATTTCCGCCGCCCGCGCTCCGGCGGCGGAACTTCTCGCGCGGTTACTTGACCTTGGCGGTGATCTGCGCCGGAATCTGGTCGTTGTTGGTGCGCGCCAGCACGCAGTAGAAGTCGCGGTTCGGGCCGCTGCCGCTGTCCTCGGACGGGGCCACCTGCCAAGCCTGCGCGGTCGGCACGATCGCCCGGTAGGTCAGGTCCCGGCGCCGCTGCTCGGGCACCGCCGCGGAATGGAACGTCAGCGCGCAGCGCGCCTCGGCCGCCCGGCTGACCTGTTCCAACCCGGGGTACGGCGCGACGGCCGCGTCGTTGGACGACCAGTTCTCCAGCGCCAGCGGCTCCGCGGTGTCGAAGACCTCGAGGGTGTGGTTGCGCTTGCAGTCGACGCTGTTGTCCGAGCTGATCACGACACCCTGCTGGACCACCGCGTTGTAGCAGACCTGGTACGAGGAGAGATCCGTCTTGAGGTAGCCGTCCGGGCCGTAGGTGACCGTTTCGAGCTGCTGGGCGTCCTTCGCCGGCGACCACACCGGCTTGCCGAGGAAGAACCCGCCGGCCAGAGCGGCGACGATCAGCGCCGCGAGCACGCCTGTCCACAAGCCGCGCCGGCTTCCCCGCTGCGGCTTCGCCGCCGCCCGGGTCGGCTGGCCGCCGACGCGAGTCATCTGCTGCGGCATGGCCGCGGTGGGCGGGTTGGCCGGCCGCGCCTGCGGACCGGTGGCGTACGCGAGCTGGGCCCGCGCCTGGTTCGCGGTGAGCCGGGCGTCCGGATTCGCCACCAGCAGGCCGAGGATGACCGCGCCGAGCGGGCCATGGACCCGCGTCAGGTACGGCACTTCGGTCATGATCGCGTGCAGCGTCGCGGCGGTGGTGGGCCGTTCGAACGCGACGATGCCCTCCACCGCGAAGTACAGCGTCGCGCCGAGAGACCACAGGTCCGATTCCGGCATCGCCTCGCGGCCTTCGACCCGCTCCGGGGCCATGAACGCGGGCGAGCCGACGATCATCCCGCTCGTGGTGAGCCGCGGGTCGTCGATCGCGTGCGCGATGCCGAAGTCGGTGAGCTTCACCCGCCCGTCCGGCGCGACCATGATGTTGGCCGGCTTGACGTCGCGGTGCACGATCCCGGCGGCGTGCGCGGCCTGCAGCGCCGACAGCACCCGTTCGCCGATCATCGCGACCTGCTGTTCCGGCATCGGCCCCTGCGAGCGCACCAGGTCGGCCAGCGTCGGGGCCTCCACCAGCTCCATGACGATCCAGGTGGTGCCCTGGTCGGCGACCACGTCGTAGACGGTCACCACGGCCGGGTCGTTCAGCCGCCCGCCGGCCCGCACCTCGCGCAGGATCCGCTCGGACAGCACTGCGGAACCCTCCACCGCGTCTTCGGGGGGCAGCCGCAGTTCTTTGATCGCGACGTGACGTCCGATGACCTGGTCCTGCGCGCGCCACACGATGCCCATGCCGCCGCGGCCCAGCTCCCCGAGCACCAGGTAGCGGCCGGCCACGACGCGGCCGGTCGGGGCCGTGCGGGACGGATCGTGCGGGCGGGTCTGTTCGTGGGTCACGGGGGCGGGCTCCTCGGTCGGCGTTCGCGCAGATGCTAGTCGGACCGCTTCGCCCGGCCGCCGGTTCCGTCCGGTTTCGCGACCTCAGCGGGAGAACGTGAGCGCGATCAGCACGACGTTGAGCGCGACGATGACGCCGGCGACGACGGCGGCGAGCACGGTCGTGGAGCGGCGGTTGACGTCCGCGCCCATCACGCCGCGGTCCGCGGTCAGCCGGATCAGCGGGACCAGCGCGAACGGGATGCCGAACGACAGCACCACCTGCGACACCACCAGCGCCGCGCTCGGATCGGCGCCAAGCGCGAGCACCACGATCGCCGGCGTGAGCGTCGCGAGGCGGCGCGCCAGGATCGGAATCCTCTTGCGCAGCAAGCCTTGCATGATCATCGCGCCCGCGTACGCACCGACCGAAGTGGACGCCAGGCCGGATGCGAGCAGCCCGATCGCGAACAGCAGCGCGACCCCCGGCCCGAGCGCGGCGGCGACCGCGCCGTGCGCGCCCTCGATCGTGTCGACGCCTTGCTGCCCTTGCAGATTCGTCGCGGCGACCAGGAGCATGCCGAGATTCACCGCGCCCGCCAGGAACATCGCGAATCCGACGTCGTAGCGCGTGGCTCGCAACAGCTTCCGGCGGCGCTCGGGCCCGGGTTTGCCGTGCCGGTCGCGGACGAGTCCGGAGTGGAGGTACACCGCGTGCGGCATGACCGTCGCGCCCAGCATCGCGGCCGCGATGAGGACGCTGTCGCCGCCCGCGAACCGCGGCACCAGGCCGTGCACGACCCCGGCCGCGGACGGCGGTTCGACGACCAGGCTGGCCAGGAACCCGACCGCGATCACCACGAGCAGGCCGGTCACGACGCGTTCGAACGGGCGCTGGCCGCCGCGGTCCTGCACCGCGAGCAGCACCAGGGAGACCAGGCCGGTGATCAGGCCGCCGAGGACGAGCGGGAGCCCGAAAAGGAGATTCAGCGCGATCGCGCCGCCGACGACCTCGGCCAGATCGGTGGCTACCGCGACGATTTCGGCCTGCGCCCAGTACGCGAGCCGCCCCGGGCCGGACAGCCGGTCGCGCAGCGCTTCAGGCAGCGACTGGCCGGTGACCAGACCGAGCTTCGCGGAGAGGTACTGGACGAGCACGGCCATCAGATTCGCGGCGACGATCACCCAGACCAGCAGATAGCCGTAGCGCGCGCCGGCGCTGACGTTGGCCGCGACGTTGCCCGGGTCCACGTAGGCGATCGACGCGACGAAGGCCGGGCCGAGCAGCGCCCAGCCCGCGCGCAGCCGGGCCACTCCGCGCGGGCGCACTGCCTCTGCCACCGCCATGCGCGCACGCTCCCTTGGTATTCGGTCGCCCCTAATCTCAAGTTTAGGCATGCCGAACTTTTCTGGGCAAGCGTGTGCTGCGCCACTCGGGCGACTGCCCCGGACCCTGACCGCCCTCTCCCCCGCGGCCAACGGTGCGTGAAGGGAACATTGAGGGAATCTGAGTCCCTCAATGTTCCCTTCACGCACCTGCTGTCAGCGGCCCAATGCGGCCGCGGGGTCAGCCCGGCAGCAGCACCTCGTGCCCCGCCTCGCGGAACGCGGCCGCCGCCCGGTCCAGGTCGTCCGCGCGGACCAGGATGTGGTCGGTGTCGTAGGTCGACAGCGAGAACAGCGCGACCCCCGCCGCAGCCAGTTCCGAGGCCAGGGCGGAGATGATGCCGGTCAGCGTGAACTCCAGAGGCCCGCGCACGGTGAACAGCCGCCAGGCGTTTTCGACGGTTGCGCTCCGCGGCTCGCGGCCCGACGGGCAGATCACCGACAGTTCGTCCGGCGTCCGGGTGACCGACACCAGACCGGGCTGCCCGGGTTCCAGCAGGTCGGCGGGGACCGGCGCGTCGGCCGGCAGCCGCACGACGGAGTAGGCGTCCGGGCGGAGGTCGATCGTCAGGTGTTTCATCAGCCTTCCAGCACCTTCGGGCTCGTGGCGATCTCGGTGCCGTCGGGCAACGTCGAAATCGTGAAGTCGGCGAACACGTTGGCCGCCGCTTTCTGCAGCTGCCGCAAGCATTCGACGGCCAGCGAACGGATCTCCACATCGGCGTGCTCGGTCGCACGCATCGCGACGAAATGCCGCCAGGCCCGGTAGTTGCCGGTGACGACGATGCGGGTCTCGGTCGCGTTCGGCAGCACGGCGCGGGCGGCCTGGCGCGCCTGCTTGCGGCGCAGGGTGGCGCTCGGCGTGTCCGCGAACTTCTCTTCGAGACCGGCGAGCAGTTCGTCGTACGCGGCCGCGCTCGCCTGCGTGGCCTTGACGAATTTCTCGTGCAGCACCGGATCGTCCGCGATCACGTCCGGCTCGACGAACTCGGCGTCGCGCTCGGGCACGTAGCGCTGCGACAGCTGGGAGTACGAAAAATGCCGGTGCCGGATCAGCTCGTGCGTCAGCGACCGGGAGATCCCGGTCAGGTAGAAGCTGACCGATCCGTGCTCCAGCACCGAGAGGTGGCCGACGTCGATGACGTGGCCGAGGTAGCCCGCGTTCGTCGCGGTCGCCGGGTTCGGCTTCTTCCACGACTGGTAGCAGGCCCGGCCGGCGAACTCGGCGAGGGCTTCGCCCCCGTCCGCGTCGGTCGACCACGGGACGTCGTCGGGCGGGAAGAACTCGGTTTTCGCGATCAGCTGCACCTTGGGCGGCACCGTTATCGCTCCCCTCATCTCGGCTCCGCCAGCCTAACCCGGAGTCACGGGTGACATCACCGCGCCTTGACATGACGTCACAGCGACGTCATAGTGGTGTCATGGATCTGACGCCGTACATCGCGAACCTTCGCGAAGACCTCGCGAACACGGCCTCCGCCGGGGACGAGCAGACCCGGCGGGCGGCCGCACTGCTGTCGTCTGCTCTGGAACCGGCGGTCCGGCTCACCTTGATGAACGCGCTGGCCGACCTGGCCGCCGAGGTGACCGCCGCGCTGCCCGGGCAGGTCGTCGACGTCCGGCTCGACGGCCGCGACGTCCGCGTGGTCGTGACCGGCGGCGAGGAACCGGCGCGCGGCGGGCCGCAGGCGCCTCCGCCCCCGCCTCCGGTCGACGGCGGCGACATTTCGCGGATCACCCTTCGCCTGGTCGAGCAGATCAAGGGTCAGGCCGAGCAGGCGGCGGCCGCGCAGGGGGTTTCGCTGAACACGTTCGTCGCGCAGGCCGTGCAGGGCGCGCTCGGCCAGGCGCAAGCGCACCAGCAGCGGCACCAGCGCTGGCAGGACCGCGGCACCGGCGGCGGGAGCCGCGGTGCCGAGTCCAAGCTGCACGGCTGGGTCGAAGGCTAGGAGGGGATCACCATGGGCGACAACAGGGATGACCAGGGGAAGAACGCCGAAGGCCGGGCTGGGGAGCCAGGATTCGGCACGGAAAGCCCGACGGGCGCCGCAGCCGCGGGCGGGTCTGGTGCCGCAGCTGAAGCCAGCGCGGCAGAGGCGATCGGGGCTGCGAGCGGCGCCGGAGCCGGGGGAACCGCCGATGCCGCGGACCAGACTGGTGCCGCGGAAGACGCGGGTGCCGCCGGCCAGCCGGCGGGCGAGGCGAGCCCCGACGAGTCCACTTCGGACAGTGCGCCGGGTGCCGGGACTGGCGCCGCCGGGGCCGAGGCCGCGGAAACCAGTGCCGGGACTGACGAGTCGGCGTCTGAGCCGGGGCCATACGTGCGGCTGCAGGACTTCGCCGCCGACGGTCCGGTGGAGCTGGACCTGGGCGTGACGATCGGCCGGGTCTCCGTAGAGCTCGACCGCGAATCCGGGGTGAGCGTGCGGTTGCAGCACGACACCGGCGAGCAGCCGTCCTGGGTGAACGGGGTCAGCAGCCTGCTGTCCTGGGTCGGCGAGAAGTTCGGCGACCAGTTCGGCGGCGGCCTGCCCGAGTTCTCGGCCGCCGACGCTGTGCGGCAGGCGCAGATCGAGCAGACCGGCAACCGGATCGTGGTGCGCGCGGCCAAAGCGTGGCAGCTGCGCAACGTGCCGATCTCGGTGACCGTGCACGCGCCGGCGGGCTCGCACGTCGAAGTCCGCGCTGGTTCGGCGGACGTGACGGTCAGCGGGCCGGCCGGGCGAGCCGACATCCTGACCGGTTCGGGCGAGGTCACGCTGGAGCGCGCGGACGGTGCCGCCACCGTGCGCACCGGCACTGGCGCGATCAAGCTCGGCCCGACGCTGGCCAGCCTGCAGCTGCGCAGCGGCAGCGGCTCGGTGCGGGCCTCGTCGATCGGCGGTCCGGCGACGCTCGCGACCGGCACCGGCGACGTCTGGCTCGGCGTGGTCGCCGGCGACGTGATGGCGCGTACCGGCAGCGGGAACCTCTCGGTCGCCGAGGCCGCGTCCGGCTCGCTGGAACTGATCACCGGCTCCGGCGAGGTGCGAGTGGGAATCCGCAGCAAGGTCCGGGCGGAACTCGAACTGGCCTCCGCGGCCGGGCGGGTGTCCAGCGAGCTGGAGGTGTCCGACACGCCGCCGGAGGGAGACGTCGCGCTGCGGGTGCGAGCGCGGACCGGCACCGGCGACGCGGTAGTCACCCGCGCGGCCGGCTGAACGGACGAGGTGCACAGGGGGCGGGCATCGCCCGCTGCGCATCGCCGCGCTCTCAGCCGGGGCAGGCACGGGCATCGCCCGCCTCGGCTGGCCAGCGGCGGACCGGGGACGCCCGGACGCTGTGCAAGGGGGAGACGGCGGACCGTCGCTGGGGCCGGGGGTGGCTCCACGGCGGTCCGCCGTCCGCTTGGTCTGACAGAATCCCGGCCAAGGGGGTATGCCATGCGACGCGACATAGCCGGCCAGGCCACGCATCTGTCCCGGGTGCGCGGCAGTCTGCTGGGCGGCGCGCTCGGCGACGCGCTGGGCAATCCGGTGGAATTCCTTTCCCTCGCCGGCATTCGCGACCGCTACGGCGATCGCGGCATCACCGAGCTGGCCACGAATCGCGCCGGCCTCGCCGAGATCACCGACGACACGCAGATGTCGCTGTTCACGATCGAGGGCCTGCGCGACGGGTACTACCGGGCCAGGACGCGGGGCATCGGCGGTGCGATCGCGAGCTTCGTGCACGCGTCGTACCTGCGCTGGCTCGACACCCAGGACTATCCGGAGCCGCCGGCCGCGGACAGCCTGCCGCACCGCACCGGCAGTCTCCGGAAGGAATCTTGGCTGTACGCGGTGCGCGCGCCGGGCAACGCTTGCCTGTCCGGCTTGCGGTCCGGGCAGACCGTCGAGCCGTTCGCGGAGCTGACCGGCAAGCCCGGCCCGGTGAACCCTGACTCCAAGGGCTGCGGAACGGTGATGCGTTCGGCGCCGTTCGGCTTCCTCGGCGACCCGCGCTCGGCGTTCCTGCTCGCGGGCAACTGCGCGCAGCTCACCCACGGCCATCCGACCGGCTACTACGCGGCCGCCTCGTTCGCCGAGATCATCGCCTGGCTGATGAACGGCGAGTCCCTGCGCGGTGCGGTCTTGCAGAGCCTGCGCACCCTCGCGAGCCACCCCGGCCACGAGGAGACCTCCGCCGCCTTGCGTGCGGCGCTCGACCTCGCCGACGAAGGAGACCCCACCGCGGGCAAGGTGGAGCGGCTCGGTGCCGGGTGGATCGCGGAGGAGGCACTCGCGATCGGGGTGTACTCCGCGTTGGCGACGGTGACCGGGTCCGACGAGTTCGACATCGTGAAGGCACGGCTTCGCCTGTCGGTGAACCACTCGGGCGACAGCGATTCGACGGGTTCGGTGTGCGGCAACCTGATCGGGGCCGTCCGAGGCGACGTCGGCCTGCCCTTCGACTGGCTCCGGCTCGTCGAAGCGCGCGGCCAGATCAGCGCGGTCGCGGACGACTTCGTCCTTTCCACCGGCCAGGCCCGAAGCTGGTGACCCGGGGCGCGCCCCGCTCCCGCTTGCCGCGGCAGCTGCGCCACTCGTCCCCGCAGCAGCGGCACCACCAGCCCGCAGCAGCACCACCGTCTCAACGCAAGGCACGCTTCAACGGCGCAGCGAGATCGCCCCGCTCCCCCACCGCCACGCCGGCCAGCCCGAGCCACTCCGCCATCCCGCGCAGTTCTCCGGCCAGCTCCGCCGCCACCCTTGCCTGCGCGGCCCCGGGTTCCGCGAACGCGCCCTGCACGCGCAGCACCCCGGCGGCCCGGTCCGATTTCAGGTCCACCCGGGCGGAGAGCGCGCCGTCCAGCAGGAACGGAAACACGTAGTAGCCGTACTCCCGCTTCGGCTCCGGCACGTAAATCTCGATCCGGTACCGGAACCCGAACAGCCGTTCGGTCCGGGCGCGTTCCCAGATCAGCGGGTCGAACGGGCACAGCAACGCCCGTCCGGACACCGCGCGCGGCGTGCGCGCCTCGCTGTGCCGGTAGGCGACCGCGCGCCAGTCGCCTACCTGGACCGGCTCCAGCACGCCCTCGGCCACCAGTTCCTGGACCGCGACGCGGCTGACGTCCGGGCCCAGCCGGTAGTAGTCGCGCAGGTCGGTTTCCGTTGCCACGCCGAGCGCCCGCGCGGAACGCTCGACCAGCCCGCGCGCCCCCTCCTCCGCGGACACCTTGCGGGACAAGATCTCCGGCGGCACGACCCGCTCCGTCAAGTCGTACAGCCGCTCGAACGACCGGCGCGTTCCGGTGCTCAGCTCGCCGACGCCGAACAGGTACTCGCACGCCTTCTTCACCACCGAGCGTTCCCACCACGCGCCCGGACCGCGTCGCGTCGCCTCGCTCTCCAGCTCCTTCTCGATCGCCCCGGCTCCGATCGGGCCTTGTTCCTTCACCACCGCCAGCACGTCTTCGATCAGGCCCGGCACCGTCTCGACGACCTTCGTGTAGTTCCGCCACCAGCCGTCCCGTTTCGCGCCGGAGCGCAGCAGCGGCCAGTCTTCGACCGGCAGCAGGCTCGCTTCGTGCGCCCACGACTCCACGAGCATCCGCGGTTTGCGGGCCCGATGGCTCCAGGCGGCATCGTCCACCAGTGCCGGGTCGTAGCCGCCCAGGCGGGAGAACAGCGGCATGTAGTGCGCGCGCACGGCGACGTTGACGGAGTCCAGCTGCAGCAACTGGACCCGGGACAGCACCTTGGCGAGGTGCCGCCGGGTCGGGGCCGCGGCGGGCCGGGGGTCGGCGAAACCCTGCGCGGCCAATGCGGTGCGCCGGGCGGCGGAAAGGCTGATCGTCTGCATGATGCGGCCATGGTGCCAGCCGCCACCGACAGTTTCGGTACATTGCCCGCGTGAGTGCCGCCGAAGTCCGCCCCGCGAAGCCGTCCGACGCCGCCGAGATCGCCCGAATCCAGCGGTTGACCTGGCGGACGGCCTACGCCGGCCTCCTGGGCACCGAAGCCATCGCCGAACTGGACGCCGCCGACCTCGAAGGCACCTGGGCGGAGACGATCGAGTACCCGGACTCCCAGGTCTACCTGGCCGCCGAAGGCACGTTCACGGTCGGCTACTGCGTGGCCGGCCCGGCACCGCGGGAAGAAGCCGCCGCGGCCGACGGGACGCAGCCGGAGGACGCGCCCGGGCTGATCGCGGCGCTGGTGGTCGAGCCGCGATGGGGACGGCGCGGGCACGGCGGGCGGCTGCTCGGGACCGCGGCCAAGGACCTCCGCGAGAACGGCCTGAGCCGCGGCATCGCCTGGGTCGCCCAGTCCGACCACGCGACGCTCAGTTTCTACCGCCGCGCCGGCTGGAACCCCGACGGCACCGTCCGCACCCTCGACACCGGCCGCGGCACGCTGCGCGAAGTCCGGCTCACCGGCACGCTCGAATTCGAGCTCACGCGCTGACCGGCTCCTGCTGCTTCGCGAACACCACCCAGCGCATCACCGAGTACATGAAGACGCCCTCGCACGCGCCGGCGATGATCCGCGACAGGTGGTATTCCAGGCCCAGCGCGGATAATCCGGCGCCGAGCCCGAGCAGGAACGCCGCATAGTTGACCACGATCGCGAGCACGTACCGCGCGGCCTGGCGGCCGACCGGTGCGTGCGAACGGAAGTTGAGCGCGCGGTTCAAGACGAAGCTCAGCCCGAACGCGATCAGGTAACCCAAGCTGATCGACAGCCACACCGGCCAGCCGAGACCGCCGTGGAACAGTGTCAGCAGCAGCAGATCGACGCCGAACGTGAAGCCGTTGATGACGGCGAAGCCGAGGAAGCTCGGCGCGACGATCCGGGGCAGCCCGAACGGCAGGATCCGCACCGCCGTTTCGCAGAGTCGGGCGAAACGGTCGGCGATCGGCACGGCGGGCACGGGTCCGATCCTGGCAGCGGAAGGTGTCCGAAACCGGTCCGGCAGGTGATGTTCTGGGGTCGGCCCCCAGGTGAAGAGTAGGGCCAACCCCCGTGATCTTTTCGTGACGGCTGCTAGCTTGGAGTGAGCGGGGACACGAAAGGAGGCGACACCATGGGATGGGTGCTCTTGACCCTCGGCGTCGCCTTCGGGTCGGCGATCGTCCCGCTGGTCAACGCCGAACTTTTCGTCATCGGGCTGTGCGCTAGCCAGCACAACGTGCACTGGCTGTGGCTCGGCGGAGCGGTGGCGGTGGGGCAGATCGCCGGAAAGCTGCTGTACTACCTCGCCGCGCGCGGCACGCTCCCGCTCCCCCGTTTCCTGCACGACCGGCTGCACCGCGAACGCCCGCTCACGCCGCGCCGCGTCCGATGGCAGCAGCGCACGAAACTGATCCGCGGCAAAGTCGAAGCGCTGCGCGAACGCTGCCAGCGCCACCCGCATTGGATGACGGGCACGTACGGGGTCAGCTCGCTGGTCGGACTCCCGCCGTTCATGGCGACGAGCGTCTTGGCCGGTGTGGTCCGGATGCGGCTGTCGACGTTCCTCGCGGCCGGACTGGCCGGGCGCTGGGTGCGGTTCAGCTTGATCGCGGCTTCGCCGGCCATGTTCGCCGGATGGCTGCGGTGACCCGCCCCTCGGGCCGCGCGACTCAAGCCTGTTCCGTGAAGGGCCCCTTGCGGGAATCAGGGCGGATTCGAGGGGTCGTCGCAACACAGGCTGGATTAGCTGGTTTCGGTGAGGAGTGTAGCGAGGCGTTCGGCTGGGGTGTCCCAGCCGAGCGTTTTGCGTGGGCGGCAGTTGAGCTCTGCGGCGACGGCGGCGAGGTGTTCGGGGCTGTGGAGGGAGAGGTCGGTGCCTTTGGGGAAGTACTGGCGCAGCAGGCCGTTGGTGTTTTCGTTGCTGCCGCGTTGCCAGGGGCTGTGGGGGTCGCAGAAGTAGACGGGGATGCCGGTGGCGATGGTGAATTCGCGGTGTCGGCCCATTTCCGAGCCTTGGTCCCAGGTCAGGGACCGTGTCAGGTGGTCGGGCAGGGTGTGCATGGCGGTGACGAGGGCGTCGCGGACGGCGTCGGCGCCGCGGCCGTGGGGCAGGGGGACCAGGAGCGTGTAGCGGGTGGCGCGTTCGACCAGGGTGGCGATGGCGGAGGCTCCGTCCTTGCCGATGATCAGGTCGCCTTCCCAGTGGCCGGGGACGGCGCGGTCGGCGGCTTCGGCGGGGCGTTCGCTGATCATGACCATGGGTTCGGCGAAGCGGGGCCGGCGGGCTTCGCCGGTGCGGCGGGGTTTGCGCACGGCGCGGCCGGTGCGCAGCGCGCGGTGCAGTTCGCGGCGCAGTTCGCCGCGGCCTTGGACGTAGAGGGCCTGGTAGACGGTTTCGGGGGTCACGTGCAGCTCCGGGCGGTCGGGGTGGTCGCGGCGCAGCCGCTGGCTGATCTGCTCCGGGCTGAACTTCTTGCGCAGCATGCCCTGCACGAGGTCGCGCAGCTCGGGACAGGCCGCGATCTTGCCGGTCTTGGGCCGTTTGCGGCGCGCGTCGGCGCGGGCCTGGGCGGCGTAGGGCCGGTAGCCGCGGCTGCCGGGACGGGCGTTGCGGGCCAGTTCGCGGCTGATCGTGGCGGGATCGCGGCCCAGTTCCCGGGCGATCGCGCGGACCCCGGCCCCTGCCCGGCGCAGGTCGGCGATCGCCAGCCGTTCCTGCTGCGTCAGGAACCGCGACTGCGCCTCGGGGCGGGCATCGGCGACGGGGGCCGGACGCGAGGGCGGGGCCGGCGACCGCACGGCCGTCCGCCCCGCCCGGCTCGGCCGCCCGTGCCGCCACCGGTGCCCGGTCCGCCGGTCGACCCCGACAACCCGGCACGCCTCGACAGTGCCCACGCCTTCCGCCACAAGATCAAAATACCGGCGGCGTTCCGCCGCCAACCTCCCCCGACCCCGCGACGCTGCAACCTCCCGGACCCCCGCCACGGCAACCCCTCAACAACTCAGGCGTTGCAACCACCACTAGAACCCAAGCAGATTCCCTCAAGGGGCCCTTCACGGACATCCAGCACCTGTCGCGGACGGCTTACTTGCGCTCCGCGGCCTCCAGCTCGACCGCCTTCCGCATGGTCGCCCGAGCCCGTCGCCGGTCTCCCGCGACGTCATAGGCGTACGCCAGCCGATACCACACCCGCCAGTTCTCCGGATCTGCCTCGACTTCTTCGCGGCGCTGCTCGAACCAGGCGTCCGCCGCGTCCCGGTCGACGCGGCCGGACGGGCGGCGCGGCAGGTCCGAGACGTCCGGCAACCCGCCCTCGGCGTCCAGCCGGCGCGACAGCCGCATGATCTGCACGCCGGAGCGCCAGGTCGTCCAGACCGTCCAGACCCCCAGCAACGGGAGCAGGAACACGCCGATGCCGAGTGCGATCCCGGTCGGCTTCCCGGTGCCGATCAAGGCCACGCCCCGGTCCGCCAGCAGGACCAGGTACACCACCAGCGCCGCCGTCATCAGCAGCGCGACATTGCGAGCTTTCACAGGTCGAGCACGTTCTCCAGGCCGACCGTCAGGCCGGGCCGCGCGAGCACCGAGCGCACGCCGAGCAGCACGCCCGGCATGAACGACGTGCGGTCCAGCGAATCGTGCCGGATGGTCAGCGTTTCGCCTTCGCCGCCGAAGAGGATTTCCTCGTGCGCCACCAGCCCCGGCAGACGAACCGAGTGCACGTGGACGTCCTCCACCGTCGCGCCGCGGGCACCGTCCAATTCGGACGTCGTGGCGTCCGGCCCCGGGACGACGCCGGCCTCGGCGCGCGCGGCGGCGATCATCCGCGCGGTGTGCGCGGCGGTGCCGGACGGAGCGTCGGCCTTGCGGTTGTGGTGCAGCTCGATGATCTCGGCCGAGGCGTAGAACTTCGCCGCCTGTGCCGCGAACCGCATCGCCAGCACCGCGCCGAGCGCGAAGTTCGGCGCGATCAGCACGCCCACCGACGGCTTCTCCGCCAGCAGGCCGCGCAGCTGCGCGAGCCGCTCCTCGCTGAACCCGGTCGTGCCGACCACCCCGTGCAGGTCGTGCGCGATGAGCCAGCGCAGGTTGTCCATCACTGCGTCCGGGTGCGTGAAGTCCACGACCACCTGGGCGTTCGCCAGCGCGGCGAAGTCGTCGCCGGCGTCCAGCGCGGCCACCAGTTCCTGGTCCGCGGCGCCTTCCACGGCTTTCACCACGGTCGCGCCCATGCGGCCGCGTGCGCCCAGCACGCCGACGCGGATCGGGGACTCGGTCATGACGCGATCACCTCGTGCAGATCGTCGGGAAGGTCGTCGGCGTGAGCGTACGGCCCCACCACCGCCGCGGACGACACCCCGCCGGGACTGCGCAGCAGAGTGCGAGCGAGCGCACACACGTCCTCGGTGGTGACCGCGTCGATCCGCGCGATCGTGTCGTCGACGCCCAGGTAGCGGCCGTAGTTCAGTTCGTTCTTGCCGATCCGGGACATCCGCGAGGAGGTGTCCTCCAGGCCCAGCACCAGCCCGCCGCGCAGCTGCCCCTTGGCACGCATGACCTCGGCGTCGGTGAGACCGTCCGCGGCCACCCCGTCGAGTACCTCGCGGATCACGCCGGCGACCTGGCCGAGCCGTTCCGGCTGGCAACCCGCATACACCGACATGTGGCCGAGGTCGGCGTAGCTCGCCACCGACGAGTACACCTGGTAGGCCAGGCCGCGCCGCTCGCGGATCTCCTGGAACAGCCGGGAGCTCATCCCTCCGCCCAGCGCCGCGTTGAGCACCGACAGGGTGAAGCGGCGGTCGTCGTGCCGCGGCAGCGCCCGGAAGCCGAGCATCACGTGCGCCTGCTCGGTGTCGTCCGAGTGCAGCGCCAGCTTCGGCACCGTCTTCAGCCGCGCGCGGCCGGCTCGCGGGGCGACCGGCGTCGCGGCACCCCCGAGACGTTCCTTCAGCGCGCGCTTGACCAGCCGCAGCACCTGGCCGTGCTCGATGTTCCCGGCGACCGCGAGGACCATCCGCGGCAGCGTGTACCGGCGACGGTAGAACCCGCGCAGCGCAACCGGGGACATCTCGGTGATGGACTTCTCCGTGCCGAGCACCGGACGGCCGAGCGGGTGCTCGCCGAGGATCGCGCTGACGAATTCCTCGTGCAGCAGGTCTTCCGGGTCGTCGTCGCGCATCGCGATCTCTTCGAGCACGACGCTGCGTTCCATGTCCATGTCGCGGTCGGTGCACTGCGCTTCGAAAACCACGTCGGTGACGAGGTCGAGCGCGAGCGGCAGGTCCGCGTCGAGCACCTGCGCGTAGTAGCAGGTGTGCTCTTTCGCGGTGAACGCGTTGAATTCGCCGCCGACCGCGTCGATCTCCTCGGCGATCTGGGTGGCATCGCGGTTGGCGGTTCCCTTGAACAGCAAGTGTTCCAGGTAGTGCGCCGCGCCCGCGACGGCGAGCGGCTCGTCACGCGAACCGACGCCGACCCACAGCCCGACCGTCGCCGAACGGGACGCGGGCACGTGCTCGGTGATCACCCGCAGGCCGCCGGGCAGCACGCTCCGCTTGACGACCGCACCGTCCGCAGTGGACTCGAGCGTACGGGTGGTGCCGACGGGCTGCTCGTGCCCGGAAACCTGCCGTGCCAAAAGAACCTCTGTGTGTGATTGCGCCGGCTCCGCCGTCGCGGGCGGGATCGCCTTCAGGTCGGCGGTTGGAGGAGCAGTGCACCCGGCCGAGGGGCCGTGCGCACTGCTCCTCCAACCGCCGACGCGATCCCGCGTTGGGCTGAAATCAGAGGTGCTGCGCGGCCGGGTCGAGCCGGTGTGACACGGGCCTCCGGACCGGGGCTCGTGAGTGGCCATCCCGATGAGAACCGGTTCTGCCACTCACGAGCCGCCTCGGGTCAGGAGGCCCTCGATGGAACTGCGAGCCTTACTTGGCTTCGGTCTTCTCCGCCGCGTCGGCGTCGCCTTCGGCCGGCTTGGCGGCCTCTTCTTCCTTGACGACGATCAGGCTGATCTTGCCGCGGTTGTCGATGTCGGCGATCTCGACGCGGATCTTGTCGCCGACGTTCACCACGTCCTCGACCTTCGCGATCCGCTTGCCGTTGCCCAGCTTCGAGATGTGCACGAGGCCGTCCTTGCCCGGCAGCAGCGAGACGAACGCGCCGAACGCGGCCGTCTTCACCACGGTGCCGAGGAAGCGCTCGCCGACCTTCGGCAGCTGCGGGTTGGCGATGGCGTTGATCTTGTCGATCGCCGCCTCCGCCGACGGGCCGTCGGCCGCGCCCACGTAGATCGTGCCGTCGTCCTCGATCGAGATGTCGGCGCCGGTCTCCTCGGTGATCGAGTTGATCATCTTGCCCTTCGGGCCGATGACCTCGCCGATCTTGTCGACCGGGATCTTCACCGAGGTGACGCGCGGGGCGTACGGGCTCATCTCGTCCGGGCCGTCGATCGCCTCGGCGATGACTTCCAGGATGGTGAGGCGAGCGTCCTTCGCCTGCTTCAGCGCGGCGGCGAGCACCTCGGACGGGATGCCGTCGAGCTTGGTGTCCAGCTGCAGCGCGGTGATGATGTCCTTCGTGCCGGCGACCTTGAAGTCCATGTCGCCCAGCGCGTCTTCGGCGCCCAGGATGTCGGTGAGGGCGACGTAGCGGGTCTCGCCGTCCACCTCGTCGGACACCAGGCCCATCGCGATGCCCGCGACCGGGGCCTTCAGCGGCACGCCGGCGTTGAACAGGCCCATGGTGGACGCGCAGACCGAGCCCATCGAGGTGGAGCCGTTGGAGCCCAGCGCCTCGGAGACCTGGCGGATCGCGTACGGGAACTCGTCCCGCTTCGGCAGCACCGGCACCAGGGCGCGCTCGGCGAGCATGCCGTGGCCGATCTCGCGCCGCTTCGGCGAGCCGACGCGGCCGGTCTCGCCGGTGGAGAACGGCGGGAAGTTGTAGTGGTGCAGGTAGCGCTTCGTGGTCTCCGGGGAGAGCGAGTCGATCTGCTGCTCCATCCGGAGCATGTTCAGCGTGGTGACGCCCAGGATCTGGGTCTCGCCGCGCTCGAACAGCGCCGAGCCGTGCGCCCGCGGGATGACCGCGACCTCGGCCGAGAGCTGGCGGATGTCGGTCAGGCCGCGGCCGTCCATCCGGATCTTCTCGGTGAGCACGCGGGTGCGCATGATCTTCTTGGTCAGCGCTTTGAACGCACCGCCGACCTCCTTGTCACGGCCTTCGAAGGCTTCGCCCTCGCCGAGGCCGAGCTTGGCCAGCACGGTCGCCTTGACCTCGTCGGTCGCGGCGTCGCGCTCCTGCTTGCCGGCGATCTGCAGAGCCTTGGCCAGTTCGTCGGACGCGATCGCGGCGACGGCCTCGTAGATGTCCGGCTGGTAGGCCGGGTACACCGGGAACTCGCCGGTCGGCTTCGCGGCGTCGGCGGCCAGGCGCTGCTGCGCCTCGCACAGCACGCGGATGAACGGCTTCGCGGCCTCGAGGCCCTGCGCGACGGTGATCTCGTCCGGCGCGGTGCCGCCCGCGGCGATCAGGTCGAGGGTGTGCTCGGTGCCCTCGGCCTCGACCATCATGATCGCGACGTCATCGGCACCGTCACCGACGATGCGACCGGCGACGACCATGTTGAAGGTCGCCTTCTCGAGCTGCGACCAGGTCGGGAACGCGACCCACTGGCCTTCGATCAGCCCGACGCGCACGCCGCCGACCGGGCCGGAGAACGGCAGGCCGGCGATCTGGGTGGAGGCCGACGCGGCGTTGATCGCCAGCACGTCGTACGGGTCGTCCGGGTTCAGGCTCTGGACGGTGATGACGACCTGGATCTCGTTGCGCAGGCCGTCGGCGAACGACGGGCGCAGCGGGCGGTCGATCAGGCGGCAGGTGAGGATCGCGTCGGTCGACGGGCGGCCCTCGCGGCGGAAGAACGCGCCGGGGATGCGGCCGGCGGCGTACATCCGCTCTTCGACGTCCACGGTCAGCGGGAAGAAGTCGAAGTGCTCCTTCGGGTGCTTCGACGCCGTGGTCGCCGACAGCAGCATGGTCTCTTCGTCCAGGTACGCGACGACAGCGCCGGCGGCCTGCTTGGCGAGCCGGCCGGTCTCGAACCGGACGGTGCGGGTGCCGAAACGGCCGTTGTCGAGAACGGCTTCGGTTTCGAACACGGTGACTCCGGTGGAGTCGGTCATATGGTCAATCTCCTCTTTGGTTCCTTCTGTCGGCGCGAGTCTCCCACCTTGGGACTCGTTGTGCCCGAGAACGCTTGAGGAGCAGGCCGGTCTTCGATCGAAGCCCCCGGGCCCGTGCCCGGGAACCACTACCGAGGACCGGCGAAACCTTCCTCCAGCGCGCTCGCGCCGTGTAGTGCCGTGCTTGCGGCGAGGGGGAGCGACCCGGTGGCCACTCCCCCTCGTCAGCACGCTATCGACGCAGGCCGAGCCGCTTGATCAGCTCGCGGTACCGCGCCACGTCCACCTTCTCCGTGTAGTTCAGCAGCCGGCGGCGACGGCCGACCAGCAGCAGGAGACCACGGCGGGAGTGGTGGTCGTGCTTGTGGGTCTTCAGGTGTTCGGTGAGGCCGACGATCCGCTTGGTCAGCAGAGCGACCTGGGCCTCGGGGGATCCGGTGTCCGAGTCGTGCAGGCCGTACTCGGCGAGGATCGACTTCTTCTCTTCGGTGGACAGCGCCACTGGTGGTGCTCCTTGTGCATCTAGTGCCGTGAGGCCCGCACCGCGCCACGCGGCCGGGTAAGACGGTCTCGGCCGCCACGGACTGCAGCCGGACCCAGTTGTCAAGGCTACCAGCCGCTTTGCCCTGCCCTTCACTCACGTGCGGCTACCGAGGCGCGGCCGCGCCCGCTCAGCTGCCCGGCCGGCCCAGCGGCCAGCTGGCGAGCGTGCGGTACGGGCTGCCGCCGCCCATCAGCTCGACCCGGTCCACGGTCCAGACCCGGCTGCGGAATTCCGCGAGCCGCTCCGTCCAGGCAGCCGGATCGTGTGCGCGGGCGAGCCGGGCGAGCGTCAGGTGCGGGCGGTACTCCCGTTCCGGCTCGGCACCGGCGGCGGCGGCGAGACCGGCGAGGCCCTCCCCCGCCACTCCCAGCCACAGCACTCCCGGGAATGTTCCCGAACCGGACAGCCGGACGTCAACGGAGTTACGGCCGGCCAGCGCGGCGGCGAGGAACCTGGTGCGTTCGGCCGGGTCGGCTTGGCCGTAGAAAGCGAGCGTGACGTGCCATCCGGCCGGATCCGTCCAGCGCAGCGACTCGCCTCGCGGGCCGAGTGCGCGCGCGACCTCCGCCGCGACGTCGGCGGGCGGGCGCAGCGCGGAGAACAGCCGCACCGGCGGTTACGGAGCGGCCGCGCCGGCCCGGCGGAGCAGGTCGGCGATCGCCGGGAAATCCTCGTCGAGCAGTTTCGCCGCCTCCCCGAGGTCCTCGTCCTCGGCCACGTCGCGGATCGCGGCGAGCAGCCGCTTCTCGTTCGAGTTGACCGGGATGTTGTCGCGTCCGACGGTCGGCCGGGAGTCGCGGACGTCCTCCAGCGCGGCCTGCATCGCGTCGCGGTCGCCGGCGGCGACCTCGGGCACCAGGATCTTGCGTTCCAGCATGATCATCCGGGCCAGCACCACCGGGTTGCCGATCTTCGCCCGCCGCCCGCTCATCACCTGGCTGAGCATCGGCGCGCTGATGCCGAGCACCTCGGCCAGGAACGCCTGCGACACGTCGAAAGCGACCACCAGCCTGCGCACCCGATCGCCCAGCGGCTCCCCGTACCACTCCCGTTGCAGCGCGATGTTCCGCTGGACGATCTTGTGGTCCTCCACCTGCTCCGCTCCCCTAGCGCTGTCGTCTCGCGGCGGGTGCCGCGCGACCTGCTGTCCCGCCCCGGCGCCGGGGCTCATCTTGCCATCTGGAACGCCCGGGCACGGGCGGAACGCCCGAATCCGTCCGTGCTCCGCCGCGGCGGTTCAGCCGTCCGAGCCGAGCGTTTCCCTGGTCCGGGCCACGTCCTCGTCGATTTTGCGCACCAGATCGCCCGCCTGGACGAACCGCTCCTGGTCGCGCAACCGGGTGACGAAGTCCAGCGCGACGTGCTGGCCGTAGAAGTCCTCGTCGACGTCCAGCACGAACGCCTCGACAGTGCGCTCGCGTCCGGAAAACGTCGGGTTCGTCCCGACCGACACCGCGGCGCGCAGCCGCCGGGCCGGGTCGTTGAGCCGGCTGAACCAAGCCGTGTAGACGCCGTCGGCGGGCACCGCCGCGAACCGCGCGGTGGACAGGTTGGCGGTCGGGTAGCCGAGGTCGTGGCCGCGCCCGTCGCCGCGGACGACGATGCCCTCCAGCCGGTGCGGCCTGCCCAGCGCGTCCGCCGCCGCGACCACGTCGCCGGCGTCGATGCACGAGCGGACGTAGGTGGAGGAGAAGGTGATGTCGTTGGCGCCGCGGTCTTCGTCGAGCGAGCGGCCCTGCAGTTCGGCGCCGAACGCGACGAAGCCGAACCGGCGGCCCAGCTCGCGCAGCAGCGCGACGTTGCCCGCGGCCTTGGCCCCGAACGTGAAGTTGTCGCCGACCAGCACCGCGGCCGCGTGCAGCCGGTCCACCAGGACCTCGTGCACGAACTCGTGCGGGCTGAGCCGGGACAGCTCCAGGGTGAACGGCAGCACGCAGAAGACGTCCACGCCGAGCCCTTCGACCAGCTGTGCCTTGCGGCGCAACGTGGTCAGCTGCGCGGGATGGCTGCCCGGGCGGAGCACCTCGGACGGATGCGGGTCGAAAGTGAGCACCACGCTCGGCACGCCGCGCTCGGCGGCCGCCTGCACGGTGCGCTTGATCAGTTCCTGATGCCCTCGGTGCACGCCGTCGAACACGCCGATGGTGACCACGCACCGGCCCCAGCCGCCCGGGAGGTCCCCGAGCCCACGCCAACGCTGCACTGTCGTCAACTCTCCCCGCACCCGTGCTGTTTGCCCCACCCTATGCGGGCAGGAGGACCACGACCGAGCGGGCCACGCCCTCGGCGTCGGCCGCCAGCGCGAGAACATGGCCGTCCGGACCGAACAGGCCGTAGGTGCCGTCGATGCCCGCGGCCGGGATGCGCCGGCCGTACTGGACGGCCTTGGCGGTGGCCCCGTCGAGGTCCCGGCGCGGGAACGCGGCGGCGACGGCGGCATCGAGGTCGAGGGAGAGTTCGGGTGCCTCTTCAAGCTGGTCGAGAGTGCGCGCGCGAGCGAGCGAGAACGGCCCGACCGTGGTGCGGCGCAAGGCTTTCAGGTGCCCGCCAATGCCGAGCCCGGCGCCCAGGTCGCGGGCCAGCGCGCGGACGTAGGTGCCGGACGAGCACTCGACGACGGCGTCGATTTCGATCCGGTCCGTTTCGCGGCGAAGGCCGAGAACGTCGAACCGGAACACCGTGACCGGCCGGGGCGGCAGGACGACGTCTTCCCCCGCGCGGACCCGCGCGTAGGCGCGTTTCCCGTCGATCTTGACCGCGGAAACGGCGCTCGGCACCTGCTGGATGTCCCCGGTGAGGGCGGCGATTCCTGCGCCGATCTGCTCTTCCGTGACCGCGGCGATGGCCTCCGGGGCAGCCTCGGCCAAGCCCTCGCCCTCGGCGTCGTCGGTCGTGGTGGATCGGCCGAGCTGCAGGGTGGCGAGGTAGGTCTTGCGGTCGAGCGCGAGATGGCCGAGCAGTTTGGTCGCGCGTTCGATGCCGAGCACGAGGACGCCGGTGGCCATCGGATCGAGCGTGCCGGCGTGGCCGACCTTGCGGGTGCCCATGATCCGCCGTGCGCGTGCGACCACGTCGTGGGAGGTCATTCCGGCCGGCTTGTCGACGATCAGGAGTCCGGGCGGCGGGGCGGGACGGGACGGTTTTTTCGGGCTGGGCACGGCGGGAACCCTACCCAGGGCGGGAGTCGGTGCGACGGCTGGGTTTCGGCCGGGGCTGGTTGTCGCGGCGGGTGCCGTGAAGGGAACAGTGAGGTACTCAGAGTCCCTCAATGTTCCCTTCACGGACTTGGGGCGGGGCTCGGTCAGGCGGCCGCGCCGACCGGTTCCAGCGCGCGATCCCAGCGACGCCGCCGGATGTGCACCGGAACTTCTTCCCCTCGTGCTTCCGCTTCGAACACCGACGCCCGGGCCCGTCGCCACCACACCAGCATCCGGAACGAGCCGACCGCCAGCACGGCCACCACCGCGAGCAGCGCGATCCGGAAGTTGCCGCCGGTCCACTGCAGCAGGACGCCGATCGCCAGCGCGGTCACGGTAGTCGCCAGGAATCCGCCGACGTTCACCACGCCGGTTGCCGTCCCGACGCGCGACAGCGGGTTGTAGTCGCGCGCCAGCGCGAAACCGATCATCGACGCCGGGCCGCCCAGGGTGAGGAAGGCGAACGCGGGCACCAGCACGCCCACCGGGATGTGGCCGTTCCAGCCGAGCAGCACCGCCCACACGCCGGCCGCGCCGATCAGGTAGCCGATGACCAGCGGGACCCGCGCCACCGGGTACCGGCCGATCACCGCGCCCAGCAGCGGGCCGCCGGCCATCGAGCCGAACACGAAGACGGTCAGCAAAGCGCTCGCGGTAGCTGGCGGCAGGCCCTGTCCCTGCACGAGGAAAGGCAGGCCCCACAGCAACGTCAGCACGTTCGGCGCGAACATCGTCGCGAAGTGGACCCAGAAGCCGAGCCGGGTGCCGGGCGTCTGCCAGGCCAGCCGGATCTGCTCGCGCAGGTGTCCCACGCGCACCGGTTCGCGCCTCTTCTCCGGCACGCCTTCCGGGGTGTCGCGGACGCGCAGGGCGACCGGGACCGAGTACAGCACCGTCACCGCGCCGACGGCGAGGAAGGTGACTGTCCAACCTGGACCGTCGAGGAGCAGGGTGAGCGGTACCGTCGCGGCGAGGTTGCCGAGGTAGCCGACGGCGGACGTGAAGGACGCGAGCAGCGGGTAGCGGTGCGCCGGGAAATGCGCTGCGACGAGGCGCAGGACGCTCACGAAGGTGAGCGCGTCGCCGAGACCGAGAACTCCGCGGGCGACCAGGCCGAGGGCGTAGCTGTCGGCCAGGCCGAGCAGCAGCTGGCCGCTGCCGAGGATCAGGGCGGCGGCGGTCAGAACGCGGCGCGGGCCGTAGCGGTCGACCAGGACGCCGGTGGGGATCTGCATCGCGGCGTACACACCGACCTGCAGGACGGTGAAGATGCCGAGCGCCGCGGACCCGACGCCGAAGCGTTCGGCCGCCTTCAGCCCGGCGACGCCGAACGAGGTGCGGTGAAAGACGGCGAGCAGGTACACCGTCACCGCGGTGAGCCAGATGAGCCAGGACCGGACAGGGGCGCAGCCGGCGGGCAACAAGGGTTCCTCCAGGGAGCAGGCGGGCGGGCGGGTTCGGGCAGGGAAAGACGCCGACGCTGCCGCCCCGACAGTTGTATCGCCTCAGCAACCTCGATACGTACCTGTTACCCCGGTGGCATTCACCACAGATCAACTTCTCCCCGGATTCCGACGACCGTGTCGCCGCCGACCCAGACGTCCTCGCCGTCCCGCCGGACGTGCACCCGGCCCCGCCGGCCGAGCCGCGTGCCCTGCGCCGCGACGTACGACTCGGGCGCGATTCCGTCGCCGATCAGCCACTGGCCGAGCGCCGCGTTGAGGCTGCCGGTGACCGGGTCCTCGACGGTGTCGCTGAACGCGCGGACCTCGAACGCGGTCTCCGCGCCGGCCGGCTGCTCCCCCGCGACGCCGACCTTGAACCGGCCGAGCGCGGCGAAGTCCGGCTCGATCGCGAGGACGGTCGCGGCGTCGCGCAGCAGCAACGCGACCCAGCCGGGTCCGTTGTCCGCCCAGGCCGCGCCGAGGACGTCGGCGTCGGCGAGGTGCAGACCGCGCTTGACGACGGCGAGGTCGGCGTCGTCCACTGGACCGCTGCGCCGCAACGGAGGCGCGGCGAACGCCAGCCGGTCCTGCTCGTCCCGCCGCACCCGCACCAGACCGGCTCCGCATTCCTGCACGAGGTGCCCCGCTTTCGGCACTCCCCCGGCGGCCAGCCACGCCCGCGCCGAGCCGAGCGTGGGATGCCCGGCGAACGGCAGCTCGCCGCCCGGGGTGAAGATCCGCACGCGGTAGTCGGCGGCCGGGTCGGACGGCGGCAGCAGGAAGGTGGTCTCGCTGAGGTTCGTCCAGCGGGCGAACGCGGCGAGCCGCTCGTCGGCGAGGCGGTCCGCGTCGTGCACTACGGCGAGGGGGTTGCCAAGGGTGAGCTCGTCGGTGAAAACGTCGATCTGGGTGAACTTCGGCATGTGCCCCAGCCTTGCATCCCGTCGCCGGGCGGGGCGAGCGAGTTATCCCGGCCGGGGCGGCGGGCTGAGGCGACGGGCGGGAGCGGCGGGCCCGGGGGGCGGCCGAGGGTACGGGCCCAGCGCGGCGGCAGAGGTGCCCGCTCCTCCTCCGGCGGGATGCGGCTGGACACCGAGGCACCACCTCGGCGGCAAGCGGTGCGGCCCAGCGTCTGCCCGCCCGGACTCAGACCGTCAAGCCTCCCGTACCGCGCCGACCACGGCCCACCGTCCGGACCGCCATCGGGCCACCACGGCAGCCAGACGGAACAGCATGAACAGCGACAACCCGGTCCAGATCCCGCTCAGTCCCCAGCCGAAGGCGAGCGACAGCCAGATCAGCGGCAGGAAGCCGACACCGGCGCTGACCAGCGTCGCCGTGCGGAGGAAGGCGGCGTCCCCGGCGCCGAGCAGCACCCCGTCGAGAGCGAAGACCACTCCGGCGATCGGTTGCAGCGCCACGAAGAACCACCAGGCGTGCGGGATCTGTCCGAGCACGCCCGGATCGGACGTGAACGCGTGCGGCAGGACGCTCCACAGCGCGGCGAACACGACGCACAGGAAGCAGCCGAAGATCAGGCCGTAGCCGGTGATCTGGTTCGCGACGCCGCGGGCCTGCCGTTCGCGGCCGCCGCCGAGTGCGGCGCCGACCAGCGATTGCGCGGCGATCGCGACCGAGTCCAGGACCAGCGACAGGAACGTCCAGAGCTGCAGCACGACCTGGTGCGCGCCGACCGCCTCGGTGGACGTGCGCGCGGCGACCGCGGCGGCCGACACGAAGCACGCCTGGAACGCGAAGCTGCGCAGCACCAGGTCCCGGCCGAGGCCGAGCTGTGCGCGCATCACCGGGAAGTCCGGCCGCAGCGGCACCCGTTCCCGCACCAGCGCGGCGATGAACAGGGACGCCGACACGACCTGCGCGACCACGTTCGCGATCGCCGAACCCTCCAGCCCGAGACCGGCGACGTAGACCAGGACCGGGCACAGCACGGCGGAGATTCCGTTGCCCGCCAACACATATCGCAACGGCCGGGCCGCGTCCTGCACGCCGCGCATCCAGCCGTTGCCTGCCATCGTGACCAGGATCAGCGGCGCGCCGAACAGAGCGATCCGCAGCCAGGACACGGCCGCCGCGGCGATTTCGTCGCTGCCGGAAAGCGCACGGGCGATCGGGCCGGCCAGCAACTGCCCCGCGACCAGCAGCACCAAGCCGACCAGCACGGCCAGCCAGGTGGCCTGCACGCCTTCCCGGACCGCGTCGGGGCGCCGGCCGGCGCCGTGCAGCCGGGCGGTGCGCGAAGTGGTGCCGTAGGACAGGAACGTCAGCTGGGTGGAGACCTGGGACAGCACCACTCCGCCCAGCGCGAGACCGGCGAGCGGCAGCGCGCCGAGATGGCCGACGACAGCGGTGTCGACCAGCACGTAGAGCGGCTCGGCGGCGAGCACGCCGAGCGCGGGCACGGCGAGCCCGAACACCCGGCGGGGCGGAATGCGGTCGTCGCGCAAGGCGGCGGCCGTGGCGTTTTCGGACACGAGGAAAGGGTAACGAGCAGGACCGACAATTCCGGCAGGGAGGAGCGCGAAGACACCGGAGAAGCCGGATTCCGAGAGTAATTCCGCTTGGCCGGCAACGAGAATCACACCTTCGGGAAGGAGGTGGCCGCCCCGGGCACGACCGCGCCGCTCACGACCGCGCCACCGAGGACGACCCGTCAGGCCAGGTTCGCCGCCAACCGGCTGAGCGCAGCGGCCGCATCACGCAGAACCGGCCCGTGCCCGCAACACACTGTGCGAGGCTGAAGATCAGCCAGCCAGCGGACCGCCTCGCGGTTGCGCCGCGGATCGGGCGTGAAGGGCCGAGGCGGTTCGTACAAGCCGGGCTTCCCGGTCAGCGGATGCTGTGTGGTGAGCACGTCGCCGCAGACGAGCAGGCGGTCGCGTTCGCGCCAGAGCACCACGTGGCCCGCCGAATGGCCGGGCGTCTCCCGCACCACGAAGCCGGGGCCGACCAGGTCGCCTTCCACCGCCCGCCGGGTCACCGCGACCGGCGGGAATCCGCCGGCGCCCAGCCGGCGCAGCAGGCGTCCGGACAGGGCGCGCGAGAAGACCTGCCGCCCATCCCGCGCCGCGGGCGCATCTCCAGCACCCACTGCGATGCCCTCCAGCCCGAAGCGCTCGACCACGCCCGCGGAACCGCCGATGTGGTCGCCGTGGGCGTGGGTGACCACGTGCGCGGCGACCGCGCGCCCGTCCAGCGCCGCGAGCAGTTGAGGCAGGCTGGCCGAAGTCCCGGCATCGACCAGGACGTCCCCGAGCAGGTACGCGTGCACCTCGACGCGCGCCGAGAGGGTGATTTGCAGTACGTCGTCCGCCACCGCGCGGACCGAGGCGGGTTTCATCTGAAGCACCTTTCTACCGAGGAGAGCGGTCGAATACGACGACCGCGGCAAGCAGCACCGCTACGCCGGCGACGGCCAAGGCGAGCCGGTGCAGCCCGGTGTCGCCGACCGGAGAGCCGAGAGTGAACGCGAGCAGGCTGGCGGACAAGATCGCGCCGAGGTACTGCGCGGTGCGCAGCAATCCGGCGGCCACGCCGACCTGCCCGGGCGGGGCTTGGGCGTACATCGCGGCCTGGTTGCCGACCGGATTGAGCCCGCTGGCCATGCCGGTCGCCGCCATCACCGCGACCACCAGCACGAGGGAACTGTCCGCGCGCACCCAGAGCAGCAGACCCGCGGCGAGCAGCAGGACCGCGGCGCCGGCCTGGATCGGCCCTCGGACGCGACGACCGCGCGCCGCCCAGGCGGCGCCCGCCGCGGAGAGGACCGACATCGGGAGCAAAACCAGTCCGGCTGCCGCCGAGGACAAGCCGCGCGCGGTTTCCAGCCATTGGGTCAGCCCGTAGATCACCCCGTAGGACCCGAGAAACGCCAGCCCGTTGCGGAGATAGGTCATCAGCAACGGCCGGTTGCCGGCCAGCACGCGCAGGTCGAGGAACGGGAACTCCCGGCCCCGCTCCCAGCACGCCAGCGCCGCGAGCAGAGCCGCCAGGACCGGCGTCAGCCACCAGCGCAGGCTCATGAGGAGGAACGCCAGCGTCGTGACCACCGCCGCGAACAGCACCGCGCCGAGCACGTCGAACCGGCTGCGCGGCCGCTCGGAGTCCGGCGGCGGATCAGGCGGCAGCCAACGCAGCGCGGTGCCGAACCCGATCGCGGCCAGCGGGACGTTCACCGCGAAGACGGCGGGCCAGCCGGCCGCGCTGACCAGCAATCCGCCCAGGAGCGGCCCGACGGTCGCGGCGGTCATCGAGGCGAAGGCCAGCGAGCCCAGCACCCGGCCGGGCGCGGTGCGGCCCAGCCGCTGTTCCTGCGCGGCGATCATGCTGATCGCGGCCGGATACGCGGTCGAGGTGCCGATACCGATCAGCACCCGCACGACCACCAGCCAGCCGAACGGCGGTCCGGCCGCCCCGGCCAGCCCGGCGGCGCCGACGAGAACGAGCCCTCCGAGATACACCCGGCGCGGCCCGGCCGCGTCGGCCAGGCGGCCCATCACCGGCTGCGCGACCGCGCTCGCCAGGTAGAGCCCGGACAGCAGCCACGCGACGTCTCCCGCCGGCACCGCGTAGTCCCGGCCGATCGGGGCCAGCGCGGTCGCGATCATCGTCGAGTTGACCGGGTTGAGCATCGACCCGAGGAACACCGGGGCGAGGAACCGCGCCCCGAAACCGATGCCATCCGCCGGCGTCGCGACCGCAGTCACTCGGTGACGCCCAGCCGCTCCAGCAACCCGATCACCGCGACCAGCTCAGCGCGTTCGGCCTCGTTCAGCCGGGTCCGCATCGCCTCGACCAGCCACGCCTGCCGCAACTCCCGGCCGTGCGCCAATGCTTCCGCGCCCGATTCGGTCAACGACAGCAGCACCCGCCGCCGGTCCTCGGCATCCGGCAGCCGGGCCGCCCAGCCGCGCGTCACGAGTGCGTCCACCACGTGCGCCATCGACTGCGGCCGCACCCGCTCCAGGTCCGCCAGTTCCTTGGCGGTCAGCGCTCCCCGCTCGGACAGCCAGCCCAGTACCGCCTGTTGCTGCCCGGTCAGCCCGCCCGCCGCGGTGACGCTCTCGGCGCGCCTGGCCAGCACCCGGATCGCCCCGCGCAGGCGGGCAGCCGCTTCCTCCAGCTCTTCCATATAGACAGCATAGCTGTTTAACAGCAAGGCTGTCTATCCTCGTCAGGACGCCCGCAGCAGCGGAGCCCTCCCCAGCGCCTCCCGCAGCCGGTCCAGGACCTCGTCCGCCGAGCCGGCCACCGTACAGCCCGCCGCCCTCCGGTGCCCTCCCCCGCCGAACTCCGCGGCCGCCGCCGAGACATCGACGTCGCCGGCCGAACGCAACGAGACCGTCCACACTGGACCCGGCGCGGTTTCCTTGAGCACCGCCGCCACCCCGGCTTCCCGCGTCGCGCGCACGACGTCGATCACCGACTCGACCTCTTCGCTGCGCACCGTCGCCGCCTCGGCGGCCCGCACCACCGTGTGGACAAGGCCAAACCCTTGCGCCCCTTCGGGTTCCAGACACGCCTCGGCCAGCACCGCGGACAGCATCGGCAGCCACGCGAACGGGTGGTCGTCGACGATCCGCCGCGACACCTCGCCCGGGTCGGCGCCCGCCTCCAGCAGGCGTGCGGCGATCCGGTGCGTGTCCGGGCTGGCTCGCCGGAAACCGCTCGTGTCGGTGACGATCCCGGCGTACAGCGACCGCGCGGCGGGCGCGTCCAGCTCGGCCCCCATCGCCTCGATGATCCGGGCCACGAGCACCGCCGTCGCTTCCGCGCTTTCGGTCACGACATGGTGGGTGCCGTAATAACCGTTCGTGGCGTGATGATCGACCACCAGCACCGAACCGCCCGATTCCCGGGCCGCGGCGACCCTCGGCGCCAGCCTTCCCAGCCTCGACAGCGTCGGCGTGTCCAGCGCGACCAGCAGTCCGTCGACCGGCGGGAGGTCGACTGGCTTGGTCAGCAGGCCGTCGACGTCCAGCCAGGCCAGGGTTTCCGGGGCTTCGTCCGGCTCACCGAAGGAGACCCGCACCTTCGCGCCGCGACGATGCAGCACGTGGCCGAGGGCGAGCGCGCTGCCGAGCGCGTCGGCGTCCGGGCGCACGTGGCCGAGCAGCGTCACATCGGTGGCCCCGGCCAGCAGGCCGGCGGCGGTCTCAATGTCCTGTACCAGGGAAGGCGTCACGATGCGTCACGCTACGCTCTGCGGAATGCCTGAGTACGTGATCCTCGTCCTTCCCTCCGCCAACCGGGTGTACGCCGCGTCGTCGCCGGCGCTGCTGCGTGCCGAACTGGCGGCGTTCGGTGCCGGCCTCTCCGCTGAGCTGTCGGCGATCGACGAGGTCGAACTCGGCGGCGTCGGCTACGTCAAGTTCGCCTGCGCCGCTCCGCTCGGCGAGCGCGACCTGGCGCTGCTGTCGAACTTGTCCTCGCTCTACGCCCTGTTCGAACTGGGCGACGGCATGCTGCGGCCGGTACCGGTCCATCCGCTCGCGCACGCGGACTCGGACCTGCTGACCATCCAGAAGTACCCGGGCAAGACCAACGAGCAGTTCACCAAGCTGCTGCTCAACCTCACCCTGCTGGCGACCGCCTGGCCGGCCGACTGGACCGAGCGGCCGCTGCACCTGCTCGACCCGCTGTGCGGGCGCGGAACCACACTGAACCAAGCCATGATGTACGGCTTCGACGCGACCGGACTCGACGTCGACGGGCGCGATTTCGAAGCGTACGAACAGTTCATGAAGACGTGGCTGCGCACCAAACGCGTGAAACACACCGCGGAGTCCGGCCAGCTGCGCCGCAACAAGGCCCGCCTCGGCCGCCGGCTGGACATCGAGTACGCGTTCGACAAGGACGACTACAAGGCAGGCCGCACCCGCAAGCTGAGCTACCTCAACGCGGACACGCTCACCACCGACGAGGTGCTCCGCCCGGCGTCCGTGGACCTCATCGTGACCGACGCGCCGTACGGCGTGCAGCACGGCAGCCACCGCGAGACCGGCCTGGCCCGCAGCCCGCGCGACCTGCTCGCCGCGGCGATTCCGGTGTGGAACCGGGTGCTCCGGCCCGGCGGGGCGATCGGGATCTCCTGGAACACGCACGTGCTGCCGCGCGAAGAGCTGGTGGAGATCCTGGAACGGGCGGGGCTGCAAGTGCGGTCCGGCGGACCGTACGAGGAACTGGCGCACCGGGTGGACCAGGCGATCGAGCGGGATCTCGTGGTGGCGGGGAAACCGGCCTGAGCGGGCTACTTCAGCCGCGGGCCGACGAATCGCAGCACGTCCGGCAGGACTGCGCGCCAGTAGTCCGCGGTGTGCCCGCCCGGGTCGACGTGCGAAACCGCCGGCCGGGCGCCGCTGATCAGTTGCCGGTTCGCGGCCAGGAACGGGTCGCTCGACCCGCACCACACGCCCAGGCCGGACGACGGGAGTTCGTCCAGGTGCTGCAGCGGCTCGACCGCCGACCAGTCCGCTGACGACGCGAAGATGCCGCGGGCCCGTGCTTCCGGCCAACTGCGGAACAGGGCCGCGCTGCACGTCGCGACGGTCGTCACCGAGCGTTGGCGCCGGGCAAGGTTCAGCGCTCCGAAGCCGCCCATCGAGATGCCGAGGGCTCCGGTCATCGGGCCGAAGCCCGCTTCGGCGATCCAGCCGGGAAGTTCGTCGGTGAGCATCCGGTACGGGTCGTCGTCGCCGTCGGGCACCCAGTAGTGCTCGCCGTCGACCGCGACCACCGCGAAGGGCCGGACCCCGGACCGCACCGCCGCGGTGAGGGCGGCGGGCAGTCCGAGGTCCAGGAAAGAGCGGGCGTTCGACCCGCGGCCGTGCAGTGCGACGCAGACCGGCAGTCCGGTGCCCGGCACGCCTTCCGGCGTCACCAGCACCACGTCGACGTCCTTGCCGCGGGCCATCGACCGCCTGCGGCGGATCGTGACCGGCGGGGTCAGGGGCGCCCGGCCGGCGGACGAGGCAGCCGGGGGCGGCGCAGCCACCGGGGCGGAGTGCCCGGAGCAGGCGGCGAGGAGCGCCACGGCACTGCCGAGCAGCACTCCGCGTCGCGAGACACCGGGCTTCGAACGCATCGCTTCAGCCGCGCGTCTCCTCTTCAGCGGGCTCCTCGTCCTCTTCGGTGCGAGGAGCCTTGTACGGATCCGCTTCGCCGGCGTGCTGCGCGCCGGTGGCCTGGCGGGCCACCTCAGCGTCCGCTTCGCGGGCCTTCGCGAGCAGTTCCTCGATGCGGCGGGCGTCGTCGGGGACGCTGTCCGCGACGAAGGTGAGCGTCGGGGTGTAGCGAACGCCGGTGCCCTGCCCCACCTTGGTGCGCAGGACGCCGCGGGCGGCCTCCAGCGCGGCGGCGGCGCTCGGCAAGTCCGGCTCCGCGTCGACGGTCTCGCCGAGCACCGTGTAGTACACCGTGGCGTCGTGCAGGTCCGCGGTGACGCGGGCGTCGGTGATGGTCACCGCACCCAGCCGCGGGTCCTTGATGTCGTGTTCGATCGCCGACGCCACGATCTGCGAGATCCGCTTGGCGAGCTTGCGAGCCCGAGCAGGATCAGCCATGGCTTGTGATCTCCTTCTCCGGATTTCGTGGTTCTAGTCGTCCGGACCCAGCAGCCGACGGCGGGCGGACAGGAGTTCGAACTCCGGGCGGCCCGCCGCGAACCGCTCGCACGAGTCAAGCAGGTCCCGGACGTGTTCGCCGTCCGCGGCCACCGCCGCTACCCCGATCAGGGCGCGCCGGTGCAGGTCCAGATGTCCCGCCTCGGCGACCGAGACGGCGAACCGTTTCCGCAGTTCGGCCACGATCGGCCGGACCACGGATCGCTTCTGCTTCAACGAATGCACGTCGTCGAGCAGCAGGTCGAGCTCGAGGGCTCCGACAAACATAGGCAGCGAAGTTGTGCCGTGAGCGCGGTCCGGGGTGCGCACTGGGCGCACCCCGGACCGGGTCACTCACGCGCGGGGCTTCTCCCGCTGTTCGTAGGTCTCGATCACGTCGTCGACCTTGATGTCGCTGTACGAGCCCAGCGTGAGACCGCACTCGTACCCTTCCCGGACCTCGACCACGTCGTCCTTGAACCGGCGCAGCGAGTTGATCGGGAGGTTCTGCGCGATGACGGCGCCGTCGCGCAGCAGGCGGGCCTTGGCGTTGCGCCGGATCTCGCCGGACATGACCAGGCAACCCGCGATCGTGCCGATCTTGGAGGACTTGAAGACGTCGCGGACCTCGGCGCGGCCGAGCTCCACCTCCTCGTACTCCGGCTTGAGCATGCCCTTGAGGGCCTGCTCGATCTCGTCGATCGCCTGGTAGATGACCGTGTAGTACCGGACGTCGACGCCCTCGCGGGTGGCCCGCTCGGTCGCCTTGCCCTGTGCCCGGACGTTGAACCCGAGGACGATCGCGTCGGACGCGGTCGCCAGGTCGATGTCCGACTCGGTCACGCCGCCGACGCCGCGGTGAACCACGTTCAGTTCGACGTCTTCGCCGACGTCCAGCTGCAGCAGCGCCGCTTCCAGAGCCTCGACCGTACCCGAGTTGTCACCCTTGATGATCAGGTTGAGGCTGCTCGTCTCCTTCAAGGCGGAGTCGAGGTCCTCGAGGCTGACCCGCTTGCGCCGCGACGCGTTGAGCGCGTTGCGGGTGCGAGCCGACCGGCGCTCGGCGATCTGCCGGGCGACGCGGTCCTCGTCGACCACCAGGAAGGTGTCGCCCGCGCCGGGCACCGAGGTGAACCCGATGACCTGGACCGGACGCGAGGGCAGCGCCTCGGTGACGTCGACGTTGTGCTCGTCGACCATCCGGCGGACGCGGCCGTAGGCGTCGCCCGCCACGACCGAGTCGCCGACCCGCAGCGTGCCGCGCTGGACCAGCACGGTCGCCACCGGGCCGCGGCCGCGGTCGAGGTGCGCCTCGATCGCGACGCCCTGGGCCTCCATGTCCGGGTTGGCCCGGAGGTCCAGCGCGGCGTCCGCGGTCAGCAGGATCGCCTCGAGCAGGCCGTCGATGTTGATGTTCTGCCGCGCGGAGATCTCGACGAACATCGTGTCGCCGCCGTACTCCTCGGCGACCAGGCCGTACTCGGTCAGCTGCTGCCGGATCTTGTCCGGGTTCGCGCCTTCCTTGTCGATCTTGTTGATCGCGACCACGATCGGGGCCTTGGCGGCCTGCGCGTGGTTGATCGCCTCGACCGTCTGCGGCATCACTCCGTCGTCGGCCGCCACCACGATCACCGCGATGTCGGTGGAGTTCGCGCCACGGGCACGCATGGCGGTGAACGCCTCGTGACCCGGGGTGTCGATGAAGGTGATCAGGCGCGGGTTGCCCTCGAGCTCGGTCTCGATCTGGTACGCACCGATGTGCTGCGTGATGCCGCCGGCCTCGCTCTCGCGGACCTTCGTCTTCCGGATCGTGTCCAGCAGGCGGGTCTTACCGTGGTCGACGTGACCCATGATGGTCACGACCGGCGGCCGCACCTGCAGCTCGTCCTCGCCGCCCTCGTCCTCGCCATACGTGATGTCGAAGGTCTCGAGCAGCTCGCGGTCCTCCTCTTCGGGGGACACGACCTGGACGACGTAGTTCATCTCGCCGCCGAGCAGCTCCAGGATGTCGTCCGACACGGACTGCGTCGCGGTGACCATCTCGCCGAGGTGGAAGAGCACCTGCACCAGCGAAGCCGGGTTGGCGTCGATCTTCTCCGCGAAGTCGGTCAGCGAAGCGCCGCGCGGCAGCCGGATCGTCTCGCCCTGGCCCTTGGGCAGGCGGACGCCGCCGACGCTGGGCGCCTGCATGTTGTCCATGTACTCCTGGCGCTTCTGCCGCTTCGACTTGCGGCCCTTGCGCGAGGGTCCACCGGGACGGCCGAACGCGCCGGCCGTGCCGCCGCGACCACCGGGGCCGCCACGGCCGCCGCCGCCACCGCGGAAGCCGCCGCCGCCACCGGCCGGAGCGCCGCCACCGGCGCCGCCCGGACGGAAGCCGCCGCCGCCACCGCCGCCACCGGGGCCACCGCCACCGGGACGGAAGCCGCCGCCACCGCCGCCGCCACCGGGGCCGCCGCGGAAGCCGCCGCCGCCACCACCGGGACGACCGCCGCCACCCGGACGACCTGCGCCGCCAGGGCCGCCACGGCCGCCGGCCGGTCCGGCCGGACGAGCGCGGCCCGGCATCATGCCGGGGTTCGGACGCGGGGGCATGTTGCCCGGGCTCGGCCGGTTGCCGCCGCCCTGGCCGCCGCCGGGACGCGGAGCCGGGCGGTCGCCGCCCTGGCCGCCGCCCGGACGCGGCGGACGGTTGTCGCCGCCCTGACCCGGACCGGGGCGCGGAGCCGGCGGACGCGGGGCCGGGGCGCCGGAGCCGACGCCGAACGGGTTGTTGCCGACCCGCGGGGTGCGCGGACCGGGCTTGGGGCCGCCGGGCTTGGGGCCCTGCGGCTTCGGCGGCACGACCGAGCCCGCGGACGGAGCGTCCTGCGGCTTCGGGGCCGGCTTCGCGGCGGCGGGCTCGGCCTTGGCGGCCGGGACCTGCGGCTGCTCCTGCGGGGCCGGAGTCTGGGCCGGCGCGGGCGGGCGCGGGCCGGGACGCGGACCGCCGGGCTTGGGGCCCGGGGCAGCCGGTTTGCCGGCCTGCTGGCCCGGCTTGCTCGCCGGGACCTGCTGCTGGGCAGCCGGGGCGGGCGCGGCACTCGGCTGCGGGGCAGCCGGACGCGGCGCGGCGCCGCCGGACGACGGGGCCGGAGCGGGCCGCGGGCCCGGGGTCGGGCCGGGCTTCTTCCCGCCCTTGGCGGGGTAAGCGTCGCGCAGCCGACGGGCGACGGGCGCCTCGACGGTGGACGACGCGGACTTCACGAACTCGCCCTGCTCCTTCAGCTTGGCGAGAACTTCTTTACTGGTGATCCCGAGCTCCTTAGCGAGCTCGTGTACACGGGCCTTGCCTGGCACAGCTCTCCTCATCTAGGGGAGGCCAGGCGGGGACCCGCTGACCTCGTCCTTATCGTCGCGCGTTCATGGCTTCAGCTTCACGGCTGACTCATGACGGGTCGACCTGCTTCCTTGTTTCCCGCGGCCCCGAGAACATCCCGGAGCCGTTGTCCGCGGCGAACGCGGCGTGCTCGTGCAGCCCGGCGGCGTCGAGCGCGCCCGGAGCCCGCAGGGCCCGGGGGAACGCTCGCTTCCGCTCGGCTTTGGCCAGGCAGTCCGGCCCGGGGTGCAACCATGCTCCCCGGCCCGGCAGCCGCCGACGTTCGTCGACGACCAGCCGCCCGTCCACCGCGACCACGCGCAGCAGTTCACCGGCCAATTCCCGTTTCCGGCAGCCGACACACGTGCGCACCGGTGACTGACGGTGACGCTGGAGGTCGGGGGTGTCCCCAGTAGCCGTTGGCGGGTCTTGCGCCGTTGTAGAGTCTAGCGCCTGCACCTTCAGTCAGCCGAACCGGTTGCCGCTGCGGGCCGCTCCCGGTCGGCGTGTGCTTGGTCACCCTCGGCCTCGGCGGGCGCGGCGTCGCTGCGGATGTCGATCCGCCAGCCGGTCAGCCGGGCCGCCAAGCGGGCGTTCTGGCCCTCCTTGCCGATGGCGAGCGACAACTGGAAGTCGGGCACTACGACCCGGGCCGTCTTCGCTCGCTCGTCGACGACCCGTACCGACACAACCTTCGCCGGCGACAGCGCATTCCCGACGAACTTCGCCGGGTCGTCCGACCAGTCGATGATGTCGATCTTCTCGCCGGACAGCTCGCTCATCACGTTGCGCACCCGCGCGCCCATCGGGCCGATGCAGGCGCCCTTGGCGTTCAGGCCGGGAACGGTGGAGCGGACCGCGATCTTCGAGCGGTGCCCGGGCTCGCGCGCCACCGCGGCGATCTCGACGCTGCCGTCGGCGATCTCTGGGACCTCCAGCGCGAACAGCTTGCGCACCAGGTTCGGGTGCGAGCGCGACAGCATGATCTGCGGCCCGCGGTTGCTGCGCGAGACGCCGAACACGAACGCCTTGATCCGGGTGCCGTGCTCGTAGGACTCCCCCGCGACCTGCTCGGCCTGCGGCAGCACGCCCTCGGTGTCGCCGACCTGGATCACGACCATGCCGCGGGCGTTGGCGCGCGCGTCGCGCTGGACGATCCCGGCGACGATCTCGCCTTCCTTGGCGGAGAACTCGCCGTAGGTCTTCTCGTGCTCCGCGTCGCGCAGCCGCTGCAGGATGACCTGGCGCGCGGTGGTGGCGGCGATCCGGCCGAAGCCTTCCGGGGTGTCGTCCCACTCCTCGTCGGTCTCGCCGTCCGAGGTGAGGGTGCGGGCGAGCACGCGGACCAGGCCGGACTTGCGGTCGATGTCGATCCGGGCGTGCGGCTGGTGGCCCTCGGTGTGCTTGTACGCGGTGAGCAGCGCGGTCTCGATGGCCTCGATGACCGTCTCGAAGGGGATGTCCTTGTCCCGTTCGATCGCCCGCAGCGCGGCGATGTCCACGTTCACTTCGACTCCTCCTTCTTCTGTTCTTCGTCCGCGGTCAGCTGTTTGAGGTCTTCCGCGGGCGGTTGCTTGAACTCGACCTCCACGACCGCCTTCGCGACGGACTGGTAGGACACGTCGGAAATCCGGCCCTCGGCAAGCACCCGCACGCTCTTCTCGCCGGCGTACCCGACCCGGGCGACGTAGCCGGCTCCCTCCACCGGGGTGATCTTGACCAGCCGGAAGCGCGCGCGCCGCCAGTGCCGATGCTGGGTGAGCGGCCGGTCCAGGCCCGGCGACGTAACCTCGAGCGTGTAGGCGCTCGCCAGCACGTGCTCGTTCTCGTCGAGGGCGGCGGAGACGGTGCGGCTGACCGCGGCGACCTCGTCCAGCCCGACCCCGTCGTCGGAGTCGACGACGACCTTCACCAGCTGTCGCCTGCCGGCTTGCTGCACCTCGAGCGAGTCGAGGTCGAAACCCGCGGTCTCGACGGCTGCGGCCACTATCGGCTCCAGCCGGCTGGCGAGTTCGTTGGGCACGTGGAGCACTCCTGTTCGGCAAGGTTGTCGGTGGAGGGACAAGCTTATCCTGCGCCCCCGCCTGGACGCGCGAGCGGCGGCGCACCCGGGCCGCCTGGCAGGATGGGCCGACGTGACCGCAAGACCGACGAACCTCTCCCGGCGCGCCGTGCTGCGCCTGGGCGCATTGGGCGGCGCTGTCGCCGCGGCCCTGCCGCTGGCCGCTTGCTCCGGTGCCAAGGACGACTCCCCCGATCCGCTGGCCGCGCTGCTGGCGATGGCGGAGGCGGACGCCGCCGCGGCCCGGAAGCTGGCCGCTGACGGCCCGGCCGGCCAGGTAGCCGACGCCCGGGCGGCGCAAGCCGCCGCGCTGAAGGCCGAAGTGGACCGGCTGAACCGGCCGAAGAAGGACACCGCGCCGGCTCCCGGGCCGACGTCGCTCGGCGGGTTCAAGGACCGGCTCGCTGCCGCCCGGCAGCAGGCCGAGAGCCTGGTGCCCACGCTGCCCGCGTACCGCGCCGGGCTGGTCGCGGCGGTGGCCGCCGGCTGTGCCGGACTGCAGCGGGTCTCGCCTGAGCTCGGCCCGGGCGCGGACGCGAAAGCGGTGTCCGCGCTGCCGGGCTCGGCGGCGAAGGACGCAGTCGACTCTCTGCAGAAGGCGCTGGCCGCCGAACACGCCTCGCTGTGGGTCTACGGCTTGGTGACGGCGTTCCTTCCGGGTGATTTCGGCGAGGCGCTGAAGGCCGGACGTGCCGAGCACACCGCGCGGCGGGACGCGCTGACGCAGATGATCAGCGCGGCTTCGGCTACTCCAGTGGCACCGGAAGCCGCGTACGTGCCGCCGAAGCCGGTCACCGACACGGCCTCGGCCGCTGCGCTGGTCGCCAGCGCCGAAGCGGACACCTCGGCCGCGTGGCAGGCCGTGGTGACGCACACCGACGACGCCGGGCTGCGCGGGATGGCGCTGCAAGCGTTGATCGCCGCGGCGCGGCGGGGGACTCCGTGGCGGCAGGAAGCCGGGGCAAAGCCCACCGCGGTCGCGTTGCCGGGTCAGCCGGCTTGACCGGCCGCCCGCACGCTCCGCGTCAGGTCCGTGAAGGGCCCCTTGAGGGAATCCAAGTTCCGCAAGGGGCCCTTCACGGACTGGTCGCGAATCGGGTCAGCGGAGCTTCGCGGAGAGTTTCAGCGCGTTCTTCGCGATGCGGTTGAGCAGCGGCTTGTCGTGATGGCCGTAGTAGAAGTCGGTCAGCACGATCGTCACCTCGCCGCCATTGGCCTGCGATTCGTACTCGGCCTGGTCGCCGCTCAGCTTCGGCGCGTCGGCGTCGTGGAACGTGCCGTCGCGGACGAGGTCGCTCACGTTGCCAGTGCCGTCACGGTCGGTGAGGTCCTTGAGCGCGGTGGCCTTCGCCGCGTCCGGCATGGTGACCAGCACGACCGACACGAGCGCCTTCGCGTCCCCGGACTGCACCGTGTACAGCGCGCGGGCCAGCGATTTGCACGGGTTGCCCTGGAAGTAGTTCTTCGCGCCCGAGTAGGCGTTGGCGGCGCAGTCGGTGGCCTTGACCGGGCCTTCGACCAGCTTGTAGTCGAACGCGGGCTGGGTCGTCGCGGGCGGCTCCTCGGCGACCGGCTGCGCCGGCGTGCTGTCGTGCCGGATCAGGTACCAGACGAGCCCGGCCACGACGGCGATCGCCACGAGCCCGGCGCCGCGCAGCAGCAGGGCGCGGTTGCGCGGCGGACCGGACGGCGGACCCGGGTGCGCGGGCACCGCCGGGATCGGGGCCGTGTCCGAGGGACCGGGGGTGAAGTGCGGATGGGACACGGGCCCACCGTAGTTCACCGCTGTCCCGGCGCTCAGCCCAATGCGCTCAGAACGCGTTCTACGTCGTCAGGACCGTTGTAGAGATGGAAGCCGACGCGCACCCGCCCGTTGCGCACCCCGGCGACGACCCCGGCGGCCTCGACCTGGGCCGGATCGGCTTCCAGCGCGACGATCGCGCTGTTCTGCGGAGCCAGTCCGGCAGCGGCGCGCAGGGAATCGGCGAGCCCGGCGTTGTGTTCGCGGACCGCGGCGAGGTCCAGTGACGTGACGTAGTCGAGCGCTTCCGCGGCGCCGAGATGCGCCAGCCAGACCGGCGAAAGATCGAAGGCGCGGGCGTCTTTCGCCAGCCGCAGTGGCATTCCGTACACCGTGGACCACGGATCGTCGCCTGCGTACCAGTTCGCGGCGACCGGGCGGGTGCGTTCGCGAGCACGCGGGTGCACGGCGAGCCAGGCGCAGCCGCGCGGAGAGAACAGCCATTTGTAGCCGCCGCAGACGACCCAGTCCGCCCACGCGACGTCGAGCGGGAGCCAGCCGGCGGCTTGGGTGACGTCGATGAGCACCGGCACGCCCGCGGCTTCGGCGGCGGCGCGGAGGGCGGCGGTGTCGAGAATCGCGCCGTCGGCGGATTGGACGAGGCTGACCGCGACGAGGTCGTGGCCTTCCACGTGGTCCGGCAGGTCGGCGAGCAGAACCTCGGTGACCGCGGCGCGCTGCGCGAACGGGAAGGTGACGCTGGTGAACTCGTTCTCGGCGGCCAGGACGCGAGCGTCAGCCGGGAGAGCCGCCGCCACGTTGGCGGCGAGCTGGGAAACGGAGGCGCCGATCGCCACCTCGCCGGGCTGGACTCCGGCGAGACGGGCGAACCCGGCTCGGGAACGGGAGACGGCTTCGTCGAAGCTGGCAGGAGTGTCTTGCCCGGTGCGCCAGCGCTCGACGGCGGCAGCTACCGCATCGGCGACCGGAGCGGGCGGGATGCCGATGCTGGGGGTGTTGAGGTAACCGGCGGGGACGGCGAAATCGGTGCTTCCTCCGAAGATCATGCGCTCACCGTACGAGAAAACGGCCGGGGCAGGGCGCCGGTCACGGACCGCGGCCGTCCCGGAGGTCCGTGAAGGGAACATCGAGGGACTCTGATTCCCTCGATGTTCCCTTCACGGACTGCTCGCCCGGCCGCGCGGGACGAGGTCGGGCCAGCGGTTCCCGGCACAGAGTCACTCCGGCAGCAGCGCAGTCACCTCGTCGTAAGACGGCGCCACCAGCGACTCCGTCCCCTCCCGAGCGGCGTCCACCGCCGCCAGCGCGGCCCCGAGCGCCGCCCGGTACGGTCCCGACCCCAGGCTCACCCGCGCCACCCCCGACTCCGCCAGCCCGGCCACCGTCACCTTCCCCGGCAGGTACAGCACATTCAACGGCGCCTCCACCGCGGTGACCAGCGCACTCACCTCCGCCGGATCGTGCACACCGGGCACGAACACCCCGTCGGCGCCGGCCGAGGCGTAGGCGCGGGCGCGGGCGACGGCCTCGTCCGCTCCGCCGGCACCGAGCCAATGCGTGTCGGTACGGGCATTCAGGAAGACGCCGGGGACTCGCCCCTTGACCGCCCGCAGCAGCCCGCACTGGACTTCGACCGGAGCCAGCGCATCGGCTCGGCCGTCCTCCAGATTCACCCCGACCGCTCCTGCCTCCGCCAGCTCCGCGACCAGATCAGCCACCGCGGCCGGGTCGGCGCTGAACCCGTCGGCGATGTCCACCGTCACCAAGATGTCCAGCGACGACAGCGTTTTCGCCAACGCAACTGTCGCCGCCCGGGAAGACGGCGCACCGTCGGGCAGTCCGGCGGCGGCCGAGACCCCCAGACTGGTGGTCCCGACCGCTGGGCAACCCGCAGCGGCGAGCGCGGCGGCGAAACCGAACTCCCAGACATTCGGCAGCAACAGCGGACGACCAGGCACGTGCAAAGCAGCGAATGAGGTCATGCCAGCAGGCTACGGCGACGACGGTTCGGCGACCGCCGAAGCGTTGGCCAGCCCCCTCGGCTGGCCAACGCTTCGCCGATCAGGAAGAGAACGCGGCACGCCGGCCGCTCACCGCTTTGCGCAAGGCAGGAAGCACCGGCCCGGCAACACTTTCCAGCTCAGCGAGCCGGGAAGAATGCCTCGGCCGGACTATGCCGACCGCGGCGGCCAGAGCCGCGAGTGCAGCGGCCGAGGAGTCCACTTCGGACAGCGGGGCGGCCAGCGCGTGCTCGCAGCGCACGTGCGCTTCCCGCACCAGGGAACGAGTGGGCACCAGGATTGTCCGGCGCAGGACGGCGCTGCTGCTTTCGACCAGCATTCCCGCGGCGGAGAGTTGCGTTTCCAGCGCCTGCAACGTGTCATTCCGGCCGTGGCGCAGGAGCGCGCGCCAGGTGTCCGGTCGCAAGCCGGACAGCAGGTCGTCCAGTACCAGGTCGCCGGTGGCGGCGGCGGGAGTGCGTTCGGCATGCCCGCGCTGGTCGCGCAGGTTGCCGCGCAGGAGCAGATCGGCGAGCGCGGCAGCGCGGACCAGGAGGGCCGCTCGCCCGCGGCGGGCAAGCGGCCCGCCGTCCGGGTCGCAGGCGAGGAAATACGCCTGCGCGGGAAGGGAATTGCTCATTGTTTCTTCACCTCTGGCCAGATCGTTTCCCAGGATTTCTCGCGCCCGGTGTACAACCACATCAGCCCGGGCACGACTTCGGTCACAGAAGAGAAGTACGGCCGCAGCAGCGCCGGGTCGAAGCCCACGAAGAGGACGTTTTCCGCACTGTCCGGCGGACGGCCGAAATACCAGTAGCCTCGGTGTCCACTGTAGACATCGGTGATCCCGTACTTCGGCCCGTAATACTCCACGGCGGCGGCGAACGGGTAGATTTCCGCGTATACCGCGGTTTCCCGCCGCATCGGGGCGGGCAGCGACTGGTATGCCTGCCCGACGCCGTCCGCCGCTTGCTGTTGCGCCGTTTCTCCGGCGGCGAACACCGTGCCGAGCGGGAACGGCCCGAACGACGTCGCTTTCACCGACTCCGGCCACACCGGCAGTCCGGCCACGGTGACCGCGGCCGACAGCGCGAAGGCGATTCCCGCCGGGAACTTCCACCAGCGCGCCAGGTTCCGCCGGGAGAGCTCCGCGGCCGCCGCGGCGAACGGCAGCGAGTACAGGCTCATCAGGTAGTACGCCCGGCCATGCGTCGCCGCGATCACGGCAACCACCAGCAGCAACGCCACCGCGAGGTACCGGTACTGCCTGAGATCGGGCGATCGGAACAGCCGCCACGACCCGTACAGCAGCGCCAGGACGCCGACGGCGATCCCTGCGCCGAGCAGGCCGTCTCGGGCGAACGCCAGGTAGCCGGGGAATTCGGCGGCGACGACCTCGCTCATCTGTGCGTAGGCCCAGCCGTGGGCGGCTTGCCAGACCAGCGTCGGGACGGTGGCGGCGACAGCGATCAGCGCGCCCAGCCACAGTTTCGGCCGGGTCAGCAGACGACGGGGGCCGAGTACCAGTGCCGACAGCAGGACGGCGGCCCACAGTGCCGGAATCAGGAACTTGGTCTGCAGTGAAACGGCGGTGACCAGCCCGGCCCACAGCAGCAAGCCGTCGCGGCGGGTCCGGGTCCAGCGCACGAGCAGGAACACGACGAGCGTCCAGAAGAGCGGGTCCAGCGCGTAGGTGGCGACCCAGTGGCTGATGATCATCAGCCCGGAAGTCGCGTACGCCCCGGCCGCCATCACCTGCGCGCCGCGGCCGCCGCCCAGTTCGCGGGCAGTCAGCGCGGTCGCTACCGCCCCGGCGCCGGCCGCGAGCGCCATCGGCAGGCGCAGGGCCGCCAGCGAACCGGGGAACCACTGGTCGAGAGTCCCGGCCAGCAGCGGGACGAGCGGCGGCTGGTCGAAATACCCCCAGGCCGAGTGATCTCGACCAGCCACCAGGAAATAGAGCTCGTCGAACCCGTGCGCGTACCGGAAGCTCGTCGCGACCAGCAAGGCGACGGCGCCAGCCGCGACGGCCAGCACCGGCAGCCGGGCGAACGGCGGCACTTCCTCGGTCTCTCGCATGCCGATCAGTGCACCGCCGCACGGGGATGCGGGGGAACCGGGATCGGTAGCCGTTTCGGGCGACGAAAGTGGATCAGCGCGGCGGCGGCCACAACTTTCGGCGGTACTCGCCGTCCGGGAGGTGCGGATCCGGCGCGGACGGCCGGACAAGCGGATACCGTGATCCGGTGACCCGAACCCGCCACGCCTGGCCGCAGCCGACCGACTGGCTGTGGCTCGGCGGCGCGACGCTCGTGTTCGTCTGCCTCGACGTCGGGCTCTTCGCCGCCGCCGGGCCGACCACCGGGTTCCTCGGGCCGTACGCGATGCTCGTGCTGTCCTTGGTCTGCGACGTGTCGCTGCTGTTGCTGTGGCGATTCCCGAACGGGGTGCCCAGCCTGCTCGTCGCAGCCGCGCTGGCGATGCTCGCGTCCGACCTGTTCTCCCCCGGACTGCTCGTCCCGATCGACCAGCCGACCCTGATGACCGTCCCGACGGTCACCCCGATCGTGCTCGCCCAACTCGTCTGCCGGGTCGACCGGCGGCGGCTGCTGTGGTTCGCCGGGATACTGGCGCTGCTCGCGACGCGGCCGTGGAACCCGGCCTGGAACACGACGCCGTTCGGGCTGTTGAGCACCGCGCTGCCCGTGGCGGTCTCGCTGTACCTCGAAGCGCGGCGGCAGCTGCTCACCTCGTTGCGTGACCGGGCCGAGCGCGCCGAACGCGAACAGCATCTGCTCGCCGAGCAGGCTCGGGCCGCGGAACGGCGGCGGCTGGCCAGCGAGATGCACGACGTGGTCACGCACCGGCTCAGCCTGATGGTGCTGCACGCGGGCGCGCTGGGCGTGACGTCGGCGGACCCGGGGGTGAAAACCGCGGCCGAGGACATCCGGCGGGAAGGCGCTCAGGCGCTGGACGAGCTGCGCGACCTGGTCGGCGTGCTGCGCAACGGCGCGGGGATCGAACCGCCCGTGGCGGACCCGCCGCTGCCGGGAGATGTCGCGGACCTGGTCGCCGAGTCGGTCGCGGTCGGCATCGCGACCGAGCTTTCCGTTGCCGGGGAACGAGATTCGGTTTCGCCGACGGTAGCGCGCACCGCCTACCGGGTGGTTCAGGAGGCGCTCACGAACATCCGCAAGCACGCGCCGGGCTGCTCGGCGGCCGTCTCGCTGCGCTACCACTCGGGCGGGCTGGACGTGGCCGTCGCCAACACCCGCGCGACGCGGCCGCCGGACCCGGCGCTCGCGGGCAGCGGCTCCGGCGCGGGGCTCAGCGGGCTGCGCCAGCGGGTCGAGCTGGTCGGCGGGACTTTCGAGGCGGGCGCGGCGGTGGGCGGCGGATTCCGGGTCGGTGCCATACTGCCCGCCTACGTCCCGACCGCGGAAGGCGCCGCCCGGTGATCACCGTCGTAGTGGCCGACGACGAGCCGATGGTGTGCGCGCACCTGCGCACGATCCTCGGCTCGGCCGGCGACCTCGAAGTCGTCGCCCAGGCGCAGGACGGGGCCGAGGCGGTCGAGGCGGTGATCCGGCACCGGCCCGCGGTCGTGCTGATGGACCTGCGAATGCCCGGCGTCGACGGGCTGACCGCGATCGAGCGGATCTGCGCGCTGCCGGAGCCGCCTGCCGTCGTCGCGCTGACGACGTTCGACGCGGACGCCTACGTGATCCGCGCGCTGCGCGCCGGGGCGTCCGGATTCCTGGTGAAGTCGACGCCGCCGGAGGACTTGATCGGGCTGGTGCGCGTCGCCGCCGACGGGCATACCGTGCTCTCGCCGGCGGCCGCGCGCCGGTTGGTGGCGATGTCCGCGGACAGCCACCAGCGCGACGGCGAGGCGCGCAAGCGGATCTCCGGATTGACCGAGCGCGAGCGAGAAGTGTTGTCGTGCCTGGGCGAAGGACTGTCCAATGCGGACATCGCGGGACGGCTGCACCTGGCCGAGGCGACGGTGAAGAGCTACGTGTCGCGGATGCTGGTCAAGCTGGACTGCACCAACCGCACCCAGGCCGGGCTGCTGGCGCACGAGGCGGGGCTGGTCGGCCGCTGATCAGCGCAGCAGCGACCCCAGCCGCTGCGCGGCCGCGACCACCAGCCGGCCCAGTTCTTCCAGGTCCGGAGTCTCGAACAGGGACAGCCCGATGCTCGTGCCCGGCTGGTCGCGGCTGGTCGGCACCATCGCGGAGATGCCGGTGATGCCGGGCGCGATCTCGCCGACCGACACCGCGTAGCCGCGGCTGCGGGCGCGGGCGATCTCCTCGCGTTCGCCCTCCACCGGCGGCTCCGCGGCGAGCAGCGCGAGCCCGGCCGAACCGCGGCCGATCGGGTCCAGCTGGCCGCTGCGGAACGACACGTGCATCCGCGCCTGCCGCGGTTCCACGATCATCAGCATCCGCACCTGCTCGGCGTTTTCGCGGACCACCAGGTGCGCCGAGGCGCGGCCGGCGTCGGACAGCTCCTCCAGCACCGGACGGGCCAGCGTGCGCAGGTCCTGCTCCACCGGCTCGGCCAGCCGGACCAGGCCGGTGCCGAGCGAGATCCGCTTGAACCGGTCGCGCCGGCACAGGTGGTGCTCCTCCAGCGTGCGGACCAGCCGGTGCGCGACCGTCCGGTGCACGCCGATGCCGTCGGCGATTTCCGTGACGGTGAGCCCTCGCGGGTGCACCACCAGCAGCTCCAGCACCTCAAGCCCGTGGTGCAGCGTCTTCGAGGTTCCGGTCTCGGACACACGACTCCCTTGACGACAGCTTTCCGGCGACTTACTGTTCCTACATATCGCACGGTGCGTGCGAATATAGCACGTTTGCCGCCCCAGGCAACTCCCCCGAGCGGATCGAGGTTTCCGGACATGGCCGAAGTCCCCGCCGAAACGGTGCTGGCGGTGCATCAGCTCTACGGACGCCAGAGTCACGCCATCGACTCCGGGCAGGCCAGGCGCTGGGCCGGCACCTTCACGCCGGACGGCGAGTTCGTCTCGCCCAGCTACCCGGAACCCGCCGTCGGCACCGAGGCGCTGACCGCGTTCGCCGAGCGGTTCCACACCGGCTGCGTCGCATCGGGTGAACGGCTCCGGCACGTGGTGTCCACAGTGGAAGTCCGAACCGGACCGTCAGCGGATGCCGTGCGGGCGCTGGCCTATCTGCAGCTCGTCGGGACGCCGGAAGGCGGAGCGGCGCGGCTGCACCGGATCACCGTGCTCGACGACGAGCTCGTGCGCACCGCGGACGGCTGGCGGGTGCGCCGCCGCACCGTGCACCGCGAGCCCTGAGAAAGAACAAGGAGAAACCGCCAGATGAGCACTCTCGAGCCCACCGGCCCCGGCCGGGTGCTGCACCAGCCCGCGACCGCGCGCTACCCGGAGATGCCGGGCAAGGTCGCCGTGGTCACCGGCGCGGCGCGCGGCATGGGCGCGCGGTTCGCCGCCGGCCTCGCCACCCGCGGCGTGCACGTGGTGGCCGGCGACCTCGACGCCGCTGCCATGACGACCACCGCGGACGACCTCACCGCCGCACTCGCCGCCGGGTCCGTCGAGGACAAGCCGGGCCGGATCGTCGCGTCCGCACTGGACGTCACCCGCGCCGAAGACCACGTCGAGCTCGCGCGGCGGGCGGTCGAGGAGTTCGGCCGGATCGACTTCTGGGTCAACAACGCCGGCATCTTCCCCTACGGCGAGATCCCGGACATCACGCCGGAACAGATTCGCGCGACACTCGCGGTGAACGTCGAGGGCGTCCTGTTCGGCGCGCAGGCCGCGGCCGCGCGAATGGAGCCCGGCAGCGCGATCGTCAACATGGCTTCGGTGTCCGCGGTACGCGTCCGCAAGGGCCGCGCGGCCTATTGCAGCTCGAAGGCGGCCGTCGCGCACCTGACCGAATCTCTCGCTGTCGAACTGGGCGACCAGGGCATCCGCGTCAACTCGATCGCGCCCGGTTTCATCGACACCGAGATGACGCGCTGGATCCAGGACGACGCTCCGGCGCTGGAGAAGGCACTGGACGCGGTGCCGCTGCACCGGATCGGCTCGCCGGAAGAGGTCTGCGGAGTGCTGCTCTTCCTGCTGTCGGACAGCGCGCGGTACGTCACCGGGCACTGCCTCGCGGTCGACGGCGGCTCACGGCATGTCTGACACCACCGAAACCGTGTGCTACCCGGACGTCGTGCTCGTGACGGGCGCGGCGAACGGGATGGGCGCGGAACACTCCCGAGCGCTCGGCGCACGCGGTGTACACGTCTGCGTCGCGGATTTCGCTGGCGCCGCGGACATCGCGGACGAGATCCGCGCGGCGGGCGGCTCGGCCACCGAGTACACAATGGACGTCGTCGAACCGGGCCAGTGGGCGCGGGTGATCGACCGGATCCGGGCCGAGCACGGCAGTCTCGGCGGCCTGGTGAACAACGCCGGGATCTCGCGCCGGCTGGAATTCCAGGACACCACCGCCGAAGTCTGGGACCGGGTGCTGGCGGTGAACCTGTCCGGGCCGTTCCACGGGATGCGCGCGGCCGCGCCGCTGATGCGCGACTCCGGCGGCGGGTCGATCGTGAACATTTCCTCGATTTCCGGTCAGATCGGCTACTTCTCCCCCGCCTACTCGGCGAGCAAGTGGGGCCTGACCGGACTGTCCAAATCGGCCGCGGGCAACTTCGCGAAGTGGCGGATCCGGGTCAACTCGGTCCACCCGGGGCTGGTCGGCACCGGGCTGCTGGCCGGCGCGGACGCGTTCGTCAAGTCCGCTGTGGACAGTGTGCCGGCCGGGCGGATGGCGGATCCGGCGGAAATCACCGACACGGTGCTGTTCCTGCTGTCGGACCGTTCCAGCTATCTGACCGGAAGCGAGGTCACCGTGGACGGCGGCCTCGTCTCGAACGGTCTCTACCATCGCATCCTCGCCGAAGCCGGAGGTGATCTGGGATGAGCGTCGACACCGACGTCGTGGTGGTCGGCGGCGGCGGCGCGGGACTCGCCGCCGCGGTGTCCGCCGCGGAGCACGGTGCGTCCGTGCTGTTGTTCGAAGCGGAAACGGAACTCGGCGGGTCCACTCAGCTGTCCGCCGGCATGCTGACCGCGGCAGGCACCAGCGTCCAGCGCGAACTCGGCATCGAGGACACGCCGGAACGCTTCCTCCAGCACTATCTCGACCTGAACCAGTGGCAGCTGAAACCCGGCCTGCTGCGGACGTTCTGCCGCGAAGCCGGTCCCGCCGTGGAATGGCTGATCGGCCTCGGCGCGGAGATCCCGGCGAAGGTTTCGCACGACGCGCACACTCCGGGACTGACCCGCGCGGGCGTCGAGGACGTCTGGCGCGGCCACGTGCCGAAGGACCAGGGCTACGGCCTCGTCCAGGTGCTCGACCGCGCCCGCCGCCGGGCTGGTGCCGAGGCGGTACTGAACACCCGGGTCGAGCGGCTGCTGGTGGCCGACGGCCGGGTGGCCGGCGTCGTCGCTGACGGCGTCGAGGTCCGGGCGAACGCGGTGATCGTCACCACCGGCGGGTTCGCGCAGGATCCCGTGCTGCGCACGCGGTACTACCCGGACGCGGACGCGGCCGGGGACGACCTGTTCGTCGTCGCCGCGCCCGGCTCCCGGGGCGATCACTTCGCGTTCGGCGAGCAGGTCTCCGCTTCGATCACCGGCCAGGGCTGGGGACTGCTGCTGCCGACCGCGTATTTCCAGCGGCTGCACCACTGGCAGTCCGGCTTCCCGCCCCGCTCCCGGGTCTTGGTGAACTCGCGCGGGCGCCGGTTCATGGACGAAGACGCGTCGTATGCGGTGTCCAGCGGCATCATGGCGGCGCAGGACGGTCCGGTGTGGATGGTCTTCGACGAGCGCGCTCGCCGCGATCTGCCGCCCGGTTACGCACACTGGAACGCGGGGCACGTCGAGTCCGAAGCAGAGGCCGGGCGCACCTTGCGAGCCGGCACCCTGGAAGAACTCGCCGGCAAGATGGGCGTTCCCGCGGACGCCTTGCGGTCCACCGTGGACCGCTGGAACTCAATGCTGCCCCATGGCGAGGACCCGGATTTCCTGCGGCACGAAACGCTGGCCGCCAAGGGCGCGACCGAACCGCCGGCCGAAATCGCGACCGGGCCGTACTACGCCGCCCGCACCCTGCCCGCCGAACTGGTGTGCACGCACGCCGGGCTGGAAATCGACTCCGCCGCGGCGGTGCTCGACCTCCGCGGCGACCGGGTTCCCGGCCTGTACGCCGCGGGCGAAGCCGGGGCCGGCGTCCTCGGTTTCCGTTACGTCGGCGGCGGCAACGCGGTCGCCAACGCCGTGACGATGGGCCGCATCGCCGGCCGCTCCGCCGCTGCCTGACCCCCCAGATTCACTGCTCACCGTCGAGGAGAATCCCATGTCCGTCCCCGCCGCCCCGCCGGACTCACCGCTGGCCAGACGAACCGTCCGCAAGGTCGGCCTGCGCGTCATGCCGATCGTGCTGCTGCTGTACGTCTTCAACTACATGGACCGGGCGAACATCGGCTACGCCCAGCTCGGCATGGCCAAGGAACTCACCATCACCGCCGCGACGTTCGGCGGCGCGTCGGCGATCTTCTTCCTCGCCTACGTGGTGTTCGAGGTCCCCAGCAACATGATCATGAAGAAGGTCGGGGCCCGGCTGTGGCTCAGCCGGATCGCGGTCAGCTGGGGCATCGTGACGGTGCTGACCGGGTTCGTCGCCAGCATCACGCACCTGATGATCGCGCGGATCCTGCTCGGCGTCGCCGAGGCCGGCCTGTTCCCCGGGCTGCTGCTGTACTTGACCTACTGGTTCCGCGGCAAGGAGCGCGGCCGGGCCATCGCCACGCTCGCGCTGGCGCAGCCGGTGGCGCTGATCCTGGGCAGCCTGTTCGGCGGATGGATCCTGGACAACATCCACTGGTTCGGGATGAGCAGCTGGCAGTGGGTGTTCGTCCTGCAGGGCGCGCCCGCGGTGCTGATCGGCCTGCTGACCTTCTTCTGGCTGCCGAACAAGCCGGCCGACGCGAAGTTCCTCACCGAGGAAGAGCGCACCTGGCTGCAGACCGAGATCGACCGCGAGTACGTGCCGGAGGAGAAGGAGACCTTCCTCGGCCAGCTGCGCGCGGTCCGCGACGGCAAGGTTCTGCTGCTGGCGGTGTCCAACCTGTTCATCGCCTGCGGCCTGTACGGCTTGACGTTCTTCCTGCCGCTGATCGTGAAGCAGCTCGACCCGAAGTACTCCTCCACCAACATCGGCCTGCTCGGCGCGATCCCATACGTCGTCGGCGCGATCGGCATGCTGCTGATCGCCCGCAACTCCGATCGCACCGGCGAACGCAAGGGCCACGTGATCACCGCGGTGCTGGTGGCGGCGATCGGGTTCTTCGGCGCCATCCAGTTCAAGACGGTGCCGTCGCTGTCGCTGATCAGCCTGTCGCTGGCGGCGATCGGCGTGCTCGGCTACCTGGCGCCGTACTGGGCGATGGCCGCGCGGGTGCTGTCGAAGGAGCACACCGCGGTCGGCCTCGCCGCGATCAACTCGATCGCCGCGCTCGGCGGCTTCTTCGGGCCGTACGCGATCGGGCTGGCGGCGACCGAGAGCGACGTGACGGTCGGGTTGTACTTCCCGATCGGCTGCCTGGTGGTCGCCGCGGCGATGCTGACGTTCCTCAAGGTGCCTCGCGATGCCGGGGCCAAGCTCACCGAGGTGCCCAGGGTTCCGGCAAAGTAGTTTTCAGTTTGATTATCCCGGCGGCGCGGTTACAGTGCTGGCATGCAGGACTCCGCCGCGCCGCCGGACCCGGACACGCTCGACTTCTGGTCGTTCATCGCGCTGGCCAACCGCAGGCTCTCGGAGGAGTTCGGGTTCCGGCACCAGCTCGCGACCGAGGTGCTGCTGACGCTGAACCGGGCGTCGAACTTGGTGACCTACGACCTGGAATCCGCGGTGCACCGGCCCCGCGGGCGGTCGTGGTCGGCGTTTCGGGTGTTGTTCGTGGTGTGGCTGGCCGGCCCGCTGGAGCCGTCCGCCGCCGCCCGGCTGACCGGCATGAGCCGGGCCGCGGTCTCCAATCTGGCGAAGACACTGGTCGGCGAGGGGTTGCTGGCCCGAACGCCGGGCGAGACGGACGGCCGGTCGGTGCGGCTTTCGCTGACCGAAGCGGGGCAGGCCGAGATGCTCCAGGTGTTCCAGGCGCAGAACGAGCGCGAGGCGGGCTGGGTCGAGGTGCTGACCGAGGCCGAGCAGCGGGTGCTGGTCATGCTGCTGGACAAGCTGATCTCGGGAAGAGCCGGATTTGCCACCCGCCGCTGAGCGGCTCCCGCCCCGTCCGTGATGGGCCCCTTCAGGGAATCTGATTCCCTGAAGGGGCCCATCACGGACCGCCAGCCCGCGCCTCACCGGCAGGGGCGCGACCCCTTCCCTCAACCACAACACTCGACTACGCTGATCTCAAAGTAATACATACTTTTACTACTTCGCGCCGAGGAGGCAACCCATGGCCTACTACCGCAGCGCGGGCAGCATCCCGCCGAAGCGGCACACTCAGCACCGGACTCCCGAGGGCGGGCTCTACTCCGAGGAGCTGATGGGCGAAGAAGGCTTCTCGTCCGATTCGTCGCTGCTCTACCACCGCGGCATCCCGTCCGCGATCGTCGACGCGACTCCGTGGGAACTGCCGGACCAGACGCTCACCGAGAACCGTCCGCTCAAACCGTTGCACCTCAAGCTGCACACGCTCTTCGACGGCGAGGAGTGGAAGAGCAAGGACGTGGTCACCGGCCGCCGGCTGGTGCTCGGCAACGGAGACGTGCGAATCTCCTACGTCGCGGCCGGCGAGGCTTCTCCGCTCTACCGCAACGCCATCGGCGACGAGTGCGTGTACATCGAGTCCGGCGAGGCGGTGGTCGAGACGGTGTTCGGCGCGCTGCCGGCCCGCACCGGCGACTACGTCATCCTTCCCCGCGCCACCACGCACCGCTGGGTTCCGCAGGGACCAGAGCCGCTGCGGGCGTATGCGATCGAGGCGAACTCGCACATCGCACCGCCGAAGCGCTACCTCTCCCGCTACGGCCAGCTGCTGGAACACTCCCCCTACTGCGAGCGCGACTTGCACGGCCCGGCCGAGCCGCTGGTCGTCGAAGGCACGGACGTCGAGGTGCTGGTGAAGCACCGCGGCTCGCGCGGCGTCGTCGGCACCCGCTACGTGTACCCGACGCACCCGTTCGACGTGGTCGGCTGGGACGGCTGCCTCTACCCGTACACGTTCAACGTCTCCGATTTCGAGCCCATCACCGGCCGCGTGCACCAGCCGCCGCCGGTGCACCAGGTGTTCGAGGGCAACAACTTCGTCATCTGCAACTTCGTGCCGCGCAAGGTCGACTACCACCCGCTGTCCATCCCGGTGCCGTACTACCACTCCAATGTGGACTCGGACGAGGTGATGTTCTACTGCGGCGGCAACTACGAGGCGCGCAAGGGCTCCGGCATCGGCCAGGGCTCGATCAGCCTGCACCCGGGCGGACACAGCCACGGCCCGCAGCCGGGCGCTGTGGAACGCTCGATCGGCGCGGAGTTCTTCGACGAGCTGGCGGTCATGGTCGACACGTTCCGTCCGCTGGAGATCGGCGAGGGCGGCTACGCGAGCGAGGACCCGGGCTACGCGTGGACCTGGGCCGGGCGGGGGCCGCTGTCGTGACCGACGCGCTCACTCGCGGTCTGCTGGACGACGCGGCGGTGTTCCCGCCCGGCCTCGCGCCGTTGCCGGACGCCGTCGCCGCGCACGACAAGCACACCGCTTCGGCCTACGCCGCGATGGTCGGCCCGCTGGTGGTCTCGGCCGCCGGCCTGGCCGAGCTCTCGGAGGTCGTCGCCGGGCGGGAAACGCGGCTGTCGCTCACCGTGACGCTGCCCGGCGGCCCGGCCGGGATCGCCGACGTGCTCAACGCCGTCGACGGTCTGCCGGTCACCGTCGATTCGCTGGAAATCGCGGTGCCGCAAGGCATGCCGGTCGCCGAGTTCCTGTCCGCGGTGGACGGCTGCCCGGTCCCGGTCGCGGTGGAGATCCCGCGCGACGAACGCCGGATCCCGCTGCTGCAAGCGCTTGCCGGCACGCCGCACAAGGCGAAGTTCCGCACCGGCGGCACCTCCGCCGAGTACTACCCGGACGAGGCCGAGCTGGCCGCCGCGATCCGCGCGGCTGTCGAGGCGGGCGTGCCGTTCAAGGCGACCGCCGGGCTGCACCACGCGGTCCGCAACACCGACCCGGCGACCGGTTTCGAGCAGCACGGTTTCCTGAACCTGCTGCTCGCCGCCGAAGCGGCGGACCGCGCCGCCAGCACCGAAGAAGTCGTCGCCCTGCTTGCCGAACGGGACGGCGCGGTGGTCGCCGGCCGGATCCGCGACCTGGCCCCGGAGCGGTTGGCGGCGGCCCGCGCGCGGTTCACCTCGTTCGGCACCTGCAGCATCACCGACCCGCTCACCGAACTCACCGGCCTCGGCCTGATCGGAGACCCCGCATGACCGTGCTCGACATCCCCGCCGGCTCGCTGTTCGGCGTCGAAAACCTGCCGTACGGCGTGTTTTCGGCCGGCGAGGGCAGCCCGAGGGTGGGCGTGCGCGTCGGCGAGCACGTGCTGGACCTGTCGATCGCCCTCGGCGACGAGGTGTTCGCCCAGCCGAGCCTGAACGCGTTCATGGCGCAGGGCTACGACCGCTGGGTCGAAGTCCGCGCGCGGATCCAGGAACTGGTGACCGGCGAGGTGCCCGCCGAAGCGGTGCACGCGGTCGGCGACGTAACGCTGCACCTGCCGATCGAGGTCGCGGACTACGTCGACTTCTACGCGTCGGAGCACCACGCGTCGAACGTGGGCCGGCTGTTCCGTCCGGACGCGGAACCGTTGCTGCCCAACTGGAAGCACCTCCCGGTCGGCTACCACGGCCGCTCCGGCACGGTGTATGTGTCCGGCACCGACGTGATCCGCCCGAACGGCCAGCGCAAGGGCGAGGACGGCCCGGTGTTCGGCCCGAGCGCGCGCCTGGACATCGAAGCCGAACTGGGCTTCGTCGTCGGCGCCGGCACCGCGCCGAACACGCCGATCACGCCGGACGAGTTCCCGAAGCACGTCTTCGGCGCGGTGCTGCTCAACGACTGGTCCGCCCGCGACATCCAAGCCTGGGAGTACGTGCCGCTCGGCCCGAATCTGGGCAAGAGCTTCGCGACGTCGATCTCGGCGTGGGTGGTGCCGATCCTGGCACTGGCCGGGGCCCGGGTGCCGCTGCCCGGCCAGACCGCCCCGGTACCGCTGCCTTACCTGCGGGAATCGGAGCCGTGGGGGCTGGACGTCGACCTGGCGGTGGAGTGGAACGGCCAGCAGGTCGCCCGCCCGCCGTACCGCGAGATGTACTGGTCCCCCGCCCAGATGCTGGCCCACCTGACCGTCAACGGCGCCTCGGCCCGCACCGGCGACCTCTACGGCTCCGGCACGATCTCCGGCGCGGAACCCGCCCAGCGCGGCTCGTTCCTGGAACTCTGCTGGGGCGGCCGCGATCCGCTGACCGTGAACGGCGAACAGCGGACCTTCCTGCAGGACGGCGACGAGGTGGTCATCACTGGCTCGGCCACCGCGGCGAACGGCGCGAAAATCGGCTTCGGCGAGGTCCGGGGCCGGATCCTGCCCGCGAAGTAGGCGCCGCCGGGAAGGGGCTCTTCGGCAGCGGCCGGGGAGCCCCTGCTGCGGTCCGTTGCTCAGCTGCGGTCGTGCAGCGTCACGTGGTACCCGTCCGGGTCGGCGAAGGTGAACGTCCGGCCGAAGGGGCCGTCGATCGGCGCGGACACGATCCGGTGCCCGTCGGCGGCCAGCGCGTCGTGAATGCCCTGGACGTCGGTGGCATGCAGCCAGATCGCGGCGCCGATGCCTGGCTGGGCGACGGACGCGAGATCGGTGCCGGGAATGACCTCGCGCAACGCGAACGCGATCGGCTTCGTCTCGAAGACGACCGCGTGCGGCGGTCCGGCCGGCGAGCGGACGAGACCGAGGTACTGCTCGTAGAACGCTTGCGACGCATCGAGGTCACGCGCCTGGAACGAGACGAAGTCGGGGCCGGTGGCGGGCATGGCGGCAATCCTTTCGTTGTGTCAGATTACTGACACGAGCCACCTTATGTCAGAATGCTGACATGAGTCAAGACGGGCCCGGAGTCGACCTGACGACCTCGCTGGGCTACCTGCTGAAGGAAGCTTCGAGCGCCCTCCGCGCAGCCATGGAGGAGGTGCTGCGGCCGCTGGGCATGAACGTGACGCACTACTCGTGCCTGGAACTGCTCGCACAACGTCCGGGACTGTCCAACTCCGAACTGGCCCGCGGCGCGTTCGTGACCCGGCAAACAATGAATGTCCTGCTCCAGGCCCTGGAACGGGACGGCTTCGTCACCCGGCCGGCGGAAGCCCCGGTCGGAAAGGCCCTCCCCGCAAGACTCACCCCGCGCGGACGGCGAAGCCTGGAAAAGGCGACCGCAGCAGTCCGATCGGTGGAAATCAGAATGCTGTCCGGCCTGACCGAAACCGAACAGCAAGCCGCCACCCGCATCCTCCGCAGCATGATTCGCTCACTGCACGACGACCCCGCATAGCTCCACCGCACGAGCACCCAGGTCAGCCAGCCCCGCCCAGCGTCTCGATCCGAAACCGCTCATCATGGTTCGAGCCGGGCCGGCAAGGCATCTTTCCCGCCTCGCCAACCCGGCTCGAACCACAGCGACATTCAGGCTTCCGGGCGCCCGGCCGCGACCACGGCCCGGGAACACCTCACACGGCCACCGGAGCCCCGGTCTTCTCCAGGACCTCCTCGACAGAGACCCCCGGCGCAGTCTTCACCAAGCGCAACCCGTCCTCGGTCACGTCCAGCACCGCGAGATTGGTGATGATCCGGCTGACCACCCCGACCCCGGTCAACGGCAGCGTGCACTTCTCCACGATCTTCGGAGTCCCGTCCTTGGCGGTGTGATCGGTGATCACCACCACCCGGCGCGCCCCGGCGACCAGGTCCATCGCCCCGCCCATCCCCTTGACCAGCGCACCGGGAACAGTCCAGTTGGCCAGGTCCCCGTTAGCCCCGACCTGCAACGCGCCCAGCAGCGCCAGGTCGATGTGCCCGCCCCGGATCATCGCGAACGACTCCGCCGAGTCGAACAGACTCGCCCCCGGCTGCAGCGTCACCGTCTGCTTCCCGGCATTGACGAGATCCGGGTCCTCCTCGCCTTCCCACGGGAACGGCCCGAGCCCGAGGATCCCGTTCTCGCTGTGCAACGTGACGTGCACGCCGTCGGGCAGGTGATTGGCGACCTGGGTCGGAATCCCGATGCCGAGATTCACGTAATCGCCGTCGCGCAATTCGAGCGCGGCGACCGCGGCCATTTCGTCCCGGTTCCAGCTCACGCCGACGCCTCCTCACGCACCCGCACGGTCCGCTTCTCGATCTGCTTTTCCCGCGCCACGGCCTGAATCAGCCGCTGCACGTAAATCCCCGGCGTCACGATCCGCTCCGGGTCCAGGTACTCGTCCGAGATCTCCTCGGCCTCGACCAGCGACACCTTCCCGCAGGTGGCCACCAGCGGGTTGAAGTTGCGCGAGGCGTACCGGTAGATCAGGTTCCCGGCCGGATCGGCCACGTACGCGTGCACCAGCGAAAGATCGGCCACGATCCCGCGCTCCTGCACGTAGGTGACGCCGTCGAACTCGGCGTGCGGCTTGCCCTCGGCGATCGGCGTGCCGACCCCGGACCGGGTGTAGAACGCCGGGATTCCGGCGCCGCCGGCCCGCATCCGCTCGGCGAGCGTGCCCTGCGGGGTGAACTCGACCTCGACCGTCCCGTCGAGGTACTGCTGCGCGAACAGCTTGTTCTCCCCGACGTAGGAGGCGATGACGCGGCGGACCTGCTGGTTCTCCAGCAGGATCCCGAGCCCGGCTCCGTCGACTCCCATGTTGTTCGAGACGATCGTCAGGTCGCGCACGCCCGAATCCCGGACCGCCTCGATGAGGTCGTTGGGGTTCCCGGTGAGGCCGAAGCCCCCGACCGCGATCGTCTGCCCGTCCTCGAGCAGCCCGTCGAGGGCCTCCGCGGCGCTGCGGTACTTCGTCGGCACGGCATCCTCTCCACTTCGTCCGTTGAGTGGTCAGCTCCCGCATCGAACCCAGCGCAGGGGAAACCGGTCAACCGACACGCCGGGTTCCCTGATAAACCTCTCGCGCACCGAACACCCGCGGCCGATGCGTTCACTGAGCGGACGTACCCTCGATGCGTGCACACCTCGCCTCCGGACCACGTCGTCGGCCGGGTGTCCGCGGTCCTGCGCGCATTGTCCACCCGTCGCGACGGAGCGTCGACTTCCGAGCTGGCCCGCCAGTGCGGCCTGGCCCGGCCGACCGTGCACCGGCTGCTCGCCACGCTGGCCGCGGAGGGGTACGTGGACCGCGACCGGCAGAGCGGGCGTTGGTACCTGGGTCCGGAGCTGTACCTGCTGGGCGAAGCCGCCGCGCCGCGCTACGACGTCACGCAGCAGGCCCGCGCGAGCGTCCACCGGCTGGCCGCGGCCACCGGGGAGAGCGCGTTCTTCTCCGCCCGCCGCGGCGACGAGACGGTCTGCCTGCTGCGCGAGGACGGCGACTTCCCGATCCGGTCCTTCGTGCTCTACGAGGGCGCGCGGTTCCCGCTGGGCGTCGTTTCGGCCGGGCTGGTGGTGCTGTCGATGCTGCCGGACCGCGAGGTCGAGGCGTACCTGTCGGCGGTGGACCTGACCGCGAAATGGGGCACGGCACACCGAGCGGAGGCAGTGCGGGCGCGGATCGCGCGGACGCGGGAGGATGGGTACTCGACCAATCCGGGCCTGGTGGTCGAGGGAAGCTGGGGAATGGCGGCGGCGGTGTTCACCCCGTCCGGCGAGCCGGCCTGGGCGTTGACGCTGACCGGGGTGGAGTCGCGGTTCCGGGAGGAACGGCGAGCCGAGCTGGGCGCGTTGCTGCTCAAGGAGGCGCATACGCTGACGAACGTGCTCCGGCAGCCTTCGTGACTGGCGATGTCGAGTTCAGGACAGTGCATCGCACGCACCCAATGTGGCATTCGGTGCATCGCACGCACCCAATGTGGCATTCGGTGCATCGCACGCACCCAATGTGGCATTCGGTGCATCGCACGCACCCAATGTGGCATTGGGGTCCGGTCAGCTGCGGGGCGCGCGATCAGGAAGCGGTGGCCGCGTTCCCGGCGTCGTAAGCCGCCCGCGCCGCCGTCACCTGGTCCATGTTGCGGCGGGCCCAATGGTCCAGCAGTTCCAGCGGTTCGGACAGGTTCCGCCCCAGCTGGGTCAGTTCGTATTCGACCTTCGGCGGGATCACCGGGTACGCGGTGCGGATCAGGATGCCATCGCGGACCAGGCTGCGCAGCGTCTGCGTGAGCACCTTCTGCGAGATGCCGTCGACGCGCTTGCCGATCTCGGTGAACCGCAGCGGGCCGTCCACCAGGGCCCCGACGATCAGGACCGTCCACTGGTCGCCGATCCGGTCGAGCAGCTGACGGGTCGGGCAGTCGCGGTCGTACGGATTTCCCAGCACGGCGTCCTCCTCGCTTTCTCCCGGAGAGTAACACTCCGCCGGGTCACCGGGGTTTACCGAACCCGAACACTCAGCCCACACCGCTCGTACACCCGGGCGCGACCGTGAACCGGGAAGAGGAAAACACCGAACGGGAGGACGCGACCATGCGAACCACGAGGCGACTGGCCCTGGCGGGCTGCGGCATCGCGACCGGACTGCTGATCGCCGCGCCGATCGCCAGCGCCGACACGCAGGCTCCGGCGCCCGCGCCGATCACGCTGAGCCCGCAAGAGGCGCAGCAGGTCTGCACGGTCTGGGTGCCGAAGCTGCGCAAGCAGGCCCAAAATCTGACGAACCGGATCAACGGCGGACCGGAGGTCGCCGGATCGCTCGCGAATCTCAAGGCCCGGGCGAACGACGCGCGCACGAAGGGGCGCACCGCGGAGGCAGACCGGCTGCAGAAGCGAGCGGACAAGCGGCAGAGCCAGGTCGGCCAGCTGGCCGGCGCGGCAAAGCAGCTCGACTCGTTCGCTTCGGCGCACTGCCAGGCGGCTCCGAAGTGAGGCGGTTCGTCGCGGCGGCCGCGGTCGTCGCGCTGGCCGGGCTCGGCTGCGCCGCGTGCGACAACGGCTCGACGCCGGCCTCGTCCGGCACCGGCGCCGCGGCGCCCGGTGATCTGAGCGGCGTCCAGTCGACACTCCAGTCCATCGAGAACGACATGGCGGGCGACGGTTCGAAATGACGCGCGTACCGTTTCCTCCGACGTAGCCCGCTGGAGAAACCGGGAGCCCGCATGGGGTCAGCTGGCCGCGGTCTCGTCCTCGTAGTGGAGGACGAGACCGCGATCGCCGAGCTCGCCGCGCTGTATCTGCGGCGCGACGGGTTCGGCGTAGCGGTCGAGCCGGACGGCGCGAAAGCGCTCGCCGAGATCCGCCGGCTGCGGCCGGTGGCCGTGGTGCTCGACATCGGACTGTCCGGAATGGACGGCATTGAGATCTGCCGGGCCTTGCGCGCGGCAGGCGACTGGACGCCGGTGCTGTTCGTCACCGCGCGCGACGACGAGCTGGATCGCTTGCTGGGACTGGAAATCGGCGCGGACGACTACCTCACCAAGCCGTTCAGCCCGCGCGAGCTCGCCGCCCGCGTCCGGACCGTGCTGCGCCGGGCGTCCGGCGGTCCGGTCTCCGCGCTGGCCTGCGCAGGAGTGCGGATCGACGTGGCCAGCCGCCGGGCCTGGGCCGGGGAGGCCGAGGTCGTGCTCACTTCCACCGAGTTCGACCTGCTCGCCTACCTGCTGCGCCACCCCGGTCAGGTGCTGTCGCGCGACCAGCTGCTCAGCGCGGTCTGGGGCTACGCCGCGGCGGCCGGCACCCGCACCGTCGACGTGCATGTCGCGCAGCTGCGGGCGAAACTCGGCGCGGAAAGTCCCATTCGGACAGTCCGGGGCATCGGGTACGCGGCGGACGCCGGATGAAAACCACCCTGGCGCTCCGGATCACCGTGGTCTGCCTGGCGGTCGCCGGCATCGCGGTGCTCGTCGCCGGGCTGGTCGCGTCCCGGCTGGTGCGCAGCACCGCGGATTCGGTGCTGCAGCAGTCGTTGCGAGCCCAGGCCGACGTCGTCGCCGGGCAGCTCGACGACACCGGCATCGGCAGCCGGCTGGCGATCGGCAAGGTCGCCGCTGTCGTGCGGGGGCAAGGGATCGAGGTCGTCGTGCACCGGATCACCGGGCAGAACACCGGCCAGGCCACCGCACTGCACGCCGCCGAACAAGCCGGGCTTACGTCCGGTGCGGACCATTCGGCCCGGGTCGCCGTCGGGGATCTCGACTACCTGGTGGAGGTCCGGACGGTCGGCACGCAAGCCGCGTTCGCGCTCGTCCAGCCGGTGCGCAGCGCCGAGGCGACGCAACGGGCGCTTGTGCGCAACATCCTGCTCGCACTGGGCATCGGCCTGCTCGTGGCGGCCGCCGCCGGGTACGTTTCCGGACGGCTCCTCGGCCGCCCGCTCCGCCGTGCCGCCGCCGCGGCCGGCAGTCTGAGCGCCGGAAGACGGGACGTGCGCGTGCCGGTCGAAGGGCCCGCGGAGGTCGCGCAGGTCGCCGGGTCGCTGAACGAACTGGCCGACGCGCTCGCCCGCAGCGAGGCGCGGCAACGGGAATTCCTGCTGTCGGTGTCGCACGAACTTCGCACCCCGCTGACCGCGGTGACCGGTTTCTCCGAAGCGATCGCCGATGGCGTCGCCGAAGGAGCGGACGCGCGGCACGCAGGCGCGACGATTCACCGCGAAGCGCTGCGACTGGAGCGGCTGGTGTCCGATCTGCTCGAACTCGCCCGGCTCGGCGCCGACGAATTCCGGCTCGACCTGGGGCCGCTCGATCTCACCGCACTGGTCCGGGATTGCGCCGAGGTGTGGCAACTGCGGTGCGCGCGGGAGAACGTCCGGCTGACGGTCGAGGTGCCGCCCGCGCCGACGATGGCGACGGCCGACGCGCGTCGGCTGCATCAGGTGGTGGACGGGTTGGCGGAGAACGCCTTGCGGGTCACCCCGGCGGGCGCGCCCATCGTGTTCGCACTGGAGGTGACGCAGGGCCAGGCCCGGCTGTCGGTCCGCGACGGCGGCCCGGGGCTGGCGGCCGAGGACTATCCGGTGGCCTTCGAGCGAGGAGTGCTGAACGCGCGGTACCGCGACCGGCGGCCGGTGGGTTCCGGGATCGGGTTGGCGCTGGCGCACGGTCTGGTGACGCGGATGGGCGGAACGCTGACCGCCGGGCCGGCGGCGGAGGGCGGGGCCGCGTTCACTATCGGGCTGCCGGTCGAGGGAGCGGGGTGACCGGCGGGGCTGACCGGGCCAGTGCGGCGGATACTTCGATCGACGAGGCAGAAAGTGTTGCCGTGGGCGAAGAAATCCGGAGCTGCGCACCCGCCGCGCTCAGCTCCCGCACCCTCCGCCCTATCGGGCCTCAGCTCGCGCGCCCTCGCGCCGCAGTCGTGAGCGCGACCGCATTGCCCTACCGGGCCTCAGCTCCCGCGCCCACCGCCCAGGCGGGCCTCAGTTCACGCAACCGCTGGCCGTGGTCATCTTCGGCTGTGCCGGAGTGCCCGCCGGAGGGGTCGACGAGGTCGGTGTGGACGACGTGGTCGCCGCGATCGGGCGGACGCCGCCCTCGCGGGTCGCGGACGAGGCCGACGGCTGGACGCTCCCCGAATCCGGCGCCTCGCCCGAGGCGGCCGCTTCCGGCGAGCTGATCTGCGTCTGCACGAACGCCTTGACCTGCGCCGGGTCCACCTTCACCGCGTCCCCGTCGGCCGGGGTGGCCAGCGACAGGCTCTGCACCGGAATCGTCACGAAGCCGATCGAGCCCGCGCTCAGGCCGTGCAGCTGCTGCGCGAAGCCCAGCAGGCTCCACCCGTGGTCCAGCGTCACCGCGCCTTCCAGCGCGTCCACCAAGGCGGACAGCCGGGCCGGGTCGGTGAAGGTGCCGGAATCGAGGACGCTCCGCGCCATCGCGGACATGAATGCCTGCTGCCTCGCGATGCGATCCAGGTCGCCGTTGGGCAGTCCGTGCCGCTGGCGGACGAAAGCCAGCGCCTGCGCGCCTGAGATGGTCTGCTCACCGGCCGGGAAGTTCGCGCCGGAGTACGAATCGTGCACCGGCGCCTTCAAACACACCTGCACGCCGCCGACCGCCTGGCTCAGCGCGTCGAAGCCGGCGAGATTCACCGCGGCGTAGTGGTTGATGGTGAGGCCGGTGAGATTCTGGACCGCGGCGATCGCGGACTTCGCACCTTCGGCGTCGGCCGCCGTTTCCAGCTGCGGGCCGCTCAGGCCCTGCTGGGCCATTTTTCCTCGAGCGTCGGCGCGGGCGCGGCTGTAGGCCGAATTGATCTTGTGCTTGCCGTAGCCCGGAATGTCCACATAGGAGTCCCGCGGGATGGAGATCGCGGTGGCGGCCGCGCCGCCCGCCGGGACGTGCACCACGATCATCGTGTCCGTGGTGTTGCCGCCGTCCTCGGTGCTTCCGGCGTGCAACGCGTCGAGCACGTTCTGTGGCAACGGATTGCCGTTCGCGTCGGTGCGCGAATCGAGGCCGACCAGCAGAATGTTCTGCGCGACGGTCAACGGCTGCCCGGCCGGCGCGTCCGGAACCTGTGCCGTGGGGTCGATGACGTCCGCTGTGGCGAGCTTCGTGTCGATCCGGTGCAGTTGCGTCCAGGCGAACCCGGTGGCCCCCAGCACCAGCGCCGACACGACGCCCAGCACAGCGCGGCCGCCGACGCGGCGGCCCCTGGACGTGAGCAGCACGGCTGGTTCCTCGCTTCCCCGCGGGATCGGATTTCGACCCCGCCTTCGAGGATCACCGCGTTAGCTGGGAAAAGCCTGAGAAACCTGTCGCGAAGATGTGATGCTGCCCGTTCGGCCGAGTGTCGGTGGACACACCGTGACCGGTGTTCACGTCCGCCGCGACAGCCGGTGCCCCTTCAGACACAGGGAGTTCGGGATCAGCGCGGCATCCGGCGCCACACCGCGCGCGGCACGAATCGCATCGCCGCGAACACCGGGCGCAGCACCGCGGGCACCCACACGACGGCGCGCCCGCGCCGCAGCGCGCGGACCGTCGCGTCGGCGACCTGGTCCGCGGTGCTGGAAAACGGTGCGGGCGACATGCCTTCGGTCATCCGGCCGATCACGAAGCCGGGCCGCACCAGCAGCAACCGGACACCGGTGCCGTGCAACGCGTCCGCCAGGCCGGACGCGAACCCGTCGAGACCGGCTTTCGCCGAGCCGTACACGTAGTTCGCGCGCCGCACCCGGATCCCGGCGACCGAGGAGAACACGACGATGCTTCCGGCCCCTTGGGCCCGCAGCAGTTCCGCCGTGTGAGTGAGCACCGACACCTGAGCGACGTAATCGGTGTGCACGATCGCGGTGGCGTGCGCGGCATCCGCCTCCGCCCGCGCCTGGTCGCCGAGAATGCCGAAGGCCAGCACCACGATCTCCAGCGGTCCGTGCTCCGCGAGCACCCGGTCGAGCAGCGGACGGTGCGCGGAGAGGTCGTCGGCGTCGAACTCCTCGATCGCCACCGTCTCCGCGCCTGCGTCTCGCAACGCGGCCGCCTGCTCCCCCAGGTCCGCCCCGGGCCGGGCGGCCAGCACGAACCGCCGCGCACCGCCGCGGGCCAGCCGCACGGCCACCGCCGTTCCGATTTCACTGCGTCCGCCGAGTACCAGCACAGTTCCGCTCACAGCCGGTGATTCTGCCAGCCCGCTCCGCGACGCGAATCACTTCACGAACTGCAACTTTGCAGACTCTGCAAGATTTTGTTACGCTAGCCGCATGCCCCCTCCCGGACTGCGCGAGCGCAAGAAGCTCGAAACCCACCGCACCATCGCTCTCGCGGCACTGCGGCTGGTCGACGAACATGGCCTGGACCGGGTAACCGTCGACGACATCGCGGCCGCGGCAGGTGTCTCCACTCGCACGTTCTTCAACTACTTCGCGTCCAAAGAGGACGCAGTGCTGATCGCGTACGCGGATCACGCAGAGCGAGCCGCGCGGACCATCGACCGGTTCGCCGCGCAACCGGCCGGGCTCGGCACCTTCGCCGCGCTGGTCGCGACCATGCGCGAGGAGATGGCCGAGATCGAGCAGAACGAGGCCGAATGGCTGGCCCGGCTGCGCATCGTCCAGGACGATCCGGCGCTGATGAGCCGCGCGACCGCGCTCAGCTCCCCGTCCCGCGAGCCGATGGTCCAGGCGATTGCCCGGCGCAGCGGCACCGACCCAGAGCAGGACCTCTACCCGTCGCTGGTGCTGGCCGTCCTGGGCGGGGTGCTCAACACCGCCCTCGGCCGCTGGTCCGCACTCGACGGCGCCCGGCCGCTGCACGCGCTCTTCGACGAGGCCGTCGCCATCGCCGCCGCCGGCCTGCCCGACCCGAGCTGAACCTCCTCCCCCTTCGAGTCCGGAAAGGACTGTCATGTCTTTGTCGACCGCGGATTCCCCGGCGACCGCCTCCCCGCCGATGACCCACCGGCAGGTACTGCAGGCGATGTCCGGCCTGATGATGGGCATCTTCGTCGCGATCCTGGCGTCCACTGTGGTCGCGAACGCGCTGCCGCGGATCGTTTCCGAACTGGGCGGCAGCCAGTCGTCCTACACCTGGGTGGTCACCACCGAACTGCTCGCGATGACCGCGACCGTGCCGCTCTGGGGCAAGCTTTCCGACCTGTACAACAAGAAACTGCTGATCCAGCTGTCGCTCGGGCTGTTCGTGGTCGGCTCGCTGGTGGCCGGGCTCGCGCAGAACATCGACATCCTCATCCTCAGCCGGATCGCCCAGGGCGTCGGCGGCGGCGGGCTGACCGCGCTCGCTCAGGTGATCATGGCGGCCATCGTGTCGCCGCGCGAACTCGGCAAGTTCTCCGGCGTCTTCGGCGCGGTCTTCGCGGTCGGCACGGTGGCCGGGCCGCTGATCGGCGGCGTGCTGGTGGACACCTCCTGGCTCGGCTGGCGCTGGTGTTTCTTCCTCGGCGTGCCGTTCGCGCTGGCGGCGATCCTGCTGCTGCAGCGCACGCTGGACCTGCCGACGCAGCGCCGCGAGGTGCAGGTGGACTACCTCGGCGCGTTCCTGATCATGCTCGGCGTGTCGACGCTGCTGGTGTGGTCGTCGCTGGCCGGATCGACGTTCGCCTGGGCCTCCTGGCAGACCGCGGCGCTGGTGCCGGCGGGCGTGCTGGTGCTGGTGCTCGCGGTGTGGGTGGAGTCGAAGGTGCCCGAACCGGTCGTGCCGCTCGGGCTGTTCCGCAACCGCACGGTCTCGCTGGCGACCGTCGCGAGCTTCCTGGTCGGCGTCGCGATGTTCGGCGGCACGGTGTTCCTGTCGCAGTACTTCCAGCTGTCGCTGGGCAAATCGCCGACGGTGGCCGGGCTGCTGAGCCTGCCGATGATCTTCGGCCTGCTGGTGTCGTCCACCGTGTCCGGCCAGCTGATCAGCCGTACCGGCAAGTGGAAGCCGTTCCTGCTGCTCGGCTCGGTGCTGATGGCCGCCGGGCTCGGCCTGCTCGGGCTGATCGACGCGCACACCTCGGTGCTGGAGCTGAGCCTGTTCATGCTGGTGCTCGGCGTTGGCGTGGGGATGCTCAACCAGAACCTGGTGCTGGTGGCGCAGAATGACGTTCCGGCGCAGGATCTCGGCGCGGCGACGTCGACGCTGTCCTTCTTCCGCAGCCTGGGCGGCTCGATCGGGGTCAGCGCGCTCGGCGCGGTGCTGGCCAGCCGGGTCGGCACGCTGATCTCCGACGGGCTCGGCCCGGCCGCGGCCGCCGCCTCGGGCAACGGCGGGAAGGTGCCGGATCTGTCGCTGCTGCCCGCGCCGGTGGTGACGGTGATCCGCGAGGCGTACGGCGTCGCGACAAGCGACCTGTTCCTGATCTGCGCTCCGATCGCCCTGCTGGTCACGGTCGCGGTGGCGTTCCTGAGGCACCTGCCGCTGAAGACGCAGAGCGGTCTGGAACGACTGGCGGACGAGGCCGCCTGAGCTACCGTGGCCCGGTGACCAGCGACGCGGAGTTCTCCGCCGCGCTCGAACGGCACCGCCGCGAGATCCGGGTGCACTGCTACCGGATGAGCGGCTCGTTCGAGGAGGCCGAGGACCTCACCCAGGAGGCGTTTCTCCGGGCTTGGAAAGGCCGTTCCGGCTTCGCCGGCCGGGCGAGCGTCCGGACCTGGCTGTACCGCATCGCCACCAACGTCTGTCTCGACGCGCTCGCCCGGCGGCCCGGACGCGTCCTGCCGGACGAGCTCGGACCGGCAGGCGACCCGGTCGGCTCGCCGCGCGCGCTCGACGTGCCGTGGCTCAGCCCGTTCCCCGACCTGCTGCTCGACCCCGCGGCACCGGACGACACCGGTGCCGCGGTCGTCGAGCGGGAGACCATCGAACTGGCTTTTCTCGCCACGATCCAGCTGCTGCCGCCGCGCCAGCGGGCCGCGCTGATCTTGCGCGACGTGCTCGACTGGTCCGCAAAGGACACTGCCGAACTGCTCGGCGCTTCGGTCGCCTCGGCGAACAGCGCGCTGCAACGGGCGCGGGAGACGTTGCGGACCCGGTTGCCGGCCCGGCGGGACGAATGGTCCGCGCCGGAGACCACCACCGCCGAGGAAGCGGCGCTGCTGCGGAAGTTCATCGCGGCTTACGAATCCGCGGACGTGCAGGCGGTCGCCGCGGTGCTGAGCGAGGACGCGCGCGCGGTGATGCCGCCGTACTCGTTGTGGTTCGACAGCCGCGAACGGATCCTCGGCGCGCTCCGGCCGAGCTTCGATCCCGCGTCGCCGCACTTCCGGGGCAGTTTCCGGATGGTGCCGGTGCGCGCGAACCGGCAGCTCGCGGTCGCCGGCTACCTGCGGCGGCCGGGCGAATCGGTGCACCGTGCGTTCGGCGTCACCGTGCTCACCGTACGCAATGGGCTGGTCACCGCGATGGCGGCGTTCGAAACAGCGGCATTGGCCCCGTACGGGCTCGCCGAAACGTTCGAAGAATAAACGCTGGGCGATCGAGAACTCACCCGGCGTCGTTTGCCTGGCCCCTCCCGGCGTCAGCGCGAAGTAAAAATGCCCGGGCGGTGATCGCATTCGCGATCACCGCCCGGGCGGTCCACCGAGTTCCGGGCTGTTCAGCCGGCCGTGGCGGGGAAACTTCTTTGCCTTCGCCGCCGGGAAATGGTCACCGGCACGCGGTCAGGCGACTCGATGCTGTGCGGCGGCGGAGCCGGTGCGAACCAGCTTCCGGCGCTCCAGCTCGGTGGTTCCCCCGAAGATCCCGTTGCCGAGACCGTTGTCGAGAGCATAGGAAAGGCATTCCGCGCGGACCGGGCATCGTGCGCAGACCGCCTTGGCCTTCGCGACCTGCTGCGCCCCGGGTCCCATGTCGGAAATCGGGAAGAACAGTTCCGGGTCCTCGTCCTGGCACGCCGCGCGGGCAAGCCAGCTGGTGGCCGTGAGTTCCATTGTTGCTTTTCACCTCCTGTCCTCATTGTCGAACCGTGGTCAACCGACTTCTCCGCGCGCACAAGCCACTGTGCTTCGAGAAGGTGTTCGGTGGCTTTCGGCCGAACCGCCCCGCATCACGCGGACCGGGGGGCGACCGGTTTTCCAAGCTACCACCGATCACCGGCCGTGCGCGATATTTCGATTCACCTCACATCGCAGACGCGGTTGGCCCGCTGTCGTGCTAAGCCGCCGCCGGCCCCGCTCGCCGGTGCCGCCGAGCCCAAAATTTTGCTTACCCGGCAAGGGTTCCCGGTAAACCCAGCCCGCCCGCCCGGCCTCCCGGTGAGGTTCGCCCGTCCGGCGAACTCACAGTCACGCACGGTGCCGTGATCGGATCGTTACATCCGGGAGTTCGTCCACTGCACCTGTTTCGACGGGAGGGGGTGCACATGGCGGGCTTCGACGGGTTCTTCCGGGGCGATTTCCCGCGGCTGGTGGCGTTCCTGTGCACCGGCGGCGTCGGGCCGGGTGCGGCGCGCAGGGCCGCGGTGGCCGCATTCGTGCACGCGACCGGAACGTGGCCGCCGCACGGCGACCCGCGGGCGGCGGTCCGGCTGACCGCACTCCGGCTCGCCGCGGAAGAAGCGTGGTTCGAGGCACCGCCGGACCACCGGCTGGCAGCGGTCGTGGAACGGAACGCCCTCGGGGTCGAGCTGCTCGCGACGCTGCCGGAAACCCAGCGGACGGTGCTGTCCTGGTCTTTGGACGGGTTCCCGCCTGCCGCGATCGCCGCGGCACTTGGCATGGCAGGCACCACGGTCCGCTCCAACCTTCGGCACGCCCGGGAAAGGCTCCGGCATCGGCTCGGCCTGGCCGACCGCGACGAAGCTCTGCGGTCGGCGCTGCACGAAGCCGGAACCGCGCTGGTCAGCGCGCTGGCCGCGGCGCTGGACGTGGAAGACGCGCTGAGCCAGCTGAAAGCCGAGGCGAGCACACTGGCCGCGCCGCGCCTGCCGGCCGAACGCCTCGGCTACGACGGCCAGGTGCGCGCGGCCGTCGAGGGCGACCGCACGGCAGCGGAGGAACTGCTCGCCGCGGTCCGGCCGCTGGTCGTGCGCTACTGCCAGGCCCGGATAGGCAGGACGGAAGCGCTTTCGTCAGCGGACGACGTGGTCCAGGAGATCTGCCTGGCACTGCTCGCCGCACTGCCCGGCTACCGGCACCAGGGGCGGCCCTTCCTGGCCTTCGTCTACGGAATCGCCCAGCACAAGGTCGCGGACGCGCACCGGGCGACCGCACGCAACCGGGCCGAGCCGATGGCCGAACTGCCGGAATCGCCGGACCCCTCCGCCGGCCCGGAGCAACAGCTGCTGCGGACGGAGCTGAACGACCGGCTGACCCGGCTGCTGGAGGTGTTGCCGGAGCGACAGCGGGAAATCGTGCTGCTGCGCGTCGTGCTCGGACTGTCCGCGGAGGACACCGCGGTCACCGTCGGCTCGACACCGGGCGCGGTGCGGGTCGCACAGCACCGGGCGCTGCAACGGCTGCGGGCGGCGGTCGAGCGGCAAGCCTGATGACCCGGCAGCTCTGCTGACGCGGCGGGATTCTGGCGCGGTGGCCGTGAAGGGCCCCTTCACGGACTCAGATTCCCTCAAGGGGCCCTTCACGGACACAAGGCGCAGCCGGAACCTTGCCGACCATCTGCGGCAGCGCTCAGCCGTCGGCGCCGAATCCGCCGGGCTCGGCACCGACTTGCGCGACCACGAACTCCGCCAGCGCCGCCACCGGACCCTCCCCGCCGTCGCGGGACAGCAGCACGAAGTCGACCTCGCCCGGATCCGGCAGTCCCAGCTCCGCGGGCAGCTCCAGCAGATCCGCCGGCACCAGGTTCCGCGCGTGCACGGTGATCCCCAGCCCGGCGGCCGCCGCGGCGCGCAGGCCGGTGAGGCTCGACGTCAGGCAGGCCGCGCGCCATTCCAGGCCCGCCCGTTCCAGCGCCTCCACCGCCAACTGCCGCGTGACCGACGGCATCGGGTACTGCACCAGCGGCACTGGGTGACCGGGCAGCAGCTCGGTGGCCGCCGATCCGATCCACACCAGCGGTTCGCGGCGCAGCAGCCGCCCGGGCCCGGCCGCCTCCGGGCGGCGCTTGCCCAGCACCAGGTCGAGCCTCCCCTCGGCGATCCGGCGGGCCAGCACGTCGGACAGCTCCACGTGCAGCTCGACGTCCACCAGCGGGTGGCTTTCCCGCAACCGGCGCAGTACCCCGGGCAGTTCGCCGAGCGCGAAGTCCTCGGACACGCCGAACCGGACCCGGCCGCGTACCTGCGCACCGCGGAAGTGCCTGCTCGCGCGTTCCTCGGTGTCCACAATGGTCTGCGCGAAGCCGAGCATCGCCTGGCCGCGCGCGGTGAGATCGACCGCGTGCGTGTCGCGGGCGAAAAGCAGCCCGCCCGCTTCGGTCTCCAGCCGCCGGATGTGCTGGCTGACTGTGGGCTGGCCCACGCCGAGCCGCTTCGCCGCCGCGGTGAAGCTGCGGGTCTCCGCCACCGCGAGGAAGGAACGGCACAGCCGCGGGTCCAGCATGCGTCACATCTTATCGTCATCCACGATGGCAGTCAGTACGGTCATCGGGGTTCCGAATGACCGCGGCCCGTCGGAGAATAGCCGGGAAAGGAGCTCCATGACCACCGTGCTCGCCTCGCTCTCCCGTCCCGTCTCGACGCTGCTGGCCAAGCTGCGGATCGACCCGTTCATCGCCGCGATCCTCGCCACCGTGGGAGTGGCGTCGCTGCTGCCCGCCTCCGGCGCGGTCGCGACCGGGTTCGGGCTCGCGTCGAAGATCGCCGTCGGGCTGCTGTTCTTCCTTTACGGCGCACGGCTTTCCAGCCAGGAAGCGATCGAGGGGATGCGGCACTGGCGGCTGCACGTCACGGTGCTGGCCGCCACCTTCGTGGTGTTCCCGCTGCTGGGCCTGGCCGCGTCGTTCCTCTCCCCCGGCCTGCTGACCTCGCCGCTCTACACCGGCGTCCTGTTCCTCTGCCTGCTGCCCTCGACGGTCCAGTCGTCGATCGCGTTCACCTCGATCGCGAAGGGCAATGTCGCGGCGGCGATCTGCAGCGCGTCGGTGTCGAACCTGCTCGGCATCGTCGCGACCCCGCTGCTGGTCGCGCTCCTGCTGGCCGCCGACGGGCCGGGGGTGAGCGGATCCGCGGTGCTGGACATCGTGCTGCAGCTGCTGGTCCCGTTCGTCGCCGGCCAGTTCGCCCGCCGCTGGATCGGCGAGTGGGTGAAGCAGCACGCCGCGCCGCTGAAGCTGGTCGACCGCGGCTCGATCCTGCTGGTGGTGTACACCGCGTTCAGCGAGGGGATGACCGAAGGCATCTGGCACACACTCGACCTCGGCCCGCTGCTGGTCCTGGTCGCGGTCTGCTGCGTCCTGCTGGCCGCGGTGCTCGGCATCACGAGCGGAGGCGCGCGGCTGCTGGGGTTCGACCGCGCGGACCGGATCACGATCGTGTTCTGCGGGTCGAAGAAGAGCCTCGCGAGCGGCCTGCCGATGGCGACGGTGCTGTTCGGGCACGCCCAGGTAGGGCTCATCGTGCTGCCGCTGATGCTGTTCCACCAGATCCAGCTGATCGTGTGCGCCGCGATGGCCCGCCGGTACGCGCGGCAGGAGCCGGCCGAACTGGTCGCGGTCGGCTGAGCTGATCCCGGCCAGCCAAGCTGGTCGCGGTCAGCCGAGCTGGTCGCGGTCAGCCGAGCCGATTCCAACCAGCCGAGCTGATACCGGCCGGCGAAGCACGGCGACCGGGTTCCGGGCCGCCGTGCTCAGTCCGGGCTCAGCCCCTCAGTCGAGGCAGAACTCGTTGCCCTCGATGTCCTGCATGTTGATGCACGATTCGTTCTGGTCGTCGGCCTCGAGCACCTGTGTCTGCACCGCGCCGAGCGCGACCAGCCGGTCGCTTTCGGCCCGCAGCGCGGCGAGGCGCTCCGCTCCGACCAGTCCGGTGGCGGCCCGCACGTCGAGATGCACCCGGTTCTTCGCGACCTTGCCCTCGGGCACCCGCTGGAAGTACAGCCGCGGCCCGGCTCCGGCCGGGTCGACGCAGGCCGCCGCGCTGCCCTGCGCCTCCGGCGGCAACGACTGGTCGAACTCCTCCCAGCTGGCGAATCCCGGCGGAGGCGGCGGGAAGACGTACCCCAGCACCTCGCACCAGAACGTGGCGACGCGCATCGGTTCCGCGCAGTCGAACGTGACTTGAACCTGTTTGACCGACCCCATCGGGCTACCTTATCCGTTCCGCCCCGGTCCGCGCCGCTGTGCCGGCGAGCCCGATCGCGTGGACCGGTCGGGCGCGCGAACTTCGCCGGCAGCGGCACGGTCAGCGGGACAGCGGGGTCCCGGGCCCGCCGCCGCGGTGACCAAGCACGTGGCCGCCTTCGCCAGCCCGGCCATCCCCCTGCGGCGGCGGGATGCTCGCCGGGCCGGATTGCCTGCACGCCTGGTCCGGCGAAAAACCGGTGGCCGCGCGGACCGGGGCGCGGCTACTGTCCGCCCGGACCTGTCCGGCAAGGCAAGGACGTGCCGTTGTACCTCGCGTGAGTCATCCCAACCCCTGACGCGCCGCGCACCTGCGCCGCGCTGTTTCGTGCTGCGGATTTTCTCACTGGGAACGGTGTACTTCTATGCTCTGTCATTGGACAGTCCTGCCCACCTGCCTTCCGCTCGTCCGCCGGCGCTGCCATGCGTGCGCGGCGGAGAAGTTCCGGGCGGACGGCAAGTTCCGGGTCAACGCCAACCACAAGCTCGTCGACGCGTGGCTGCTCGTGCTCTGCACCGGCTGCGGGGACACCGCGAAGCTCACGGTCTTCGAGCGAGCACGCGTCCGTTCGGTCCGGCCGGATCTGCTGGACCGGTTGCACCACAACGATCCCGGCCTCGCCGCCGACCTGCTCCAGGAGCCGGTTCTCCAGCGCCGGAACCGGGTTTCGCTCGACTGGTCCGGGGCCTGGCGGCTGGACACACACGGTTCGGACCACCTGGATCGCGAGGCGGTCGACGTCGAAGTCCGTTTCGAAGCCCGGATCCCGGTCCGGCCGGCGCGGCTGATCGCCGAAGGGTTCGGGCTTTCCCGCGGCGAGGTCGAGCGGCTGGTCGAAGACGGCAAGGCGGTGTCGGCGAGCCGGCTGACCGGCAAGGTGACCGGCGATTTCGCGTTCACGCTGAAACACTGACGCTCGGCGCGCAGCGTCCGCTCGTGCCCGCCGGCAACGCCGGGCGCGAGCGGACGCCATCTCCGGTCCACGTCAGACAGCTCCCGGATAGGCTCGTCATCAGAGTTCGCTCATAAGAGCAAATGGGCGCGACACTTCACGGCTGGTCGAAGCGACACGGTGTTGGACGCCCGCAGGATAAATCCGCGTCCGAGACAGAGTGCGAGTCGAGCTGTTTTTCTTGATATATCGGGACAACTGGATTCAAACGGCTGCGGTTACCCTCATCGACCAACAACCGATGATCCAGAAGTTCTGCACGTTTGAGCGATACCGCCGGCAACTCAAGTCGTGCACTGACTTTGCCGAGAAGTTCGTCGGCCCGCCGCCGACCATGCAGCTTCCGCGGCTGAACGGGCTAATCCGCAGGCAGACTCCGTCGCCGCGGGAACCCGCGAACGTCCCGTAGTCACGGAGATTCCCGGCCGACACCTCCGGGCGGCCACCAGCCCGGTCAGCCCACCGTCCAACTGCGACCGTCCGCAGTGGACGATGTTACGAGAAGTTCTCGCTTGGAAGACCGGCGGATCTCGGCCCGCCGCGCGCCCCGGGTGCGCTCGGGCACACCAGCGCGGACAAAGGGGCAAGGCCGCGTATCCACCGCGAACTGACGACGTTTCCGCAGCTCAGTGCCACCAGCGAGGGATGATCGGGCAGGCCGTTGCCCAGCCGTCCGCCCGCCGGTGTCCAGAAGGGAACACCTCGGCGACAACGCTTAACCGTCCACTTACGGTGAGTCCGCGGTCTCGCTCTGTTCTTCGTTCGGCCGGACGAAGAACACCTGCGGCGACGTCATGCGCCCCGGACGCCCGGGGCGCTCATTTGATAACCCGACCAGAGGAGAGAGCATGGCTTCGCAGGACGGCGCTCGCGTCGACACCACCGTCATGCGCAAGGGCGCGCAGACGATCACCGACACCGGGCAGAACATCACCGGGGTGAACCAGCGGGTGGACAGCACCATGCAGACGCTGTTCGGCACCTGGCGGTCCGACTCGGCCACGGTGTTCACCCAGGCCATGACCCAGTTCGACCAGACGGTCCGCAAGATCGTGCAGAAACTGGACCAGCTCGCGCAGAACGTCCAGACCTCGGCCAGCGAATACGACAGCCGCGACTCGGACAACACCTCCACCGCGCACAGCAACGCCGCCGTCATCGGCGGCGGCGGCCTGCAGGGCTTCTGATCCCCTTCCCTTCCCTCGAAAGGACGTTCCCATGGCTTTGGGCCAGTTCCAGATCAGCTTCGCCACGATGCAGGACACCGTCGGGCAGGCGAAGCAGCAGTCCGGGCAGATCACCGAGCTGCTGGACCAGATGAAGGCAGTGATCGAAGGCCAGCGCGAGAACTGGACCGGCGTCGCCGCCGACATGTTCCACGAGACCTACAACTACTGCCACCAGGCTGCGCTCACCCTTCCGCAGGCGCTGGACGCCGCCTCGCAGACCCTCGCGCAGATCAACGAGGGCACTTCGAACACCGAAGGCAACAACGCCAAGCGATTCGCCTAGCACCGACGCTGTCGTCCGCGGCGCCGTGCCGCGGACGAGAACGAGGAAGGAGGTTGAACGGGCATGGCTAATTCAGCTGCCAATCCTTACGGGCGGAGCGACAACCACACACAGACGTCGTCCGACGGCAAGTTCCACAGCCCCGGCGACCAGGCTCCGCCAGACGTGAACAACCAGTGGATCCCGCCCGGCGACGTCGGCACCGCGCCGCCGGTGCCCGGCGGTTCCGAACATCCCGGCAGGGGCGTCACCGCGGTCAACACCGAGGCGATGCGCACGTTCGCGAAGAACATGCAGACGCTCGCGGACGGGCCGCTCAAGGATCTCCCGGCGAAACTCGACGGGGTCCAGCTGAAGCCGGGCGTGTTCCTGACGGCGCACGACAAGATCGTCACGCCGATCCAGGGCACGAACATGCTGGTGGACAACACCCGCACCGCGATCCACGACCTGTGCAAGGCACTGGACGAGGTCGCGGACGCGGTCACCAAGGCGTCGAAGGCGTACGACAACGCCGACGAGGTCAACAAGATGTCGGCCGACGACTACAACCAGTACTTCAACACAGTCAGCGGCCACATCACCAGCGCCGGTCAGAAACCCTGACCGGCGGGCGGCGGTCTCTCCCGGGTTCGAAGCGATCGAGGAACGATGTCGGACGACAACAACACCCACGGGTTCACCTCGGATGACAACGGGGTCTGGCCGGACACCACCCAGACCGGGAACCAGAACTCCACCGGCGACCCGTCGAAGGATTTCGACGGGCTGACGTGGAAGCAGATCGAAGCGGCGATTCTGGGCGGCGGCTCGCTGTCCGGCGGCCAGGACAACCTGGACAAGGCCTACGGCAATGTCAACTGGCAGTCGCTTCAGGACGCGGCCGGGGTGTTTCAGGAGACGCAGCAGAACCTCGCGATGGTCGCTCAGTCCATTCAGGACCAGACCGCCGCCCTCGCCGGCCCGGACGGCCCGTGGAAGGGCGACGCCGCGGACAAGTTCAAGACCATGATGACCACGCTGGGCAACAAGTTCTCGGATCTGGCCGACCGGATCGGGGACGGCGGCGGGTCCAACAACGTGCCGACGAACCTGGTCAATGCCGCGGCGTATCTCAAGTGGGCGCAGGACACGATCCGCTACATCGACAGCTACTACGCCAGCCAGGTGCTGGCGCAGGGCAGCAAATACCACCTCAGCGACGGGCGCGCGTACATTTCGCAGTTCCCCGAAGCGGTCACGATGATGACCAACGACATGCGCAAGGTGGGCGGCCAGCTCGCGCAGAAGTACCACACCGTGCACGTCAACGAGGGCAAGACGACGCCGCCCCCGACTCCCGACTCGACGCCCCCGCCGCCGCCGACCCCGCCGCCTCCTCCCCCGCCCCCGCCGCCGCCGGCCGACCCGCCTCCTCCGCCGCCGGTCACCCCGCCCCCTCCGGCGGCGCCGCCTCCCCCGACCACGCCGCCCCCGCCTTCGCCGACGCCGCCGCCGGTGTCTCCCCCGCCGGTGTCTCCCCCGCCGGGCGGCGGGAGCACGCCGCCTCCGGTGAACGCCGCGTCGATCCCGCCGCCGCCCAACGGCGTCAACGGGCCCGAGGGCACCGGTCCCGGCGGGAACAGCACGCCCCCGCCGCTCAAGAACGCGGTCGTGCAGCCGCCGCCGGCCGACCTGAACGGCCTGGGCGGAAACAGCACGCCTCCGCCGCTTGCCAACGCTGCCATCCCGCCGCCTCCGGGCGACGCCACCGGGCCGGGCGGCGCTGGCCTCAACCCGCCGAACCTGCAGAACCCGCCGGGCGACGGCGGCGCGCAGGTGCCGCCGCCGATCACGCCCGCCGTCCTTCCGCCGCCCCCGGGCGACAGCAGTGCGGTCAAGCCGCCCGGCGGGTCGAACGGCGGCCTCAACCTGAAGCCCCCCGCGGTCTCGCCGCCGCCCGGCGGGTCGAACGGCGGGTCGAACGGCGGCCTCAACCTGAAGCCGCCGGCCATCTCGCCGCCGCCCGCCGGGCCGGGCAGCCTCGGCAGCACCGGCCCCGGCGGGTCCGGGCACGTGGCTCCGCCGTCGATCCCGGCACCGCCGGGCGCCAGCGGCAACCTGGCCGGCAACGCACTCAATCCGGCGCACCTGCCACCGGGCTTGAACCCGCCGTCGGACAAGACGCCGGGCGGTGCGGGCATGCCGATGATGCCGCCGGGCGGCAGCGGCGGCAGCGGGCTGAACTCCCCGTCGTCAGAACGGCCGGATTCCTCCGGACTGCTCGGCAACATCAAGGAGCCGTGGCTGAGCAACCCGCCCGACGGCATCGGCAACCCCAATGCGCACGGCGAAACGCCTCCGCTGCACTCTGCCGAGTGGGCGCCCCCGCCCGGCGCGAGCGGCGGAACCGGTCCTGGCAGCGTCAGCGGACCCGGCGGTGTCGGCGGTCCAGGCGACGTCAGCGGTCCGGGCGCGATCAAGGGCCTCGGCGAAAGCACCGTGCCGAAAATGCCCGAACCACCCGCCAGCCACGACCAGCAGCCGCTCCCGGCCACCCCGCCGATGATGCCGCCCGGCGGCATGGGCGGCGGCAGCGGACTCAACACCCCCGCCGCCGAACGCCCGGACTCCTCCGGACTGCTCGGCAACATCAAGGAGCCGTGGCTGAGCAACCCGCCCGACGGCATCGGCAACCCCAATGCGCACGGCGAAACGCCCCCGCTGCACTCTGCCGAGTGGGCGCCCCCGCCCGGCGCGAGCGGCGGAACCGGCCACGGACCCGGCAGCATCGGCGGTCCGGGCAGCATCGGCGGACCTGGCGACGTCGGAGACCCGGGCGCGATCAAGGGCCTCGGCGAAAGCACCGTGCCGAAAATGCCCGAACCACCCGCGAACCACGACCAGCAGCCGCTCCCGGCCGCCCCGCCGATGATGCCGCCCGGCGGCATGGGCGGCGGCAGCGGACTCAACACCCCCGCCGCCGAACGCCCGGACTCGGCCGGACTGCTCGGCAACATCAAGGAGCCGTGGACCGCCGCTGCCCCTGACGGCATCGGAGACCCGGCTGCATCGGGAGACACCCCGCCAAGCCATGCCGCCGAATGGGCGCCGTCGCCGGACGCCGCAGCGCCCGGCGAGGCGGTCAAGGGCCTCGGCGAAAGCACCGTGCCGAAAATGCCCGAACCACCCGCCAGCCACGACCAGCAGCCGCTCCCGGCCACCCCGCCGATGATGCCGCCCGGCGGCATGGGCGGTAGCAGCGGACTCAACACCCCCGCCGCCGAACGCCCGGACTCCTCCGGACTGCTCGGCAACATCAAGGAGCCCTGGGCCGCGGCCAGCCCCGTCGGCGTCGGAGACCCGGCCGCGCTCGGCGACACCCCGTCGAGCCAAGCCGCCGAATGGGCGCCGCCCGCCGACAACGGCAGCGAACCCCAGCCGGCCCCCGGCGTGCCGATGACGCCGCCCGGCGGCGGGGCGAACACGCCCGCCGCCGAGCGCCCGGACTCGGCCGGCTTGCTCGGTGCCATCCAAGAACCGTGGGCCGCGGACCTTCCGGAAAACATCGGGGATCCCGGCGCGCACGAAGGTGCGGCGCCGCTGCCGACGGCACCGTGGGCCGGACCGTCCAGGGTGGGCACTCCCGCCTCGGAATCCGCTAAGGACACTCCGGCTCCACCGGAAGCCGTGCATCTGCTGCCCGCCGGTGCCGACCCGTGGACCAGCGCCGGTGCCGAGGCCGGCTGGGGCACTGGCGCACAACCGGGCCGGGCCGCCACCGGGGAAACCGGCGATCCGGTGCGGGTCGCGGTGGTCCGGCCGCTGGGCACCGAGGACACCTCCGCCTGGGACGTCGGCACCGCCGAGTTCCTGCCCGGCCTCCTTCCCGTCCCGGCCGCGGCCGACGAGCGGGCCGAGGAGATCCGCACCGACTTCGTCGAGCGCAGCGACGAACCGTGGCAGCCGGCGGGCACCGGGGAACCGGTGCTGGGCACTTACCAGCGGGTCCGCGGCGCGACGGCGGAGATCCTCTCCGACGAGATGCCCACCTGCGGCGACCTGCCCGAACCGCTGCGGTCCGAAGCGGACGACGCGGGCGAGGGGGACGCGGCAGCCGCCGAGGAAGAACCCGAAGAGGAAGAAGAACGCACCATGGCCGACCTGCTGCAGCAGGACGACTCGGCCTGGGGCCGGGCGGCGAACCAGGGCTCCTCCGGGGTGCTCGAATGAGAAGGGTGCGCCGATGAGCACGGAAACGGTGAAGCGGGGCCCGCGCGCGGCGGGCCCCGAGATGCCCGACGGCCAGGAGGAGCTGCAGGAACCGCCGGTGATGGCGGAGCCGGCGGCGCGCGATTTCAACTCGCTGCTGATGATGCTGCCGATGGCCATCGGGTCGCTGGTGATGGTGCTGGCGTTCTCCGGGGTCGCGGGCAGCTCGCCGTTCACCTACGTCATCGGCGGCGGCATGGGCGTGTCCATGATCGCGATGAGCCTCGGGCAGCTGTCCCGCGCGGCCGCCGAACGCAAGCGCAAGATGCAGGCCGAACGGCGCGACTACCTGCGCTACATCGCCCAGGTGCGGGACCGGGCGCGGTCGACCGCCGAGGAGCAGCGGCGGGCGGTGGCGTGGAACAACCCGTCGCCGGACTCGCTGTGGGCGCTCGCGACGGGGCCGCGGCTGTGGGAGCGGCGGATCAGCCACGAGGACTTCGCGCGGGTGCGGATCGGGCTCGGCGCCCAGCAGTCGGCGCTGGAGCTGGTGCCGCCGGTGACCAAGCCGATCGAGGACCTGGAACCGCTTTCGGCGATTTCGCTGCGCCGGTTCACCGAGACCTACCGCACGCTGTCCGGCATTCCGACCGCGGTCGGGCTGCGCAGTTTCACCAGCGTCGAGTTCGACGGCGATCCGGACGCGGCGGTCGCGCTGGTGCGCGCGATGCTCGCGCAACTGGTCGCCTTCCACTCGCCGGACGAACTGCGGCTGGCGGTGCTCACCGCCGAAACCGCGCAAGCCCAGTGGGACTGGGTGAAATGGCTGCCGCACAACAACCATCCGACGTTGCGCGACGCGGCCGGCCCGCTGCGGCTGCTCGCCGCCGACCACGACGAGCTGATGGACGTCCTCGGCCCGGACGTGGCCGACCGCGACGACCACGACAAGACCGTCGGGCCGACCACCACCGAACCGTTCGTGGTGATCGTGGCGCACCTGGCGGCGATCCCGGAGTCCTCGCGGCTGCTCGGCGCGGGGCTGCGCAACGTGGTGCTGCTGGACGTGACCGGTTCGCTGCCCGGCGGGCCCAAAGTCCTGCGGCTGACCGCCAAGGACGACCTGGTCGAATTCCCGGCGGGCAGCGGCGTGGGCTCGGCGGCTCGGGACGAGCTTTCGGTGACGCAGGCCGAGGGACTGGCCCGGCTGCTCGCGCCGAAGCGCACCAGCGGCACGCTGGAAATCGCCGACCAGCCCTTGGAAAGCGACTTCGGGCTCACCGCGCTGCTGGGCATCAAGGACGTGCACACCTTCGACGTGCCGGCGCAATGGCGGCCGCGCGCGGTGCAGCGGGCCCGGATGTCGGTGCCGATCGGCGTGACCGAGGACGGCGAGATCGTCGAGCTGGACCTCAAAGAGTCGGCGCAGGGCGGAATGGGCCCGCACGGGATGCTGATCGGCGCGACCGGCTCCGGCAAGTCCGAGCTGCTGCGCACCCTGGTGCTCGGGCTGGCCGCCACGCACTCGTCGGAGATCCTCAACTTCGTGCTCGTCGACTTCAAAGGCGGCGCGACGTTCCTCGGCATGGACCGGCTGCCGCACACCTCGGCGACGATCACCAACCTCGCCGACGAACTGCCGCTGGTCGACCGGATGCAGGACTCGCTCAACGGCGAAATGGTGCGGCGGCAGGAACAGCTGCGCGCGAGCGGCTATCCGTCGCTCTACGAATACGAAAAAGCGCGCGCCGCGGGCGAGCAGCTGGCCCCGATGCCGACGCTGTTCCTGGTCGTGGACGAGTTCTCCGAGCTGCTGAGCGCGAAGCCGGAGTTCATGGAGCTGTTCGTGTCGGTGGGACGGCTCGGCCGCAGCCTCGGCGTGCACCTGCTGCTCGCGTCGCAGCGGCTGGACGAGGGCCGCATCCACCGGGTGGAAGGCCATTTGTCCTACCGGATCGCGTTGCGCACGTTCTCCTCGATGGAGTCCCGCAGCGTGATCGGCGCGGGCAGCGCCTACGAACTTCCGCCGGAACCGGGCAACGGTTACCTGAAGATCGACACCACGAACCTGGTGCGGTTCAAGGCCGCCTACGTATCCGGTCCGGTGCCCGCGGGCAGCGGCGACACCTCGGCGACGGCCGCTGCACGGGCGAGCCGGGAGGTCGTCCCGTTCTTCACCCAGGCGCACCCCGCGAAGCTCATCGTGCGCGACGACGAGCCTGAGCAGGCCGAGAAGCGGTCCGACGCGGACGCGCTCGAAGCGGCCGCGCCGGGCGGGCCGACGCTCGCCGACGTGTTCATCGACCGGCTGACCGGCGCCGGTCCGGCGGCGCGGCAGGTGTGGCTGCCGCCGCTGGCGGAATCGCCGAGCCTGGATTCCCTGCTGCCGAGCGTGCTGCCGGACCCGGTGCGCGGGATGTCCGTGCAGGACCCGGCGCACTGGGGACGGCTGCGGGTGCCGATGGGCATGATCGACCGGCCGTTCGAGCAGGTGCGCGAACTGCTGATGGCCGACCTGTCGTCGGCGGCCGGGCACCTCGCGGTGGTCGGCGGGCCCAAGACCGGCAAATCGACGCTGCTGCGCACCCTGGTGCTGGCGCTGGCGATGACGCACACCCCGCAGGAGGTCCAGTTCTACGGGCTGGACTTCGGCGGCGGCGGGATCATGCCGCTGTCCGGGCTGCCGCACGTCGGCTCGGTCGCCACCCGGCTCGAACGCGACCGGGTGGTCCGGACCATCGAAGAGATCTCGCAGGTCATGGAACATCGCGAGGCGCTGTTCTCCGAGCACGGCATCGAATCCATGGAGGCTTACCGCGCGCTGCGCCGCAGCGGACGGATCGAGGATCCGTTCGGCGACGTGTTCCTGGTGGTGGACGGCTGGTACAGCCTCAAGAACGACTACGGCGAGCTGGAGCAGAAGATCGGCGAGCTGGCTTCGCGCGGCTTGTCGTTCGGGGTGCACGTGGCGATCGGCGCGACCCGCTGGTCGGAGATCCGGCCCTACCTGCGGGACCTGCTGCAGACCCGGTTCGAGCTGCGGCTCGGCGATCCGATGGAATCGGAAATCGGCTCCCGCAAAGCGAAAACCGTGCCTAACCAGCCGGGCCGCGGCCTGACCCCGGACGGCCTGCACTTCCTCGCCGGGCTGCCGCGGATGGACGGCAGCGGGGACACCGGGGACCTCGCCGCCGCTACCAAGGCGGTCGCCGAGGAGGTGCACCTGTTCTGGCCGGGCGCGCCCGCCCCGTCGGTGCGGCTGCTGCCGGCGAAACTGCCGATGGCGAAGCTGCCGCCGCCCGACGGCGACCTGCGGATCGCGCTGGGCCAGGACGAGCAGCGGCTGTTGCCGGTGTACCACGATTTCGCCGCCACCCCGCATCTGCTCGCGTTCGGCGACAACGAAACCGGCAAGACGAACCTGCTGCGCCTGGTGCTGCGCTCGGTGCTGGCGCGCTACCAGCCGAGCGAAGCGAAGATCGTGCTCGCCGACCCGGGACGGCTGCTGGACGCCGAGGTGCCCGAGGAGTACCGCGTCGGATACGCGACCACCACCGAGGCGCTGCAGGAGCTCGCGCAGCAGGCGAGCGTGTCGCTCACGCCGCGAGTGCCGGACCAGACCATCACCGCGGACCGGCTCAAGCGCCGCGACTGGTGGACCGGGCCGCGGCTGTTCTTCGTGATCGACGACTACCAGCTGCTGACCACCGGCATGGGGTCGCCGCTGGAACCGCTGCTTTCCTTGCTGTCGCAGGGTTCCTACATCGGGTTCCACCTGATCCTCGGCCGCAGCACCTCGGGCGCGATGCGTGCGCTGGCCGATCCGGTGGTGCGCCGGATCTGGGAGCTGGGCAGCCCGGGCGTGGTCTTCTCCTATCCCAAGGAGGAGGGCAAGTTCCTCGGCGAGGCGACGCCGCGGCAGCTGCCCGCCGGTCGCGCTCAGCTGGTCACCCGGCGCGGCGTGAAGGTGGTGCAGACCGGGTTCGTCCCGGAGGACGACGACCGGCCCGCCGACGGCCAGTTCCCGCTCGTGACGACCGACAGGGGTGTGCGATGACCGCTTCGACCGGCGAACTGTGCCGGATCACCGTGTACGGGCCGCAGGGCCGCGCGGACCTGGCGGTGCCGATGTCCGTGCCGTTGACCAGCCTGCTCCCGGTGCTGTTGCGGCACACCGGCGGCCGCGAGGACCTCGGCGGCTCCTGGGTGCTGCAGCGGCTCGGCGAAGACCCGCTCGACGCGTCCGGCACGCCGGAGTCGCTGGACTGGAAGGAAGGCGAGGAGTTCCACCTTCGCCCGCGCGAGGATCCGTTGCCGGAACTGGATTTCGACGACATCGCCGACGGGATGGCGACCGCGGTGGGCAGGCAGCCCGGCCGCTGGCGCCCGGAGTTCAACCGCGGCCTGTTCCTCGGGTTCGCGATCTTCTCCCTCGCGGTGCTCGCCCGGGTGCTGCTCTACCCGGGTTCGATCGGGCTGAGCGCGATCGGCGGCGGAGTGGTTTCGCTGGGATTGCTCGTCGCGGCGGTGGCGACCGGCGTGCGGTCGGAGGACCGCGCGCTGCTGACGCTGCTCGGGCTCGGCGGATGCGCGTTCGCCTTCGTGGCGGGCGCGGTCGCGGTCGCCGGGATCGGACCGGCTTTCGACCTGCAGAGCGCGCCGCTGCTGACCGGCTGCCTGACCTTCGCGCTGGCCGGCGGGCTCGTGCTCGGCGGACGGGCCGCCTGGTCGCCGTCGATCCCGTTCGTGCCGTTCGGCGCCGTGGTGGCGACCGGCGCCGGCGGGGCGATCGCGTTGTGGCTGCACCTGGGCGCGGAGTTCAGCACCGTGCAGACCGCCGGGCTGGTTTCCTTCGTGCTGGTCGGTTTCCTGGTGTTCGCGCCGCGGGTCGGCATCCGGTTCGCGCGCATCCGCGGGCCGCAGCTGCCTCGTTCGGCCGGGGAACTGCAGTACGACATCGAACCGGCACCGGCCGAGCAGATGGTGCGCCAGACCGGCTACGCCAACGGCTACCTGACCATCGCCTGCCTCGCCGCCGCGACGGTGTTCACCGCCTGCTTCCCGTTCCTCGTCGACGGCGGGCTCTTCCCGGCGATCCTGGGCGGGCTGGTGTCGGCTGCGGTGCTGATGCGCTCGCGCGCGCTGCTCGGCGGGTGGCAGCGGGTGCCGTTGGCGGTGGCCGGTGCGATCGGCCTGGTCCTGCTCGGGCTTTCGCTGATCGAGCCGCTGCCGACCGGGTGGCGCGGGGCCTGCCTCGCCGGGCTGGGCCTGGTGTTCTTCCTGCTCCTGCTGGCGATGCTGCGCCCGCCGCCGCGGCGGCTGCTGCCGATCTGGGGGCATCTGGCGAACTGGCTGGAAACGCTGAGCGCGGTGGCGATGATCCCGGTCCTGCTGCAGCTGTTCGGCGTCTATGTGTGGGCCGCCGGGCTCACCGGGTGAACGAGGGAGAGGCGGGCCGGACATGGTGCAGACGCAGAAAGACCACGTCGAGGCGTATTCGTTCCTGATCGGGCGGATGACCTCGGCACTCGTGCTGGGCGACGCGAGCCACCTGGAGGTGCCCGCGCGGCGGGCCTGGGTCGGCCTGCTGGTCGGGCTGGCGCTCGGCGTGCTGGTCGCGGTCGGGTTCTTCGTGTACGGGCTGATCGCGCACCGCACCGGCGCCGCGCCGGCCGCGCCCGCCGTCCGCCGGGTCTGAGCAGCACAAGCGCAGGAAGGAAGGCAGCTATGGGGCTCTCTCTGGTCCGCCGCGGCGACGCGGATCCGCAGTCGGCACTGGACAAGAAGACCGTCGGCAACGCGCTGGTAGTACACCTCGCGGAAGGGATGACCGGCGAGGCGCAAGCGCTCGCGCTGGGCGTCGCCGCCGACCCCGAGCACGACCTGGTGGTCGTGGACCTTCCGGTGGATTCGCCGATCTCGATGTGGGAATCGGTGGCCCGGGCGCTGCCGCGGCGCCGCCGCGGGGTGCGGCTGGTCATCGGCGGTCGCTCGCGCGAGACGACCGCACTGGCCGGGCAGTGGCTGGCCGAGCGGATCAACCGCACGGTGGTGGCTCCGGACGGCGCGGTGATCCCGAGCGCGGGCGGCGCGCTGTTCGTCCATTCCGGACGCGGCGGCGGCTGGGTGCGCTTCCGGCCGGGCCGCGCGCCGTCCTGGGAGGCGAAGCGGTTTCCCCGGCCCGCCTGGGATTCCGGGATCGCCTCCGAGCTGACTCCGACCAGTTCGCGCGGCGTGGCCGAGCCGCTGCCGGGCGGTCTGTGGATCCGCCCGGTCGGGTTCGACGCGGCGCAGCGCCAGCACCGCGGGGCGCTGGTCGCCCGCGTGCCCGCGCAGCACGACACGCTGACGATCGTCCTCGGCTGCCCCGGCTGCCCGCCGCTGGCGCTGGACGACGCGGCGCGGCTGTGGACGCGGCTGCCGGAGAACGTGCGGGCCAAAGCGCGGTTCGTGCAGTACGGCCCGATGGCGGTGGCCGGCGGCGGCGCGATCGGACAGGCGCTGGCAGACCTGCTGGGCAAGCCGGTCGCGTTCTACGCGGGCGTGCCGGTCGGTTCGCCGCGGCAGCCGGTCCTGCAGACGGTCCTGTCCGACGGCCGCCTCGGCTGGCGTCCGTTCGCCGGCGAACTCGGTTACCAGCCAAGGGAATCGGCCGAAGCGCCGCCGCTGCCCAGCCTGCTCGCGCACCGCCCGCCGATCCACGGCCTGGACCAGGTCGCACCCGCGGTCTACTGGTACTCGCCGGACGCGGTCGTGGAGGTCGTGCAGTCGGGACTGCTGGTGCGCCCGCCGCAGGGCGGACCGTCCACCGCCGCGGTCCGCGAGCTGACGCTGGACGCCGCGTCGCACACCCTTTCGTTCGACGCCGCCGACGAGGATTCCGCGCCCCGGATGCGGCTGCTGGCCGAAGACCTGCTGGCCCGGCTCGACGAGCAGACCCGACGGATGAGCCGGGTCCTGCCGGCGGCGGCGCTGCTGGCCGAACGTGCCCGCCCGCGGGTCGTCACAACGGCGCTCGAGCGGATCGAAACCGGACTGCTGATGCCCGCCGTCCTGTCCGCGGGCCCGGACAAGGCGGTGCCCCGGCCCGCGCTGCCGGCAGCCGCGTACCGTCCGGCCGCCCCGGCTGCGCTCGGCATCGCCGCGCCGACCGACGTGCCCGGCGCGATCGCCGCGAAACCCGCGCCGGCAACCAGCGCTGGTACGGCCCAGACCCCGGGAGCCGCGACCGAGACCGGTCCGGCCGCGGCTCCCGGCTCCAGCCCAGCCGCTGCTTCCGACGCGGTGGCCGACCCGCCGACCTCGGCCCCGGCCAGCCCGCCCACCTCAGCTGTCGTCGACATGCCCACCTCGGCCCCGGTTGACCCGCCCGCCTCGGCTGTCGTCGACATGCCCGCACCGACCCCGGCTGACCCGCGCGCCGCGGTTCCGCCCGTCGCCCCCGCCGAAGCGCCTCCCGCTCCCCCGGCGCCGTCCTTGGTGACCCCGGTGGACCTGCCCGGCACTGCCGTACCGGAGAAGCTGACGGCTTCCTCCGCGCCAGTCGCCGCGCCGAAAGCCCCGGCGGCTCCTGCGCGACCGGCCGCGCCGAAGGCCCCGGCGGAGCTGCGTTTCCAGCCGGTGCCCAGCGCGGAATCGACCGCTCTGCTGCCGCAACGGGGTGCGGACAAGGAACGCCAATGGCTGCGGAAATCGCTCGGAGCGGAGTACGGCCTGATGTCGAATACGGCGGCCCGGATCCTGTCCGAGCACCCGGGTTTCCAAGGCGTGCTGTCGACGGCGTCCTCGTCCGAGGTGCTGACCGACGCGGTGGCCGTGCAGCTCTACCTGTCCCCCAAGGGCTCGACGATCGACGCCGGACTGCGCCGCGGCGTGAACGGGCCGCACGTGCCGGTGGCACGGTGCGTGGTGGCCGGGCTGAGCCGGCTGCCTTCGCATCGCGGCCCGGCCGTTTTCACGACCGAACTGCCGCCGTCGGCGTGGTCGTTGCTGGACGGGCGGAAAGTGCTGACCGAATGGGGTTTCCTGAACGCGCTGACCCGGCCGCCGGCCGCCGCGGCGGGCGGGACCGACGTGCTCGTGTGGTCGATCACCGGGCGGCGCACCAAATTGCTCGAACCGGCCGAGGGCGGCGTGGCCGACCGGGTGCTGTTCGTGCCGGGCACCAGCTTCAAGGTGCTGGAGACTCAGCCGCCGGCCGAGGGCACGCGCGGCGCGGTGCTGCTGCGCGAGCTGACCGCGAGCGAGATCGACGAAACCGGGCGGGTGGCCGGAGACCGGGCGGCACTGGACGAACTGGCGATGACCTCGCTGCGGCGGACGCTCGAAACCTGGGCGGAAGCCGGCGACGAGGCGGACCGGACGGTCCTGGACGAGCAGGCGGCGGAGCGGTTCGGGGCCCTCCCCGGACTGGCCTGAGTGCGGAGAGGCGGAAACGATGAACCGACAGCTGCTCGTGGTCGGCGGCGACCGGCCGGGTGCGTTCGGCACCATCGGCGCGGCGCTGGCGCAGGCACAGCCGGGCGCGACGATCAGCGTGCACCCGGGCCGCTACGAGGAAAACCTCGTGGTGGACCGGATGGTTTCGCTGGTGGCCGAGCAGGGCGCGGGCACGGTGGAAGTCGTGGCGGCGCAGGGCAGCGTGCTCGTGGCGAACTCCGAAGCGGTGCAGCTGAGCGGATTCACGCTGACCGGCCTGGACGACCAGCTGGTCACGGTGGACGTGGTCCGCGGCGAGGCGGCGCTGGACGGCTGCCGGCTCTCCGGGGCCTCCTGGGCCACCCTGCTCGCCCGGCTGGAGGGTTCGCTCGCGGTGCGGGGCTGCACGGTGACCAGCACCGGCGGTGCCGGAGTGGTGATCGCGTCGCCGGTGCAGTCGACCATCGAGGACACCGAGATCGTGGACGCCGCGTCGTCCGGGGTGGTGGTGGCCGAGTCCGGTTCGGTACTGCTGCGCCGATGCGCGGTGCGCGGCGCGGCGGGCAACGGGGTGTGCGTCAACGGCGAAGCGGCCGCGGTCGTCGAGCACTGCGAGATCACCGGTGCGCAGAAACCGGCGATGGTCGTGGAGCAGCAGGGGCGCGCGACGATCACCGGGCTGACCGTCCGGGACAGCGCGAACGTCGACCTGTACGTGACCAGCCAGGGCCGCGTGTCCGTCGTCGCCTCGCAGTTCCGCTCGGCGCCGATGCAGGCCGCGCACATCGCCGCCTCCGCCGCTCCGCTGCTGCGCGAATGCGTATTCGCCGACGCGGGCGCAAACGCGGTGCAGGCCACCGGAACTTCCGCGCCCCAGTTCGTCGACTGCACCTTCGAGGGTTCTCCGATCACGATCCTGGCCGACGGACAGGCCCGGCCGCGGTTCGAACGGGCGACGGTAAGGGGATCGGCGCAGACCGCGATGGCGGTCGGCGCGGACGCCGCAGTCACCGTGCGCGGGCTCCGGATGAATCCGGAACACGGCACCGGGATCCTCCTTTCCGGACAGTCCGCACTGGAGCTCGCGGACGCGTCCATCGAGACCGGCCGGGAAAGCGGACTGCAGGTCACCGAGGACGCCCGGCTCACCGCCGTCGACATCCGGGTCGTCTCGACCGCGGAGAAAGCGGTCTCGTTCGCCTCCAGCGCGGCGTCCTCAGCGAAATCGGTCCTGCTCCGCGGCGGCGGCCTGGAGATCGCCGGCACCGCGGAAACGTCCTTGCAGGACTGCGAAATATCCGACTCCGCGGCAGACGGGATCACCGTCGTCGAGGGCGCGGCGCTGCTCGCTTCCCGGTGCCGGGTGCGCAACGCGCGCGGCAACGGCGCGCACCTCGCCGCGCGTGCGTCGTTCACCGAATGCGAGATCCTCGGCGCCGGGCTGGACGGGTTCCACGTGGCTACCGGCGAGCCGGTCAGCATCCGCGACTGTGTGGTCAACGACGCCGAAGGCGAGCTCGTGAGCGGCGGCGAGCAGGCGGACGTCGACAACCTGAGCACCGATTCCTCCCGCGCCTCCGGACCGGCGGCCGCGGACCTGCCGGGCGAGTTCGCCGCCGAGCAGACGGTCAGCGAGGCGGCCGGCGGCGAGGTGCTCGAAGGGCCGCTGGGCGAGCTGGAGGAACTGGTCGGGCTGGCCGGGGTGAAGAAGGAAGTCACCGGCCTGATCAACCTGATCAAGATGTCCCAGATGCGCGAGCGGATGGGGCTGCCGATGCCGCCGATGAGCCGGCACCTGGTGTTCGCCGGACCGCCCGGCACCGGCAAGACGACGGTCGCCCGGCTCTACGGCACGGTGCTCGCCGAGCTCGGCATCCTGTCCAAGGGGCACATGATCGAGGTGGCCCGCCAGGACCTGGTCGGCCAGTACATCGGCTCCACCGCGATCAAGACCACCGAGGTCGTGGAAAAGGCCGTCGGCGGCGTGCTGTTCATCGACGAGGCGTACACGCTGAGCGCACCGACCGGCGGGTCCGGTCCGGACTTCGGCCGGGAGGCGATCGACGCGCTGATGAAGATCATGGAGGACCAGCGCGACTCGCTGGTGGTGATCGTCGCCGGCTACTCCGAGCAGATGGAGCAGTTCCTCCAGTCGAACCCCGGTCTCGCGTCGCGGTTCACCCGCACCGTCGAGTTCCCGAACTACAGCGTCGACGAGCTGGTCACCATCACCACCGGGCTGACCCGCAAGCACTACTACGAGATGACCGACGACGCGCTGGCCGCGCTGCGCGACTACTTCGAGCGGGTGCCGAAGACCTCGACGTTCGGCAACGGCCGGGTGGCGCGGAAGCTGTTCGAGGCGATGGTGAACAACCAAGCCTCGCGGCTCGCCTTGCACCCGCCCGCCAAAGACATCGAGCTGAACCGGCTGACCGCCGAAGACCTGCGCGCGGAGCTGGCGCAGCTGCCGACCGCGGTGCCGGCGACGGTGTCGGCCGCCGCCGACCCGGCCGCCGCGCTCAAGACGAGCGCGGGCTGGAAGCGGCTCGGCGGGCTCGTCGGGCAGTCCTTGGTGCGGGAGAACGCGGAACGGCTGCTGCTCAAGCTCGGCCGGCTCCGGCACGAGCGGCAGCCGCTGGAGCACCAGGCGAACCTGGTGGTCAGCGGGAAGCCCGGCACCGGCCGGTCGGAGTACGCGAAGCGGTACGCGCAGGTCCTTTCGGAGTTCGGTCTCGTCCCGATGGGGCAGCTGGTGCGCCGAAACCTCGCCGAAGACCTGTCGCCGCGCTGGCCCGGCCAGGCCGAACACCTCGTGCGGGCCGCGATGGACGACGCGTCGGGCGGCACGCTCGCGGTCGATCTGGACGGGGATTGGGACACCGCGCCGCACTCGCCGGGGATGGAGGCGCTGGAGGCGCTGGCCGAGGCGATCGGCCGCCGCCCGGCCGACCCGGTGGTGGTGCTCACCGGCGAGAGCGACCGGGCCGGTCAGGTGCTCGCGCAGCTGCCCGCCCTGCGGGACGCGTTCCCGTACGGCTGGCAGCTCGGCGAGTACACCGAAGACGAACTCGCCGAAATCGCGGTGCGGCTGCTGGTGCGGCGCGGACACGAGGTGCCCGACGACGTCCGCGACGCACTGGCCCACGAGCTGTCCGCGTCGCCCGACCGCACCGCGTTCGCCGCGCACGAGCTCGCCCGCACGCTGTCCGCCGCCGCCGCGTCCCGCACGCTCGCCGCGGCCGATCTGCGGGGCATCCGCCCGCCCGACACCGGAGCGCTGGCCCTCGGGCCGGGGCTGGCGTCGGTCGGCTGAACCGGGAAGGACGTCGATGACGCACTACGAAAAGATGCTCGAAGACGCGCTCGGCGCCTACCAGCGCCAGCGGGACCACTACGACGAGACGCGCCGTGAGATCGAAAACGCCACCAGCACCGCGACTTCCGCTCGCCGCGAGGTGACCGCGACCGTCGGCCGCACCGGCGAGCTGACCGAACTTTCCTTTCCCACCAGCGCCTACAAGCGGATGGCTCCGGCGGAACTGGCCTCGGTGATCGTGCAGACGATCTCCGCCGCGCGGCAGCAGTCGATGGCCGCGGCGGCGGAGCTGATGGCCCCGATGCTGCCGCCGGGGATCTCCGCCGCGGACCTGATGAGCGGGAAAGCGGACGTGCACACCCTGTTCTCGGCGCGGGTGCCGGGATTCGAGGAAGGGAACCTGCCGTGACCGACCAGTTCTTCGTCGACGCCGACGGACTCGACGGCGGCCGCGACGGATTCGACGGCAAGAGCGCCGAACTGCGCACGCTCGCGCAGTACCTGCAGAGCCTGTCCAATCCGGGCCGGATCCAGGACGCGGCCGGGAACGACAAGAACGGCAACGACTTCGCCAAGACGCACATCCAGTCGTCGGCGGAGATCTACAACGGCATCACTGCCTGGGCGCTGGCGGTGGAGGCGACCCGCGACGCGATCGGCGACATGGCGAAGTCATTCCGTGATGTCGACCAGGGCGCCTACGACGCGTCGAACGCGCTGTTCAAGAGCTTCACGGACCTGAACGCCAAAGTGCGCCGCGCCGATCCGGGCGACGGTCAGGACTCGCTGCCAGAGGACTACGATCGCCAGGCCCGGATGCCGGAATCGGTGCTGGCGCAGCAACCGGCGACCGGGAACGGCGGCCAGGACCCGCTGCCGGAGAACTACGATCGCCAGGCTCGGCGACCGGAATCGGTACTGGCGCAGCAACCGGCGACCGAGGGCGGCGGCTCGCCTCCGGTCAGGACTCTCCGGAAGCTGCCCGCGGACCCCGGCGAAGAGCCGCTGCCCCGGTTGCACCGGCGGATAGTCGAGCAGCCGGAAGAGAAGCTGTTCGTGCGGTCGGAGAAACCGACGGTGAAGCTGCGCGGCTACGCGCTCGAGGGCCGGACGGCGGCACGCGAGGAGGAGGTCGCGAAGCCGGAAGAACCGCAGCCCTGACCGTTGTCCGCACGCCCGGCAAGGAAGTGAACCCGCGATGAGCCTGATGGTCGACCCCAGCCTGAACTGGGTCTTCTACATCATCGCGGGTGACGCCTGGCCGCAGGGCGACGAGGACAAGGCCCGCGAGCTGGCCGCCGAATGGGATCAGGCGGCGCAGCGGATCGCGGCCGCGGGCCAGGGGTTCAGCCAGCTGGCGCAGCAGGTGGTCGCGAACGTCGGCGGCGACGTCGCGACCAATTTCGCGAACTTCGCGAACAACCTGAGCACGATGGGCGCCGGCTACGCGGCGAGCGCCCAGCAGCAGGCGGCCGCGCTGCGCGAATACGCGCTGAACGTGGAAAACGCGAAGTACGGCATCCTGATCTCGATCGCGGTGACCGCCGCCGACCTGATCTGGGCGATGTCGAACCCGTTCACCGCCCCGCTGATCCCGGGCATCTGGGCAGCCGGCCGGACCGCGGTGATGCAGGTCGAGCGGTCGCTGATGTCGCGGCTGATGAGCCTGCTGTCGAGGGTCGCCCGGGAAGCCGCACAGGAAGCGGCCGAAGAGGCGGCCGAGGAAATGCTGGCCGAGTTCATCCAGATCGCCCAAGGCAACCGCGACGGCTTCGACTGGAATCAGATCGGCCAGAACGCCGCGCTGGGCGCGATCGGCGGCGCGTTCGCCGCGGGCGCGCACAGCGGGCTGGGGAAATGGGGACACAACGTCTTCGGCGCGGCCGGTGTGGAAGCCGCCACCGAGGTCGTAGTCGGCCTGTCCGGCGCGGGCCTGTTCGGCAACGACCTCGACAGCCTCGGCTGGGGTGCCCTCAACGGCGGCCTGACCGGCGCGGCGACACACGGCGCGCACCACGCCGGGCAGAACCTCCACGACCACCTGAACGGCGGCGGGGACTCGGGAAGCAGCGGCAAGGGCCCGAACGATCCGGGCGGGGACGGGAAGGTCAACGTCAATCCGGTGGACGGGCCGGTCGCTCCCGGAGGACCCGGAGACCGTTCCGGGCCGTCGCCGGTCGGCGGTTCGGACAGCGGCGGCGGCGCGGGCTCTGGCGGGTCGGGCCCGGCGGGAGGCGCACATCCGGCGGCGGGGTCCGGCAGCGGGTCCTCCTCGTCGAACGGGTCGAACCCCGCGGGCGGCGCGCACTCCTCGGCCAGTCCCCAACCTGCCAGCAACCCCGGCTCCGGCAACGGATCCGGCCCGGCGAACGGATCCAGCCCAGCGGGCGGAAACCACTCCTCCCCCGGCACCAACCTGACCAGCAACCCCGGCCCCGGCAACGGATCCGCCCCGGCGAACGGATCCAACCCAGCGGGCGGCGCCCACTCGCCGTCCAGCCCCGGACCTGCCAGCAACCCCGGCTCCGGCACCGGACCTCACCCGGCAACCGGTTCCAGCCCAGCGGCCGGAAACCACCCCTCGACCAGCGCCAATCCGACCAGCCCGAACGGGTCCGCACCGACCGGCGGCCGCGGCCCGGCGAGCGGGCCGCACTCCCCCGCCGCCCCCGCGTCCAACGGCGGCTCGCACTCCGCTGGCGGATCCGGCCCGGCCAGCGGATCCGGCCCGGCAACCAGCCCGCACTCGCCGGGCGGTCCCGCGTCCACGACGGGCGACAACCGCTCCCCCGGCAACGTCGGCCAGCCCGGCGACAACCGTTCCGCCGGCACCGGAAATCCCGGCGGCTCCGACCGAAACACCACCGGCGCCACTCCCCCCGCCGTCGATTCCAACGGCAGCCAGTCCGCCGGTGCCAGCGATCCTCGCTCGAACGCCGCCGACCCGAGTTCCGCCGACCCCAGCACGCGCACCGGCTCGGTCTCGAACCCCGGCCAGCACACCGGTCCCGGCTCGGCACCGGAAACCGCGCCCAACGGCGGCACCGCCCCGCGACCGTCCACATCGGACTCCGTGGTGACCGGATCGCCGGTCGACGTCAACCACGGCGGCACCGGGAACCAGATCGCTCCGCCGGCCTCGGCCGACCACGCCGGGCCGGGACTGTCCGCGACCGGCACGCCTGTCGCCTCGCATCACGACACCGGTGCCGGCGGCAGCGAAAACCTCACCCCGCACCACGACATCAGCGTCGGCAGCGGCCAAAACCCCACCCCGCATCACGACACCGGCATCAACAGCAGCCAAAACAGCACCCCGAACCACGGCAGCACCCGGCTCGGAAACGAATCGCCGGCCCCGGCGACCGACCACGTTGCTCCGCGGCCTCCCGCCGCGCCGCCGCATTCCAGCACCTCCGCCGACCAGCACCCGGGCGTATCCGGGAACTCCGGCTCCGAGGTCCGTCCGAGCCCGGACCGCACTCCGGCTCCGGACGTGCGCCCTGGTCCGAATACCACCCCCGGCCAGAACGGCTCCGGCCCGAACTTGTCCCCGAGCCAGAACACCGCCTCGACCGTCCGGCCAAGCCCGGCGACGGCCGTCTCCCCGGGGGCGAACACCGGGTCCGCTCCCAACCCCGCCGTCAACTCGGGGCCCGCATCGTCGACGACCGGCACGAACCACACCGAGCCGGGACTCGACGCGCGGCCCGCCGCCGGGACGTCGTCCAAGGCAGTGCCGCCGGCGACCTCCGACAGCGTCGCGGGCGTCGAGTCCAACTCCGGCCCAAGGACCAGTGTCGACGGGCCGAATCCTGGTCTGGCTTCCGGCACACCGAGGCCCATCTCAGCCACCGACGTGGAACCGGTCTCGCCACCCGGGCCGAGCATCAGCCAGCCGAGTCCGAGCACCGCACAGGCTGGTCCGAGCACCAGCCCGGCCAGTCCAGCACCGGAAACCGCCGTTCGTCCGACGCCGTCCAGCGGCGGCAACCCGCCGCCGGCCGGTGGCCAGAACACTCGCCCCGCGCCCGGGGCGAACCCCGGCCCGACCACGTCTGCCAGCCCGAATCCCGTTCCGGCCGCCAAGCCGGGCCTCGTTCCGTCCGCCGCCCCGGCACCGGGACCGAAACCCGCCACCAACCCAACTTCCGCCGCTAAACCTTCCACCAACCCAACTTCCGCACCCACCTCCGCCGCCAAGCCCACCACCGGCCCGAAACCCGCCCCTGGCTCGGCTGGACCGCGACAACCGGCTCCGGCGAAACCCCTCGCCGCCACGCCGGTCCCCGCCCCCGCCCGGCCCCAGCCGCACAGTCTCCACACTCCGGTCGCCGCGCCGAAGAAACCCGCCGCCGACGCGGGGCAGCGGCCCCCCGCTGTCGGCGGCAAGAACGATTTCGCCCAGCACCACCAGAACTTCTCCTACACCATCGTCCGCGAGAGCGGCATCATCGGCGACCTCGGCGCCCGCACCCCGGACAACCGGAACGGCATCGGCGTCGTGGCCACCGTCCCGGCGACGATCGGCGACGACCTGCGCGCGCTCGCCGAGAAGTACTCCACCGGGTTCGCCGGGGATTCCGCGCGGGGCCGGTTCGGTCTCGTCATCGGGCTCAACGGCACCCCTGGCTCGGAAAACGCGATCAGCCAGAAGATCCAGCAGTTCCAGAGCAGCTGGGACAACCGGTTCCCGGTGGCGGTCGTCGGCTTCACCTGGAAGAACCCGACCACCTCGGCGCTCGACCAGAAGAGCATCCCCTACGGCGGCATCCGCGAGACGATCGCACGCAATCCGGTCGTCGGCGAGCTGGCCGGGAAGATCCGCGACGCGGGCGGCGACGCCGAGGTCTACCTCCACACCGGCGACGCCGACGTGCAGTCGCTCGACACTCCCCACGGCCCCCTCTTCGACGCGGCCACCACCGCGGTGCACGACAACCCGGACGGCCCGCCGGAAGTGCTCAGCGGCGGCTACCAAGTCCGTCCGGACGACGGCGCTCTCGCCAACGAGGCGGTCCGGCTCGACCTCGACGTGCGGCAGGCGCTCGCCGGAGTCGATCCCCGCTCGGTGTACTTCCCGGAGCCGAACACCTTCGTCCGGCTGGCCGGGACCAAGCTCGAGAACGACGCGACGTTCGGCACGAAGAACCCGAACACCGGAAAGTTCGACTACGGCGCGAAAGAAGGCCAGGGACTGGTCGATTCGGTCCTGTCCCAGCGCGACCCGAACTGGCGTTACGGCGACCACCCGCAAGCCATCGCGAAATTCGACAGCGGGCTCGCCGTGCGGACCGACGGCACGCGCATCGCGCAGAACCTCGGGACCGACCCGGCCAATCTCGGCAAGCTGGCCCAGAGCCACGCGAACGAAACGACCTGGGCCGACCAGATCGGCCACTACCTGGGCGCGCACACCTCCCTCGACCCGAACCTGGCGAAGGTCGCGGCGAAAGCCGCCTTCAACGGCATCACCCTGCGCGGTCCGGTTCCCCGCCCGCCAAAGCAGCTCCCCGACCTCACCAACGGGCTGTCCGAGGACGAAAAAGCCACGCTGACCCAAGGAATCAAACAACCCGATGGCAAAACACTCGGCCGCCTGATCGTCGCCACCCGCCGAGCGCTCATCGCCAACCGCAACGCCCAGAACACCGCCCCGAACCCGGCCGCGCACACGCCCTCCGCCGCGCCGCGCACCGGTTCGGACCCGCGCCCGGTCGCGCGGCCGGACGGTGCGAAAGACCTGCCCGGGCCCCGGGACTGGCAGGACCGGCGCGACTCCGCCCCGGTCACCCGGTTTTCCTCGGAACGGTTCGACCCGGGCAAGCAGATCGCCGGACAATTCTCCGGGAACCGCGAAGGGCTGCGCGGCGGGCAGCTCACCGGGGCGATCGCGCACATCCGGTTCGACGTGCGCCGGTTCGAGGTCTCGCCGGGACAGTGGGTGCGCGAGCACACCATTCCGATCGACCTCACCTCGCAGTCCGGCTCAGTTTCCCCGGAGCAGCGCGAACAGTTCGTCCAGAACCTGCGAAACCACCTCGACGAATGGGTCAACCAGACGGCGCGGCTGCCCGGCGGCGACCAGCTGCACGTGGGCATCGACGTCCGGGTCGCCGACGACGTCCGCCCGGACGACACCGGCTGGGAATCCGATCCGGCGCGCCGGATCCCGGTGAACCTGCACGACTCCGCGGTGGACGAGAACGCCCCGGAAACGAACCAGCTCAACTGGGATGTGCACGATTCCGCCTTCGGCGTCACGCACGAGCTGATGCACTTCCTCGGACTCGGCGACGGCTACCGCAACGACGAAATGCTGTTCCCCCGCGAAGACCAGGCCGGTGTGATGGGGCCGGACGCGTGGCACGACTCCCGGCTCACCCCGGGCGATCTCGGCCAGCTCGAATCCGTCTCCAACACCGCGCGCCTGCAGGACCACCCGCTCGTCGGCCACCAGGACGGCACCGTCCTCGTCGCCGACGAGGACACCGCGGAGACACCCGACAATCGCCCGCTCGCCGACCGGCTGCCCGAGTTCGCCCGCACCGGCAAGGCGCTCGGATCGATCGTTCCGGTCGACGTCCGAGGCGCGAAAGACGTCGGCGCCGCCATCGAAAACCTCCTCCGCGGGCTGAACCCGAGCCAGTCGGACCCGCCGAAGGCCCGCGGTGTCGACGCGATCACCGAATCGTTGTCCGGCCCGGAGTTCGAGTCCTTCCTCGGCGACGGGCGCAGGTCCATGGTGCAGGTCGGCGAGAAGTGGTACGAGGTGCACGTCACCGCGGACCCGGACCTCGCCTCGACCACCGCGGACCAGATCTCGAAACTGCCGCAGCCGACCATCGGCGACGTGAAGAACGAGGTCAAAACCACGCACGCCGGAGCGAACACCGACACCACCGCGAACGCCGTCGGCACTTCGTACTTCGGGATGTTCCCGGCCGGCCCGTACGCCTCGGTCGGCGGTACCGTGCAGCTGGCGACCCCGTCCGCAGAGCACACCGGCACCACGACTGGCACCGAACAGCGGGTGATCCGCTCGGCCGGCGACATGCAGCGCGCCGACGTCCCGGTCGCCTACCGGATCACCGTGCGCACCGAGACCGGCGGACTCGTCGGCTCCACTGTGGATGGACGGGTCGGACTCGTGCTCTCCACTGACCTGTCGAACCTGAAACACGAGCAGACCGCCGGCGGGGCCGAGCCGAAACCCGGCTGGGCCAAGCACATCGAGTTCCTCTCTCCCGAAGCGCTGGACTTCGACGAGAACGCGCTCTTCGATCAGGTGAGCAAGAACCTGCACCCGTCGGTGACGAAGTTCGGTGCGCCGGGCCGCACCGCGCTGCGCGATTTCCTCAGCCGCGGCGGCGTCCGCAGCGTGCTCGGCACCGCGATGCAGGGCACTCCGGTCGTCTCGAACGACCTGCTCAGCCCGCACGGCGCGCACCGCGACGCGGTGCGGATCGAGGTGCGGCCGACGAACGTCGAGTACCTCGGCACGATTCCCGGCGACAGCGAACTGCGGTTCAACGATTCCGCGGTGACCGGCGGGAGCACCGCGGTCTCCTCCAAATACGGCGGCGACGTGAACGCGATCTTCGGCGGCGGGTCCACGGTGCCCGGTTCGGTCGGCGGAGTCGCCGGGGTCAGCGCCAGCTTCTCCCGGAAGGTCACCCAGCAGTCCACGAGCGGCACGAGCTTCACGAACAAGTCGGCGGTGAACGCGAAGGGCGACATCGGCCTGTACAAGGTGACGGCCGACCTCGAGGTGACCGCGTCCAACGGCGAGAAGGTGACCGTACCGGCCGTTTCGTACCAGCGGATGGGCTTGCCGGAGGCCAAGGCGCAGGGGCTGCCGGTCCCGAAGAACACCGGCCCGAAGTTCAAAGACGTCGGGCCGCGGTACGAACCGCCGTACCTCGCCGCCTCGGCGGCGGCGGGCACCGTGCGCGCCGGATCGTTCGAACCGGCGGCCCGGGTGCAGCCGCAGATCGAGAACGCGCTGCGGAATCTCCCTGGCTTCGACAAGTTCCTGCCCCGCTGGGACAAGTTCCAGGGCGACGCCCGCGGGTCCAGCCAGGACGTCGGCGATCGGTTCGCGAACCTGCGGAAGATCGCTTCGGTGTTCTCGCCCGCCTCGCTGCGGGGCAAAATGGACAGTCTGCTGTCGCAAGGGGTTTCGGCTCAGCTGAAGCGAAGCGGGTTGTTCACCGACGAATACGTCAACGTGACGGTGAAAGCGAAACCCGGCCCGGGAACGCACCTCGGCCAGGCGGACGGGCGTTCGGTCAAGAACAGCAACGAGGTGAGCCCGTCCCTGACCAGTGCGACCACCACCGAGCGGGGCTGGTCGGCGGGCATCGAAGGCCGGGTCATCGTCCCCGGGGCCTCGGCGGTGGCGAATCTGGGGATCAGCCCGACCGTCACCCCATTGCAGTACTCGGACAACCGGACCTGGAAGAACTCCGGCGGCCCGACGGTGACCACCACGACCGGCAAGGGCGGCAGCCCGGATTCCCAGGTGTTCCAGCACGATGTCGAATTCGAGGTGGAGATCACCAGCTACACCCGGCCCCGGCCGTGGGTGCGCCGGCTGACCCCCGGTTCGCCGCTGCGGGTCACGCCCACGGTGTCCACTGTGGCCAGCACCGGGGACCCGCTGCTGCCCAAGATCTCCGGCAAGGTCGACCTGTGGGTCAACGACGGAGCGGCGCTGACCAAGAATCCCGCGGAGTTCGCCCCGGGCAAGCCCGGGATCGTCTCGCACTCGCCCGCTCACACCCCCGGCATCGACAGCCTGCTGGCTCAGCAGCAGAACCAGACGACGCCCAGCTTCCGGCACGTGGAAGCGTTCGCGAACACCGAGGCGTTACGGGACGAGGCGCTGCGTCAGTTGCAGCGCGCGGCGGGCGGCGACGCGGTGCTCGGATTGCCCGGCAGCGAAGCCCGCGCTCGCGTCGACCGGATGTTCTCCCCGGAAAACCTCCGCGGGCTGACCCCGAAGCTGCTGCGACAAGGCGTGCGGGCGAACGGGTTCCGGCACGAACGCCGGGTCGCCGACCGGGTCGGCGGGCTCGGCATGGGAATGTCGCTGAGCAACCCGAAACTGGTCGCGGTGGCCGAGACAGGCGGCGGCGAGCGGACGTACTCCGGCGGCACGAAGGCCGGGTACGAAGGCACGCACAAACGGTCCGTCGAGGCCAACGCGCAGCTCGGCGTCACGATCCGGCCCAACGGCGGCGACCCGCACGGCCAGGGACAGATCGCCGCCACCGCGAAGTGGAGCCCGTGGCAGCGCTCCTCCGGCTCGTCCGCCGAGATCACCGCGAGCGTCGACCACACCAGCCGGACGCCGTCGACCGGCCGCTCCGTGCTGGTGCAGTACGACGCGAACGTCCGCCTGATCGCCGAAAGCCGCCAGGAAAGCCTGGTCAACGGCTCGATCACGCGGGCCGGCGCGGACGTGCACCTGCCCGGCTCGGTCTTCGTCGAAATGACCGAGAACGAAGCCCGCGCCGAGGGATTGCTGCCCTCGGTCGAGCCGCGCACGCCCACCCCCGGCACGCTGTCCGCGCCGCCGCTGGTCGGCGGCAAGTCCAGCTCGCTCGGCGCGGCCGTGCTGGAGGACGCACCCGATCTGTCGAAACTGGTGCAGGACGCGCGCGGGCAACTCGGCAAGCTCGGCGACCGGCTGCTGCCGAAGTCGGTGCTGGACGACTCGATGAACAACCTGCAGCGGACCCTCGACACCGCGTCCCCGGAAGCCGTCACGTCGTTGGTGGACAGCGCGCTGGACGGCGGCGTTTCGCTGCTGGCGCAGGATCCGGGCCGGCTCTGGTCGGACAACTACCAGCTGCTGCTGACGGCGAAGATCGTCGACACCCAGTTCCTCGACGTGCGCCACGACGGCAGCGAGGTCGACCACGTCGTCACCGCGTCCCGGACGGACAAGCGCAACTCGGGGCACGGTTCGTCCTACGGCGGCCAGCTCCGCGGCGCCGGTCGCGGCCTGTTCCAGGACAGCCAGCCGAAGGTCAACGGGTACGACGGCGCGTACCTCGGTGTGTCCGGGACCCGGGCGAAAACCGATCAGACGGTCGAGAACACCGCCTCGACCACGGCAGTCACCGCCTCGTCCAGTGGCCCGTCGGCGCGCTACCAGCACCAGATCCGCTTCGAGCTGGTGGTCGCCGGGGAGGGCCGGACCCATCCGGTAGCCGCGCAGGAAGCGACGGTGACGTCGAAGTCGTCCGCGGACGATCAGAAGATCTCCGGCGACGATCCGTACCGCACCCGGCTCTACGGTTCTCGGACGTCCGAGCTCGACGCCGCACAGGCCGCTCCGGACCGGCTGGAATCCTGGCAGCGGGAGGGTTTCGGCCCGCTGCCGAAGTCTTCGGTCGTGGAAGGCGTCCGCGGCGCCGCGGACGTGCGGGCCGGCGCGATCCGCGCGTTGCGGCTGGCCGGCGCGGGCAACGGGCTGACCGCACCGGGCACCGGCGCGCACAACATGCTTTCGTCCGCCATCACCAACGAGACTCTCCAGGCGCACCTGCCGGACATGGTTGCCAAGCCGTTCTCGACCCCGGACCTGCACTCCTCCGCGGTGACCGGGCCCGGCCACGCTTCAGTGCGGATCTACACCCGGGTCGCGCGCCCGGACCTGAGCGGGCTGAGCGATTCGGTGAAACTGGAGCGCTCCGACCAGTCCTCGTCGACCTTCACCGGCGAGGCCAAGGCGACGGTCAGCGGCGAACGACAGGGCAACGTCGGCGTCGGCGGGATCACCGATCCGGGCCGCAACGCCCATTCCTGGGGCGGGCTCGACGTGCGCGGCCCGCTCGCCCGGACCGATCCGACGTCCAGCACCAGCCCGGCGCAGCGGTCCGTGGTCGGCAAGGACAAGGGCCGCACCGGCCTGGTCGGCTTCGACGTCGAGTACCGGATCGTCGCGACGGTCGGCGCCAAGACCGCCGCAGTCGAGGTGCGGGTGCCGCAGTCCTCGCGGACGCGGATGAGCGACACCGATCTCGAACAGTCGCTGGGCCAGCCGTTGCCGGAACCGCTGACGACGGCGCAGGACGCGGTGCAGAAAGCCGCCGAGGAATGGCGCACCGCCGAAGAGGAGCTCGAGAAAGCACAGCGCGACTTCGACGATGCCTGGCTTTCCGGACATGACAACGCGCGCGCGGCGACCGACGGCGCGCGGGGCTTGCACCTCACCGCAGGCGACAACGACCCGATGCGGCAGATGCGGCAAGCCCTGCAAAACGCGGAGAACGACGCGCGCGCGGCGGGACTGGCGCTGCGCGAGGGCAACGCCGAGATCGCCCGGCTCAACGAACTCGACGACCAGATTCTTTCGCTCGCGCTGGGCGAAGAGCCGGGCTCGGTCGAGCAAAGCGATCTGGTCGCGAGGGCCTGGAACGCGCAGCGGGAAGCACAGCAGATCCGCACCGACCAGGCGGCCCTGGTCCAGCAGCGGCAGGCAGCACAGGACCGCGCCGCGGAAATCGCTGCTGTGCTGGACGAACACCGCAACAACCATTCGGATCAGACCGCGCGCCAAGACGACGCGGCGACCCGGATCGAGCAGGCCCGGGACAAGGCCGACGAGGCTCGCCGGGCGTGGTGGCAGGCCAAGGCCGAAGCGGACGCTCAGATCGCCGCGCACGCGTGGCCGCGCCCGGCCGGAGACGAACACCACGACGGCACCGTCGAGGCCGGAGACGTCAGCGTGGTGTCCACTGCGGACATTGCGCGCCAGAACGCGTACGATTTCGGCTCGGCCGAGATCCAGGCACGGCAGATCACCGACAGCTCCGGCCGGGTCCGCGCCGTTTCCTTCCTTCCCGCGAACGAAAACACCGAGCGCATCGAACGAGACTGGCTGGCCGGGAATTCCGGTACCGTCGCCACCCTGCCGGCCGGGGCGACGAGCCGGCAGATCAATCCGCTGCTGCGCCAGGCCGCCGCCGGAGCGAGCCCGAGTCTCGACGGACGCCGTTTCGGCGAGTGGGCCGACTTGTCCGCCGCGCCGTGGGACGACGATTCCCTGTTCGTCTTCGCGCACGGCAAGCCGCAGTCGGTGAAGGTGACTCTGCTGGGCGGCCGCACCGTCCGCGTGGACGGCGACGCGTTCGCCCGCATCGTCGCGCAATCCGCGCCGCTCGCGCAGTCCCGTTCGATCACGCTGATTTCCTGCAGCACCGGCCAGACCGACGGTCCGGGCGGGCTCGCGCACGATTTTCAGCGTGCCCTCCGCGAACTCGGCGGACCGTCCATTGTGCACGCTCCGACGAAACCCGCGTTGTTCGGCCGCGAATCCGCGACGCTCGGCCAGGCGGTCGGCTCGACACGCGGGTTCACCGCAGTCACCGACGGCGGCCGTTTCGCCACCTTCGGCGGCGATTCGCTCACCGAGCTGACCGACGCCCTCCGTTCCGGCACGACCGCGCCGATCGAGGTGACCGGCACCGGACCGGACGGGCGAGCGCACGCTACCGCGGCCGCCCGCGAACTGGCCGCGCATCTGGCCGACGCGCTCGGCCCGGACGCGCTGCGCCAGGTGCCGGTGAAGATCCAGGCCGCCGAAGGCGATGGCCAGGTGCGGCTGTCTTTCCGGCCGTCCGACGGACCGCCGATCGAAGCGACCACCGCCGCGCCGATCCCGGCCGAGCTCGCCGAACACCACACACTGCTGCAGCTGCACGGCGTGAGCGACACCTTGCTGGGCAAGGGAAACCCGAACTCCTCCGGGGTACTCGCCAGCCTGGCCGCGGCCACCCGCGACGGCGCGGACGTCAGCGGCCTCGCCGGCGCGGTGGAAGTGCTGGACCGGCATGGCGCACTGGACGGCCTGCTCGCCGATCCCGAGGTGCTGCTGGACGAGATCGCCCGGACCGCGTCCAGCCCGGATCCCGAACAGCACGCCGGGGAATTGGCGGCGGCGGTCCGGACTCTGTCGGCGGAAAGCCTGCCCGCAGAGGTATTCCGCGCCGCCCTGCGCAGCACGGCGGACCACGGGCTCGCCCAGACCCGCGAGACCCTTTCGGTCCTGCGCCGGCTGAGTGTCGTCGGCCTGGGCTGGCTGGACCGCTGGCACACCGCCGAAGACATCCGCCGCTACGCGGAACAGGAACGCGCGGCCTCCGCCCGCCGGGCGGCCGAACTGGCCGAGCTGGAGCGCGAGGCCAGCGAGCTCACCGGAGGTGCCGGCCATGCCTGACCGCCAATGGATCTTGCTGGTCGACCCGGCGTGGCGGCCAGCCTCAACCGAGGACGGCGCCGAGGTCCCGAGCCCGCCGCCGGAAGCGGTCGTCGGCGGCTGGCTGGCCGGCGAGGACGGTTCGGTCAGCCGGTTCGAGCCCAACCCCGGCTACGCGCCGGCCGCCGAGGACTCGCCAGCCGACCCGCTCGACGCGGTGCTCCGCCTGACCGCCCGCGGAGCGGCCGGCTTCGATCAGCTGGCGGCCGCCTTCCGCGAGTCGCCCTTCGCGGTGGCACTCGACCGCGCGGAAACGCCGATCGTCGCCCCGTCCCCGGACGACATCCCGTGCCTGCTCGTCACGACCGCACCGGCGCACCGCCGCCGCGTCCGCGCGGACGGCTGGCTTCCGGCCACCCCGGCGGACCTGCTGCAGCTGATGGACCGGTACCCCGACACCGACCTGTTGCTCAACCCCGGTACCCCCGGCTGCCTCCGGCTGGCAGCCGACAGTGTGCGCGAGATGGCGGCTGAGCCCGGCCCGTCTTCAGGACGGCACTGACCGCACCGGCGCCTGGCCCGGCTCGGCCGCGACGGGCAGCCAGTCGTTGCGCGTCGCGTGCAGGGCCAGCTGGAACCGGTTCGCCGCACCGGTGCGAGCCATCAGGTTCTCCAGGTACCGGAACATCGTCCGCCTGCTCACGCCGAGCACCCGGGCGGCCTGGTCGTCGGTCAGCCCGGCCGCCAGCAAGCCCAGCAGCCGGCGTTCGCTGGGCCGGATCGGGGCACCCTCGCCGTCGCTGGACAGTCCCAGCGGAAGTGCCATCTGCCAGCACATGTCGAACAGCCCGGTCAGCGCGTCGAGCAGGCCGCCCGGCCTGATCAGCAGCACCGTGCGATCCGCGCCGGACAGCGCCGCGCAATCGTCGTCGACGATCAACAGCTTCACCGGCACCTCGGGCAGGACACGCGCCTCCTCGCCGCGTTTCCCGCACGGCAGAATGTTTTCCGCGACGTACTCCGCTCGCTCCACCGCGAGCCGGCCGTAGACCGCGCGATAGCGGACGCCTCGGCCGAGATTCTCCAGTTCGATCTCGTTCGCGTCCGCGTCCGCGTAGTACGGCGGCGAATCCAGGCCGCGCACCTCGTGCCGCGCCGCCCGTTCCAGCTGCCGCACGCGTTCGGCCGCCGCGGCCCCGCTCACCGTTTCGATCATCGGGCCGGTGTCTTCCCGGACCGGCCGGCGGAACTGCTCGTACAGCCGGGTCATCGCCAGCCGGGCGCGGACGAGTTCGGTTTCGCGCTGGCGGCTCAGCACTTCCAGCACCGGTTCCGGGCGGAGCGCGGACACCGGCGAGCCGGGGCCGTCCACCGCGCCGACCAGGCCGACCGCGGTCAGCGCGGCGAGCAGCCGGCACGCTTCGCCGAGTTCGCGGCCGGTGTCCTCGGCGAGCTTTTCGACCCGGATCGGGCCCGACGAAAGTAGGTCCAGATAGATTTCCGCTTCGTCCGGTTTGAGGCCAAGAGTCATCAAATAGCCGGTTGCTTCGGGAACCATTCGGAGGCACCTCCACCGGGACGAACCGACACCATTGCGCCAGTGGCACCAGCACGTCACCGCCGGGGCCGAACGAACTGTAGACAACGGGGCGTCGAACGCCACCGCCGTTCGCCGAAAATCCCCCGGGAGGAAAAGTGGCCCGTACCCCTCGAAGACTCCTCGCACTGGCCGGCTTCGCCGCGCTGGCGCTGACCGCCTCCGCGCTGCCCGCGCTCGCCTCGCCGGCCGCGGTGCACCCGACCGCCCGTGTCTGCAACGAAAACGTGAAGCCGGGCTTCGTGACCTGCTTCGCCGAGCGGCAGACCGACACCATGCACGCCATGATTTCGCCCGGCGCTCTGCCGAGCGGGTTCGGCCCGTCGGACCTGCGCTCGGCGTACAACCTCACCGCCGGCGGCAGTTCCTCGGCCACCGTGGCGATCGTCGACTCGAACGACGACCCGAATGCCGAATCCGATCTCGCCAGCTACCGTTCCGCCTACGGACTGCCCTCGTGCACCACCGCGAACGGCTGTTTCAAGAAGGTGAACGAAAACGGGCAGGCCAGCCCGCTGCCGACCGCCGATTCCGGCTGGGCCGGCGAAATCTCGCTCGACGTGGACATGGTTTCGGCGATCTGCCCGAACTGCCACATTCTGCTTGTCGAGGCGAACCAGCCGAGCATGGCGGACCTCGGCACCGCGGTGAACACCGCCGTGTCCATGGGCGCCAAGTTCGTCTCGAACAGCTACGGCGGCGCCGAGGACGGCACCGAACCGACGTCCGACTCGACTTACTTCCACCACCCCGGCGTCGCGATCACCGCGAGCACCGGCGACAACGGCTACGGCATCAGCTACCCGGCTTCCTCGCAGTACGTCACCGCGGTCGGCGGCACCTCGCTGACCCGCAACAGCAGCGCGCGCGGCTGGGGCGAAACGGCGTGGAGCGGCGCGGGCAGCGGCTGCTCGGCCTATGTCGTCAAGCCGTCCTTCCAGAACGTGACGACCGGCTGCGGCAAGCGGGCCGCGGCGGACGTCTCGGCGGTCGCCGACCCGCAGACCGGCGTCGCGGTCTACCAGACCTACGGCGGCAGCGGCTGGGCCGTTTACGGCGGCACCAGCGCGTCCGCGCCGATCATCGCCTCGGTGTACGCGCTCGCCGGCAACCCCGGCTCGTCGGACACGCCGGCCGCCTACCCGTACTCGCACACCGGCAACCTCAACGACGTCACCTCGGGCAGCAACGGCAGCTGCTCGACGGCGGTGCAGTGCAACGCCGGCGCGGGCTGGGACGGCCCGACCGGCCTCGGCACCCCGAACGGCACCGCGGCGTTCACCGCGGGCACCTCGGCCGGCGGGGTCACGGTGGCCAGCCCGGGCAACCAGAGCGGCGTCGTCGGCACCGCGGCGAACCTGCAGCTGTCGGCGTCCGGCGGCAGCGGCGGCTACACCTGGACCGCGTCCGGCCTGCCCGCCGGGCTGTCGATCAGCTCGTCCGGCCTGGTCTCCGGCACGCCCAGCACGGCGGGCACCTACTCGGTGACCGCGACCGCCAAGGACTCCTCCGGCGCCACCGGCAGCACCACGTTCAGCTGGACGATCGCCCCGACCGGCGGCGGCTCCTGCTCCGGCCAGAAGCTCGGCAACCCCGGCTTCGAGACCGGAACCAGCCCGTGGACCGCGTCGTCCGGCGTCGTCACTGACTCGTCCTCCGGCGAGGCGCCGCACAGCGGCACCTACCTCGCCTACCTCGACGGCTACGGCTCTTCGCACACCGACACGGTTTCGCAGTCGGTGACCATCCCGTCCGGATGCCACGCGACGCTGTCGTACTACCTGCATGTCGACACCGCCGAGACGACCACCTCGACGGCGTACGACACGCTGACCGTCAAGGCTGGTTCGACGAAGCTCGCGACGTACTCGAACCTGAACGCGGCGAACGGCTACCAGCTGCGCACCGTCGACGTGTCGGCGTTCGCTGGACAGACGGTCACGCTGACCTTCACCGGCACCGAGGACTCGAGCTTGCAGACGTCGTTCTGCCTCGACGACACGGCTCTGACGCTCAGCTGATCCCCCCGGCCACGGGAGGGCCGTCCCGGCTTCCGAGGCGGCTCTCCCGTGTTCCACCACCCGTTCGGCGCAACGCCGTAACACGCGCGTGCATCGGACGACTTCCAGCACGGCCCGCGACCGCCGTGGGACCCCGCGGGTCCGGCGTTCCGTCCCACGGACAGGAGTCACGATGACCGCATCTCGTTCCTCCCGACGAGCGCTCGTGCTGAGCGCCAGCGTCCTCGCCGCCCTGGCCGGATCCGGCCTCGCGTCCGCCGCGACGCTCACGGCCTCCGCGCCCGTCCAGGCACCGGACAAGCCACTCGGCAACGCGTGTTCGGCGCTGGTCGCGCAGCAGACCGCCGCCGGCAGCGTCAACTACGGCGGGTCCGAAGTGGAGCCGCAGATCGCCGCCGATCCGACCGACCCGACGCACCTGGTCGGTTCGTTCCAGCAGGACCGCTGGAACGACGGCGGTTCCAACGGCCTCACGAACGTCGTGTCGCACGACGGCGGCGCGAGCTGGCAGCTGGCCTCGACGCAGCCGGCGTTCTCGCGCTGCGCCGGCGCGGCCACCGGCTCGCCCGGCTACTTCATGCGGTCGACTGACCCGTGGATCAGTTTTTCCGCGGACGGCAAGGTCGTCTACTCGATCGCCGACTCGTTCGATTCCGGCGGCCCGGCGTTCGGCGGGGCCAGCTCGATCGTCATCAGCCGCTCGCTCGACGGCGGCGACACCTGGCAGCAGCCGGTCACCGCACGGCTCGACCGGTCGACGACAGTCTTGAACGACAAGGAATCGGTGACCGGCGACCCGTTCGACGCCAACCGCGCCTACGCGACGTGGGACCAGCTGGTTTCCCCGCAGTCGCATGCCAACCCGGACGCCTACCTGCACAGCATCGCCTACCGCGGACCGTCCTACTTCTCCGCGACCACCGACAAAGGCGCGACCTGGAGCACCGGGCGGATCATCTTCGACCCCGGGCAGAACGACCAGACCATCGGCAACCAGATCGTCGTGCCCACCGCCGGTCCGGCCAAGGGCGTGCTGATCGACGGCTTCGACCTGATCACCAACAAGGGCGGCGTCTGCCCCTACACCCACGGCGGCCAGCACTGCGCCGGAAATTCCACCTCGACCGCGGCGATCATCCGCTCCACCGACGGCGGCGCGACCTGGTCCGGCGCGATCGGGATCGACGTGCAGCAGGTGGCGCCGGTGACGATCGCCGGGCACGCGGTCCGCTCCGCCGACGACCTGCCGGAGTTCGCGGTCAACCCGGTGACCGGCGCGATCTACGCGGTGTGGCAGGACGGCCGGTTCGCCAGCGGGACGTCGAAGGTCGCCTTCGCCCAGTCGACCGACGGCGGCCTCACCTGGAGCCCGACGATCCGGATCGACCAGTCGCCCGGTGCCACCGCGGCGTTCGTGCCGCAGGTCCACGTCTCGTCGGACGGAACGGTCGCAGTGACCTATTACGACCTGCAGAACGCGACGACCGCCAAGCCGGGGCTGACCGACTCCTACGTCGTGCACTGCCACTCGGCCTCGGCTGACTGCGGCACGCAATCGGCCTGGGCCGCGGACGGCCAGACGAGGCTGACCACCACCGGCTCGTTCGACTACACGACGGCGCCGGACGCGGGCGGCTACTTCCTGGGCGACTACACCGGACTCGCCAACCGCGGTTCGGAGTTCACGCCGTTCTACGGGATGTCCCAGCCGATCGCCACGGCCGGAAACACCGACATCTTCAGCAACTCGGTCGGATAGCGATCTCCCCCGCCGGGCTCGCACTGTCCACTGCGGACAGTGCGGGCCCGGCTCAGCGGGCGCGCCCAAAGCCAGCCCGCGGATCCGGTGGAAGTCGGCGATCACGCCCGTTGCCCGGCCCGCATCATCGCGGAAACGATCGCGGCGGTTCTCAGCGCAGGCGCACGCCCGCCGGACTCACTGATGCGCCGCAAGCCGCGCAAGGATGTCGGCCGCTGGCTCCTCGGTCGCGTGCCGCCAGCCCGTGCCAGCCCAGAGGTGGACCCGCTCCGCATCGCCCGCCCGCACTGCCGCCTTGCGAATCGGGCTCGTCAGGTAGTGCACCGCCGGATACCCCACCGGAGCGTCCGCGGTGTGGGCGTCGGTGAACTCGTTGCGCAGCCCGCGTGCCGGGCGTCCGGTGAACGCCCGCGTCACTACCGTCTCCCGCCGCGCCGGATCGGCCAGCGCGGCCCGATGCGGTGCGGACGCGCCGCTCTCCGGCGAACGCAGCAGCACAGTCCCGACCGCGACCGCCTCCGCACCGGCCGCGAGCGCCGCGTCGACCGCCTCCGGGGTCGCGATGCCGCCGGCGCCGACGAGCGGCAGCCCGACCGCGGCGCGGACCTCGGCCAGCAGCAGCGGCAACGGCGTCTCGTCCGGAAGCCGGTCTGGGGTCAGCGTGCCGGAATGCCCGCCTGCCGCGGCGGCTTGGACCACGAGCGCGTCGACCCCGGCCGCCTCGGCGAGCCGCGCTTCGCCGGCGGACGTGACGGTCTGCAGGACGATCGTGCCCGCTCGGCGCAGCTCCGCAATGACCGCCGCGGAGGGGATTCCGAACGTGAAGCTGACCGCGGGCACCGGCTCGGCCAGCAGGAGGTCGATTTTGGCCTGCCAGTGGTCGTCGTCCTCGGTCGGCTCGACGTCGTCGACCCGGATGCCGTACCGGTCCGCTTCGGCCTGCATTTCCTGGCGGTAGCGGCGGTAGGCCGCCGGGTCGGCCGGGACCGGGGTGGGGGCGAACAGGTTGGCACCGAACGGGATCCCCAGCGCCCGCACCCGCGCGAGCCGGTCGGCGAACGCGTCGGCCGTCAGATAGCCGCCCGGAACGAACCCGAATCCGCCTGCCTGCGCCGCCGCGGCGACCAGCTCCGGAGTCGTGCCGCCGCCGGCCATCGGCGCGGCGAACACTGGCGAACCGCCGCCTAGCGCGGTCAGCGAGCTGTTCATGTCGACCTCCTCTCCGTCGTCTGCTTCGGCTCCTACGCTAGACACCCCGCCGCACCGGGGGAAATGCCGGCCCGGACGCGGCCGTGCATCCCGGGCATAGCCGGCGCCTGGCTGTCTGGACATCGGAGAGCTAGCTGTCCGTGAAGGGAACATTGACGGACTCTGAGTCCCTCAATGTTCCCTTCACGACTTTCGGGACAGCGGGCCAGGCGATGGAAGCGGTCGTCCGGACGGTCGGGCCGGTACCGCCGCTGTGGCCGGGTTCACCCTCCGCATCGATCTTCTCTAACCCAACTCTCACCTTGGTCACATCACCCGCTAACCGCCTTCGGAAAGGGTGGAATCACCAGGAAATCATCCCGAGGAGCTCGATGACCGCCACGATCGTCACGCACCGCGTCGCGCGGCCCGCCGTCCGTCCCTGGTGGCGCGACGCCGCCGGGCTCACCGCCTGGGCGAGCGTGCTGTTCGTCGTCGCGCTCTGGGTTTCCGGGCGCGGGCTGCAGGACCTCGGCACCGACTTCTTCACCTCGACCGGCCGGCTGACCGGCCTGCTGTCCGCGGACCTGCTGCTCCTGCAACTGCTCCTGATGGCCCGGATCCCGTGGGTGGAGCGCAGCTACGGCCAGGACGACCTCGCCCGCCGGCACCGGATCGCCGGGTTCGGCTCGATCGTCCTGCTCGCCGCCCACCTCGTGCTCATCACCCTCGGTTACGCCCAAGCCGATCGCTCCGGCCTGCTGGGCGAGGCGTGGCAGCTCGTGACGACCTATCCGGGGATGCTCCTGGCAGCCGCCGGAACAGCCGCGCTCGGCATGGTCGCGGCAACGTCGGTGCGCGCGGCGCGCCGCCGGCTGCGCTACGAGTCCTGGCACCTGCTGCACCTCTACGCCTACCTCGGTGCCGGGCTCGCCCTGCCGCACCAGCTGTGGACCGGTGCCGACTTCGTTTCGTCCCCCGTCGCGACCGCCTTCTGGTGGACCGCCTACGCGGTGGCCGCGGCCTCCGTCCTCGTGTTCCGGGTCGGCCTGCCGGGGTGGCTCAACCTGCGGCACCGGCTGGTCGTCGACCAGGTCGTCCGGGAGGGCCGCGGGGTGGTCTCGGTGTATCTGCGCGGCCGGCGACTCGACCGGTTGCCGGTGACCGCGGGCCAGTTCTTCGTCTGGCGGTTCTTCGGCGGGCCGGGCTGGACGCGCGGCAAGCCGTTTTCGCTCTCCGCCGCGCCCGACGGGCATCGGCTGCGGATCACCGCCAAGGCCCTCGGCCCGGGCAGCCGCCGCCTGGCAAGCCTGCGACCGGGCACGCCCGCGCTGTTCGAAGGCCCGTACGGCCGGCTGACCGCGACCGTCCGAAAAGGACGGAAGCTCGCCTTGTTCGCGTCCGGCATCGGGATCACGCCATTGCGCGCACTGCTGGAAGAATTGCCGTTCGCGCCCGGGGAAGCCGTGCTGTTCTATCGCGCCGGCCGCCCGGCGGACCTGCTGTTCCGGCAAGAGCTGGAAGACCTGGCCCTGCGCCGCGGCATCCGGATCCACTACCTGCTCGGCCGGCGCTCCCGCAACCGCAGGTCGTGGCTGCCCGCCGGGTACGCCCCGGTGCCGGACGACCAGGCGCTCCGCCACCTCGTCCCGGACATCGCCAGCCGCGACGTCTACGTGTGCGGCCCGGACGCGTGGACCGCCGCGGTGCTCGAAAGCGCGCGCCGCGCCGGCGTCCCCGCCGACCGCGCCCACTCCGAGTTGTTCGGCTGGTAGGAAGGAACCCCGATGCGCAAGATCGCCATCGCGATCGCCGCGACCGTCTCGGTCATCGTGCTGCTGTTCAGCTACCGCACCAGCACCGACCGGACCCCGGTCGCGGCCGTGCGGCCCGCCAGCGGCCCGCTGCCGTCTCCCGCCGCGGCGGTCCCGCCGTCCGGCACGGCAGCCGGCGGCACGGCCGGGAAAGCCGGCGGGACCTTCACCGGCGCTGCCGCCGACACCCCGTACGGCCCGGTCCAGGTCCGGATCTCCTACGCCGGCGGCAAGATCACCGACTCCCAAGCCGTCGTGTACCCGCAGGAGAGCGGACGCGACGTCCGGATCAACTCCGAGGCCGTGCCGGAGCTCAACCAGGAGGCGGTGCAGGCCCAAAGCGCGCAGATCGACGCCGTCAGCGGCGCCACGTACACCTCGCAGGGCTATCAGCAGTCCCTGCAGTCGGCTCTGGACCAGGCCCATCGATGACCGCCGCACAGCGCCGCGCTTGGACCCAGCCGGTGATGGGCACCCAGGCCAGCCTTCACCTCCGCGGCCCGCGCCTCGATTCCGAGCCGGCGATCCCGCTTGCCGTCGCGGCGGTCTTCGAACACCTGCGAACGATCGACGAGCTGTTCAGCACCTATCGTCCGGACAGCCAGGTGAGCGCCCTGCGCCGCGGCGAACTTCCCCGCCGCCAGTGGCACCCGTGGCTCGCCGAAGTCGTCGCGCTCTGCGAAGAAGCACGGGAACGCACCGACGGCTACTTCGACGCGTGGCTGCCCGGCGGGTTCGACCCGTCCGGGCTCGTCAAGGGCTGGGCCACCGAACGGGCCGCCACCCGCCTCGCCCGCCTGCCCCGCTTCGACCATCACCTCAACGTCGGCGGCGACATCACCGCCCGGATCGCCGCCGACAACGCGCCGCCGTGGCGGATCGGCATCGAAGACCCGGGCGGCCAAGCTGGCTTCCTCGCCGTCGTCGAGCTGCGCACCGGCGGCGTCGCGACGTCGGGAACCGCTGCCCGCGGCGCGCACATCTTCGACCCGCACGACGGCACCCGCCCCACCGAACTGCTCTCGATCACCGTGACCGGCCCCAGCCTGCTGTGGGCCGACGTGTTCGCGACCGCCGCCTTCGCCCGCGGCGGGCCGGACGTCGAACAATGGGTGAGGACCCGCGCACCGGGATACCAGGTCGCCGCGATCGCCCGTGCCCCGCGGCGCCGCCTCGGTTCCGACGCCGCCTGCGCATAACTCCTGCGCTATCTTGGATCAGCTCGATAGCGCGGCACTGTTATGCATGCCCGGCAGGCGAAGAAGAGGGCCATGGACCTGAACATGCTCAGGCAGTTCCTCGTGGTGGCCCGGCTTGAACACCTCAGCCAGGCAGCGGACGAACTTCGCGTCGCGCAGCCGTCGCTGAGCCGCACCATCGCCCGGCTGGAGAACGAACTCGGCACTCCGCTCTTCGACCGGGCCGGCCGGCTCCGGCTGAACGACACCGGAAAGCTCTTCCGGGACCATGTCGAACGCGCGCTCGGCGAACTCGAAGCGGGCAGGCGGGCGGTCGCCGAGGCCGCCAGCGGAGGTTTCGGCACCGCGCGGCTGGCCTCGGAAACCTTCCTCACCTTCATCGGGCCGCTCGCGGCCTTCAAGAAAGCCCATCCCGGGGTCGACGTCGAACTCCACCAGCTGCCCGCCGCGGAGATGGCGCGCCGCCTCCTCGCTCAGGACGTCGACCTCTGCGTCGCTTCCCAGCCGATCCCGGCCGACGGCCTCGAAGCCGTCCCGCTGCTGGACGAGGCGGTCTGGCTGGTCACCCCGCTCGATCACCCGCTCGCCGGCCGGACTTCGGTGACCGTCGACGAACTCGCCGGCGAGCCTTTCATCGCCGCCGGCAAGGGGCACTGGCATCGCCGGCTTCTCGACCGGCTCTTCGCTGCCCGCGACCTCGCCCCGAAGATCGTCTACGAGGGCGACGAACTGAGCGCCATCGCGGAACTCATCCGGGCGGGCCTCGGCATCGGCCTTGTCCCCGACCTCGCCAAGCGCTCGATTCCGGACACCTCGGCCGCCGCCTGGATAGCCGTGGACAGCCCGGACTGCCGCCGGACGCTCACTCTGTACTGGGGCGCGGGCAACCACCTTTCGCCTGCCGCCCGCGGGCTGCGCAGCACGATCGTCGACTGGGACTGGACTGCCAGCGGGCCGCATAGCGCCGCGGCTATCACGGCATAGCGATATTGGTCTTAGTCAGAATCCGCTTGGCGGCATAGCTTTTTTCCTGTCACCCACCACCTGAAGACAGGACTGAAGCCATGCGCGCGAGGAAAGCACCGAGGAAGATCATCCTGCTGGCAGCGGTGGGGGCGCTGCTGGTCGCGGGCGGGCTCGACGCCTACGGCGCGGAGACCGGCGCCGCGAACCCGGGGGCGCATCCCGAGATCCTGGAACTCGCGGTCGAGACCGACCAGTACGCCGCCCCCGACCTGCCGCCGGCCGGTCCGAGCGTGGGCGACCTGCACGTGTATTCGGGCTCGCTGCTCAAGGACGGCCGCCGGGTCGGGCAAGGCGGGGGTTCGTGCCAGATCATTCGGATCGACGGCGCCAGCAGCACCATGCAGTGCCTGCTGACGGCGAGGCTCGAGCGGGGATCGCTGACCATGCAATCGCTGTGGGTCGTCGGCGAGAATCCGCTCGACATGGCCGTCACCGGCGGCACCGGCGCTTACCGCGACGCGCAGGGCACCGTCCAGGTGTGGGACATCGCGACGCCGAATGAGCGGATGCGGGCCGAAATCACGCATGCGGCCGCGCGGTAGCCCGAGCAATCACGATGCACGACAGCGATTCCGAACTCGAGCAGTTCTTCGGAAACCGATGCGCGGCAACGCTGGCCAAGGACATCGACCGCCTGCTGCGGAGCTGCTCCCCCGGAATCGTCTGTCGCCGCCCTGACCAAAACGCGGGACCAGCCCGCGCTGGCGCGCCGTCGCACCCGCCCGTTCCGGAGGAGACTGATCATGACCGCAGCCAACGACTTTCGCACCCCCGCCGAACGCGACGAAGCCGAGCTTCGCGGGCAGATCGGCAAAGTGGTCGAAGCACTGGGAGCCAAAGACCTCGAAGCCCTGCGTCGGCTGTACACGGCCGACGTCTTGTCCTTCGACATCGAGCCGCCGCTGCAGCACGCCGGAATAGCCGCGAAACTCGGCAACTGGGCGCGGGCGTTCCGGTTCTTCGAGACCGTGATCTACGAGATCCGCGACCTGAGGTTCACCGTCGGCGGCGAGGTGGCCTTCGGGCATGCCTTCGCCCGGCTGCGCGGCACGTTGCCGAGCGGCGCGGCCACGGACGGCGGGTGGGTCCGGGTCACCTACGGCATGCGAAAGATCGACGGCAGGTGGCTGATCGCCCACGATCACGTCTCAGTGCCGCTGGACATCTCCAGCGGCTTGGGCGTCGTCGACCTGCAGCCGCTGCCGGCTCAGGCACCGTGACCTGGCGTTTCTTACCGGTCAGCAGCAGGAGGTTGCGTCCGTCTGTAACGATCCCTACAGTCGGCTCGTCGCGACGAAACCGGGCACCGCGTTCGATCCCGGCCTGATGCCGGGCACCGGGCTCGGCCGCGATTACTCCGGCTTGCAAGGTCTGGCCTGGCGCTATCTGCTTCCGGCCCTCACCGCGGTACCCGGCATCAATGTCCACACCGCCCGCCGCTCCGGGCGAGCCCTGGCCCGGCTGGTGCTCAGCCCGGAGCTGGCCGCGGTCACCGGGAAGTACTTCTCCGGACGCCGGCAGATCCGGTCGTCCGCCGACTCCTACGACCGGGCCAAGGCCGAGGACCTCTGGACGACCAGCCTCAAACTCACCGCAGCGACCCAGGTCTGTGAAGGGCCCCTTGAGGGAATCTGAGTCCGGCAAGGAGCCCTTCACGGCAGTTCCGCCATAAAGCGAACAGCCGCGGCCGCACGCGGGCGCAATGCGAACCAGGCCAACGGAAGTGCGACGACGTCCAGGCCCAGCCGGCTCATCGAGAAGACAACGTGAGCCAGGAGCGCGATCTTGCGTTTCGGGTCATCCGCCCAGGGTGCGGAACCGGGCACCGCCGCGCGTCCGCGAGAAGGAGCGTCTTCCAGTACTCCCCCGGCAGTACGGCTCACTCGGCGGTCCAGCCAGGCCGGACCAGACCGGTCTCGTACGCCAGCACGACCAGTCCCGCCCGATCGCGGACCGAAAGCTTGCCCATGATGCGCGAGACATGGGTCTTGGCGGTCAACGGACTCACGCGCAATCGGGCGGCGATGTCCGCATTGGACAGTCCGGTGCCGGCGAGGGCGAGGACTTCGCGTTCCCGCTCGGTCAGTGCGGCGATCGCCGCGGCGGCCGCTGGAACCGGTCTCCTTCGCGCGGCGTACTCGGCGATCAGCCGGCGCGCGACCCCGGGTGCGAGCAGCGCGTCCCCGGCAGCGGCCGCCCGCACGCCCCGGACGAGCTCGTCCGGTTCGCTGTTCTTCACCAGGAATCCCGCCGCGCCCTGGCGCAGCGCCTCGAACACGTACTCGTCGAGGTCGAACGTGGTGAGCATGACGACGCGGGTCGCGGCGCACCGCGGGTCCGCGGCGATCCGCCGGGTCGCGGCGAGCCCGTCGAGACCGGGCATGCGGATGTCCATGAGGACCACGTCGGGGCGCAGTTCCCGCACCAGCTTCAGCGCGGTTTCGCCGTCGTCGGCTTCGCCCGCCACCACGAGGTCCGGGCGGGTCTCCAGCAGCACCCGGATCCCGGCACGCACCAGCACCTGGTCGTCGGCGAGGACCACCCGGACCGGGCCGGACGCGGTCACCGGGCACCGCCGATCGGCAGGACCGCGGCGACCCGGTAGCCGCCGGCCACCGGGCCGGCCGTGAGCGCCCCGCCGAACGCCGCGGCGCGTTCGCGCATCCCGGGCAGTCCGTTGCCGCCCCCAAGAGCCCGGCTCGCCGGGTGTCCGCCGCCGTCGTCGGTCACGGTCAGCTCCAGCCGATCGTCGACGGCGACGCAGCGAAGCCGCACCGTCGCCCCCGCGCCCGCGTGCCGGATCGCGTTCGTGACCGCCTCCTGCGCGATCCGGTACGCGGCCTGGTCCACCAGCGCGGGCAGATCCGGCAGCGGGTCCCCGATGTCGGCAGCCACGCGCAGCCCCGCCGTGCGCGCTCCGTCGAGCAGTTCAGCGAGGTCGCTGGGTCGGGAAAGCCGCGGGCTCGGGCGGTACGGGGCTCCCCCGGCTTCGGGAGCGCGGAGCGCGTCCAGCACCGCGCGCACCTCTCCGAGCGCGGAGTTGCCGGCGTCCTTGATCGCGGTCAGCGCCTGCTCGACGGCTCGGGGATCACGCGGCAGCAGGGCAAGCCCGGCATTGGCTTGGACCGTGATCAGGGCCAGCTGGTGAGCGAGCACGTCGTGCAGATCACGCGCGATCCGCAGGCGTTCGTCCCCGGCGCGGCGCAATGCTTGTTCCTGGCGGGTGCGCGCTTCCCCGGCCAGTTCGGCCTCGCGGGACTGACGCGCCTGCCGCCGTACCCGCACCACTTCCGCGGCGGCGGCGAGCACGAGAAACCACGCGGCCAGCCCAGCCGCCGAAGCCGTGCTCGGCGCGTTCCAGCCGGGCACCGGGACGACGACGGCCAACGCGTACCCTGCGGCGAGCACCGCGTAGGCAACCTGCCGGCGGCCGAACACCACCGCGGCGACGAAAGTGCCGGCCAGCGGCAGAAACACCGGTGTCGGCACCGCGCCCAGCACCAGATCCGCCGCGTACATGGCGAATCCGGTCAGCAAGGCGAGCGTGGGCCGCGCCCGCCACCACGCCGCGGCCGCCCCCGCCACGGCGGCGGTGGCGCACCCTGTCCACGGCCCGCCGTGGTACCCGGCGATCACTCCGGCCACCGTCGCGGCGGCCGCCGCGAAGGCCAAGCCGGGCAGCAGATCCCCGCCGCCCGGCAAACTCGTTGCCCGACCAGATGTCACCCGGCCATCGTGAGTGCGATGCCGCGGCGGCGCGTCCGCCCGGAAGCGCATTCCCCGTTACGCCCCCGGACGTACTCCCGGCGGAGCAGCCGGAGTTACGTCCGCGACCCGACGCGGGCCGGAGGCGGACCACCGCATGATGCCCGCCATGACCGCTTTTCGAAGGATGCGCCGCACCGGGCTGGCTGTCGCGGTGACCGGTGCGCTGCTCGCGGGCGTGCCCGGCTCGGCGTCGGCCGCGCAGCCCGATCTGGTACGGGTCGACGACGGCCTGCTGCGAGGCTCCGTCGCCGGCGAACACCGGACGTTCGCGGGGATTCCGTTCGCCGCACCGCCCACCGGCGACCGCCGATGGCGAGCCCCGGCACCAGTTTCTCGCTGGCACGGGATCCGCCCCGCTACCGCTGCGGGGAACGCCTGCCCGCAACCCGCGACCGACGGGGCGGGCCGGCGGACCGTCATCGGCGACGAAGACTGCCTGTACCTGAACGTCACCACTCCGGCAGAGCCCGGGCACTCGCGGCGCCCCGTTCTGGTCTGGGTTCCCGGCGGCGGGTTCCTCACTGGCGCCGGAAGCGACTACGACCCGGCCCGGCTGGCCGTAGAAGGCGACGTCGTAGTCGTCACCGTCAACTACCGGCTGGGCGCGCTGGGGTTCCTCGACGAGCCCGCGTTCGGCGGGCAATGGGCGGGCAATTACGGGCTCGCCGACCAGCAAGCAGCGCTGCGGTGGGTCCGCGCGAACATCCACGCGTTCGGCGGTGACAGCCGCAACGTCACTCTCGCCGGTCAGTCGGCGGGCGCGTTCAGCGTCTGTGCACAGCTCGCCTCTCCAGCGGCACGCGGGTTGTTCGACAAAGCGATCGTCCAGAGTGGACCGTGCGGCAACAATTTCGTGTCACAGCCGGACGCACAGCGACGCGGCGACCGCTTCGCAGCGGGTCTCGGTTGCACCGCGCCCGCGGACGTCGCCGCCTGCCTGCGTGCCGTTCCCGCCGCCACGCTGGCCGGACAGGACACCGCCGACGCCTTCCGCGCGGACAACCGGCTCCAGGACCTGCCCTGGAGCCCGGTAGCCGGAACCACCGCGCTCCCCCGCCAACCGCTCGACGCACTCCGCGCCGGCGCCGCCGCGGGCGTCCCGCTGATCCAAGGCGTCGACCGCGACGAAGTGCGCCCGTTCGTCGCGCTGGAAAACGACGCTCGCGGAAAACCGGTGACCGCGGCGAGCTATCCGGTCGCGCTGCGAGCGCTTTTCGGCCCCGGCTCCGGCCGGGTGCTCGCCGAATACCCGGCTGACCGGTTCCCCACCCCCGGGATCGCGCTGGCGACGATGCTGACCGACCGGGGAGCAAAACTCGGCGCGTGCCCCGCGGCGGCCGCCGACCGGGCCGCGGCACGGTACGCGCCGGTCTACGCCTATGAATTCGCGCAGGACGACGGGCAGCGCATCCTGGACTTTCCTCTCGGCGCCGCGCACGGATCCGAACTTCCTTACCTGTTCGACGGAACGTTCGCCGGACCGCGCGCCACCCCGCCGAGCGCCGAGCGTATTTCCTTGGCCCGCCAGTTGATCGGGTACTGGTCCGCGTTCGCAAGAACCGGCGATCCTGCCTCCGCCGGTTCTCCGCGATGGCCGCGCTACCGACCGGACGCGGCCATGCCTTCCTTCACCGCCGCCGGCATCGGCCGGATCGACTTCACGGCCGAACACCATTGCCCGTTCTGGGAAAGCGTCCGCCGATGACCTCCAAGGAGCACCTCATGTCCCCTGCCCGCGAGTTCCGCAGCCGCACCGGCGCACTGGCCGCAGTGTCCTATGTGGTCTTTTTCCTGGCTTCTCTTGTCGTCCCCGGCCTGCTCGGGCAAAACCGAGGAGCATCCCTCGTGACGCCCTACTCGGCCAACTCCGACGTAGCGAACTATCTCGCGGCGATCAACCACGGCGGAGTGCCGGTCGCGGCCTTTTGCCAGGCCGTCAGCGGCCTCGCGCTGCTGGTGTTCTCCGGCTGGGCCACCGGCTACCTGCACCGCTTGGGGCGCGCCGCCCACGCCGCCCTCGCCCGCCCCACCGGCACCGCGGCTGCCGTGTTTCTCCTGCTTTCCGCCAGCACGCAATGGATCCTGTCGATGCCGGGCATCGCCGACAACGTCGCCGTCTACCGCGCCGTCATGGACCTGAGCTTCGTTGCGGGCGCGGCTGTCCAGGTCGCCACCACCGGGCTCCTGACCGCCGCCGTCTCCACGGGAGCACGCTCCGCGGGCCGCCTCCCGAAGTGGCTCGCCTGGCTCGGGATCGCCGTCGCCGCGCTGTCCGTGCTGTCGATGTTCTCGCTGCTGTTCAAGGCCGCCTCGCCGTTCCTGCCGATCGGCCGCTACCTCGGCATGGGGTGGTTCGCCGCCTTCGCTGCGCTGCTGGCAAGGAAGACGGATGCAGCAGCGCTTTCTCTTCCCGGGGTGGCACCGCAGTCCCGGAGCTGATTCCCAGACACCGCCTTGACATCGGGCGGCCACCTGGAGATCATGGAAACTATGGAAACCAAGATAGTTTCCTCAGGTTCAGACCAGCGGCGGGCCGAGCTGATCCTCGACGCGGCCGGCCAGCTGTTCCTCGCCCCGGGGCCAGGGCGGGTGAGCATGGACGATCTCGCCCGTGACCTGGGGATGGCCAAGAAGACGATCTATCGGCATTTCCCTGACAAACACAGCCTGCTCACCGCGGTGCTCGACCGGCAATTCGACGCGATCGAGCGCACCGTGCTCGCGGTCGCCGAGGAAACCCGGGACAAGCCGTTCGGCGAGCAGGTCCGGCAGTTCCTGATCGCGGCAGGCAGCGAGCTCGACCGGATCGGCGCGGCCCAGCTCGCGACCGGACGCGGCGACGCGGTTCTGCGCCGGTACGTGGAACAGCGCATCGACGCGGTGATCTACCAGCGGCTCGATGCGCTGTTCCGGGACGGGCACCGGCGCGGGCTGCTCTCCGCACCGCCGAAACTCCTCGGCGAGATCACTCGCGGCGCCGTGGAGCGGCTGCTCAACTCGCAGCTGCCGCGCGAACTCGACTGCACCGCCGCCGACCTGCTGCAGATAACCGTCGACACCGTCCTCTACGGGGCGATCCGCCCCGGCAGCGAAAGTGAGGCCACCCCATGACCAGGACAGCCGGCAGGGTCGCACTCGTGACCGGGGCCAGCAGCGGAATCGGCGCGGCCACCGCGCGCCTGCTCGCCGAACGCGGCATGCGCGTGGTGGTCAACTACCTGCGCAGCGACCAGGCGGCCAAGCAGGTAGTCGCCGACATCGAGGCGGCCGGCGGCCAGGGCATGGCCGTGCAAGCCGACGTGCGCGAGACCGCGGCGGTCCACGCCATGACCGAACAGGTCCGGGCCGCCTGGGGCGGCGTCGAGGTGCTGGTCCACAACGCGCTCACCCCCTACGCGATCAAATCGTTCCAGGACATGACCTGGGACGAGCTCGGCGGCAAACTCGACGACGAGCTCCGCGCCGCTTTCACGGTCACCAAGGCCGTCCTGCCCGCGATGACCGAACAGCGGCGCGGGCGGCTGATCTACCTCGGCACCGGCCTGAGCCGCCAGCCTCGCGCCGGCATGATCGCGCTGGGCACCGCCAAGGCCGCGCTTGCCCAGTTCGCCCGCTACCTCGCCCAGGAACTGGGCCCGCAGGGCATCACGGTCAACGTCGTCGAACCCGGCCCGGTGACCGAAACCAGGATCTCCAAGGCGCTCGACGACGAGCAGCGGAACCGGCAGATCGCCGCGACTCCGCTGGGCCGGCTGGCCGTCCCCTCCGACGTCGCCAAGGCGGTTGCCTTCTACGCCAGCGACGACAACGCCTTCATGACCGGCACCACCGCCGCGGTCAACGGCGGCCTGGCGATGTACTGAAAGGACGGTCATGCGCACCATCGATCTTGCTTACGTCGGCCGCGGCCTGCACGAGGAACTCGTCGCCTACATCGCCGACCAGGAGGATTTCTACGCCGAGGAGGGAGTGCACGTCGCGCTGCGCGACGGCGTCGCCTGGGACGAGGAGCGGTTGCGCAAAGGGGCCACCATCGGGCTGGGCCGTGCGCTGCTGTCCCGGCTGACCAGCGGCATCCCCTGGGTCGCGCTGAGCGTCAACACGCACCGCCCGCTGTTCTGGTTCCTCGCCCGTCCCGGCCTGACATCGTTGGCCGACCTGGCTGGCCGCCGGCTCGCGGTGCACGCTCCGCACACCGCGCCCGGCTGCTTCGCCCGCATCGTGCTCCGCCAGGCCGGGCTGGATCCGGACCGCGACGTCGACTGCGTCGTCCGGCATCCCGGCGACTACGGCATGGACCTGCGCCAGCTGCGCGACGGCACGATCGACGCCGCCTACGTCGGCAGCACCCTGGCACCGGAGGCCATCGCCGCCGAGTACGGCTGGCACGTGCTGGCCTGGGTCGGCGACCACTTCCGGATTCCCACCGTGGGCGTGGCCGTCGACCCGACCCACGTCGACCCGGACGACCCCGCGGTGCAGGCGGTCGTGCGCGCCCACCGGCGTGCGCTGAGGGTGATCCACGACGATCCGGACACCGCGATCGGGCACCTCCGCACCTTCCTGGGGCGGCACACCCTCGACGAGGCACGCGCCCACTACAAGACTTTCATCGCACCGTATTTCACTACCGACGGCCAGGCCGACCTCGCCGCCGGAGCGGCCGCGATCACCGCGGTCGCCACCGAACTCGGGGTACCGGAAACCATTGCCGCGGCGGAGTTTTACCGCACCACGGCCAACTGAGCAGGGGAGGCTCGCGCCGATGGACGTCTACGAAGCGGTCACCAGCCGGCGAGCGGTGCGCCGATTCACCGACCGGGAGGTGCCGAGGGAGGTGCTGGAGCGCGTGCTGGCCACGGCGGCGTGGTCGCCGTCCGGCTCGAATCTCCAGCCCTGGCATACCTACGTGCTGACCGGCGAGCCGCTCGCTGCGCTCAAGTCGCGCGCGGGCGAGCGGGCAGCCGCCGGCGACCCCTGGGACGATCCGGAATACCAGATGTACCCGCCGGATTTGCCGTCGCCCTATCGCGAGCGTCGTTCCGATTTCGGCGAGAAGCGTTATGGCGCACTGGGCATCTCGCGCGACGACTGGGACGCGCGCCGCCGGGCGGCCACCGAGAACTGGGAGTGTTTCGGCGCGCCCGCCGCCCTGTTCTGCTACCTCGACCGCGACATGGGCCTGCCGCAATGGTCCGACGTCGGCATGTATCTGCAAACCGTCATGCTGCTGCTGCGCGCCGAAGGTCTGCACAGCTGCGCCCAGATGGCCTGGTCGGTCTATCACCGGACCGTCGCCGAGATCCTGTCCCCGCCCGAGGGACTGATCCTCTACTGCGGCATGTCGATCGGGTACGAGGACGGCACGGTCGATCCCGCCCGGGTGGGCCGGGCGCCGCTGACCGAAACGGTCACGTTCGTTGACGAACCATCACCATCAACCACACTTAAGGACCTGTCATGAAAACCTCCGTCATCGGCACCGGGCTCATCGGCTCCCAGGTAATCGAGCGGCTCACCGCGGCTGGACACGACGCCACCGGGCACTCCCGTTCGACCGGCCTCGACCTGCTCACCGGCGATGGGCTGGACGACGCGCTGCGCGGCGCCGACGTGGTCGTGAACGTGACCAACTCGCCGACCTTCGACGACGCCTCCATCGACTTCTTCCGCACTACGGTCACCACCCTGCTGGCCGCGGCGCAGGCAGCCGACGTCGGGCATATCGTGACGCTGTCGATCGTCGGCGTGGACCAGGTTCCTGACCTCGCCTACTACCGGGCCAAGACTCTCCAGGAGAAACTGGTCGAAGCCGGGCCGATCCCGTACTCGATCGTGCGCGCCACCCAGTTCATGGAGTTCGTCGCGCCGACTATGGACTGGACCACCGACGGCGAGGTCGTGCGCCTGCCGGCCACCCCGATCCAGCCGATCAGCTCAGCCGAGGTCGCCGCCGCAGTCGCCGAGGTCGCCGCCGGCACGCCGCTGCGGGGCATCCGCGACATCGCCGGTCCCGACGTCTTCCCCCTCGACGAACTCGGCCGCCTCACGCTGGAAGCCACTGGCGACCACCGCCACGTCGTCACCGACGAAACCGCCGGCTTGTTCGCCGCGGTCAAAGGCAATGCGCTGCTCGCACCCGAAAGCGCGCACCTGGCCAGCACCCACTACCGCGACTGGCTTCGATCGCACTGACCGCTGGGACGTCCGCCGGGTCGGGCCAACCAGGCGGGCCGGTCGAGGAAAAGCTCTGCGCACTGGTCGATTGGCCCGGACCGCACCAGAAAGCCACCTGGATCTGAAACACGCCGACGCCAGGAGCAGCCGGGGATCGCCCGGCTGCCGGACTACTCCGCGGCGGGGTAACAGGCGGTCGCCCGGATCTCCACGAGCAGACCGGGACTCGCCAGTGCGCTGACACCGATGAGCGACCAGGTCGGGTAGGGCGGTTTCACCAGACGCGCTTTGGCCGCGCTGAAGCCGGCCAGGTGCTTGTGCAGGTCGACGTGGTAGCTGGTGACGTCGACGAGGTCGCTGAGGCCGAGGTTCTCCAGCCGCAGGATTTCTTCGATGCGCCGGATGGCGATCTCGGTCTGTTCTTCGATGTCCTCCGGGATGGTTCCGTCGGCGCGCCGACCGATCGTGCCCGCGATGAACAGCTGGCCGTGCGAGCGGACGGCCGCGGAATAGCCGAATCGCTCGAAGGCCGCCCTGGCCTCGCCGAACACTTCGGAGCCTTCGGGGATTTCGACGGCGTACTTGGTCACGGGGGTTCCTTTCGGTTGCGGGAAAATCAGTTGCCCCAACGGGACGATCGGCAGGCGTGTTCCATCCGGGTCCGGCCGAACTCCTGTCGTTCGCGCAGGAATTCGCCGGGAATCGAGTAGCGGGGCGAGTTTCCCGGGTTCTTCGCGGCTTGCGCGACGATCGCGTCGGTGAGCGAACTGACCATGTCGAGCCGCGGGTACCCGGCGTGAACAGCGGCGGCCTGCTCCTCGGTGACGGCGTCGGCCCGACCGGTGGCCAGCAGTCCTCCGAAGTCCACGGCGAGACCTTCCCGGACGAGCACGCACAACGTGCCGCGGCGTTCGGCGATGCCGGAGGAGGTGTGCAGGGCGATCGCCTGCCACACTTCGTCGGCATCCGATGTGGACACTCCTTTTGAGACGAGGAATTCCGCTGCTCGGTCCGCACCCTCGACTTCGAATCGCTGAACGTGCGGGCCGTCCGCGGCCAGGCCGAGGTCGTGCATGGCGCACGCAGCGAACAGCAGATCGTCGTCGTAGTCGCGGCCCGCGGCCAGCGCCAGCCGAGGCGCGACCAGGCGTGCGAACAAGTAGGTGCGGATGCTGTGGTTGAACACCGACGGCGTCTCGACCGGCCGGATGAGCCGCACCACGGCGGCGGCGAGCGGCGAGCCGGGCAGCGCGGTTAACTCGGCCGCCGAGGGCGTGGAAGTGGTTCCGGGCATGGCTTCAGCCTGCCGGGGCGCGAGTGATCTTGCGAGTGGCAACTTTGCCACTATTCGATAGAATCTTGCCATGGCAGTCCATCGAGTCGCGGTGCTGGCGCTGGACGGGGTCACGCCGCTCGATCTGGCGATTCCGGCACAGATCTTCAACGCCCGCCCGGAAACCCCGTACGAGATGACGCTGTGCGGCCTCACCCGGACGGTCTCCACCACCGCCGGTTTCGGGCTGGCACCGGACGGCGGCTTGCGTGAGGTGCGCGCCGCGGACACGGTGATCGTGCCAGGTTTCGAGCCCCTGGTACGCCCGCCCGAGGCCGTGCTCGACGTGCTGGCTCAGGCCCGCTCGCGGGGCAAGCGGGTGGTGTCGATTTGCACCGGCGCGTTCGCGCTCGCCGCGGCAGGGGTCCTGGACGGCCTGCACGCCACCACGCACTGGCGCCACCTCGACGAGCTCGAACGCGATTTTCCCGGTGTCACAGTTGATCGCGATGTGCTCTACGTCGACGAAGGGGAGGTGCTCACCTCAGCGGGAGTGTGCTGCGGCATAGACCTTTGCCTGCACATCGTGCGCCGCGACCTCGGAGCCGTGCCCGCGAACCAGATCGCACGCGGTCTGGTAGCCGCCCCCCACCGCGACGGCGGGCAAGCGCAGTACGTGCCCGCCCCGGTCGCGGCAGCTGGCGAAGCGTCGCTCTCGACCACCCGCGCCTGGGCACTGCGCCGTCTCGGCGAGCCGCTCTCGCTGCGCGTACTCGCACAGCACGCGGGCGTCTCGCAACGCACCTTCATGCGCCGGTTCGCCGACGAGACAGGCACGACCCCGCTCCAGTGGCTGCTCAACGCCCGGCTTGGCAAAGCGCGTGAGCTGCTGGAAACCACGACGCAGTCAGTGGACGAGGTGGCGCGCAACTGCGGCCTCGGCACAGCCGTCAATCTACGACAGCACTTTCGCCGCGCCCTGGGCACGACGCCTACCGCGTACCGGCGCACCTTCGCACAGGCGAGCGGCAGCTAGCGCGTCTCCGCAGTTGCCTGGACCAGGCCGCCGCGACAACGAAGCGTCCTTCCGACGCTCAGGCGCAACGTCGAAACGCGGGTAAATGGCTGTTCTGGGAGGCCGCGCGAAGATTCGTGAGCACAGACGTGACGTCAGGATAGGCACTGACCTTGGGAAGCAGCTCGTCATAGAGCGCCACGTCCGCCATTTCGTCCGTTACGCCAAGCCGGCACGCGTCGACGAGCGTGCGGGGCGACGGATCGCCCGAGGCTTTCGCCCCGCTGACGTCCACACCGTGCACCCGTGCGACCCGTTCCAACGCCGCCACGTGCGCCGCCTCCGCCTGGGTGATCTGAGTGAACGGCGCTACCGCGCCCAGCGAGGCGAGAACGTTGTCATAGGTGGCCTTGACCTTGCGCTCTTCGGTGACAGCGCGGACAAGGACCGACGCAAGATCAGAGGCCCCGCTTGCGGCCGGGGCCGACGTAGGCGAAGGAGTGCTGGCAGGCCCGCCTGACGGCCCGCAGCCGGTGACCAGAACCGGCGTCAGGAGCCCAGCGGACAGCAGCGCCGCGATGCGGGCGCGGCCGGAACTCATCTTCCCACCCGATCGCTGGCCGGACCGCGGTCCGCGTAGAACTCCTGGAAAGCCGCGTAGGCGCGTGCACCGTAAACGGTCGCCGGCCCGCCGTTCATCAGGAACGCGACGCCGACCGCCTCCGCGGCCTCAGCCGGCTCGGCCCCCTGGACGACCGCACCGCGGGCGTGCGCCGCGATGCAGCCGTCGCACTCCTTGCTCACCGCGATCGCAAGCGCGATCAGCTCCTTCGTCTTGCCATCCAACGCGCCGGCACCGAGCGCGGCATCATGCAGGTGCCGGTAACCCTCGTACACCGCGGGGATCGCCTGCCGCAGCTCGCGGGTGGGCTTGCGCAACTCCTCTCGAACGGACTTGCCCCAGCTCATATCGCTCCCCTTTTCCTCGCCCTCGCCAAGGCCGAGACTCCGCCGCCAGCAAGGGCCGCACTACGGACTTCGGCCACTTGTTTGCGGGAAGTTCGCCCCTGCCGCTACAAGGCAGATACCCCCGGGGGCACCATGGAGATAAGCGGGAGGTTTTCCAGGTAAGGGTTGCCGTCTTGTCGCCCCGTAACCGCCGTAGCCCTCCATAGCCCACGCCCGTGTCGCGGCATGCCCAGCAGCGAGTGCGAGCAGCTCAGCATATCCAGCCGGGTCCGCATTGACGGTTCGTTGGGCAATCACGGCACCGGTCGCGGATGACACGACCGCGGCGGTGTACGTGTCCTTGTGAGTGTCGACGCCGATGACGACCTCGACCAACTCTGCCAGCACGGGCAACTGCGTTCTGTCCTTCGCCGTCGGCACCTCCGTGACTCCGCGCACCTCCCGTCACCGTTCGGAGCCGCCCAGATGCCAGAACGGGCACTGCGGCGTCGAACGCGAGTCAGCGCCGCCGAACGCCGCCAGCAGCAGCCACGCTTCGCGCCTGAACTCCGGCCACCGCGTCCGCCGTGTCTTTCCCTTCGCGATACGACTGACCGCCCACAGCAGCGCCAACGGCTTGCACAAGGTCGGCCCTCCGCCGACCGTCCGATATCTGACCAGGCTTCTGCTGTCGGCAAGCGGGTCGCCCACCTCGTACCGAACTGCACAAGCATTGCCGTCGCGCTCCCCCGTGCCCAGTCGCACCGAGCTTGACCGTCGACCGCCACCATCCTAGGCTGAAAAAGTCATAAACATGCTTCATTGCTTAAAAGTCTCCGAGGAGCTGCTCCTGTGTTCACGACCATCCAGCTGCATGCCGAGGACTCCGTCGCCGAAGTCGTTCTCGACCGGACGCCCGTCAACGCCGTGTCGTTGAGGATGTACGAGGAACTGACCGCCGCGTTCCGGGAGCTGTCCGCGAGGACGGACGTGCACGCGGTGATCCTGCGGTCGGCGAACCCGAGGATGTTCTGCGCTGGCGCCGACATCCGGGAGACCGTGGAGGCCGTCAGCCCGGCGGAGTCGGTCTTCGAGTTGCGGCAGCGCTGGGCGAGGACCTGCTACGAGGCCATTCTCGACTGCGCGGTGCCGACGATCGCGGTGGTGAACGGGCACGCCCTGGGCGCGGGAGCTGTGCTCGCGGGGTGTTGCGACATCCGCTTCGCGGCCGCGGACCTGTCGATCGGCCTGCCGGAGATCAACGCCGGGCGCTGTGGGGGCGCCCGCCACCTGGGCAGGCTGATCCCACAGGGCCGGCTGCGCATGCTCTACTTCACCGGCGAGCCGCTCGACGCCGAGGAGGCGCTGCGCTTGGACCTGGTGCAGTACGTCGGCAAGAATGGCGACGAGCTGGAGCAGGCACGGACGCTGGCCGCGAAGATCGCGCGCAAGAGCCCGCTGGGTCTGCGGCTGGCGAAGCGTGCGCTTAACGAGTCGGAGGCGATGGGGGTGCGCGAGGGCTATGCACACGAGCAGAAGTACACGATCCGGCTCGCGCAATCCCCGGACGCACAGGAGGCCGCGTCGGCGACGCTCGAGAAGCGCGAGGCGCGGTGGTCCTGGCCCAGCAACGGCTTTTCGGTGGCGAGCACCGAAGCCGCGCCGCTGGTCCACTGAGGACACGCGATCGGGCCCGGTCAGGAAACCGGGCCCGATCGCACGTGAGCGAGCAGCCGGCACAGGACCTCGTCGGCAACCCTGCCCACCGTCGCGCCCGCGCCGCCGTCGATCTCGCGCAGGCCAGTCGGACTGGTTACGTTGACCTCGATGAGCCGGTTCCCGATGAGGTCGACACCGGCGAAGGCGATGCCCCGGGCGATGAGTTCGGGCCGCAGGGCCGTGCAGATCTCGTGGCCGACGCTGCTGAGAGGCACCGGGGCGGCCGACGCGCCGACGGCCATGTTGCACCGGAAGTCGGGTGCTTTCGCGGTGCGCCGCAGCGCGGCGACCGGTTCGCCGTCGATCACCAGGATCCTCCGGTCGCTGCCGGTACCGTCGTCGACGAAACGCTGCAGCACGACATGGCGGCGGCCCCGGGCGGTCCCGATCTCGATCAGGGCGGCGAGGTTGGGGTGTCCGTGCTCGAGGAGCACCACACCACGTCCGCCCATCGCGTCGGTCGGTTTGAGCACCGCGCGCCGCCACTGCTGCACGGCCTCGGTGAGCTCTTCGGCGGAGGCACTGACCACCGTTTCCGGGACGAGATCCGGGAACTGCAGCGCGAAGAGCTTTTCGTTCGTACTGCGCAGAGCGCCGGGGCTGTTGCAGACAGCCGTGCCGCGCCGCTCGGCCACATCGAGGAGGTAGGTGCCGCGCAGATAGTCGTCGTTCACCGGGGGGTCGGTGCGCACCAGCACGAGGTCGACCTCGTCCAAGTCGACGGTCGTGGCAGGCCCGCCCGAGACCCTCCCGTTCACGCCCGGCTGAAGGCCAGGGACCCTGGCCTGGGCAAACACCCGGCCATTCCGCACGGACAACTCGCGCATCTCCGCCGCGAGCACCTCGTGATGCCGCGCAACGGCCGCGGCCATCAGCGCGATCGAGGAATCGTGCCCGGGATCGAGCCGCGCCAACGGGTCGACAACAAACAACAGTCTCATGTGGACCGTCCTTCGCCCAGCAGACGCCGCGGGTTGTCGACCAGGATCAGCTGCCGGAGAGCGGGGTCGTCGACCCAGTCGCAGAACATGTCGGCGAGATCGGCGACGTCCGGCGCGCTGTCTCCCATCCGCACGAACGGCCAGTCCGATCCCCAGAGCAGCCGTTCCGGCACCGCCTCGACGAGCGCGTCGTGGAAGGGGCGGGCGTCGGCGTAGCCGCGCGCGGGATCGCCCACCCGGCACAGCGTGAGCTTCACCCATACGGTGCCGTCGGAGATGCGGTCGAGCAGCGCGCGGAACCTTGGAGCGTCCACGCCGGCGTTCACTTCGGGCTGCGCCATGTGGTCCAAGACGATCGGGATTCCGGAGCCGGCGAACTCGTCGACGATCCGGACGCAGTCGTCGAGGGCTGCCCAGATCTGGGCGTGGATGCCCAGCTCCCGCATCGTCGGCGCGAGTTCCCGAAACGCCTCGGTGCCGATGGCGCCGGGAAAACGTGCTCCGGTGGCGGGGGCGATCCGGTCGTTGAACCGCAACGCACGGACGCCAGCCTCGCGCAGTCGCCGCAGTTCACCGGCCGGGCAGTCCGCGGTGGCGGTGGCCACGCCGACGGCGCGCCCGTCCGCTTCCGCGAGCGCGTTCACCAGTACGCCCGGGTCGCTGCCGTAGGGCGCGGGCTGCACGAGCATTCCGCGGCTGGCGCCTGTGCGGTCGAGCATGTCCAGGTAGGTGCTGGGTGGCGCGTCCGGCAGAGGGTAGGTGGAGGGGCCGGCGGGAAACCGGTCGAAGGGGCCGAAGACGTGGGAGTGGCAATCCCACGCGCCGGCCGGAAAGTCTCGGGCCGCTCGCACGGGCATCCGTGGGGCCGCGGTGGTCTGCGCGGCCATGGTTCAGCCCGCCATCTGGGGACGCGTGATGAGTTCGGCCGCGGACAGCTCCACGAGACGCCCATCCGGCGCGGGCGGCAGTGGGTGACCGCCGTCGGGAACCGGGATCCGATGGACGTTCAGCGTCATCGCGACCAGCGTGTAGTAGCCGACCACCGAGGAGAGCTCCACGACACCGACCTCGCTCCAGCGCTGCCACACTCGCCGGTAGACCTCCTCGTCGACGTCACCCGTCTGCTGAAGCACGCGGGCGAACTCGTAGACGTCGTAGGAGTCCTGGTCGTGGAAGACCGGCGGCTCGCCGGTCCGCAACGCGTCGACGACCTCCGGTGCCAGCCCGGCCCGCAGGGCCGCGTCGGCATGAATCGACCATTCGAGCTGGGCCGTCCAGCGCCGTGCCACCACGAGGATCGCCAGTTCGTTGAGCCGGTCGGGCAGGCTGGTGCCGTAGCGAAGGATCTCGCCGAAGCGCTGCCAGCGGTCGGCGAGATCGGGCCGGTGCAGCGCCGCGCGCAGCGGCCCGACCAGCCGTGCGCGGGGGCCGCCCACGATCTCGCGGTAGACCCTTTCCTGCTCCGGGGTCATCGCCTCCGGATCGAACAGTGGGATGCGGGGCACGAAAGGACTCTCCTGGTTCTCGTTCGTTCGATTCGGGCGCGGCACGGCTCGTCAAGCGGGAGCGTCGGCCGCGAGTTCGGCGGTGATCTCCGTGTCGTGCTGTCCGAGCAACGGCGGGGCCGTGTCGAACTCAAGCGCCGCGTTGCGGAAGCGCAGCGGGCTGACCACTTGGGGCACGGCGCCCAAGCCGGGGTGGAGCACCTGCCGGACCATCCCGCGGTGGCGCACCTGCTCGTCGGCCAAGGCCATCGGCACGGTGTTGATGGGCCCGCACGGCACGGAACGGGATTCGAGCTCGTGCAGCCAGTGCGCGAGCTCGCCTTCCCGCACCACCACGCAGATCCGTTCGGTGAGGGCCTCGACGTTGCGCACGCGGGCTTCATTCGTGGCGTAGTCGGGGTCCCGCGCCAACTCGGGCATTCCCAGTGCCTCGCAGAACCGGGCGAACTGCCCGTCGTTGCCGACCGCGACGACGAGGTGGCCGTCCCGGCAGGGGTAGACGTCCTGGGGCTGGATGTTGGGGTGGCGGTTGCCCCGGCGGACCGGGACCTCGCCGGAGATCAGGTGGTTCATGGCCTGGTTCGCCAGCACACCGACCTGGACGTCCAGCATGGCGAGGTCGATGTGGTCGCCCTCGCCGGTGCGGTCCCGGTGAGCGAGCGCGGCGAGCACCCCGGTTGCTGCGTACATGCCGGTGAACAGGTCCACCACCGGGACTCCGACCTTCTGCGGGCCTCCCCCGGGCCGCTCGTCGGGCTCGCCGGTGACGCTCATCAGCCCACCCATTGCTTGGATCATGAAGTCGTAGGCCGCCTGGTCGCGGCGCGGACCGCTCTGCCCGAAGCCGGTGATCGAGCAGTAGATGAGGTCGCGTTTGACCGCGCGCAGGTCGTCGTAGCCGAGCCCGTACCGCTCCAATGTGCCTGCCTTGAAGTTCTCCAGCACGATGTCGCTGGTCGCGGCAAGCCTGCGGACCAGGTCGCGGCCCTCGCCGGTGGCGATGTCCGCGGTGACCGAGCGCTTGCCCCGGTTGGCGGAAAGGAAGTAGCCGGACTCCGTGCCGAGGAACGGCGGGCCCCAGGAGCGGGTGTCGTCCCCGGTACCGGGCCGCTCCACCTTGATCACGTCGGCACCGAGGTCGGCCAGCACCTGCCCGGCCCACGGCCCGGCCATGATCCGGCTCAGGTCGAGCACCCGCACGTGGGACAAAGGCCCCGTCACGACGCGCCCCCGCCGACCGCGGCGGAATCGTCGACGATCTCGGTGGCCCGCATCGACCCGCGAGCGGACACCTGCGCGTGCCAGGCGGCGAGGTTGGGCCGCCCGGCGCGCCAGTCGAGGACCTGCCAGCGGAAGTCCAGGTGTGCCAGCGCGATCGCAATCGAGGCCCGCCCGATGTCGAACCGCTCGCCGAGCTCGCCGGCGATGGACTCGAGGTGGTCGAGCGTGGTCGTGACCTTCAGGCCGAACGCGTCGAGGTAGGGATCGGCGGCGTCGTGGGCGAGGCCGCGGTCGCGGTGCCAGTTGCGCCACACCAGAAGCAGGTCGAGCAGTCCGTCGCCGAGGGCCTGCAGGGTGCCGGCGCGGAAGTAGGCGTCCTCGTTCCGGGGGTAGAGCGTGGTGTCGCCAGCTCGCCGGGCGAGGAACTCACAGATCACCACGGAGTCGAACAGTGTGCGCCCGTCGTCAAGCAGCAGGGTGGGGATCTTGTTGAGCGGGTTGGCGCGCAGCACCTCCGGGTTGGGCTCCGACATCTGCACCGGAGTGCGCACGGTCTCCACGTCGCCCACCTGGCCGGTCTCGTGCAGCACGACCATGACCTTGCGGACGAACGGTGACTTCGGGGACCAGAACAGTCGCACCAGAAAGCTCCTAAGTCAATAACTCAGCTTTATGTCTTTTTACGGTAGGCGAGATCCACTGCCAATGGCAAATCAGCAGGTCAAGCGGTGACGGAGATGTCCAGGCGGACGACGTCACCGCGGTACATACCGTCGCCGACGAAGACGACGACGCCGTCGGCGTCGACAGCGGTCCGCAGCACCCGGGCGATCGGCGAGTTCAGCGGTATGTCGAGGTCACCGCTGAGCTCGACGTCGGCCGTGACGATCGTGAGGGTCTGGTGCACCGTCGCCAGGTGCAGGCCTGGCATGTCTTTGAGGATGCGCAGCGTCGTGTTGGCGGCCAACTGCTCGTCGGTGATGCGCGCGGCCCACCGCTCCTCGATGTAGGCGTCACCCAGGTAGTACGGGCGCCCGTCCCGCGAATGGCGGCGCCGCCAGTGCCGGTAGGTCTGCGCCAGAGCGCCGACGGTGTGCTCGACGTGCGGCGGGCGGGCGCCGGTTTCACCGGACAGGATCTCGACCTCGACACCTGGCGAGGACAGCAGGAGGCCGTTCCAGTCCGTGGGCACCTCGCACCACAGGTCCTGCTGTGGCCGACGCGTGACGAACGTGCCCTTGGCGCGGAACCGCTCGATCAGCCCGGCTTCCTCGAGCATGCCGAGCGCCTGGCGCACCGTGGCGGGTGCGACCCCCCACTCCTCGGCAAGTTCCACGACGGTGGGAATGCGCTCTCCCACCGCCCAGTGACCCGACTCGATGCGGCGGCGGAAGATCGTGGCCAGCTGGTTGTACCGGGACACGCCCGCGCTGTTGCCGTGGGGGTTGAGCGCCATGTCTGCCATTGTGGCAGTACTTCCCGCCGGAACGTCGCTCCGCAGGTCGGGGTGCGTCATCGGCGTGCTGGGCGAACGAGCACGAACATCAGGAGCGCGCCGAGACCGAGAACGGCTCCGTAGAGCAGCTGGTTGTAGACCTGCGTGCCGGTCGTGCTGCTCAACCACCCGGTTACGGCGGGCGTGATCAGGTTGCCGATCCCGGCGAAAGCGGTGATGGTGGCGATTCCGCCGGCGGCCGCGGTACCCGCCAGCAATGCGGCCGGCATGCTCCAGAACGGGCCCATGGCACCCATAGTGCCCACCGCGATCAGGGTGAGCACCGCGAGCGCGAGCCACGTGTGCTGCGCAACGAGCGGCAGCAGGAGCCAGCCCGCGGCACCGGCGAGCGCGAAGACACCGGCGTGGAGCCGCCGCTCCTGCGTCCGGTCGGAGTGACGGGCGTTGAGGTACTGCACGATCACCGCCGCGACGAACGGGACAGCGCTCACCAGGCCGACCTGCCCGACGCTGAGATCACCCGCGCCCTTCAAGATCGTCGGCAGCCACAGGAACAGGCCGCTCGTGCTGGTCATGATGCCGAAACCGAGCGCGGCCAGTCCCCAGAAGCGCCTGCTGCGCAATGCGGCGCCGTAGGAGTGCGGGACCTTGGCCCCAGTGGGGCGGTCGCGCTCGAGGTCGCCCGCCACGAGCCTGCGGTCCTCCGGGCGCAGCCAGCGCGCTGACTCCGGACGGTCGCTGAGCACGCAGAACACCACGACACCCAGCACGCAGGCAGGCAGTCCCTCCACCAGGAACAGCCACTGCCAGCCGTGCAAGCCCCACAAACCGTCGGAGACGTGCATGATCCCGCCGGAGAGCGGGCCCCCGACGATGCCCGAGATCGCCATGGCGGAGAGGAAGATCGCCATGACACCGGCCCGCCGCGCGGAGGGGATCCAGTACGACAGGTAGAGCAGGACCCCAGGGAAGAACCCCGCCTCGAAAACGCCCAGGAGGAACCTGAGCACATAGAAGTGCGACGGTGCCAGCATGAACGCCGCCGCGGCGGACACGAGTCCCCACGGCAGCATGATCCGCAGGAACGTCTTGCGGGCGCCGACTTTGTGCAGCATCAGGTTGCTGGGCACCTCGAACAGGACGTAGCCCAGGTAGAACAGGGACGCGCCGAGCCCGAACACGGCGTCGGAGAATCCGAGCTGTCCGGCGAATTCGAGCTTGGCGAATCCGATGTTCGAACGGTCGACGAAGGCGACCACGTAGGACACCACGAGCAGCGGCAGGATCCGCCACTTGATCGCCCGATACACCGCGTCACGCCGCTGGTCGTCGGACACCCCGGTCAGGGATGCCGATGTTGTCTCCGTCGCCACCAGACGCCTCCTCATCGTTGAGTTCCCTGAACCGCGGTGCACTCGCCGTCCAGCGCTGGCGTGGAGATTAGATCGCCCACCTGGTAAAAGTCAATTACCTAGTTTTTTGCTTATTCGGGCTTTCCTCGTTATTGTTCAGACCGTGCCGATCACCTACACGCAACTCAAGGACGTGACCGCGCGGATGTATCTGCGCTCACTGCGAGCGGTGCCCGCCGACGCGAAGAAGGCCCTGGCCGGGGCTCGCGCGCGGGAAACGAATCCGGTGGCGCGCAACACCCTCGACCTGATGGTGTCCAACGCCCGGGCGGCCGAGGAACGCCAGCACTTCCTCTGCAGCGATTCGGGCGTGCCGACCTACATAGTGCGCATCGGAACCCTGGTCAGCTTCGACGGCGACGTGAAACGGGCCATCCGCGACGGGTTCGCCGAGGTTGTGTCGACTTCGGACCCGCCGTTGCTCAAGCACGTGACCAATCCCCTTACCAACGAGCGCAGCCACGCCGGCAAGGACATGCCGCTGGTCACCTTCGACCTCATCGACGGCGCCGACCACGTGGAAATCATTTGCTCGCCCAAGGCGCTGGGCAGCGGCCGGTGGGCCGCCCTGGAGATCTTCACCTTCCCCTCCCTCGCTGAGATCGAGGAGTACATCCTGAAGGTCGTGCTCACCGCGGGATCCCAGGCCTGCCCGCCTGTCGTGGTCGGCGTCGGCATCGGCGGTACGTTCGACTACGCCGCCAAGCTGGCCAAGGAGTCCGTCGTACGCCCGATGGGCCGGCGCCACCCCGACCCGGCCGTCGCCGACATGGAGGAACGCCTGCTCGAAGCGGTGAACAAGACCGGCTTCGGGCCGATGGGCACCGGCGGCGGCACCACCGCGATGGCAGTACACATCGACTACGCGGCCGGCCACGGTTTCACCCCCGTCGCGGTGTGCTTCAACTGCTGGATCGATCGGCGCACGCGAGTGCGGATCGACAACGACGGCACCGTCACCGAACTGGAGTGAGATCGATGGTCGAGACACGGGAGATCACGCTGCCGGCCGGCGAGGACGTCGTGCGCGGGCTGCGGGCGGGCGATCTGGTCCACCTCACCGGCGAGATCGTCATCTCCGCCGGCCTGCCGACCTACCGGCGGCTGCTCGCCGAGATGCGCCAGGGCATCGCGCCGCCCCTGGATCTGCGAGGGCGGCCGCTGTTCCACGTCGGCAGCCTTGGCGAAGACATCGACGGCGAGTACCACCTCCGCTACCTCAACCCCACGACGAGCACCCGCTTCGATCCGGAAATGCCCGACCTCATCCGCGGCCTCGGGATCCGCTTCACCGGCGGCAAGGGCGGACTCGGCGAGCAGTCGGTGCGGGCGATGCGGGACACCGGCTGCGTCTATCTCTCCTTCCTCGGCGGAGGCTGCACATTGCTCTCGGACGCGATCCGGCGCGTCACCGGTGTCCACTGGACCGAGATGGTCGAGCACTACCGCCTAGTCCAGGTCGAGGTCGAGCGGCTCGGCCCGCTGACGGTCGGGATCGACGCGCACGGCGAAAGCATCTACCGTGACCTCCGCGCCGGAGCACAGGCGCGACTGCCGGAAATACTCCGGGAGCTGTCCGCCCGGCGCGGCGACGATCACGACCGCCCGGCCGCCTCAGCGAGCTCCAATTCGAGCAGGAGCCGTTGCCGGGCCGGCGAGGACGAGTCCTAACGGGTTCTGCGCGCGGCGCAGCCGTTGCCGCAGCGTGTTCTGGTGGATGTGCAGTTCCGCACTCGCGGCCGCGACCTCGCCGAAGCATCTCAGGTAACTGAGCAGAGTCGTCGCGAAGTCGCTGGCCTGTCTCCCGTCGTGACCGGCGATGCGCTCGCCCGCCGGCGCGCAGGATCGGGTCGGCGCAAACCGCGTCATTGGTCCCCGGCCAAGCGGGGTCCCTGATGAATCCGGCAGGCTTCTCGCAGAAGCAATGCTCCCCGCGCGAGCAAGGACGATTCCACGAGCGCGGGAACTGGCGCGAGAACTCTCGTGCTCTCCGCGAGCAGGGCGGTCCCCCGCCCAGCGAACTGCGGCCGAGGTGCGTCTGAGAAAATGCACCAAGTGGGGTATTGCAGTACCCGGGTCTGCCCAGGGTTTGGTCGAAACGTCATGTGCGAGTCTTCAGCCTCGTCGTCCGGTTCCGCGCCTGGACCCTGTTTGACGAATACTGGAAATCATTCCCATCGGCTACCGCTCTGCCAAGCCGCAGCAAAGCCAGGGCAAGCGAAGTACCTGAATTCGAGGTCAACGCGGCGCTCGGCCTGGAGTTCCAGGCGGAGACCGACGCGGTGAGAACCAACTACTCCCGCACGTTCAGGACCTCGTCGACGCAGAAGTCCGTCAATACTTCTCAGTGCGGCCCCGAGTTTGACCCCGAACCGAACAACCTGTCACCCGGCGACAGCGCCAGGTTCTCCAGTTAAGCCCGAGCGAGCCGAACAGCGATCACCGGATGATCAAGGCCGTCTGGTCTGCGTATGTCCACACCGCCGGTCCGGCAACAGGGCGACCTGTCCCCTCGGCCTGCGTCCGGCTCGGTTGACCACGAACAGATCGCAGGATTCTGCGGAAAGTGCCAAATTGACCCGCAAAGAGAACCGGCCCGGACAGAGTCGGATCGCCTATTCGATCATTCGCGAGAGCAGCTCGCCGGAGGCCGTCAACACTGCGGCTCTGGTCATAGCGCGCCCGGTGCTTGAACGTTACCTGCACGGATCGTTGCGACGTCAAATTCAATCTGACTAGGACCAGATCGGGCGGAGATCCTCCTGCTCAAGGCCAAGCATTTGAGGGTTGCCGCACAAGCCCGTTAGGCAGATCGGGTGATGCCGATCTGTTCGCGGCCATGCCGAGGATAGCCCCGGTAGCTTCGGCAGTTGGCGGTAAGGGGACCGCCGTTCTCGACACCTTGGGAGGGGTGCATCATGAATCTAGTGCGTCCTGCTGCTGTCGGCGCGACTTCTATCGCCGTGGTCAGCACCTTCCTGTTCGCCGGTACCGGCACAGCGGCCGCGGCAACCTCGCGGACCATCTCCGGGTCGTCGCCCGACGGAGGTGCGTCGTTCAGCGGAAAACTGACCTGGACAGGCCGGGGCAGCTTCTCCGCCAACGTTACTTTGAAAGACGCCAAATGCGACGCCCACGATGTCTACTTCTACTTCGTAATCGATAAGGGATGGAGCAACGAATGGAACGGTGCCACCAGGCGTAACTCCGAGGGCTGTCACAAGACGATCACGTGGAACGGGATCGGCGGCTCAGACTCAGCCGGAATTTGGGGCCCGACTCTGCGCGTCTGCACCGACAAGTTCATCGACTCTTGCCGCGACTACGACTACGACAACCCGTACTTCCCGTAACAGCGGACACAGACGAACGGTGCGGGCTGCCGAGACCGAGCGTTGCGACAGTCTGGGGCCGGCCCGCTGCCTCACCTCTTCACGATCGCGCCCGCGTCGATCGGGACCGCGATTCCCTGACGTAGCAGGATTCGTCGGACGCCAGCCAGGCCACCGCGGCGCTGATGTCGCGCGGCTGCACCCACGGGATCGGCAGCACGTCCACCGCCCGCTCCTACGGCACCTACTCGCGCAAAACCGAACAACTCTGGGGCGACCGGAAAATGGACACCGTCACCGCCACCGAGGTCAAAACCGCCGCCGACCGCATCATCGAACTCAACGACATCCTCGCCGGTCCGGCACGGCAACTGCACCACGGCGGCACCAGGACCTCAGGGCAGTACAGCCTGCCCAAATCACCATGCTCACCGGCGACGACACGTCGGCGGGGTTACCGAGACTTACCAGCTATTGGCCTGCGGGAGGTGCCGAAGATTGCAGGCGACGCTCCTCAAGCGTGACATCGCCAGCGGCGAAGTGCGTCAGGGACGTCTCACGCAGCACGACGCGGACTGCCGCGATTGGCGTGTCGAGCGCACGACTGGCGGACTCCGTGAGCTGGTGGATGAGCTCCCGCAACTGGGCCGGGGTGCGGCCTTCGGCAAGGGTCACTTCAATGATCGGCATCGGCGCCTCCGTCGAGCGTGATGGTTCCCAGGTGAGTGAAGTGGGCCGCGATCCTTGCGCCCGCACGGATCGCGACCGCGTCGGTCATGCCTCCGGTGAGCACGATCCAGCCGGGTTCCAACGCGTGGCCGCGTTCAGCGAGAGTGTTGGCGGCAAACGCCAGCGCTTCGGCCGGGTTGCCGTAGACCGCCGCGCCGGTCGCTGAGTCGGCGATCTCGCCGTCGATCTCGAAGAGGCATGCTTCCAGTGCCAGGTCGAGCTCGTCCGGCCGGCGGATTCTGGGGCCGGTCACGTAGAAACCGGATGAGGTGTTGTCGGCGATGACGTCGGCCATCGAGAACCGGTAACCGGAGAACCGGCTGTCGATGATCTCGATCGCGCCGAAGACGCCCGCGACCGCGGCCAACGCCGACGCGGCGGTGACCCCAGGCCCGGCGAGACGAGCGCCCAGCACGAACGCGATCTCCGGTTCCGCGCGCGGCTGGACCAGCCGGCCCCGCGGAACCGGCGCCCCGGCAGGGAGGACCATCCGGTCGGTCAGCCACGCAGTGGACGGGTTGTCGACGCCGACCTGTTTCTGCTTCGCGCGGGAGGTGACCCCCAGTTTCACGCCGACGAGCCGCTCGCCGCGGGCCAGCCGCCGGTGCAGTGCGACATCCTGCGCTGCGTAGGCGGTGGGCACGTCGAACACGGGCCAGCTCTCGCTGATCGAGGTGCGAGACCGCGCGTTGTCGGCCGCGTCGAGCAGCTCGGCGGCGATCGAAGCGACATTCCACTCTGCGCTCACGGCTGTTCCTCCCGTGCCAGCAAGGCGGTCACGTCCCCGACGCCCGAGATCCGGGCAACCACAGCGTCGCCCGGCGCGATCGGGAAAGCGCGGGTCATGGAGCCGGGCAGGACGACGTGACCAGGGCGCAGCGGCACCCCGAGCCGACCGACTGTGTTGGCGAGCCAGACCAGTGCCGACACAGGCGAGCCGAGGACTGCTCCGCCGGCACCCGTCGCGACGAGTTCGCCGTTGATGTGCAAGGTGCAGCCGGCCAAGCGGAGATCGACCGCGTCGAGCGGGATCGGGCGACTGCCCAGTACGACACCGCCCGACGAGGCGTTGTCCGCGATCGTGTCGAAGATGCCGATGCGCCAGCCGTCGATGCGGGAATCAACGATTTCCAGTGCGGGCAGGACGAAGTCCACCGCGCGCGCGGCGTCGGCGATCGTCACGCCCGGGCCGGCGAGTTCGGCGCCGAGGACGAAGGCGATCTCGGGTTCGATGCGCGGCTGCAGGAAACGTCCGGCCGCGATCGGCTCGTGCTCGGCGTGGAACATGCTCGCGGTCAGGTGCCCGAAATCGGGCTGGGAAACGCCCATCTGGCGCTGGATGGCCCGCGAGGCCAGACCGACCTTGTGCCCCCGCACGACGTCTCCGTCCGCCTCCCATGCCGCGACCTGCCGCTGCTGGATGCGGTACGCCAGTTCCAGGGAACCGCCTTGGAGCTCGGCGCTGAGCGGCTCGACGGGGCGGCCGCTGGCGTAGGCCATCAACAGCCGATTGGCGAGCTCGGTTTCGAGGCCGGCGTTCACGACACTCTCCTGGCCAGGTTCACGACTTCGTCGTGGTTGCCAGGCAAGGAACTATCGACGAGTTCGCGCGAGGTCGCGCGCGCAGCGTCGACGACGGCGCGAGTCAGTTCCGCCCGGTGCACGCGGAAGCGCGCGGCCGGGACGCTCACGCTGATGGCGGCAACCACCGAACCGAGCTCATCGCGTACCGGTGCAGCGACACAGTGCACGTCGGGAATCGTCTCGCCGAGATCGACGGCATAGCCGACGGTGCCGACCTGCCGCAACGCCGAGCGGAGAACCGTCGGATCAGTGATCGTCTCAGGCGTCAGCCGGCGCAGCGGCGTGGACTCGAGCATCCGACCCAGCTCCGCGTCTTCGAGCTGAGCCAGCAATACCTTTCCCACGGCCGTGCCGTGCCCTTCCAGACGGGAGCCGACTTTCGCACCCTGCACCGAAATGTTGTGGGTCCCGAGGAGCTTGTCCACGTACAGCACCCGGCCCCGCTCCATGACGGCCAGGTGGGACGTTTCGCCGCAGACCTCGACCAGCCGCTCCAGATGCGGCGCCGCGCACGACCGCACATCGACCGTGCCGCGCAGCGCCTCCGACAGCTCGACCACCCGCCATCCGATCCGGTAGCGGCCGCGGATCCGGCACATCAGCAATCCGGTCCCGACCAGGCTGGCCAGAATCGAATGCGCGGTGGACCGCGGAATACCGACTGTGGCCGCGACTTCGCGGACCCCCCATTCCGGACAGTCCGCAGTGAAAAGATCGAGGATCGGGCCGATTTTCCCGATCGTCTGCAGGTTTGCCATCAGGCCTCCTGTGAGCGCCGATGCTCGCGGCGGCCACGCTGTAATCGCGTCGCCATTCATCCTGACGACGATGTTACGGATCGGTTAGAATCGCCGACATGACTGCACGCGCACGGAAACCTGTCGCTGGGCGCACCAGTGGCGAATCCGGCGCGCTGGTGTCCACGAACGGCCTGGGCCTGCACGAGGGCTGGGCGGCGTGGAACGACGCGATCAGCACAACCTACTGCGAGCTGGGCCTGCAGGTCGAGCGACCGTACGAGATGTTCGACGGCAACATCCACCTCCGCCGCATTGGCGACCTGGGCTTCAGCTGGATGCGCTCCTCGCCGCATTCGGTCGTCCGCACCCCTGCGATGATTTCTTCCGACGACAACACGGACTTCCTGTTCTGCCTGGTCACCCGCGGCTACGGCGAGGTGGCCCAGGGCGAGCGGAGCTGCCGGCTGCACAGCGGAACGGGCACGATCCTCGATTCGGACCGGCCGTTCGAGTTCCGGCTCCCGGACGACTTCGAGCAGGTAGTCGTCCGGATCCCGCGTGCACAGTTGCTCGCCCGGCTGCCGGAGTCGGTGCTGGCCGCCTCGACGGCCCGCACGGTCGGGGACAATGGGATCGGCGGCCTGTTCACCTGCTTCGTGCAGCAGGTGCCCAAGCTCGATGCCGCCAGCCTGACCAGGTCGTCTCCGGTCCTGGCCGGTTCCACGTTGGATCTGCTCACGGAGGCGGTGACCGCCGGTGCGGCGGCGACCGGGACGACCGAGCTCGTCCGCCATGCCGACCTGCGGCGCGCCAAGGCCGCGCTGCGCGCGACGATGCACGATCCCGACCAGCCGATCGAAGACCTGTGCCGCGACCTCGGCATGTCCCGGCGGCACCTGCAGTCCCTGTTCCATGAGGCCGGGACGACCCCGAGTGCCTGGCTGCAGATACAGCGCGTCGAGCGAGCGCGGCAGCTGCTCCGGACGACGAAAATGACCGCCGAGGACATCGCCCGGCGGTGCGGGTTCCGCGACTATTCGCATTTCCATCGGACGTTCCGCAGCCAAGTAGGCCAGACACCGGGAACATTTAGAAAATCTGCTTCAACGAACCTCACACCGCGTATCGAGTAGCACGAAATGCCGGCCCGCGCACAGCGGACCGGCATTCGCGCGTTTCGATGGTCAGAACCCCCAGGGATCGTCGCGGCCGATGATCTCCAGCGCCCGGAAACTGCCAGTGTAGAAGACGAGCGGCTGGCCGTCGTCGTACCAGAGCCGCTCCACCCGACCGACGTGCAACGTGTGGTCCCCCGCCGGATACGATGCGTCCAGCGAGCACGCCAGGTGAACCAGCGCCCCCTCCAGCAATGGCACCTCGCCCCGCCACACGAACCGGACGAGGTCCGGATCCCGTTGCGGGACACCAGCGAAGTGCAACGACAGCGGCTCCTGACCATCGGCGAGAACGGAGACGCCGTAGCGTCGGGTCTCCCCGATCCGGCGGTTCATCTTGGCGCGGTTGGCGATCGACACGAGCACCAGCGGCGGGTCCAGCGACACGGACGTGAACGCGTTGGCGGTCATGCCGTGGACCGACGTCTCGCACCGGTCCTCCGCGGTGGTGACGATCGTGACCCCGCTGGCGAACCGTCCGAGTGCCTTGCGCATCCGCAACGGGGTCGCCGCCTCGGGCTCCAGAGACTCCACGGTGGACACGATCGTCACCGTGCGCCGGTCGCCCGGCGCACGACGGCGATGTCGTTGTTGTCGAACAGATCCGGCCGTGTCCAGCCGTCGACGCCGTATTCGGACATGCACTGCTCGGCGAAGCCCTTGAGCGCCAGGTCCTGGCCAGACGCCTGGTAGGCGAAGAGGGTCTCGAACCGGACGGCCTCGTTGTTGCCCGCGTAGTTGCGTTCGTAGAGTTCGTGCCTGCCGCCGAACTCGGTGCCCACCGCGTCCCACAACAGCTTCAGCAGCTTGACCCGGTCGATCGCCTCGACGCCGTTCGAGCCGCGCACGTACTGGTCCAGATAAGGCCGCACTTCCGGGTTGCCCCAGTCGTCGGCGTGCGAGTTGAGGTAGATCAGGCCGCTTCCCAGGGTCTGCTGGATGATCTCCTTGATCCGCGGGTAGGCGATGCCCATGAAGGTCCGGTAGGCGAGGCCGTAGTTCAGGTTCGGCTGGACCGTGCCGTTCACCCAGTCCTGCGGCGATTTGGCCATGGCGTCCGACAGCCCCCAGAACAGGTCGCGCCAGTTCAGGATTTCCCCGACCTGCATCTGCACGCCTCGGAACGCCGACGACCCGGTGACCTCGACGGCCTTCAGCACGCAGCCGGCGATGAAGTCGAGCTTGACCGCCAACCGCGCGCAGCCGTGGAACGTGAAGCGCGGGATGAAGCCGGACGCGGGGACGAAGTCGTTCGCCTTCTCCACGTCGTAGGCGAACACGTTCTCCCACGGCACCAGCACCCGGTCGAGCACCATGATGGCGTCGTTCTCGTCGAAGCGCGAGGACAGCGGGTAGTCGAACGGGGAACCGGTCGCCGCGGCGTTGAACTCGTACGAGGTGCGGCAGAACAGTTTCAGGCCCGGCGAATCCATCGGCACCGTGAACACGACGCCGTATTCCTTCTTCCGCATGGGAACGCCGTAGTGCGCCACGAAGTTCGCGTTGGTCAACGCGGACCCGGTCGCCACGACCTTCGCCCCGGAGACGACGAGCCCGGCGCCGGTCTCCTCGACGACGTGCACGCAGACGTCGCCGACCTCATCGGCCGGCTTGTGCCGGTCGATCGGCGGATGCACGATCGCGTGGTTGAGATAGAGGACCCGCTCCTGGGTCGCTTTGTACCAGCGCAGCGCGTTTTCCTTGTACTCGCCGTAGAAATCGGCGTTCGCGCCCAGCGTGCCGAGAAAAGCGGCCTTGTAGTCGGGCGAGCGGCCCATCCAGCCATAGACGAGCCGCTGCCAGCCCGCTATCGCGTCGCGGGCGACGATCAGGTCCTCGGCGCTGGTGGCGCTCTTGAAGAACGGATGGGTGAACCCGCCGTTGCCCGTGTCGGTGGGCACGGTCAGCGTGCCCTGCATCGCGGGGTCGTGCAGGGCGTCATAGAGCTGCGCGATCGAGCGGGCGGAATTGCGGAACGCCGGGTGGGTGGTCACGTCGTCGACGCGTTCGCCGCGGAAGTAGATCTCGCGCCCGTCGCGCAGCGATTCGAGATACTCGTCGCCGGTCATCGGGCGGACGTCGTTCGCGGATTGTGCTTGCGGGCCGCGGAATTCGGTGGCGGTCATGGTGAAGGCTCCAGATCGGTGGTCAGGAAACTGCGCCGGCAGGGGACGGTTCGCGCTCGGCGGCGGGGGCCGGCGGCGCGGAGAACTTCTCGATGTGCTGGTCGAGCGCCAGCGGGCTCGGCGTCCCGTAGGTGAAGTAGGTCTCGACCGGGAGGTTGGCCCCGCCGATGGCCAGGCCGGTGTCGATGTCGGACATCAGCCAGGTCTTGGTCTCGGCGTCCGGTTCGAGGTGCAGGTATCCGGGTTCGCCGAACAGCTCAATCCGGTTGCCGCCGGGCTCGAAAACGTAAAGAAACTGGCCCTGGGTGATGCCGTGCCGGTCCGGGCCGGCCTCGATGCGGACGTCGTACTCGCGGAACATCTCCGCGGCGTCGGCATTGTGCTGGCCGTTGCCGTAGTAGAACGCGACGTGGTGCAGTTTGCCGCGGGCGCCGGTCATGTCGCGCATGCACGCCACCTCGTGGCCGAGGACGTTGGAGCTCATCCACGCCCCGATCTCGACAGTGCCGTCCACGACTCGCTCGGTGGTGCGAAATCCGAGGTGCCGTTCGAACGACTGCTTGACAGCCGTAACGTCGGAGGACATCAGGTTGAGGTGGTCGATGCGCTTGACTGGGATGCCCTGCAGCGGCTTGCGCGAGGCGCGGGTGAGGATCTTGCTCCGCAGCTCGGCCGGGGCCCGGTACTTCTCCGCTTCCCAGAGCAGCGCCAGATTGTGCCCGTCCGGGCTCTGGTAGGAGAACGTCTTGCCGAAGCCGAATTCGTCGTCGCTCCACGTTCCCTCGACGTCGGCCGATTTCAGCGAGTCTGCCCGGCGTTGCAGCGCTTCGGCCGAGCTGGTCCGCAGCGCCGCGTGGCCCATCCCCGCGGTCGGCGACTCGGTGACCTTCAGGCTCCACGGGTAAGGATCTTCGTAGCCGCGCAGGTAGACCGACTGGCCCTCCTTCCTGGTCACGTACATGCCGAGGAACCTGGTGAAGAAGTCCACCGTCTCCTGCGGTTTGGGGCTGAGGAGTTCGACCCTGGCCAGATGGGCGATCTCGTGCGGCGGGCTGACATCGGTCATCGCGACTCCTGGGGGGTGTGCGTCGAAATCGGCGCAGCGGGGAAGGCTCGTGCCTCGGTTGTGGTGGCCATCACCTTCGATACGGCGACAGGCCTGAGCCAGCGCTGTCCGGGCATCCCGGACGCCGGGCACGAGGTGCCGCCCCGTTGTCCGGCAGCCCCGGACAACGGGGCGGTCAGCCTGGCCGGCTGCCTAGCGTCCCTGATGTCCCCACAGCGTCGAGGCAGAACGGCGAGCGCATGAGTCGAGTCACAGCCGCGATCGTCGGGTCCGGGAACATCGGCACGGACCTGATGTACAAACTGCTCCGCTCGGAGCACGTGGAACCGGTGGCCATGGTCGGGATCGACCCCGACAGCGAAGGTCTGCGCCGAGCGCGCAGCAAAGGACTCGAAGCATCCTCGGGCGGGGTCGACTGGCTGTTAGCACAGCCGGAACTGCCCGGCCTGGTGTTCGAGGCGACGTCGGCGAGCGTGCACGCCGCGGCGGCGCCCCGCTACGCGGAAGCGGGCATCACCGCGATCGACCTGACCCCGGCGTCGGTCGGCCCGTATGTCGTGCCCTCGGTCAATCTCGACGAGCACCTCGGCGCGCCGAACCTGAACATGGTCAGCTGCGCCGGCCAGGCGACCATCCCGATCCTGTCCGCGATCAACGCGGTCGCTGACGTGTCCTACGGCGAGATCGTCGCCGCCATCGCGTCGCTCAGCGCGGGCCCGGGCACCCGGCAGAACCTGTCGGAGTTCAGCGAGAAAACCGGCCGCGCGCTTGCCGAGGTCGCCGGAGCCGATCACGCGAAGGCGATCTCGGTCATCAACCCGGCCGAACCGCCGATGAACATGCGCGACACGGTCTACGCCCGCGTGCGCCGCCCGGACGCCGCCGTCATCGAGAGCGCTGTCGTGACGATGGTCGAGCGGGTCCAGCAGTATGTCCCCGGTTACTCGCTGCGCCTGGTCGATGTCGACGGCGACCTCGTGACGGTGATGCTCGAAGTCGTCGGGGCCGGAGACTTCCTGCCCACTTTCGCCGGCAACCTCGACATCATCACCGCCGCCGCGGTCCGCGTGGCCGACGTCCTCGCCACCCAGCACCTCGCGACGGGAGCCGCGCTATGAGCAATCGCATCACCCTGGTCGACACCACCTTGCGCGACGGCATGTCGAGCGTGTCGCACCGGTTCACTGCCCGCAACGTCGCCGACATCGCCCGTGGCCTCGACCGCGCCGGCGTCTCGACGATCGAGGTCGCCCACGGCATCGGCGTCGGCGCTTCTTCGATCCAGTACGGGTTCGCTGCCGAGACCGACCCGGACTACGTGCGGGCCGCTGTCGAAGCCGTGTCGAACGCGGAGATCGCCGTGCTGTACGTGCCGGGCATCGCGACGCTCGCCGACCTGCTCGGTGCGGTCGACGCCGGAATTCGGACCGTGCGCGTGGCGGTCCACTGCACCGAGGCCGACTGTGCCGAGCAGCCGGTGAAGTGGGCGAAGACCGCCGGGCTCACGGTTATGACGTTCCTGATGATGAGCCACAAACTCGAACCCGAAACACTGGCCGAACAGGCCCGCAAGCTCGCTTCCTACGGCGCTGACGTCATCTATGTCGTCGACTCAGCCGGTGCGCTGCTGCCGAAGGGGGCCGCGGAGCGCGTCGCCGCGCTGCGGTCGGCGGTCTCCGCGGACATCGGGTTCCACGCCCACAACAATCTCGGCGTCGGGATCGCCAATGCGCTTGTCGCGGCCGAGAACGGCGCCACCTTCATCGACGGGTCGCTGCGCGGGCTCGGCGCGAGCGCCGGGAACGCTCAGACCGAGGTGCTGGCTGCCGCCTTCGAACGCGCGGGCTGGGACACCGGCGTCGAGCTGTTCCCGCTGATCGACACGGCTGAGCAGATCGTCGCGCCGCTGATGACCGAACCCCAGATCGTCGACGAAACCGCGCTGGTCCTCGGCTACGCCGGGGTGTATTCGACGTTCTTCCACCCGACCAAGCGCGCCGCGGCCAAGTTCGGAGTGCCTGCGCGGGACATCCTGCTGGAGCTGGGCCGCCGCGGCGTGATCGGCGGCCAGGAAGACATGATCATCGACGTCGCCCACGAGCTGGCGGGAGCAGCGCGATGAAGGTCCGGCACCTGATCGGCAAGGAATGGACCGATGCGTCCGACGGGAGGGAGTTCGAGTCCCGCGACCCGCACGACGGCTCGCTGCTCGCGACCGTCGCCCGGGGTACCGCCGAAGACGGTCTCGACGCGATCTCGGCCGCCCGCAAGGCGTTCACCGAAGGTCCGTGGTCCACGATGCCGCCCAAGGAACGCGCACGGATCATGCACGCGGTCGCCGACGCCGTTGACGCCCACCGTGACGAACTCGCACTGCTCGAAACCCGAGACAGCGGCAAGACCATCACGCAGGCGGCGCACGCGGAGATCCCGCGGGTCGCACTGAACCTCCGGTTCTTCGCCGACTATGCGGCGATGGCGGCGAACGAGTCCTATCCGGACGGAAACCTGCTCTCGTACACGCTGTACCCGCCCGCTGGGGTCGTGTCCGCGATCAGCCCGTGGAACGCACCGCTGATGCTCGCGACCTGGAAAACCGCGCCTGCACTGGCGTTCGGAAACACCGTCGTGCTGAAGCCCGCGCCACAGACGCCGCTGACCGCGCAGCGGTTCGCTGAATTGGCCTTGGAAGCCGGTCTTCCCGAAGGCGTCCTCAACGTCGTACACGGCTTCGGCGGCGACGAGGTCGCCGGGCCGCTGACGTCGGATCCGCGCGTCGACCGCATCACCTTCACCGGTTCGAGTGCGACCGGGATTCACATCCTGCGCGCGGCCGCGGCGAATCACACCCCGGTGTCTGCCGAGTTGGGCGGGAAGTCCGCGAACATCGTATTCTCCGACGCTGATCTCGACGTCGCGGTGCCGCAGTCCATCCGGGCGATCTTCGCCGGCAATGGCCAGGTCTGCCTGGCGGGTTCCCGGCTGCTGGTGCAGAACTCGGTCCGCGACGAATTCCTGGCCCGCTTCATCGCCGAAGCCGGCGAACTCACGATCGGCGACCCGAAGGATCCGGCCACGTTCCTGGGGCCGCTGATCGAGCAACGCCACCTTGAGAAGGTCCACAGCTATGTCGAACTCGCCCGGCTCGAAGGTGCCGACGTCGCCCTGGGCGGAAGCCGCCTCACCGACCCCGCGCACGCGGCCGGGTTCTACTTCCCGCCCACGGTGCTGACCGGGCTGGGCAACCACACTCGCGTCGCGCGGGAAGAGATCTTCGGCCCGGTCGTGACGGTCATCGGGTTCGACACCGAGGACGAGGCACTGGCCATCGCCAACGACTCGCCGTACGGGCTCGCCGGGATGCTGTTCACGCAGAACCTCGACCGGGCTCACCGCATGGCCGCCCGATGGCGCGCCGGAACCGTCTGGATCAACACGTTCTTCGAGCGCGACCTGCGGTTGCCGTTCGGCGGCGAGGGGATCAGCGGCGTCGGCCGTGAAGGCGGCCAATACTCTCGCGAATTCTTCACGGAACCGCGTGCGGTCATGCTGCGGCTCAAGAGCCCGCGATGACCTGCGTCGTCTTCGGCGCGAGCGGCTCGATAGGCCGGGCCATCACGACCCGGCTCACCGCCTCGCCACCGAGTGCTCGCGGTCGGCCGGACCGCCGACGCCCTCGCTGGCCTCGGCGGTGCCCGGCCTGCGTGGCGGACAAGAGCGCGATCGCCGCGATACCCGGCACGGTCCGGCTTGCCGTGTATCGCCGCCGGATTGCCGGTCCGCGGCTCGGCGGACGCCATCGACCCGGACGCACTCGGCGCGGCGGTGACCTCAAGGGGGCGGCCTGTTGCCGCTGCTGCAGGCCGTCCGCGACCACCTCGAACCCGGCTCCTGGTTCGTGATCATCGCGGGTTCGCTCGGCTGCGAGCCAGGCCCCTGGCGGCCGACCGTGGGGACATCACGCACGACCAGGCTCCCGGGCTGAGCCGCACGGAACGACCAGCCCGAGACGGGGCGACGCCCAGAGCTCTTCGGACAAGTCGCTCCCAGACCCGCATGTGGCACGGCCCGTACTCAGAAACGGGTGGTCATGCCGCCGTCGACGTTGATGGTCTGACCGGTGAGGTAGGAAGCTCCTTCGCCGGCGAGAAACACCACCAGGCCGGCGATCTCGTGCGGTCGTCCCCAGCGACCGAGCGCGGTACGGGTGCGAAGCCACGCGTTCCACTCGGGATCCTCGGTCAGCTCGGCGTTGACGTCGGTGGCGAAGGTACCGGGCGCGACCGAGTTGACGGTGATTCCGTGGGGTCCGAGGTCGGCTGCCAAGGCCCTGGTGAGTCCGTCGAGTCCTGCCTTGGCCGTGGCGTAGGCGACGTCGCCCGCACGGCCGAGTTGGCCGACTACCGACGAAATGTTGATGATACGGCCGGGTTCGCCGCGCGCGATGAGGTCGCGGGCGACGGTTCGGCTGAGCGAGTAGGCGGCGACGAGGTGTGCGTCCAGCATCGCCGTCAGCGCTTCGGCGTCGAGGGCGTCCAGCCCGCGTCTGTCGCGATGGCCGACGTTGTTGACCAGGACATCGATCGGTCCGAGTGCGGCCAGAGTGCCGCCGGCGTCCCGGTTGGTGACATCGAACGCGGAGCCGGTGACGGCGAGGCCTCGATCACGCAACTCCGCCACGGCGGCGTTCACCGAGGTGGCGACGCGGCCGTTGATGATGACCTCGGCACCGGCGCTGCCGAGGCCGTGGGCGATCTCCAGGCCCAGCCCGCGGACGGAGCCAGTCACCAGAGCACGGCGGCCCTGGAGCGGAGCGTGGCTGTGATCGGCGAGTGGATTCTGTCGGGTAGTGGTCACGCTGTCTCCGCGGTCGGTTCGGTTATCTGTGCGTAGGCGCGTCCTGAGTAGAGGACCGCGATGAGGACGGTGCTCACGGCGCAGGTCGCCACGACGTACCAGGCCGGGGAAAGGGCATTTCCGGTCGCGGCGACGAGCCACGTGACGATGAACGGGGCGAATCCGCCGAACAGTGCCACGGCGAGGTTGTAGCCGACGGACACCGTGGTTGACCGGACCTGCGGCGGACACACTTCGGCCATCGCCGCCGGCGCCGGGCCAGTGAACGCCGCGATCGGGATTGCGAACACGATCTGGAAGACCAGCACGGACCAGGCGCCCGGGAAGACCTTGAGCAGCGCCATTGCCGGATAGGTCAGCAGCACGATCACCGTGGCGCCCCCCAACAGCAGCCGGCGGCGCCCGATCCGATCCGAGAGCGCGCCGAACATCGGCGCGAGCACCACGACCACGAGCGGGCCGGCGCTGGTGGCGACGAGCGCCGACGTCGCGCTCAGGTGCAGCGCCCGCTGGGCGTAGGTGGGCAGGTACACCAGGAAGAAGTAGGTGGCCACGGTCCACGTGATGGTGATCGCGAAGCCGGTAGCTACCGCGCGCGGATGCCGGCGCAGCGTATCGGCCAGAACCGAACGCCGGCCGCTCACCTCCATCTGCGTCCGCGCCTCGGTGAACTCGGCGCTTTCGTGCGTTCGTGAGCGCAGGTAGAAGCCCACCGGACCGATGAGCAGCCCAAGCAGGAACGGGATTCGCCATCCCCAGCTCTGCAGGGCCTGGGCGGACAACACCGCGGTCAGCACGACACCCATCAGGGATCCGAGCAGGAGGGCGGCGGCCTGCCCGGCCTGCTGCCAGCTGGCGATGAACCCGCGCCGCCCCTCCGGCGCGTGCTCGGTCAGGAAGACCGTCGCGGTGCCGACCTCACCGCCCGCCGAGAAGCCCTGGACCAGCCGGGCCGCCACGACCAGCGCGGGTGCCCAGGCGCCGATCTGGGCGTAGGTCGGTGCGACGCCGAGGACGGCGGTTCCCACCGCCATCGACACGATTGTCACCGACAGCGCTGCCTTCCTACCCCGTCGATCCGCGAGGGTGCCGAGCACGATCGCGCCGAGCGGCCTCATCACGAACCCGACGCCGAACGTGGCCACCGTCAGCAGCAGTGAGGTGGTGGCGTCGCCGGTGGGAAAGAACAACCGCGACAGCGTCACGGCGAAGTATCCGTAGACGGCGAAGTCGTAGGCCTCCAACAGGTTGCCGATAGCCGCGGCGGCGATCGCCCGGTGCGGCGAGGTGCTGGTGGCGGCGATGGTCCGTTCAGTCACGATCGTGCCCCCGTCGCAGTGGGTGCCGTTTCGGCCCATTCGGTCAGTCGGCGGAAAAATGCCTGCGCATTCGCCAGCTCGGAGCGCGGAATCGCTTCATCGGGACGATGTGCCTGTTCGATCGATCCCGGACCGCAGACCACGGTGGGCAGACCGGCGGCATCGAAGAAGCCGGCCTCGGTGCCGAACGGGATCTCGGCGAGAGGAAGTGCGCCGCCGAAGGCACCGGCGAGATCGATCGCCGCGTTGCCGAGCCGCGGCGGGAGCGGTGGCATGGCGAGGGTCTCCTCGGTCCGCGGTGGATGGCCGCTGGGCACCGCCCGGGAGACGAGCGCCGCGGCCGTGCGGCGAACGTGCTCGACATCGGCCGCTGCGGCGGGACGGATCTCCCACGACACATCGCAGCTCTCCGGTACGACGTTGACCCCGGTGCCGCCCTCGACGCGACCGACACAGACGGTCGTCCCGGGGATGTCGAGCCCGGCCGGAAGGTCGCCCAGCGCCAGCACGAACCGGGCCGCAGCCTCGATCGCGCTCACGCCCTTCTCCGGATCGCCCGAGTGCGCGGCCCGGCCGGCGAACCTGCTGCGGAAACCCAGGTAGCCGCGGTGGCGGTCGGCTATCCGCATCCCCGTCGGCTCGCCCACGATCACGCAGTCCGGCCGCGGGACCGATGCGACCAGATCGTCCACGAGGCTGGGCACCCCTAGACAGCCGATCTCCTCGTCGTAAGTGAGTGCCACGTGCACCGGCCGCCGCAGGGACCCGTCCGCCCAACCGTCGGCCGCCACCAGGCAGGCCGCCAGGAAGCCCTTCATGTCCACGACACCCCGGCCGACGAGCAGGTCACCGCGCTCGGTGAGGGTGAAGGGATCGGTCGTCCAGTCCTGACCGTCGACGGGCACGACGTCGGTGTGCGACGACAGCACCACACCGCCGCCGGTCTCAGGGCCGAAGCAGGCCAGCAGGTTGGCCTTGCGACCGGTGTCGTCATAGGTGTGGCGCAGCCGTGCGCCGGCCGCGGCGAGGCGGTCCCCGGCCCAGTCGATGAGCGCGAGGTTGGAGTTTCGGGAGGTGGTATCGAAGGCGACGAGCGAGCGCAGAACCTCGACGATCCGTTCGGTCATGGAAACTCCACACCTCTCCGCGTCACGGCGGCGATGGCCGAGATCTCCAGCGAAACACCCGGGACGACGAATCCACACGTCACCGTGGTGCGAGCCGGGGGATCGGCAGGGAATGCCACGGTGAAGGCGGAGTCCCATGTGGACGGTTCCGCCTCGCAAGCCAGGAACGCCGTCAGGGCAACGACATCGCCGAGAACACAGCCATGCTCGGCCAGCGTGTGCCGCAGAAGCTCAAAGACGTCGGCCGCCTGCTCGCCCAGAGCACGCGGTTCGCCCGCCAGAACGGCCGGACTGACCAAACCGGAAGTGAACACGAGACCGGCCGCGGCGACCGCGCCCGCGAACGCGGGGCTCTGCCCGGGAACCCGACGGATCACGATCGCGACCGCCGGACCGCGCCCGCGTCAAGGTCCCGCACCCCGCCCCGGCCGAGCAGCGTGAGCACGGTGACGAGCTCCGCCCGGATCAGCTGGTGCACCCGGCGGACGCCGGCTTCGCCCGCGGCCGCGAGACCGTAGGCGGCGAGCCTGCCGACGATCACGACATCGGCCCCTAGTGCCAGCGCCTTCGCCACGTCCGCGCCGCGGCGGATTCCGCTGTCCAGTGCGACTTGCGCGCGCCCCGCCACCGCCTGCACGACTTCCGGCAGCTGGTCCAACGCGGCCGGCGCACCGTCGAGCTGGCGACCGCCGTGGTTCGACACGAGGATGCCGGCGGCGCCGGCGGCGACCGCTGATTCGGCGTCGGCTCCGGTGAGGATTCCCTTGGCGAACCAGGGCAACGGGGAATCGGCGGTCGCCTCGGCCAGCCGGTCCCAGCTCCACACCGGTTCGGTCCGGTCGAACAGTTGCCCGAACACCTCCTGCGGTTCGGGCGAGCCGGCAGCCCGGTAATTGCCCGTGATGATGGCCGGGTCGGGCGCGAACCGGTTGCGCAGGTTACGTTCCCGCCAACCACCCGTGGGGCAGTCGACCGTCACGCACAGCGCCCGGTACCCGCAATCCGCTGCCCGGGCGATCATCGCCCGGAAGTTCGTTTCCGGACCCATCGGGTGCAGCTGCGCGATCATCGCTGCGGCCGGTGCGGCCGCGCGCACATCCTCCAGCGAGTGACTGCCCGCTTCCGGCACGATGCTCGCGACGCCCTCGGCGTCGTTCGCCCTCGCGACCGCACGCTGACCCTCGGGATGGAAGAGCGCGTCCGCGCCAAATGGCGCGGTGAGCACCGGCATGCTCAGGTCCACACCGAGAAACGATGTCCACGTCGAGGGCACTTCCGCGCCGCTCATCGCCCGCGGCAGGAACGTCCACCGCTCGAACGCCTTCCGGTTCGCACGCATAGTGGACTCGTCGCCGGCGCCACCGGCCAAAAAGTCCCACACGTCGGCCGGCAGGGTCTCGCGAGCGGCGTCGGTGATCTCGTCCAGAGTGGCGAACCGCTCCCCGCTGCCGTAGAAGGTGGCGGGGGGCGCGATGTCACCCGATGTCATAGGTTGACCTCCGTCTGGTCGCCGAGCAAGAGCCGGTCGCTGACCGCGTCCCCGGAAGCGCTGATCAGGTCGACGAGGCCGGTGGGGCTCGTCGCGTCCTTCGTCGCCGCGTCGAGGTCGGCGATGACCGTGCCGCGGCTGAACACCAGCAGCCGCTCGCCCATTGCCAGCGCGTGTTCCATGTTGTGGGTGATCATCAAGGTGGTGCAGCCCATTTCCCGGACCAGTTGTTCGGTGAGTGCGAGCACCTTGGCGGCGGTCGCCGGATCCAGCGCCGCGAGGTGCTCGTCGAGCAGCAGGACCTCGGGCGCGCTCAACCCGGCCATCACCATGGTCAGGCTCTGCCGCTGCCCGGCCGACAGCAGTCCGACGCGGTCGGTGAGACGGTTCTCCAGGCCGAGCCCGAGCAGCGCCAGTCGTTCCCGCATCCGGGTACGGCGTTTCGCCGACAAGGCGAACCGCAGGGTGCGGCGACGCCCTCGGCTCATCGCGAGGGCGAGGTTGTCCTCAATGCTCAGTTCCGGCGCGCTACCGGCACGCGGGTCGTCGAAGACCCGGGCGACCACCCCCGCGCGGCGGTAGTCCGGCCACCCGGTGACGTCCCGACCGCCGATGCGGACCCGTCCGCTCGTCGGGCGCGCGGCGCCGGAGATCGTTCGCACGACGCTGCTCTTGCCCGCGCCGTTGCTGCCGATGACGGTCGCGAACTGTCCGGTGTGAACGGTGAGACAGAGGCCGCGCAGTGCGACCACCTCGTCCACCCGGCCGCGGTTGTAGATCAGGTTGACTTCATCGAGTTCGAGCATCAGTAAGCCCTCCTCGCCGCGGGTATGAAATTCGCCACCCGGACCTTCCGGAACACCCCGCCGAGGTAGCGTTCGGCCGCGACCGCGATGACCAGGGTGAGTGCGGTGACACCACGCAAATCGCCCGCGGGCAGCCCGATTCGGAGCGCGCCCACGAGAATCAGCCGGTAGAGCAAGGTTCCGGCAAGCACACAGGCGACGATCCGGAAGACTTTCGAACCGGACGGCCGGAGCAGCAGCTCACCCAGCAGGACCGCGCCCACGCCGGAGACGAAGACCCCGACGCCCATGTTCACGTCCGCGTAGCCCTGTGTCTGCACCAGCAGCCCGGCGCCGAGACCGGCCAGCGCGTTGGACAGGAACAAGGCGAGCGCGAGAACCGCGCGATCGTTGACACCCTGACTGCGGGCCATACCGGCGTTGACGCCGCTGGCCCGCAGCGCGAGACCGATCTCGGTCCGCATGAGCAGGGCATAGCCGGCCAGTACCACCAGCACGATCAGGCCCAGCACCGCCGAGATCGCCAGATCGGCAGAGCCGCCGAACCCGGTCACGGCGGTCGTGAGGGTGCCGGCGGTCAGCAGGCTCAGGGTGGGCGCGCCGAGCACGTGCAGCGTGACGCTGAACAGTCCGATGCTCATCACCAGGCCGGCCAGCAGCACCGGTACTCGTAACCACTGGTGCAGACCCGCGGTCAGGAGTCCGGCCGCGCCGCCGGCGAGAGCACCCAGCGGCAGTGCGGCCAGCGGCGGCAGCCCGGACGCCGCGGCTATCGCCGTGACGGCGCCGCCGAGCGCGAAACTGCCCTCGACAGTCAGGTCGAAGTCGGCGCGCACCCGGAACACCGTGTAGATCCCGAGAAAGACCGGCACCATGGGCAGCCCCGTGACCAGGGTGTCGAGTATGATGTCGCCGATCATTTGACGGCCGCCTTGGCCAGGATGTCCTGGGGGACGGTCACGCGGAGACTGTCCATTGTGGTCCTGTTGAACTCGAATTCGACACCGCTCGGCTGTCCGAAAGCGATCTCGCCGGGCTTCGCACCGGCCAGCACCTTCGCCGCCGGCTCGGCCGCCAGCTCCCCGACCACCGGATAGTTCGGCCCGATGCTGGCGAGGATGCCCGGGACACTGGCGTCACCACCGCACACGTAGACCGGCAACTTCGCCGCTGCCGCCGTCGAGCCCACCGCAGCGAGCCCCGCGAAGACTGTCGCGTCCGGTCCGATCAGGATCGCGTCCGCCCTGCCGACGAGACCGCGCGCACCCGTTGGCACGTCGCCGGCCTCGGAGATCGACGACTCCACAAGGGACAGTCCGGGGTGCGACGCCGCCGCCTTGCGGAGCGCTTCTACCCACACCTGCATGTTCTTGTTCGACGGGTCGTAGACGGTGCCGATGCGCGTGGGCGCGGGGCCGACCTTCAGGATCTGGTCGAGCAACAGGGCCGGGTCGATGTAGTCGATACTGCCGGTTACGTTGCCTCCCGGTGCCGTGAGCGACTTGGCGACGCCGCTGCCCACCGGATCACCCATCGCGATCGCGAAGATCGGCCGGTCACGAACCTGCTGAGCGAGCGCGATCACCGCCGGGGTCCCGATGACCGCGAAGGCATCGTCATCCGACCCGGCGAAGTCACGAGCGATACCGCTGATCAGGCTCTGATCGCCCTGGGCGTTCTTGAAATCGAAGGTGACCTTCTTCGGCGCCAGCAGAGCGGTGAGCTTGCGCTCGAAGGCCGCCACGGTGTCGCCCAGCACCGTCGCCTCGGCCACCTGCAACACGCCGATCTGGTAGGTGTCCTTGCCTGCCAGGGAAGAACTCGTGCCAGACGGAGCGGTGCCGCAAGCGCCGACAAGCAGTGTCGCCGCGAGAGCGGCGGGTAATCGCATCGTTCGGCTGATTGTCACCAGTGCCTCCAGAGGCGAGAGTTGAGAACATCTTCTCCATTTGGTTAGGAGAACGCTAGGAGGATGACGAGATCCAGTCAACTACGAAGAGAGAACTTTTCATCGTTTTAACGAACCTCATCGACCGGACCAGCGAGCTGGCCGCCGCGCCTGGAACGCCTCGATGCCTTCCTGGGCGTCCGCACTGTCGAGCACCGGTTGCCACAACGCCGCCAGTTCTGCGGCCATCTGTCGCAGTTCGACGGCCGAGGACAGCCGGACCATCTGTTTCGCCGCCAGGGCGGTCAACGGCGCACCGGCCGCGACCCGGCGCGCCAGCGCGCACGCTTCGCCGAGCAGATCGCCCGGCGGCACCACCGCGTTGACCAGACCGAGTTCGTAGGCGCGTTCTGCACCGATGGGGTCACCAGTGAGCAGCAGCTCCATCACCGCACGCGGCGGGAGCAACCACGGCAACCCCGCCGCCCAGGACAAAGACCGGCCGAGCTTCACTTCCGGCACCGCGAACCGCGCGCCTGTCGAGCTCACGCAGAGATCACACACCTGCAACAGCAGGAAACCCGCGCCGTAAGCCACCCCGTTGACCGCGGCGATCAACGGCTTCCGTACTCGCAGCCGGTCAACGAACCGGCGCATCGGCTCGGGATCCTCGCCCAGTTCGCGCAGGTCGCCACCGGCACAGAACGCCCGCTCCCCTGCGCCGGTCAGCACTCCGACCCGCACAGCCGCATCCGCATCCATGGCGGCGAGCGCGGCGAGCAACTGTTCCCTGGTCGCGGCGTTCAGCGCGTTGCTCGCCTCCGGCCGGTTGATGGTCAGCACCGCGATGTCGTCCTCGGTCCGGTACCGGACCAGCTCCGCACTCATGCTCACTCCTTGTCGTGGCCGTGCCACAATGAGCCCGAGGAGGATTCATGGCACGTCGTTCGGTGGGGATTCGCAGGGACAGCGCCGAGACGCGCGACCGGCTGCTGGACACCGCGGCACTGCTGCTCGCCGAGCGCGGTACCGCGTTCACGCTGCCGGATCTGGCGCGGGCAGCCGGCATCTCGTCGGCCACGGTCTACCGGCATTTCGCGGACGTCCAGGAAGTCCACCGCGAGTTCTATTACCGCCTGATCGACGAACTGGTCGACGAACTCGGCAACGTGTCCGCCCGCGCGCGCGGGCGCCGCAGGTTCGAAGCCATCTGCGAGCGCTGGGCGGCGTGCGCCGCGCTGTGGGGGCGCGCGGCGACGCACATCCGCAGCGCCGAGGGCTTCCTGGCGCGGGTCCACGACTCGGACCCGCCGACTTCGACCCTGTTCGGCATCCTCGAACCGGCGATCGAGGAGATCGTCGAAGACGGCACGATACCGCCACAGGAAACCGAGTACGCGGTGCTCATCTGGATCACGATCTTCGACGAACGGGTGATCGTCGATCTGTCGGAAACCCTGCGATGGCCGACGAAACGCATCGCGCGCACCCTCTCGGCTTCGGTACTGGGCGCACTCGGCGCCGATGCGGCGGGCTGAAGCACGCCCGATCGTCACAGCCTCTCGATGATCGTCGCGTTGGCCATGCCACCCGCCTCGCACATGGTCTGCAAGCCAAAGCGGCCGCCAGTGGACTCCAGGACGTTGAGCAGGGTCACGAGCAGCCTCGTCCCGGACGAGCCGAGCGCGTGGCCGAGCGCGATCGCGCCACCGCGAATGTTCAGGCGTGCCGGGTCCGCGCCCACTTCGCGCAGCCAGGCGAGCGGAACGCACGCGAACGCCTCGTTGAGTTCGTAGGCGTCGAGTTCGCCGATGCTCATCCCGGCCCGCTCAAGCACCTTGCGGGTGGCCGGGATGGGTCCGGTGAGCATCAGCAGCGGGTCGTCCCCGACGACCGAGAAGGCGTGGAACCGGGCCCGGGCCCGCACCCTGAGGGATCGGGCCATGCGCTCGCTCATGATCAGCACCGCGGAGGCGCCATCGGTGTACGGCGACGAGTTACCCGGGGTGACCTTCCATTCGATATCGGGAAACCGGACGGCCATCTCGCCGGTCCGGAACGACGGTCTCAGCCGGGCGAGCGCATCGGCCGTCGTATCCGGGCGAACCGTTTCGTCGACGACGAGGCCGGGTGCCTCGGGCACCCGGACCACCTCGGCCGCGAAGTCACCCGCCTGCCATGCCGCGGCAGCGCGCCGGTGCGACTCGGCGCTGAACTCGTCGAGCTCCGCACGGTCGAGTTTCCACCGCGTGGCAACGAGTTCGGCGGAGATCCCCTGATGCACCAGGCCCTCGGGATAACGAATCGGGTGCCGTTCGCCCATGCTCGTCGGCCGGGCGCTGCCGAGCGGGATCGTGCTCATCGATTCGACGCCGGCGGCGATGACGACGTCGTACGCTCCGGCCAGCACACCCTGTGCGGCGAACGCGGCGGCCTGCTGACTCGACCCGCACTGCCGGTTGATCGTCGTGGCCGGCACCGACTCCGGCAGGCCGGCCGCGAGCGCCGCGGTGCGGGCGATGTTGCCCGACTGGTCGCCGACCTGCTGCACACAGCCGACGATGACGTCGTCAACGAGCGCGGGGTCGATGCCCGCCCGCTCAACGACGGTCCGCAGCACACCCGCGAGCAAGTCTGCGGGATGGACCGCGGCCAGTGCGCCACCGGTCTTGCCCTTGCCCACCGGCGTGCGTACCGCCGCCACGATCACCGCGTCGTTCACCCGGCCACCTCCGCACCAGCTTTGTCTACTGTGGACACTGATTCCTCCCTTTCGCGCATCGGCCGCTCCGTCCACGCGAGCACACCGGCGAAGGTGATCACGCAACCGACGACCATGTAGGCCGAGACCGAGAGCGAGCTGCCGGTCCTGGCGAGAAGCCAAGCCGCCGCCAGCGGGGCGAAGCCGCCACCGATCACAGCACCGAGGGCGTAGGCCAGCGACGCCCCGCTGTACCGCACGGCCGCAGGGAAAAGTTCGGCGTATGCGGCGGCCTGCGGGCCATAGGTGAGGCCGAGCCCGAACGCGAGCCCGAACACCGCGAGCAGCATCCACGGCAGCGAACCGGTATCGAGAAGAAGGAACATCGGGAACGACCACACCGCAAGCGCGACCGTGCCGAGCAGATAGGTACGGCGCCGCCCGAGCCGGTCGGACCACCGGGCTCCGATCACTGTCCACAATCCCCAGGACAGCGCTCCCGCCACACCGACCAGCAACATGGCCGAACGACTCACGTGCAGCGTGCGCGTCCCGTACGAGCTGATGAACGCGATCAGAATGTAGCCGCAGAGATTGACCCCGACGAACAGCGCCGTCGCGACGACGACCGCGCGGAGGTGGCTGCGCAACAACACCGCAAGCGGCGCACTGCGACGCGCCTTGGTCCGGCGCAGCTCGGCGAACACCGGGGTCTCCCCCACCCGGGCACGGATCACGAGCCCCACCCCGATCAACACGACGCTGAGCAGGAACGGGATGCGCCAGCCCCAGACGACGAACTGCGCCGGTGTCGTAGCCGTCGATACGGCCAGCAGCACCAGGTTGGCGAGCACCAGGCCGAACGGCCCACCGAGCTGAGGGAACGAGCCGAACAGGCCGCGGCGCCCCGACGGCGCGTGCTCGACAGCCAGCAAGGCGGCGCCGCCCCATTCCCCGCCCGCGGAAATCCCTTGCAGGAAGCGCAATACGACCAGCAGCACGGGGGCGGCGACCCCAATTGCGCCGTAGCCGGGAAGCAGGCCGATGGCCGTCGTCGAACCACCCATCAGAACCAGCGTCGCGACGAGCATGGCCCGGCGCCCGTAGAGATCACCGAGATGCCCGGCAACTATGCCGCCCAGCGGCCGGGCCAGGAAGCTGATCCCGACCGTGGCGAACGACGCGAGCAGCGCCGAACCTGGTGCCAGGCTGGGAAAGAACAGCTTGTCGAAAACCAGCCCCGCGACGGCGGCGAAGACCAGGAAGTCGTACCACTCGATGGTGGTGCCGACCAAGCTGGCCCACGCGACGCGCCGCATCTGCGGGGTCACGGTGGCAGGGAGCGGGCTGTGCGGGGGCGGACTGGCGGGTTGGTCGGGCATCGGCACTCCTTTGGGCCTGATTGCGGGTGCGCTCAGTCGAGGACGTCGGGCTGGTTGCGGACGATCTCCTGGTACAGCGGCTGGAAGCTGAACCAGGCCGCCCGGGGTGTGCCCATGGTGTCGCGCACGGTCCGCGCGTCCTCCGGTTCGGCCGGCTGCGGCGCCCCCGCGGATTCGGCGAGGAACTGCACCCGTGCGCTGTGCTCGAACGCGATGAACCACCACGCGGCCTCGTCGACGCTCTGCCCGACGGTCACCACGCCGTGGTTGCGCAGCACCGCCGCGCGATGCGGGCCAAGATCCTGCGCGATCGCCTTGGCCTTGAGGTCCTCGAGCGTCACGCCGGTGTGGTCGTTGTGGATCACGTGGTCCTCGAAGAACATGCAGCCTTCGTTGGTGAGCGGCTGCAGTGGACGGTTCATCGCCGACCAGGCAGATCCGTAGACGCTGTGCGCATGCGCGGCCGCGACTACGTCGGGCCGGGCGGCATGCACCTCCGAGTGGATCCGGAACGCGGCGGTGTTGAGGATCCCGTCGCCTTCCACGACCCGGCCGTCGTGGTCGACCAGGATCAGGTCGGACGCCCGCATCGCGCCGAAGTGCAGCCCGAACGGGTTGACCCAGAACCGGTCCGGGTATTCGGGATCGCGGGCGGTGATGTGGCCGGCCACCCCCATGTCGAAGCCGAACCGGGCGAACACCCGCAACGCGACAGCGAGCCGTTGCTTGCGGTCCAGGCGCTCCTCCTCGACCGAGCCGAACGCGCGGGGTTCGGCGAAGACCATCGTGCTTGGGGTCTGCGTCATGACGAAAACTCCTTGCTGGCAGTGGCAGTGACAATTCGCGCGGCGCGCTTACGCACCGAGGCCCATGCCGCCGGAGACACCGAGCGTCTCCGCGGTGATGTAGGAAGCCTCCGGGGAGGCGAGGAAGGCAACAGCGGCCGCGATCTCCTCGGGCGAGCCGAGCCGGCCGAGCTGGGTGCCGGCGATCATGGCTGCGAGCACCGCGTCGCCACGCTCACCCTTGTCTCGGATCGCTTGCACCATGGGTGTTTCCGTGGGACCGGGCGCGACACAGTTGGCGGTGATCGCGAACCTCGCGTTCTCCCGCGCGATCGACTTGGTGAACCCGGTCAGGGCGGCCTTGCTGGTGGCGTACACGGCGTTGGCCTTGGCGCCGATCCGGCCGGCCTCCGAGGTCACCGTGACGATGCGGCCGTACCCGCGGGTTTGCATGCCGGGAAGCACGGCCTGGGTGCAGGCGAGCACGCCCTCGACATTGACCGCCAGCACACGACTCCAACGCTCGGGCGCTATCTCGGTGAACCAGCCGAAGTCATCCAGTCCGGCGTTGTTGACCAGGACGTCGAACGGCTCGCCGCCCAGCGCCTCGTGCACGGCCCGGGGGTCGGTGACATCCAGGGTGACCGCGGTCCCGCCGATCTCCGCGGCCGTCGTGGCCGCTCCATCCGCATCGATATCGGCGACAAGCACGCAGGCCCCTTCCTCCGCGAGCCGTCTTGCGATCGCCGCCCCGATGCCGCTCGCGGCCCCGGTGACCACCGCCCGCTGCCCTGCGAACCGGCCGTTCATCGGCCGGTGAAGGTCGGTTCGCGGCGCTCGATCACCGCGGCGAGCCCCTCCCGCGCGTCGGCGGTACCGGACAGCTCGGCGACGGTACGCGCTTCGTCGGGCAGTGCGTCTTCGACGGATCGCCCGACACCGTCCCACATCAGGCGTTTCGTCGCCGCGATCGCCTTCGGGGCGCCGGCGGCCAGCGTGCATGCCAGGTCGAGGGCCCGTTTGCCGAGCTGGGCGTCGGGCACGACCTCGGTGACGATGCCGAGCGCGTGCGCCTCCGCCGCGGTCAGTCGCGGGTTGGTCAGCACGATTTCCATCGCCTTGCGAATCCCGACGATCCGGCTGAGTGTCACCGTCGTGCCCGCGTCGGGCGCCATTCCGACGGTGGTGGCCGCGGGCAGGAAGCGAGCGCTCTCCGCGGCGATCACGAAGTCGGCCGCGCACACCAGTCCGAACCCGCCACCGCCTGCCGCGAATCCGTGCACCGCGGCGATTACCGGGGCCGGCAACCGCATCATGGCCGAAACCGATACCTGCAGCCACGAGGTGACCTCGCGGAGGTAGTCCGGCAGATCGGGCCCTTTCGACGCGAAGTCGCGCACGTCCCCGCCGCCGCTGAAGTGCTTGCCATTGCCGCTGATGATCAGCGCCCGCAGGCCGGCCCGGCGGTGGCACGCCATCATGGCCTCATAGAAAGAGCGCAGGAAATCCACGGACATCCCGTTGGCCACGTCGGGCCGGTTCATCCGGAGGGTGGCGATTCCGTCGGCGATGTCGAGCAGGACATCGCCTTCCGCGATCACCGCAGTCATGTAGTCGCCTTTCGTCGGGTGAAGGCACCGAAGGCCGCGTCGCCCTCGGCCTCGAGGTGGTCGAGTACGTGCGTGGTCTCGGCCAGGAGCCCCGCGTCGAGCGGATGCTCGAGGGCGCGGTCGACGAGGTACTTGCTGTGCGCCATCGCGGCTGGCGGGTTGGCCACCAGTCGCTCGACGAGAGCGTCGACCTCTTCGTCGAACCGGTCGGGTTCGGCGGACCGGTACGCCAGCCCCCACTCGACCGCTTGCCTGCCACTGATTTCGTCGCCGGTCAGGATCAGCCCCATCGCGCGCTGGCGCCCGATGATGCGAGGCAGGCGCTGCGTGCTGCCTCCTCCGGGAACCTGTCCGAAGCGGCTGTGGATGTCCGAGATCCGGGCGTCGGTGCGCACCACCGCGATGTCGCAGGCTTGCATCAGCTCGAACCCGCCGGCAACGGCGTGGCCGTGCACGGCGGCGATCACGGGAACCGGTGCGGACGTGATGGCAGTGAGCGCACGCCGGAACTCCGTGAACAGCTCGGCCATCGCCGCGCGGCCACGCTCGTGCAACTCCGCGAGGGCACCCACGTCCCCGCCGGCGCAGAAGTCCACCCCGGCGCCTCGAATCACGATGACCCGCACCTCGTGCGCCAAGGCTTCGACCGCGGCGGCAAGCTCACGCGCGAGTTCGACGGTGACCGCGTTGCGCGCTGCCGGCCGGTTCAGCAGGACATGCCCGACCGATCCCTCAGTGCGTCGGAGGACCTGGGTCACGTCGTCACCGGTGTTGTCGCCGCGCCGAGGTCGACCAATGGAGCGACCGCGGCGAACTCCTCGAGGGTAAGTACTCGCCGCGCCTTGCCCTCGTAGCGAGGCAACTCCCGATGGCCTACGGCGACTACGGGCAGCCGGATGCCCAGGCGGTCCCGCAGCCGGCCGGCCAGCTCGGGCACTGCGGTCTCACGCAGGTCGTCGGCGATCTCGACCACGACCGTGGCCTCCGTGGCCCGCAGACCATCCGGATCCTTGTCCACCACCAGCTGCCAGCCCGCCCCAATGCCGGCCATCGCGGACACGACGTCCTCCACCTGGGAAGGCATCACGAGACTGCCGCGGACCTTGAGGACGTCGTCGCTGCGACCGGAGATCCAGCTGATCTTCGGATGTCCGCGACGGCCGCACGGGCAGTCGAAGGCGTCCGGTGCCCAGGAGGTGAGGTCACGGGTGCGCCACCGCACCATCGGTGAACCTTCCCGGCGCAGCGTCGTGACCACGAGTTCGCCCAGCACGTCCGGTTCCGTGATCGTCTTTCCGGACTCCGGGTCGATGATCTCGATCAGATAGTGGTCGGACCAGACGTGAAACGTGCCCTGTTCGCGCGAGTACTCACAAGTGCCCGCCACGAACGGGCCGCCCAGTTCGGTGGTGCCGTAAGTGTTGTGCGGGCGGAAGCCGGGCGGCATCGACCCGGACAACCGGGCCATCGCAGCGCGGCTCATGGTTTCGCCGCCGAAGATCCCGATCCGCAGGCGCCAGTCGGCGGCCGGGTCGATGCCTGCCTCCCGGGCCCGTTCGATCAGCAACAGGCCGAAGGTCGGCGTGCAGGAGATGACGGTGACGCCGAGGTCCCGCAGGCGCTGGATCGCGAGCGACGTCCTGCCCGGCCCTGCCGGGAACGCGGTGACACCAGCTTGTTCGTAGGCACGGTCGAGGGAACTGCCGCCGATCCACAGCCCGTAGCCATAACACTGCCAGGCGATGTCGTCGCGCCGCACGCCCATGGCGGTGAGGTTTCGCGCGCCCAGTTCGCCGATGTTGTCAAGATCCTGGCGGGTGAAGGCAATGTTGCAGGGCAGTCCGGTGGTGCCGGTGGTGGCGTTCAGCCGGACGATGTCGGCCCGCGCAGCGGCTTGCACTCCCCATGGCTGCAGTTCGCGTAGTTGCGCCTTGTCCATGAAGGGGATGGCCTGCAGGTCGTCCACCGTTCGAACCGCGGCGACGTCGACCCCTGCCTCGGCGAACCGGCCACGGTAGTGCGGGACCCGCAACGCGGTCCGCAACGTGTGCCGCAGCCCGTCCTCCTGCAGGCGCCGGATCTCCTCAGGCGCGGCGGTTTCGAGCGCCGGAGACCAGTAGCTGATGGTCACGGTTGGCCCCTTTGCCAGTCAGTCGGTGACAGTTAATCAACCGATCGTTCGGATAGCAGACTGACATCGGGTGTCCGATTGCGTCAAGCCTCAACGCGGAATCGAGGCACACGACTATCGTTGACGAGTGAGTGCCGGACCCTGTCGGCGCCGTTCGAGGAGGTAAGCGTTGGCGCGCGTCAGCAACTCCGTCCGCCCGCCGTTCCGCACCGACCAGATCGTCGATGTCGCGGTGGACGTCTTCCTGGAGCGCGGCTATGACGCGACCTCGATGGGCGACCTCGCGAAGGCCGCCGGCATCACGAAATCGAGCTTCTACCACCACGTCAGCTCCAAGGAGGAGCTGTTCGAGCTCGGCGTCAGTCGCGCACTGGACGCCCTGTTCGGCGTACTCAAGGAACCAGAGGCGCTGACGGGATCGGCCGCGAGCCGGGTACGGCACATCATCCGGCAGATGGTGAAGATCATCGCCGCACGGCTTCCCGAGGTCGCGCTCCTGGTTCGGGCCCACGGCAACACGGCCGCCGAAGAGCGCGCGATGCGCCGCCGAAAGCAGTTCGACCAGGCCATGACCGGCCTCGTCGAGCAAGCCGTCCGCGATGGCGACCTGCGGCTGACCATGGAGCCGGTCCTGTTCTCCCGGCTCGCACTGGGTGCAGCCGTTTCGGTGGTCGAGTGGTACCGGCCGACCGGGCGCGTCACGGCGGAGCAGTTGACCGACGCCGTCGAACACCTGATCTTCGACTCCCCCGTGGCGACCCCCGCGGTCGAGCCCACCGCCTGACCCGCTGAGCACCCTGCCCGCGTTCGGCGGCCGATCTGTTGCTTACCCCTTGAAATGAACCGATCGTTCGGTAATTATATGAGCGGCTGAGGCTACGTCGGACACCCGATGTCCACGCCTTGGTGATGCCCTTCCGGCACCGCTCAAAGGAGATGCTGATGACCGCGCGCACCGTCGGACGCCCGGACTACGCACGACTCATCCAGGCCGACCGGGTCCACGGGTCGCTCTACACCGACCCCCGGATCTTCGCCGACGAGCTCGCGCGGATCTGGTACCGGACCTGGGTCTATGTCGGGCACGAAAGCGAAGTGCCCGAGCCGAACGACTACGTGGTCAAGAGCATGGGACCGCAGTCGATCATCATGACCCGCGACCGGCACGGCACCATCCATTTGCTGCTCAATCGGTGCAGCCATCGGGCCAATCAGCTGTGCGAGGCCGCACGGGGCAACACCGGCGCGCTGCGATGCCAGTACCACGGCTGGACCTTCGGCACCGATGGGTCCCTGCTCGGCTACCCCTTCCGCCAGGGCTACGACGGCAACGAGGCAAAGGCGGCACTCGGGCTCGGCCGGGTCGCCAGAGTCGACTCCTACCGGGGTTTCGTTTTCGGCAGCTTCGCCGCCGATGGCCCGACCCTGCGCGAGCACCTCGGCGCCGCGACCGATGTCCTCGACCGCGTAGTTCGCCTCTCTCCCGAAAACGAGGTGCAGCTGACCGCCGGCTGGCTGCAGCACCAGGTGCAGGCCAACTGGAAAATGCTGGTGGAGAACGAAACCGACGGCTACCACCCCCAGTTCGTGCACGCCTCGATCTTCGAAGTCGGCCAGAGCCACGTGGCCGCGATGTACAGCGAGAAGTCCGCCGCCACGGCGCGAGACCTCGGCGGCGGGCACACCGAACACGACCTCCGGCCGCAGTTTCGCGCCGAGGACGTACCGTTGGGCTGGTTCGGCACGACCGAGGACCGCCTCCCCGACTACGTACGCATCATGCGGGCGGTGCACGGTGACACCGCCGCCCGGGAGATCCTGGTCGATGGGTCACCACACGTGATGATCTTTCCGAACCTGTTCATCGCCGAGATCCAGATGTTCGTCATCCAGCCGATCGCGGTCGATCACACGATTCAGCATGTGACGCCGCTGCAGTTCAAAGGCGCCCCGGATCTCAACAAGCGGCTTCTCCACCAGGTCAGCGGTTCCGTGGGGCCCGCCGGGTTCCTGCTCGCCGACGATTCCGAGATGTACGAGCGCAACCAGCGTGGCGTGGCGAGCCGGGCGCCGGAGTGGCTTGTTCTCCGGCGCGGTCTGCATCGCGAACGGATCGACGCCGAGGGGCACCTCGCCGGCGCGGCGACGGACGAGACGACGCAACGCGGTATCTGGCGCCATATCAAGCAAATGCTGACGGAAGGCGAGCAGGCATGACGGCGTCCACCACGACCGGCGCGATCACTCTCCAAGAGGCGGAACGATTCCTCTACGCCGAAGCGCGCCTCGCGGACGCGTGCCGCTACGACGAGTGGGAAGCGCTCTGGACCGACGACGCCCTCTACTGGGTACCGGCCGGCGCTGATTCGGTGTCCGATCCGGACAGTCACATCTCCGTGATTTACGACCACCGCTCACGAATCGCACTACGGGTCGCTCAGCTCAAGACCGGAAAACGGCACTCACAGGACCCGGCGAGCAGCGTCGCCCACCTGATCTCCAATGTAGAAGTGGTCGGCGCCGACGAGCACGGCGTCGAAACCAACGCCACGTTCATCGCGGTCGAATCCCGCAGCCGCGGTCTCACGACCTGGGCCGGGACCGTCCGGCACACGCTGACCAGAGCGGGTGGCTGTATCCGGATGTCCCGCAAGGTAGTCATGCTGGTCAACCGCGACCAGCCCATCCCGACCATGTCGTTCCTCATCTGAGCTGGAGCCGAGTATGCACGTCATCGCGAACGAGTTCGCGTCGGTGACCGTGTCGATCGATCACGAGGCCCACGACACCCGCCTGCGTGTTATGGACAACAACACCGGCCACACCGCGTATTTCGATGCCCTGCTGCTCGAAACGCTTGCCTGGGCACCGGAATCCCTACTGCGCAAACTGCTCGACCCGTCACTGCACAGGTGGTCGTCCGATCCGGAAGCCGGTGACCTCACGACGCCAGGGAGTTCGACATGACGCATGTCGCCGTCGTTGGTGCCGGGCCGTCCGGTATCTTCGCCACTGCGGCGCTGACCGAGCGCGCCGACGTCCGAGTCGACGTCTTCGACCGCAACCCGACACCGTTCGGTCTCGTCCGTTACGGAGTCGCCCCGGACCATCTGAAGATCAAATCCGTGGTGCGCACTCTGCACAAGACGATGTCGCACCCCGCTGTGACGTTTCGGGGAAACGTCGCGCTCGGCCAGGACCTGACGCTGGACGACCTCCAACGCGAGTACGCCGCCGTGCTGCTCGCCACCGGCGCGCCGTGCGCCCGGCGGCTGGGTGTTCCGGGCGAAGAACTGCCCGGTCATGTCAGCGCGAGCATGCTGGTCGACTGGTACAACAGCCGACCTGCGGCTCGCAAGGCCGACTGCGCCGAACGGGTCGTCGTCATCGGAGCCGGCAATGTCGCACTCGACATCGCCCGCGTCCTGCTCCGGGGAGGCCGCGGACTCGCCCACACCGATGTCACCGACATGGTTCTGCAAGCGCTCAACCGAAATCCCGTTCGCGACGTGCGGGTGCTCGTTCGCGGCGGGGCGGCCGACACGAAGTTCACCCCGGCGGAACTGACCGAGCTGGACAAGCTGCCGGACCTCGACATCGTCGTCGACCCTGGCGAACTCATGCTGACCGACGATGACCGTTCGCGGTGCGAAACGGACCGGACCGTTGCCGCCCGCGTCGAGACATTCCGGCGGTGGAGCACCCGCTCCCGTACCGGCGCGCGGCGCAGCCTGGCCTTCCGTTTCCGGCAGGCACCGGAAGCACTGACCGGAGCCAGCCGCGTTGAGTCCGTTCTCTTGCGTGGTGGTGAACGTGTCCCCGCTGATCTCGTCGTCAGCGCGATCGGCTACCGCGGCGACCCGCTGGACGGCGTGCCCTTCGATGACCGGCTCGGCCACATCCCGCATGTGCGTGGCCGCATCGGCCCGGGTCTGTACACCACCGGCTGGGCCAAACGCGGGCCGTCGGGCGTGATCGGCACGAACAAGGCTTGTGCCATCGAGACCGTGGCGGGCCTTCTCGCCGACCTGCCCGTGGACTCTCGGACACCGGACATCGACACGGTCCTCGCCGCGAATGCCGCCCGAGTCGTCACCTGGCCCGGTTGGCTGGCGATCGACCAGGCCGAGATCTCGCTCGGCAGGCAAACCGGCCGCACTCGAACCAAGATCGACGATCTGGACCGCCTGGTCGAGATCGGCTCCGAAGGAGGACGGACATGACCTACGTGATCACCGAGGGCTGCCTCGACCTCATGGACCGCAGCTGCCTGGACCAGTGTCCGGTCGACTGCATCCAACAGGGCGAGCGAATGCTCTACATCAACCCGGACGACTGCATCGACTGCGGGGCCTGCGAATCCGTGTGCCCACAAGGCGCGATCTTCTTCGACGAGGAACTTCCCGCCGACCGTCGGAGCTTCCGCGACATCAACGCCGACGTTTTCACCCTGGGACTCGAACCGGGCACCGACCACCCCCTCATCGCCGCGCGCGACCACCGCACAGAGCGGTGAAGCGCATTTCATCGCTCTCGCGCGAGAGCAGGAGTCCCACGAGCCGGAAGCCGCCGCACAGAGTGGCCACAAACCGACACCTTCGGCGAGGCAGAACCCTCAAACTGCACTCTGGCCCGGCATTCTCTGAACACCAGGCCAGAGGCCAGCTCGTGTTCCCGCGGGGTGTGGCACCGGGAAAGTCAAAGACTGTCAGAACCGACCGCGTCACGCTGGCCGCCCAGTTGCGGCCGCACGGCACGGCAGCAGAACCTCCTGCGGCAGCAGGGACTGCCCGCCGCCCCCGCCCGCGGCGACCCGCAACGACCGGCCGGCCAGCCAGCACAGTCAGCGAAGCGGAACCAAGGCGACGCGCTGAACGACCGGTCAGCCCGGGAACCGGCCGACTGCTGCGAAAGCGGCCAGCAGCAGCAGGAGCACGTTGGCGGGCAACGGTTGGCGTTCGCCGCGGACGAGGTGCACTCGGAAAGCGCAGATCTGCACCACGACGAGGCCGACCGCGGCGATCGGGGTGAGGATCGGCGCGATCCCGGTCAGCCAGGGCAGGACCACGCCGAGCGCACCGAGAATCTCCACCAGGCCGACCGCCTTCACGCCGGCTTCCGATGAGTCCTTCATCCAGTCGAAGTTGCCCGACGCGACCAGCTGCTCGCGCGGCCGCACGACCTTGAGCCCGCCCGCTGCGAGGTAAATCAGTGCGAGCAGTCCCTGGGCGATCCACAGTGCGATGTTCACCGTATTCCCCAATCCTTACCACTTGTGCGTAACCTGATGATCTGTTCGCACAGGGTCGGCCACAAAAGGCACATCAATGTATGTGTCCAGTAAGGAGACTCAGGTATGGCGAAGGTCACACGCAGGATCGACCAGCCACCGCGGATTCCGGACGGCGGCGCGGTCCGCGAGGTGCTCGACCGGATCGGCGACAAGTGGAGCCTGCTGGTGATCGGCACCCTGCGTTCCGGCCCGCTGCGATTCGGCGAGTTGCACGAGGCCGCTGCCGGTATTTCGCAACGGATGCTGACGCTGACCCTCAAACGCCTGGTCGAGGACGGCCTGGTCGTGCGCACCGCCTATGCCGAGGTGCCGCCGCGAGTCGAGTACGAAGTGACCGAGCTGGGGCGGACGCTGGTGCCGCACGTGATGGCGCTCGCCGAGTGGGCGATGGCCCACCACGAGCAGATCAATGCCAATCGTCGATCCCACGGGTAATTCTCGATCCGCTCTCGAAATGGCTGGTGCCGCAGTGCTTCCGTTGGATGGCAACCTCGGACGGCGGGCGCGGCAAATCACTGCTCAAGGCCGAGGCTCGCGGCGAGATCCGCTCCGGGCTCGACCTCGATCTGCTCATGGACCTGTTCGGCGCACCCGTGGTCCTCCGCGCGCTGTTCGCCCATCGTGAACTCGACCGCCAGTTCGTCCAGGACGTGGTGAGCGCCGTGCTGCCCGGAGCGGGCGCGGCCGACAGCGACGGCCTCTGCGAGCACGTCCGTCCGAGCCACATGGCGGGCGGACCGGCCACCCGGGACCCCGACGGCAACCCGCGGAACACAGTCATTTCCCTTGCCCCCAAACGGACGCACGCACCTGCTCCGAGCGCTCTCCCACCACCGGCACCCCGCGATGCGCGAGGGCTGACTACTCGCTCCTCGAAAACGGCATCCCTGGCACCTGGAACGGCTGGCCGTTCTCGGCGATCTCATCCACCAGCAGCCCGTCTTCGACCAGGTCCGCCGCGCGGCGGACCTGGTCGAAGTCGCGGATTTCCGCGATTACCAGGCCAGCATCGCCGAGTCGGCGGACGCACCCGGCGGTCGTCCAGCGGCCCATCGCGTGATGCAGCAGACGCGGCAATTCCGCCGCCGCTTAAGCCGCCCGCCTGCGACGGGTCAAGCTCGAGCGCTGCGTCCGCTACCTGATCGCGCAGCTTCCCGAAGTCCACGCCGCCGCGCGCCTGTGGATAACGCTGACGGGCGCGCCGCGGCATGCCCGGGAGAGCGTCGGCTCAGTCGAAGTGAGCCCGCCTCGCCGCACTGCCGTGAATGAGTCGTCCAGGACCTCGGCGGGAGCCGCTGACGGCCGAATTCCCACCGAGTGTCTACATAGGACCGGACTCCCATGCCGGAGAACCACTCCCGTCGCGCGTGCAGCCACTCACGAAATACGCAACCCCGGAGCGCGACCCGCTAAGCCGCAACCTTTCCCATTCCACAATGTCCGCTTCCTGCCGCTTGAACACTTTTTCCGCACATTGCCCAGAATGCGTATTCGCATCCCGTCGGCGGCCCCGATAAGCGAAGAATTTCCGCGTCTGATGTTAAGTCGACCTTAAGTATTGAATCTTTCCCACCACGGCGGTTTGGTTCCGAGCGCGCGTGCGCCATAGTGCTCCGCAACGCAGCCGGAGGACCCCCGGAGAAATCCGGATTTCGCAGACAGGAGTGTGCATGGCTTCCTCGCGAACCGTCGTGGCCTCGAACGAAGGCACCGGACAGCTGAAACGAGCGGTCGGCTTCTACGGGTTGACGTTCATTTCCCTCGGCTCGATCATCGGCTCGGGCTGGCTGCTGGGTGCGCTCAAGGCGGCCAAGGTCGCCGGCCCGGCGTCGATCATTTCGTGGCTGCTGGCCGCGGCGATGCTCGCCGTGCTGGCGCTGATCCACGCCGAGCTCGGTGCCGCCTATCCGGTCGCCGGCGGCACGGCGCGGTTCCCGCTGTTCGCCTACGGCACGGTCACCGGGTTCGTCGCCGGCTGGTCCGCGTGGCTGCAGGCCGTGGCCATCGCGCCGATCGAGGTCGAAGCGAGTCTGGAGTACTTGAACAACATCGCGTGGGTCAAGGACAACCTGAACCTCCTCCACCCCGATGACGGCACGCTCACCGCAAGCGGGTTCGGTTGGGCCAGCCTGCTGATGGTGGTCTTCACGCTGATCAACATCGTCGGTGTGAAGCTGATGTCGGAGAGCAACTCCTACGCGGTGTTGTGGAAGACCGCGGTCCCGCTGGTCACCGTGTTCGTACTGATCCCGACGAGCTTCCACGCCGGCAACTTCGCGGCGGGCGGTGGTTTCGCGCCGTACGGGGCGCACGGAATCTTCGCGGCGTTGCCGGTCGGCGTCGTATTCGCCCTGCAGGGCTTCGAACAAGCCATCCAGCTCGGCGGCGAGGCAAAGAACCCGAAACGCGACCTCTCCCGCGCGGTGCTGACCGCGATGGCTGTTGGCGCGCTGGTCTACATCTTGCTAGAAATCGCTTTCATCGGCAGCATCGACCCGCACAACCTGATCCAGGGCTGGGCCAACCCGATCGAAAAGGGCGACTTCGGCCCGTACGCGACGCTCGCTTTCGCGGCTGGCGCCGGCTGGCTCGCCTACGTCCTGTACGCCGACGCGTTCGTCTCCCCCGCCGGCACCGGCCTCGTCTACGTGGCGACGTCGGCCCGCCTGACCTACGCGCTCGGGCGCGACCGGCTGCTGCCCGGCATCTTCGGCAGGGTCAACGTTCGCGGCGTCCCGCTTTGGTCGATCATCCTCGCCTTCATCGTCGGCGAGTTCTCCTTCCTGCCCTTCCCGAGCTGGCAGGAGCTGGTCAACGTGGTAACCTCGGCGACAGCGGTGATGTACGCGTTCGCCCCGGTCTCCCTGGCCGCGCTCCGCAAGCGCGACCTCAGCCGCCCGCGCCCCTACCGCACGCCCTACGCGAAGGTCCTCGCCCCGATCGGGTTCGTCAGCGCCAACCTGATCATCTACTGGGGCGGCTACGACACGACGTGGAAGATCCTCGCCGCCGTCCTCGTCGGCCTCCTGATCTTCGCGATCAGCTACGCCACCGCCCCCGCCGAGAAGCGACGCCCGTTGGAGCTCAAGGCCGCGGTCTGGGTCATCCCCTGGCTCGTCGGTTCCGCGATCATCGGCTTCCTGGGGCGGTACGCGCAGAACGTGGCCCCGCGCAACATACTCCCGGAATGGTGGGACCTCGTCACGGTCGTCGTCTTCGCGCTGGTCATCTTCTATTGGGCGGTCAATTCAGCGCTCGCCCCAGAGAAGGTGCAGGCCACGGTCGCCGCCGAGGAAGCGGAGCTCCTGACCGCGGAGATCGGCGGCACCGCACCGGCAGTCTGAGGACAGCCAAGGGGCGTGGTCCCAACGAGCGGCTCGGCCAGGGTCGAGTACCCGATCCGCCAGGTCACCGAGCAGTTCGTGATCCGGAACAAGGTGGAGCTGAGGGGTCCGGCGTGGACTGGCTGAGCGCGCCGCTCCCTGAGGCCGAGCGCTCACCAGAGGACTCCTGCACCGGCTCCGGGTGAGGACGGCGCGGATGGACGGGCGGCTTCCCAGCCGCCTGGGACCGCGCACCGGAACGCGCCTGCTAGTTGTGGTCGTGGCCACGGGCAGCAACAAACTACCCGCCGAGATCGCTGGTATCGGATCAATCGGGATACACCCGCGATCCGGGGTCGGCGAGAGCACGGCCGTCCGGGCCCGGGTCGGTCGTGGCGTCGCCTGGTCAGGTCCAGCAGGACGTCCTACGCCGAGTCGTGCTGCGCGAGCACGACATCTGTCGTCGGCCACGAACACGGGCTCTGGCTCAGCTTGCGCGATCAGCAGTCGACGTCTCGTCCATAATGGACAGTCGACTCCCTGGTATCCCTATGCGACAACGATCCATCAGCGACACCCCGAGCATCACCAGCCCGAAGCTCGCGGTTCGGCGCCGAGCAGGCACCGCTCCCCGGTGCCTGAGCCGCGACCCGGGCAACGCGTCCGCGCCGGCGCACTGGCGGAAACCCAGCCGCCGAGCGCCCGAGCCTGCGGACATTGGCGATCGAACAACCATAGGAAGTCGATTATCTAGTCATACATCGTTTACAACTGCGTGGGACCTGCGATTCCGGCGCCGCACACCACGGCCTTCACGTGCCGGCTCCGTCCAGGCGCAGCTCGACCATCGGCAGTGCAGTGTCCCGCTCGCTGACCGCCGTGCCCAGCGTGTTCTCCAGCACTGCCTTGAACCGGCGCCACGCTCGCGGGTGCTTGCGCACATAGCCGGCGAGCGCGGCGTCTGCTTCCACAGTGGACAGTCGGCGGGCCGTCGCCGCGGACAAGCCCCGCGCGCCGCTGGCCACCCGCACCCGCGGCTGCGCGACGACGTTGCGATACCACTGCGCCCGATCGCCGAAACCGGACGCCACTATGTAGGCGTCCCGGTGCGGGTGCCCGATCACTTCCAGCACGACGTAGCGCCGGGCACCGGTTTTGCGGCCGGTATGTTCGAGCAGGAGCAGCCTGGACCCGAGCAGGAACCCCAGCCGCGCGCGGTAAAGCCAGATCGGCGCCCGCATGAGCCGCCGGTTGCGCAGCAGCCGCGCGCCGGTGCGCCCGGCCGCGCCGGACTCGGAGGACGGAGTGGCGTCGGACATGTGCCCGCCTCGATTCGTTGTCGACTGTCAGTTCGGTCCGGCCGCGGGATCGCCGAGCCCGTTGCGGTAGACCGCGAACACTTCGGCGCCCCAGCGGCGCATCCCGTCGGCCGACAGCGGATCGACGTCGAGCACCTCGCCCAGCCGGTCGCGCAAGATCAGCACGGCGAGGTCGTTGACGAGCAGGAACGCCGCCCGCACCTCGGGATCCGCCCCAACGTCCGCAGTGCCGGCAGCCGCCATGTCCGCGAGCACGTCCCGGCTCAGCGCGTAAAGCTCGCCGAACAGCGCGGACGCGGCCGGCCCGCCGCCGAGAAGCAGCCACCCCAGGTACCCCGGAACGGCAGAACCCACCGGAAGAGCGCCGGCCACCGCTTCGGCCAGGCTCGGCACCGCGCCCGGATCGAACGGGCCGTCCCCGCCCGATGCGGTGGCCTTGGCAAGCATCGCCGCGAAAACCCGAACCACGTGCTCGTCGACCGCCTCCCGAAGGCCGCTCTTGGAACCGTAGTGGCGGATCACCAGCGCCGGCGAGACCGCCGCCGCCGCCGCGACGTCCCGGATCGTCACCGCATCCGGACCCCGCTCGCCGAACAGCCGCAACGCCTCGTCGCGGATCCTCGCCTTCGCGGTCCGATCATCCGGGAGTGAACTCATGTTTACTACTATAAACATACGTTCACACCTGCGCCAGGGTCGTCGGAGCGCCCGCCACGGCGAGCAGATGTAACAGCGCGCACCGCCTCATCGATCCTCACGCAGAACAGGAGGTGCCGTGCACCGTCAGGCTTCCCGTGCCGCAGCCGACAACTGGAGCCACCGCGGGGCTTGCGCGAAGCTCGCGCTGGCGGCACTCCTCACGAGCACCTTGATCGCGTGCTCGGCAGGAGATCCGCAGGCGACAAGCACGTCCCGCCGGCCAGTCGACCTCAGCATGGCGGAGGGAGGCTGGGGGCCGGACCGGACCCTCTTCTCCCACCGCAGCCCGCCCTCCCGAGCCGTCCTCAACTCGGTCACCGACGACCCGGTTTCGGGCGACGAACGAAGTTTTCTCGCCCTCCGCGAGGCCGGGCACAACGACTGGAGTTCCGAACAGCCGCTCCCGTTGAAAGCCGGCGGCCGGTACCAAGCGCGCATCGAGATACACAATGACGCGCCAGGCCGGACCAGCCGCGGAACCAGAGTCGCGGCTCAACTGCCGGCGACCGTGGCCGGCCGCGAGCGCGTCTCGGCCATCGCGACGTCCGCCGACGCCGAGCCGCCCGCGGTCTGGAGATCGTTGGTGGTCACCACTTCCGAGGCCGGACCGGTCGCGCTCCGCATCGTGCCCGATTCCGCCCGGCTCTACACCGGCCGCACCCCAGCCGGTGTCGCCCTGCCGGCCGGAGATCTCTTCTCCGACCCCGGCGTCCTCATCGGCTGCGACGGCCCGACCGGCAATCTCACCGGCGACTCCGACTGCCACGCCGAAGTCCGTTTCGAGTTCGTCGCCGACCAGCCGAACTTCACGATCAGCCAGCTGGCCGCCCACAGCGGCACGGCCCAGTACCAGTACGCGCTGGCCGTCGAACCCGAGGACAAGGTCGACATCAAGATCAAGTACTCGAACACCGGCAGCACCGTCCAGAACGACGTGGTCGTCAAATACGTCCTTCCGCCCGATTTCGGCTACGTCGCGGGAACAACAGCGCTCTCCGCGACGTCGACGAACAATGAATGGACACCCGTCGAAAGCGACGAAATCACGCACGACGGGATCAATATCGGCTCGTATTCTCCCGGCGGCGGCGCGTACCTGAGAATAACCATGCAAGCCGCGAAGTCCGAGGTCTTCGCATGCGGCACCACCCGGCTCTCCGGTAAAGCTGTCGCGGAAACCGCGAACGGGGCGAAGACGCAGCCGTTGACGCTCGAACTCACCCGCAACTGCTGACCGGTCCCAAACCGCCCGCCCAAAGGAGTTCCCGCTGACCGGATCAGCGCGCACCCGACGCCGAGACCTGTTCATTTCGCTGAGCAGCCTCCTCACCGCCATCGTCGCCGCCGCGGTCGGCTGGTGGCTCCCGATCAAACTGGACGCGGACGCACAGGACCGCGACCGCGCCAAGGCCTGCATCGAGGCGATCATCGACCTCCGCGGGACGATCAGCCAGCTCACCACGGGCTATCTCGTCGCACCGGACAACCGCGCGTCGCGGCTCGCGGACTGGGACCGAACCGAAAACCTGGTCGAACGAGTCCGCGTCACCTGCCACCGCGTCACGCAGCTCGCTGCCGACAGCGTCGACTCGATGAAGCCGACGTGGGAACAGATCCACAACTCGCACCAAGCCGCGGAAAACGGTCCCGCCGACCTGTCACCCGCGCAGCGTGCACTGGCCTGGACGACAACCGCCATCTCCGACCTGACCGGATAGCCCGCGCGGACACCGAGAAGCGACGATCCGGCACCCGCCCGGGCCATGCCCGAGCGAACTGCGCACCGGCCCGGCACGCGCGAACATTGGCGAGCCTCACCGGACGCCGATGCGGGCAACTGTCACCTACCGCACCAGAACGACGCTCGATAGGCGTGCGGCACGCGTCGAACCGGGCCGAACACGGCTGGGCCGGCCCGTCGGCGAGGAACATCGCGGACGGATCTGCCGCCACTGCCAGCACCGCCTCCGCCATCGTCGCCGGTTTGCCGTAGGCGAACGGCTTCATCGCTGTTCTCCGGCTTGGTGACGCGGCTGGGCACGCCATCGCCGAACTCGGCCAGCAACCCCGCAGCCGAACAGATCTGGCCCGGCGTGCAGTAGCCGCATTGGAACGCGTCGTGGTCCAGGAACGACTGCTGCAGCGAATGCAGCTCGCCGTCCTCGGCCAGGCCGGCGGCCGTCGTCACCTCCATGCCGTCACAGGACAGCGCGAGCGTCAGGCAGGACAGCACTCTGCGACCGTCGAGCAGAACCGTGCACGTCCCGCACTGGCCGTGGTCGCAGCCCTTCTTGGCGCTGTAGTCGCCGATCTGCTCACGCAGCAGGTCCAGCAGCGTGCGGCGCGGGTCCACGGTCAGCCGATGCTCGGTCCCGTCGACGCGCAATCCGATCGTCCGGACCGCACCGGCGGTTTCCGGCATGGTTTCCGTCTCGCCCGGTCGCATTTCCCCGCGATACCCGTTCGTCGCGGGTCCAAACCTCCGCCAGGTCACGAGCCGGATGGCCGGTGGCGGACTCGGCGGGCTGAGCGCTGGGCCTCAGGCGAGCGCCTTCAACGCCTTCTCCGCAGACCCGGCGTCCTCCCGCATTCCCCGCCATGGGTCGTCCTTGCGTGCCAGCCGCCGCGCCAGCTTGGCCGGCCCCCAGCCGTTCGAGTCGGCTTTGCCGAGTTCCGCCCAGTCCAACGGCGTCGCCGAGGCCGCGCCGGGGCGAGCGCGCAGCGAGTACGGGGCCACAAACGTCTGTGCGTAGCCGTTGCGATTCGCGTCGACGAAGACGCGGTCGCCACGCTGGTCCTTGCGCTGAGCGGTGGTCAGGCGGTCCGGGTCTGCCGACGCGACACGGTCCGCCAGGGCTCGCGAAAGTTTCAGGACTACGTCCGTGCTGGCCGTGGCGTCGAGGGGGGCCACCACGTGGAAGCCGCGGCCTCCGGTGGCCTGCAGGTACGCGACGAGTCCGGCTTCGGCGTAGTGGTCGCGGATGCGGCGCGCCGCGGTGCGCAGGTCGGCGACGTCGGTGCCCTCCGGCGGGTCCAGGTCGAGCACCAGCAGGTCCGGCTTGTCCGGTGCGTCCATAGTGGACAGCCAGACGTGGAATTCCACGGTGGCCTGGCTGGCCAGGTACAGCAGGGAATCCTCGTCGTCGCACACGACGTACTCGTCGGTGCCGCCGCCCCGGCGCGGCACGCGCGCGGTGCGCAGCCACGACGGGAAGTGCTCGCTCGGATGCTTCTGGAACCAGCCCTCGGCCTCGATGCCGTCCGGATACCGCCGCAGCGTGAGCGGACGGCCGCGCAGGTGCGGCAGCATCGGGGACGCGACCGTGCGGTAGTGCTCGACGACGTCCCCCTTCGTGAGCCCGTCGCCGGGGTAGAAAACCTTGTCGGGATGAGAAATCTTCACGGGCGCTCCCGGATCACGTCGGACGGTTTCTTGTCCTCGCGCAGGCCGCTGAACCGCGGGTGGCGCAACCGGCCGTCGCGCGTCCATTCGGAAAAGCCGATCTGGGCGACCAGTTCGGGCCGCACCCAGCGCGCACCCGGCTCGTGCACCGGATCGGCGAACGGTGAGCGGTCGGCTTCGCGCCGGACCAGCTCGGCCCGCAGCGAGGTCAGCAGGTGGTGGTCGAAGCCGGTGCCGACCTTGCCCGCGTACCGCAGCTGCCCGTTCTCGTGGTAGCCCAGCAACAACGCGCCGAAGCCTAGGCGGCTGCCCTTCGGGGCGGTGAACCCGCCGATCACCATCTCCTGCCCTTGCTGGCACTTGAACTTCAGCCAGTCCGGCGAGCGGCCGTGGCGGTACGGCGCGTCGGCGCGTTTCGCGATGACTCCCTCCCAGCCGCGACGGCACGCTTCCTCGAAGAATTTCTCCCCCTCGGTGTTGCGATGCGCCGACAGCCGGAGCGGATCGTCGAAGACGAAAGCGTCGCGCAGGATCGACTTTCGCTGGCGCAGCGGGAGCGGCGTGGTGTCTTGCTCGTCGTAATAGAGGAGGTCGAATAGGTAGTAGTAGACGCGCACGCCGGTCGCGCGGGCGCGCACCGGATCGGTGAGGTGGATGCGCGGCTGCAGCGCGGTGAAACTGGTCTGGTCGCCGTCGAACGCCACGATCTCCCCGTCCGCGACGAACCGAGGGCCGCCCTGCGCGGCAAGGGCTTCCACGATTTCGGGGTACGCGTTGTCCATCACGTTGCCGTTGCGGGAGTACAGCGTGGGCGTCCCGCCGTCGCGCACGCAGAGGGCGCGCACGCCGTCGAGCTTGCGCTCGTAAATCCAGCCCTCGTCGGAGAAGCGGCGGTCGGTGAGCGTCGCGAGGGTCGGCTCGCTCCAGCCGGGACCAGACATTCGCGTCATGCGAGGTCCCGGTTGGTGCGACCGGTGAGCACGGATTCGAGCTGTGTTTTCGCGGGTTTGCGGCGCCTGTCGGCTCCCTCGTCGTCCTTTTTGACCAGCAGCCACTGCTCCTGGCCGGACGAACGGCGGCGGATCAGGGAGAAGGCGCCGCGCAGCTTCTCACCGCGCAGGCCGACCTTGAGGTGGCCGTCTTGGAGGGCTTGTTCGGCGGAGTCGTCGGTGAGCACGTCGAATGTGCCGGTGTCCCACACGATCACGGTGCCGCCGCCGTACTCGCCGGCGGGAATGGCGCCCTCGAAGCGTGCGTAGTCGAGCGGGTGGTCCTCGGTCCGGATCGCGAGCCGCCGGTCGGCGGGGTTCAGCGACGGGCCTTTCGGCACCGACCACGAGACGAGGACACCGCCGATCTCCAAGCGGAAGTCGAAGTGCAGGCTGCTCGCGTCGTGCCGCTGCACGACGAACACCGGCTCGGTGTTCCCGCGGCCCCCGCGCGGCTCGGGTGTCCGGCGCCGGTCTCGCTTGGCGCGGTACTCGGCCAGCCGGTCCTTCGAGGACATCCCACCACCTCCGCTCGCCCGGGTGCCCCGGAGCCGGCGACGCGAAACGCCCTCGGCGACTCGCCACCCCGAGGTCTGCCGCGCCAGCGGTTCGGGCTTCAGTGCACGGCGAAACCGCCGTGTTCGGCGACGACCAGGGCGCGGCCGTCGAGGTCACCGGGTCCGCGGAGCCGTCGCGGGCGGTGACCCGCAGGCCGCGCTCGGGCGCGACGCCCTGTTCGGTCGCGAGGCGCTGGATCGTCCGGTGTTCCGGCGGATGAAGTTCATCTACCGCAACGCCTACGAGATGCAGCAGCTCGCGCGCAGGCACGACTCGTCCTACGCCGAGTTCTCCCGCACGGAACGTGCTGACGTCACCCTCCGCTCGATCGCCCTCGACGACAGCTGTGTTCGTCGGTTGTTGCCGGTGGGCCAATAACAGCAGGCGATCCGCCGGGAGAACGTGTCCCAGACCTGCCGTCCGGATCGATGATGACGACGACCGGAACGTCCGCTTCCCGTCTTGATCAAGACACGGCTGGGAGACGTCTGCCGGGATCTGGCTAGCCGGGACGGCACATTAGGGCTGGAGCGGCGGGCGACGGTCGCGGACCGGGCTGACCGATTCGAGTCGTTCGGCCAGTGCGAGGAGGTCGTGGTCGGCCCACCAGGTGCCGACGAGCTGGACGCCGATGGGCAGGCCGCTCGCGGTCGTCCCGAACGGCAGCGAGACGGCGGGCAGGCCGGTGAGGTTGAAGGGCACCGTCGCCCGCATGACGTTGCGAGCCGGTACTTTCTTCCCGCCGACAACGTAACTGGATTGCGCATGCGGCGGCGCCGGGATCGGCACGACCGGGCAGACGAGCACGTCGTAGTCCTGGAACCAGCCCGCGAACACCGACCTCAGCTGTTCCACCTCGCGCTCGGCGGCGAGGTAGTCGGCGATCGTGACGTCGGGCGCCTGGAGCGTCCGCGCGATCACCGGGTGCAACTCCGCCTCCCGGCCGGCGGTGATGCCGCGCAGGTAGGGCAGCATCTCGGCGGTGAACAGCGTCGCAGAAATCCGCGTGCAGTCGTGCTCGGCGAGCCACGGGATGCCGACCTGCTCGACCGGGAAACCGAGGCCCGACAAGGCCGTGGCCGCCGCGGTCACCGTGCCGGCCACCTCGGGGTCGATCGGGCCGAACGCGTCGGTGGTCCAGCCGATCCGGACGGGCCCGCCGGGCCGGGCGGCGGCGGGAACGGCGACCGCGTAGGGGTCCCGCCTGTCGGGGCCTTCCAACAGGGACAGCGCCAGGCGCAGGTCGCGCACGCTGCGCGCCATCGGGCCGGTGTGCCACCACCGCCGCAGTACGTGCGGGAAATGACCGGTGCACGGCACCCGGCCGTGGGTGGGTTTGATCGAGGCGATGCCGGTGTCGTGGGCCGGTCCGCGCACGGAGATCGCGACGTCGCTGCCCAGGCCGAGCGGCGACAGACCCGCCGCGATGGCCGCGGACTCGCCGCCGCTGGAGCCGCCGGGGGTGCGCTCGGGGTCGTAAGGGTTGAGCGACCGGCCGGCGAGCAGGTTGTCGGTCTCGGTCCAGTACGACATCTCGGGCAGGTTGGTCTTCGCCAACGGGATGCCGCCCGCAGCCCGCAGCCGCGCCACGGCGGTGGCGTCGGCCTCCGGCACATGATCGGCGAACAACGACGATCCCCGGGTGGTCCGGACACCCTCGGTGTCGAACGAGTCCTTGATCGTGAACGGCACGCCACCCAGCGGCCCGGCATGCGGGCGAGCGGCAGCTGCGAGAGCCTGCTCGCCCAGCACAGTGACGAACGCGTTGACCCGCTCCCCCAGCGCCTCGATGCGATCCAGATGCGCCTGCACGACCTCGACCGCGGTAACCTCGCCGACAGCTATCAGGCGCGCCAGCTCTGTCGCGTCGAGCCAGACCAAATCCATGGTGACCATCATCGATGATCGTAATGACGGGAGCCGGCACCCGTCATCGGCGCCCCGAGCCGCGCAACGCGGCGGCGAGACCGTGACCGCACGCCCAGTGGCGCACGACCAACACACTCGTCTGCCGCTTACCTCCTGCATTAGGGAACGCTGCGTTCGCGAATCGCCTGTGCGACAACCTGTTCCACTCTGCGCTGCTGTCGGTGGGCCACACGACTAGTAACGCGGCGGGCTGGCCCGCCAACTTGCATCGGTGCACCCAGGCATGCCGGGACAGATACGGAAACACCGGGCCAATTCCGGCTTGTTCGGCCCTTCGGCTGAGCATCGCCCGGATGCCCCTCTCGGCCATCGGACCGGAGCGGAAGAGCCGAGCCGCCGCAGTGCGCCTTCCGTACGGATGACGTGCGCGTGCGCGGATGTAGCGCAGGAGCGCTTCCGCTCTGACCGCGTTGAACGGCACGTCGCGCGGACGACGACCCTTCCCCACAACACTGATGACATCGACGTCGAAGCTCCCACGCTCCTGCTCCACCGGGTCCGCCACCCGCAACGGGGCCAATTCGCCCACCCGCACACCGCAGTGGTGGCTAGCAGCGCCTTCAATTCGGCGTCGCGCAACACGTCCGGCGACCCGTCCGGAACCTGCGGGACCTCCATTTTGTAAAACGGCGAATTGTCGATGATCTCTTCGACGTCGTCGAGCCATCGGTAGAACTGCTGCAAATGCCGGTACTGCTTGGCGATGTAGCTGTGCGCAAGAGACGCTCCGGTGCGAAAATTAGGACGTTGCCGGAGGTACTCGAAATACCGCTCCAATTCCCGGCGCCCCACCTCCGTCGCCACCATCGACAGCTCTTCGTCGTCGAGGTAGTCGACCAGCATGGCGACGCTCTCCAGGTACGCGGCGATCGTGGAGTCGGCGCGGTTCTTGGCCCTCAGATGCGTTCTCCAGTCCGAGACGAGCTCCCGGATGTCATCGGGCTCCAGCACCTCCACAGGTGCCTCAACGGCGGTCATGAAAACAGTGTTACTCAAAAGATCCCTTGGGTTACAAGCGCTGTGCTCGTCTCCGACCTTCTGGCCGACCAGGGTTTCAAGATCGTTTTTTCGGGAAATCCGCCCAGGTCAGGGGCATAATTTGAGACGAAAAAGTGGGCCGGGTCGGGCTCGAACCGACGGCCAAGGGATTATGAGTCCCCTGCTCTAACCAACTGAGCTACCGGCCCTTCGAGGACGGCGCGTTCGCATACGCACATCATCCCCAGTTCGTTTCAACTTATCACAATGGCCGCCTTGGCCGATGGCGTAGGCCGATCGGGTCCGAGTGCGGTCCCCGGCCACCCGGTTCGTCTAGATTGCAGAGGTCAGCCCCGGGGAGGAGGCAGCCATGGCCGCCGGACGACGGGTTCCGCTCGCGCTTCTCGACTCGCTCGCCGCCGGGCTCGCGCTGGGCTACCTGGCTCGCCAATACCGCGACGTACTGCTCGCCCACGGAGCGATGGTCTCGCTCGCGGTCGTCGTCGCGGCCGGGCTGGCGCTGGCGGGGTACCGGGGGTTTCGCACCTTGGAAAGAGCCAGCGCCCGGGTGGACGCCATCGTCGCGGACGAGCTTTCGCGCCGGAACCGCCGTCCCTCGCCACGGCCGCGTCCGTGAACCTCCTTTGACCGCACGGGTTTGCCGATTCCTGACTCGAGGTAGGGACGAGGTGCGGAACCGCGAGTCGCGGAGACCGTCCATTGCCGGGAAAGCAACGAGCTGAGCCCTGCGCATTCCCCCGAACCGACGCCGAGCCCACGGTCACGCCGGACGTGCCCGGTCCGGAGAATTCGTCCAAACCGGCTAGCCGCCCCAACGAAAATCGGTGCCTGCCGCGAGACCGCCGGACGGCGGCACCGCCACCACCATCGCCAAGCGGGCCAGCTGATCCCTGCCGTCCCTGGCCGGACGCCAGCTGCCCCGGCGCCCGCGCCCTAGCTGTCCAGCGCCGCCCGGAAGTAGCGACCGGTCGCACCCTCGTGCTCGGCCAGCCCCTTCGGCGTTCCGGTGTAGAGCACTCGCCCGCCGTTCTCGCCCGCACCGGGACCGAGGTCGATCACCCAGTCCGCCGCGGCCACGACGTGCAGCGAATGCTCGACTACGACCAGCGTGCGGCCTTCGTCGACGAGCCGGTCGAGCAGCGCGACCATCCGCGTCGTGTCGCTCGGGTGCAGGCCCGCGGTGGGCTCGTCGACCAGCAGGTCGTCGCTGGTCGAATCGAGCTGCCGGGCGAGTTTCAGCCGCTGCCGCTCGCCGCCGGACAGGGTGTCCAGGGTGCGGCCGCTCGCCAGGTGGCCGAGGCCGAGTTCGCCGAGCAGCGCGGCCAGCCGCACCACGTCCGGGTGCGGGACGTAGCGGGCCAGCGCCGACACCGGCGTGTTCAGCACCTCCAGCACAGTCCGCCCGTCGAGGCGCGGTTCCAGCGACTCGGCGCGGAAACCGGTGGAGCCGCACACCTCGCACGGCGTGTCCACGTCCTCCAGGAACGCCAGGTCGGTGCGCCGCACCCCGGTGCCGCGGCAGGCCGGGCAGCCACCTTGCGAGCGCGGGTTGAACAGCTTCGGCGACAACCCGCTGACCTCGGCGAACGCCCGCTGCACCGGATCGGACAATCCCAACCAGGTGCCGACCGTGGACCGTGCCGTCGCGACGATCTGGCTCTGGTCCACCTCGGTGAACCGCGGATGCCGTTCGGCGAGCTCCCCGGCCAGCGTCGACTTGCCCGAGCCCGCGACGCCGGTGATCACGGTGAGCACCCCGGTCGGAACGTCGACGTCGATCCCGGCGAGCGTGTGCCGGTGGAGCCCGCGCAGCGGCAGCCAGCCGCTCGGTTCGCGTAGTCCGTCCTTGAGCCGGACACCGGTGCGCAGCGCCCGCGCGGTCGTGGTGTCCGCTTTCCGCAGCTCGGCGGGCGAGCCGTGGAACACGACGCGCCCGCCCGCTTCGCCCGCACCGGGCCCCAGGTCGATGACGTGGTCCGCGGCCACCATGACCGCCTCGTGATGATCCACCACCAGCACGGTGTTGCCGTGGTCGCGCAGCCGCCGCAGCACGTCGACCAGCGACGCGACGTCGGCCGGATGCAGCCCGTCAGTCGGCTCGTCCAGCACGTAGGTCAGGTCGGTGAGGCTGGAACCCAAGTGCCGCACCAGCTTCAGCCGTTGCGACTCGCCGCCGGACAGCGTCGGAGTGGCGCGGTAGCAGTGCAAGTGGCCGAGACCAAGCGTGATCATCGACTCGAGCCGCAGCCGCAGCGCCGCCACCAGCGGCTTCGCCCAGTCGTGGTCGACTCCGGCGCAGAACTCCAGCAGCCCCGCCGCATCCCGGTACCCGAGGTCTACAATGGACACCCCGTTGAGCAGGCTTTCCCGCGCCGCCGGGGCCAGCCGGCTGCCGCCGCAGTCCGGGCACGGCCGCTGCGCGGTGACGTCAGCCAGCGCGGCCTTGACGGCAGGGCCGGGTTTGGCTTCGCGTTCCACCAGCAGCCGCCGGATGCGCGGCACCATCGACTGGTACTGCGCGCTGGCCGGGAACCGGGGCAGCGGGTTCGGCGGCTTCCGGGTGGGACCGTGCAGGAGGAACTGCACGAGCTCTTCGGGCCATTCGCGCAACGGCAGATCGTTGTCGAAGAATCCGGAGTAGACATAGCGCTTCCAGATCCAGGTGCCGACCGCGAAACTGGGGAAGACCATCGCCCCGTCGTTGAGCGACCGGCTGCGGTCGATCATCCGCTCGCCGTCGATGTCGGTGACCGTGCCGAGCCCCGCGCAGGTCGGGCACATGCCGGACGGATCGTTGAACGAGTAGGCGGGCGAGTACCCCGCCGACGGTTCGCCGAGGCGGGAGAACAACATCCGCAGCATGGTCCATACCTCGGTGGCGGTGCCGACGGTCGACCGCGAGTTCGTCCCGAGCGGCTTCTGGTCGACCACGACCACCGTGGTGAGCCCGTTGAGCGAGCTGGCCTCCGGGGCCGGATCGTGCGGCAGCTTGGACCGCACGAACGCCGGCATCGTCGAGTAGAGCTGCCGCCGCGACTCGGCGGCCAGGGTGGCAAACGCGAGCGAGGACTTGCCCGATCCGGAGACTCCGGTGACCGCGACCAGCTGGTGCTTCGGGATGTCGACGTCCACGTCGGCAAGGTTGTGCGTGCGCACGCCCCTAAGGCTGATCAGGTTCGACGGCATGCGTCCCAGCCTACGTCGCGGGACCGACAGAAACGGGCCAGCCGACCGGCAGCTCAAGGCCGGCGGACCGACCTGCTCGGGCAAAAGCTGGTGCCGCGGGGCGCGGGGCTGGTGAGTGCTGGGCAATCTCGCGAAGGCGGCACAAGGGAACTGGGAGTGTCTCGCTCCTCCCCTTTCACCATACAACGCAGGGCGGGGCTTGCCGCAAGACCCGGGTGAGGGAGCAGAATCGCTTCTCGACAAGGGGACCTGCGGTCCGGCGGCCAGCGACCAGAGAAACGGGCGACCAGAGAAACGGGCGACCAGGGAAACGGGCGGTCCGAGCCCTCGGCGGCCGGGAATCCAGCGGTCCGCGGCCGGACCGGACCAGGCCAACTCCGCTGGATCCGACCGCCGCCCCGGCAGACAGGCCACCTCCGCCTCGGCCAGCCCTACCGAAATCACACCCGCGACCCGGCTCCGCCCGGCCAGCCCAACCCGATCAGCCGCCTGGCCACAGCCCGGACAGCGAACTCCCACAACCCAGAAACCCGAGAAAATCCGCGCCCCACCCCGCCACTTGACAACGGGTGGACAATAAAAAATCGACGCGTCTTCACCAAGGATCAGAAGTTCACGTCGAATGTAGGTTCAGAATAACAGCAGTGAGGGGAATGTGTCAACTCAGGGGTACGAAGCAGAACTGCGGTCCGAGCAGGAGTACGTGACCGCGCTCTACGCGCGGCTCGACGGAGAGCGCGAGCGGGCCAAGACCCGCTACACCGCTGCACTCAAGCAAAACGACGGGCTTCCGGGCGAGCGAGACGTAGCGGTGCGCGCGCTCGCCCGGGAGAACCGCCGGCTGTCCGTCGCGGATTCCGGGTTGTGTTTCGGGCGGCTGGACGCCCGCGACGGCGGCCGTTCCTACATCGGCCGGATCGGGCTTTTCGACGAGGACGACGAGTTCAAACCGGTCCTTCTCGACTGGCGCGCGCCCGCCAGCAGCGCGTTTTACACCGCGACCGCGGCTTCCCCGGAGAATCTGCGCCGCCGACGGCAATTCCACCCCAAGGGGCGACGGGTCGCCTCGTTCACCGACGAAGTCCTCGGCAGCGGCGAGCGATCCGACGCCGACACCGATGCCGCCCTGCTCGCCGCCGTCAACGCGCCCCGGGGCGAGGGGATGCGGGACATCGTCGCGACCATCCAGGCCGAGCAGGACCGGATCATCCGGCTCGACCATCCGGGCGTCCTGGTCATCGAGGGCGGCCCGGGCACCGGAAAAACCGTCGTCGCACTGCACCGCGTCGCTTATCTCCTCTACACCCAGCGCGAGCGGATGGAGCGGCACGGCGTGCTCGTCGTCGGGCCGAATCCGGCGTTCCTGGACCACATCGGCCGGGTGCTGCCGTCGCTCGGCGAGTCCGACGTGGTCTTCGCCACCCCGGGCGGTCTCCTGCCCGGACGGCACGCGACGGACGAGGACGAGCCGGAAGCCGCGCGGGCCAAGGGATCGCTGGGGATGGTGGACGTGCTCAAGGCGGCTATCGCGGACCGGCAGGCGCTGCCGCCCGAGCCAGTCGTCCTCAAGCTCCGCGACACCGCGGTGCGGATCGACGCGGAGACCGCCGAGTGGGCTCGCGACGAGGCGCGGCAGAGCGGGCGGCCGCACAACGAGGCGCGCTCCGTCTTCGTCGAGATCGTCACGTATGTGCTCACCGAGCGTGCGATCGCCCGCATCGGCCGCGGCTGGCTCAGCCGCGACGAACGCGAAGCATGGGAAGAACTCCGCGCCGACCTGCTCGCCGAACTCAAGGCCGATCCGGAGTTCGTCCGGGCGATAGACGCGCTCTGGCCGATCCTGACCCCGGAATCCCTGCTCGCTCCGCTCTACGCCTCCCCTGCCCGGCTCGCCGCGGCCGGCGCGGACCCGGCGCTGCACCGCGAGCAGGGCGACGCCTGGACGCTGTCGGACATCCCGCTCCTGGACGAGCTGATCGATCTGCTCGGCAAAGCACCGGAACGCGCCAAGCAGCGCGAAAACGCGGCGGAGCGCGCCGCCGAAGCCGAGTACGCGGCCGGGGTGCTGGACATCCTCCGGCTCGACCGCGAGGAGCAGGACGAGGACATCGGCCTCACCGCCGAGCATCTGCTCTACGACACCGACCTCGCCGACCGGTTCGTCGAAACCGACACCCGCGACCTCGCCGAGCGCGCCGCCGCGGACCGGGACTGGACTTACCGGCACGTCGTGGTGGACGAGGCGCAGGAACTGTCCGAAATGGACTGGCGGGTGCTGATGCGGCGCTGTCCGAGCCGGTCCTTCACGGTGGTCGGCGACCTGGCCCAGCGCCGGTCCGAGGCGGGCGCGCGGGACTGGGGCGCGATGCTGGACCGCTATGTCCCTGGTCGCTGGGTCTACCGGTCGATGTCGGTCAACTACCGCACCCCGGCGGAGATCATGGCTGTCGCGGTGACCGTGCTGGCCGAGTTCGCCCCTGCGGTGGAGCCGCCGGAATCGGTCCGGGCGTGCGGGGTCCGACCGTGGTCGCGGAAGGTCAGCGACGACGATCTGCCTGGCGCGGTCGACGAATTCGTCCGCGCGGAGGCCGCTCGCGAAGGCACCAGCGTGGTGATCGGGCCGCCGGACGTGCCGGGCGCGGTGGCCGCGTCGGACACCAAGGGCCTGGAGTACGACGCGGTGCTGCTCGTGGACCCGGACCGGATCCTCGATGACGGCCCGCGCGGCGCGGCCGAGCTGTACGTCGCGCTCACCCGGTCGACGCAGCGGCTCGGGGTGCTGCACCGGGGACCGTTGCCGGAGATGCTGAGCGGGTTGGAGGAGCGGGCGTAACGGTCAGGAGCGCAGCTCGGGAGCGAGGACGCCGCTGCGCTTCAACGCTTTCAGCAGCACCCCGGTGTGCACCGAGTCGGCCAGCCGGGACCACTGCGAGCTGCCGACGAAATCGTGCAACGCGGCGATGTCGGGCAAGGTCACGTCAGCCACCAGCTGGTACTCGCCCGTCATCGCCGCCGCGTACCGCACGAACGGCGAGCTCAGCAGTGCGCGCCCGAGCCCGTCGACGCGGTGCGGGCGGCAGCGGATCCACAGCAGCGCCTCCACCGGCAGTCCGAGAACGGCGGGCTCCACCACCGCCCGGATGAACACCCTTTCCTCCCGCCGCAACGCGTCCAGCCGGCGGCGGACGGTGGACTCCGAGGTGCCGGCGGCGCGGGCCAGCTCGTCGTGGGTCCGCCGGCCGTCCTCGCGCAGTGCGCGCACGATGGCGCGTTCCTCGCTGCTGAACACGGCGCCCTCGGTACGCCGGGGTTGCGGCGTCGGCTGCGGGAACGGGGCGAGAGCCGCCGTCTCAGCGGACGTCAGCAGGTCCGGCTGCCATTCGTGGACCGTGCGGTAGTAGCGGGTGACAGTATCAGCCGTCAGATCCTGGACACCGGGGATTCCGGCCATCTCGTCGAACATGAACGTCGGCAGCCGTGCGCGGTCGCAGAAAACCTCGGCGACCAGCTCGCGCGGTCCCGTGCTCAGGTAACAGAAGCTGGTCTCCGGCCGTACGGCGAGCGCCGTCGCGGCGGGACGGCCGAGCCCGGCCTGGCAGGTTCCGCGGAGCAACAGCGGCACTCCGTGCGGCGAAACGGCGATAACCGTCACGACGCCGGTGCGCAGCAGCTGCGTGCCGCGACGCGCCACTGTGCGCTCCGGCGCGTCCAGCACCTCGGCGATCCGCCGCCAGGGCGCACGGCCGTCGGCTTGCAGCGCCCCGGCGATTCGCCGGTCGAGCGAGTCCAGGAGTGCGGGCATCGGCCAATACTCTGGCTGATTCCGCCATTTGTCGAGCCGCACTTGTCGGACCCCGGCAAGGCCAGGGAGGCTGCTGGGCATCGTCGTCCGGAAGGGATGCCTGTGAGCGCCGAAGAGATCTGCTACCTGCCCGCCCGTCGGCTGGCTCATCGGCTGCGCGCCGGCGAGCTGTCCGCGCGCGAGGTAGTCCAGGCCCACCTGGACCGGATCGAGCAAGTCAACCCGCAGGTCAACGCCATCGTCACGGTGACCGCCGAGCGCGCCCTCGCCGAAGCCGCGGCAGCCGACGAGCGGCTGGCCCGCGGCGAGGCGGTCGGGCCGCTGCACGGGATCCCGGTGGCGCACAAGGAGACCCACGACGTCGCCGGCGTGCGCACCACGTACGGGTCCCCCCTTTTCGCCGACCACGTGCCGGACACCGACACCCTCGTCGTCGAACGGATCCGTTCGGCCGGTGCGATCATGCTCGGCAAGACGAACGCCCCCGAGTTCGGCGCCGGTTCGCACACGTTCAACCCGGTCTTCGGCCCCACTCGCAACCCGTACCGCCGCGATCTGTCCGCGGGCGGCAGCAGCGGCGGTGCCGCCGCGGCTCTCGCCGCTGGCCTGCAGCCACTCGCCGAAGGGAGCGACATGGGCGGCTCGCTGCGCAACCCGGCGTCGTTCTGCAACGTCGTCGGCCTGCGCCCGTCCCCGGGCCGAGTGCCGGCCTGGCCGGCACCGCTGCCGTGGGACGGTCTCGGCGTGCAAGGCCCGATGGGCCGGACGGTCGCCGACGTCGGACTCCTGCTGTCGGTGATCGCCGGTTACGACGAGCGCAACCCGATCGCGCTCGACCAGCCCGCCGAGCAGTTCGCCGGACCGCTCGACGCCGACCTCGCCGGCCTCCGCGTGGCGTGGGCGCCGGACCTAGGCGGGCTGCCCGTCGACCCGGCGGTCACCGCGGTGCTGGAGCCCGCGGTCGAGGTCTTCGCCGGCCTCGGCTGCCGCGTCGAGCCCGCGTGCCCGGATCTGAAGGTCGCCGACGAGGTGTTCCGGGCGTTGCGCGGATGGCTCTTCCACGCCGGTCTCAGCGACCTGCTGGACGCGCATCCGGGCCGGATGAAGCAGACGCTGGCGGACAACATCGCCTACGGCGCGACCCTTTCCGGCGCCGACGTCGCGACCGCCCAGACCCGGCAAATGCAGCTGATGACCGGGATGCGGGAGTTCTTCGGCCGGTACGACCTGCTGCTGGCGCCGGTCAGCCAGGTGCCGCCTTTCCCGGTGGGGTGGGAGTACCCGGAGACCGTCGCCGGACAGCCGATGCACGACTATCTGGAGTGGATGCGCTCGGCGTACACGATCTCGGCGACCGGCTGCCCGGCGATGTCCGTACCCGCCGGGTTCACCACCGACGGCCGCCCGGTAGGGCTGCAGATCATCGCGCCGCTGCGGGGCGAACTCGGGCTGCTGCGCGCGGCGCACGCGTTCGAGCAGGCGACCCGGTACGGCGAGCGGCGGCCGGTCTTCTGAGCCCTGCCCGGCCGTCGCCGGCACGTCCGGTGGTCCGTGAAGGGCCCCATCCGGGAATCCAAGTCCGGCAAGGGGCCCTTCACGGACCGCTCGCCTCGGGAATACGTTCAATCGCCGGAACTTTCGCCGCTCCTCCGGACCGGAACTCCGCCGCAAACGCCTCCGCCCCGAGCGCCGCCCGGACCCGTTCGGCGATCCGGTCCACATCGCCCCGCTCCGCGGCCGGCAGCGGCGCTCCGATCCCGGCCCGCACCGCGGCCGCCGACCCCAGCAGCCGCGCCGCCTCCCGGTGCTCGCCGGCCAGTCCCCGCGCTCCGGCCAGCCCCTCCAAGGCCAGCGCGATCGCCCTCGGATCCCCGAACCGGCGGGCGATCTCGAACCCTTCCCGCTGCCGCCGCAACGCTTCCTCGGCGTCCCCGCGCAACTCGGCGACGAATCCGAGTTCCGCGACGATCAACGAGTTTCCCGGTTCGAAATCGACCTGCCGGTTCCACGCCAGCAGGGTCCGCAGGTGTCGCTCGGCCAGATCGAGCTCTCCCTCGCGCCGTGCACCCAGCGCCAGACCGGTCAGCGCGTACATCGCGCCCGGCGTGAACCCGTGCTCCTGGCCGACCGCCCGGGCCCGCTGATGGAACTGCCGCGCTCCGGCGTAGTCCTTGCGCAGCAAGGCATTCCGCCCTAGCCAGGACAGCTGGTAGGAGACCTCCGGCCACAGCTCCAGCTCTTCGGCGATCGCCAGCCCTTCCGTGTGCACCGCCTCCGACCGCACGTAGTCGCCGGAGAGCGACGCCAGAGTGCCGTGCGCGAAAATCGCCTGCAGCTGGCCCCATCTGTCGCCGATCTCGGCGAACAGCTCCGCGCAGCGGTCGGCGAACCCCCGGGCGCCGGTGACGTCGCCGCGAGACAGCACCTGACTCGCCCGGTCCGCGGCGGCCACCGCGATCCCCCAGCGATCGTCGGCGGCTTCGAAGGCGGCGAGCGCCGCCACGGTCAACGGCTCGGCACCGGCCAGGTCGGCCACAGTCGACAGTGCGTACCCGATTAACCATTTGGCCCGGGCACTCATCGGCTGTTCGGCCACCGGCCGCCAGTCGGGCCGGTCGCCGGCCAGGATGCCGAACGCCGACAGCGTCGCCTCCGCTTCGATCCGCAGCGCGGGATCACCGCCCGGCAGGCTGAGCGCGACCCGCAGCGAGCGCATCGCCTCGGCCATCCGGCCGCGCAGGAACCGGTACCAGGCCGTCCGGTTCGCCAGCCGCAGAGCGTCGTCGACATTCCGCCAACCAGCCAGATTCTCCGCGGCGGCACGGAGATTCGGCGTGTCGGCGTCGAACCGCTGCAGCCAGTGGCGTTGGTCGCGTCCGCGCAGCTGCGGGTCCGCCCGTCCGGCGAGCTCGACGTAGTACTCCGCGTGGCGACGGCGCACCCGCTCGGCCTCACCCGCCTCGCGAAGCCGCTCCAACCCGTAGACGGCTACCGATTCCAGCAACCGATAGCGCGGCCCGGGAGCGGGCACCACGAGCGAACGGTCCACCAGCTTCGCCAGCAGCCCCAGCACTTCGAGCTCTTCGACGCCATCGCCGGCGCACACCGCTTCGGCCGCGTCCAGCGCGCAGTCTTCGGTGTGCACGGACAGCCGTTGCAGGACCAGGCGTTCCGGCTCGGTCAACAGCTCCCAGCTCCAGTCGATCATCGCGCGCAACGTCTGCTGCCGAGCAGGCACGCCGCGCCGGGTGATATCGAGGAGCCGGAACCGGTCGTCCAGGCGCCGCAGAAGCTCCGGGACGCCCAGCGCGCGCACCCTGGTCGCGGCGAGTTCGAGCGCCAGCGGCAGCCCGTCCAGCTTCCGACAGATCTCCGCGACCGCGTCGTCGTCCGCACTGTCCACGGTGGCCCCGGTGTCGGCGACCCGAGCGGCGAACAGCTGTGCCGCGCTGTCGTGGTCCAGCGGCGGCACCGGGAACTGCGTCTCGCCGGCCAGCCCGAGCGGCTCCCGGCTGGTGGCCAGCACACGCAGTCCAGGAGCTGCCCGCAGCAGCCTTGCGACCAAGTCGGCGACCGGCTCGATCAGCTGCTCGCAGTTGTCCAGCACCACGAGGATCTCTTTGCCGCGCAGCGATTCCGCCAGCCGTTCGACCGGATCCGCCGAGCCGCCGTCCCAGACGCCGAGCGTCGCGGCGACCGCTTCGGCCACCCAGTCGAGCGGCGGGCATTGGTTCAGCGCGCAGTCGTTCCGGTCCATGCCGGTCAGCTCGACCAGCCACGCCCCGGCGGCAAACTCGCCGTCCAGCTGGTGCGCGGTCTCCAGCGCGAGCCGGGTCTTGCCGACACCGCCGGGCCCGGTGAGCGTCACCAGGCGGGACTCGCCGACGAGCGCGCGGACCGACCGGACCGCCGTGGTGCGCCCGACCAGCTCGGTGAGCGGCACCGGAAGCTGCGCCCCTGCCGCTGGCGCGGCCAGCGCCGGATCCTGCGCCAGGATCGACCGGTGCAGCGCGGTGAGCTCCGGGCCAGGGTCGAGCCCCAGCTCGTCGCCGAGCCGACGGCGCAGTTCTTCGTAGGACGCCAGCGCTTCGCTCTGCCGTCCCGCCGCGTACAGCGCGCGCAACTGCAGCGCCCGCAGCCCCTCCCGCAACGGGTGCTGCTGCACCAGGTCGGCGAGTTCCGCGGTCAACGCGGCGTGTTCGCCGAGCGCGAGCCGCGCCTCCGCGAGGTTCTCCCGCGCGACGAGCCGGTCTTCTTCGAGTCGCTGGATCACCGGCTGCGCGAATGGCTCGTCGGCGAACTCGGCGAGCGCCGGGCCACGCCACAGCGCGAGCGCATCTGTGAGCAATGCGGCCTTCAACCGCGGATCCGCCGTCTCCGCCCGCACCGTCAACGCGCGGAACCGTGTCGCGTCGACGTCGTCGGGCGCGGCTCTCAGGACGTAGCCGGGCGCTTGATGCGCCACCAGCGCCCCGCTCCCCGGCTCGGCGCGTTCCAGCGCGCGCCGCAGCTGGGAGACCTTCGTCTGCAGCGTGTTGACCGGGTTGCCGGGCAGCCGCTCGCCCCACAGGTCGTCGGCCAGCCGGTCCGCGGAGACCGGACGGCCCTCGTGCACGAGCAAGTCGGCCAGCAGGGTCCGGACCTTCGCCTCGGGCACCCGCACCGGCTGGCCGTCCCCGCTGAACACGGCCAATGGCCCCAGGATGCCGAATCGCACGAATCCACCGTAACCGTCCCGTGCGCGGACCCGCAGCGAACCGTGCGCGCGCCCCGGCAGCGTGATCGGCAGATCGACGAACTGGAGGGACGACATGAACACGGTAGCCGTGCTGGGGCTCGGCGACATGGGCAGCGCGCTTGCCCGCGCACTGCTGTCAGCGGGACACGCGGTAACGGTCTGGAACCGCTCAGCGGCGAAGGCAGAGCCGCTCGCGGACCTGGGCGCGACGGTCGCGGGATCAGCCGCCGAAGCGATAGCGACGAGCGAACTCGCCGTCGCCTGTCTGCTGGACTACGCGTCGGTCCGCGAGGTGCTCGGCACCGCGTCGCTGTCCGGCCGGACAGTGGTGAACCTGACCAACGGCACTCCCCGGCAGGCCCGTGAACTGGCCGAATGGGTCGCCGCGCGAGGCGGGAAGTTCCTCGACGGCGGGATCATGGCAGTGCCGCCGATGATCGGTAAGCCGGGCGCGTTCGTGTTCTACAGCGGGCCTCGCGACGTGTTCGACGCGCACCGCGACGCATTCGCCGCGTTCGGCGGCATCAACTACGCCGGAGAGGACCCCGGGCTGGCCGCACTGCACGACCTGGCGCTGCTCTCTGGGATGTACGGCTTGTTCGTCGGCGTATTGCAGGCATATGCGCTGATCCGCAGCGAAGGACTCTCCGCGGTCGAGTTCGCGCCGCTGCTGTCCGGCTGGATCGCCGCGATGGCCGGATTCACCGAACAGACCGCCGTCGAAGTCGACCGGGGCGACTACTCCCAGGGTGTCGTGTCGAACCTGGCGATGCAGGCAGCCGCCTTCGACAACTTGCCCGCCGCAGCGGCCGATCAAGGCGTGAGCGCTGAACTGATCGCCCCGCTGCACCGGCTGCTGGTGCGCGGCGTCGCCGACGGACGCGGCGCGCAAAACCTGAGCAGTGTCATCGAATTGCTGAAGAAGTAAGGGAGAACCCGATGAACGTGACGATGATCGGCCTCGGCCCGATGGGCCAGGCGATGGTCCGGTGCTACCTGGCCGCCGGCCATGAGGTGACCGTGTGGAACCGCACCGCGAGCCGCGCCGACGCACTGGTCGCCGAAGGCGCGAAGCGCGCCGAGACCGCCGCCGACGCGCTGGCCGCGAACGAACTGGTAATCCTGAGCCTCACCGATTACCAGGCGATGTACGACATTTTGGCGCCGATCGACGACGCGCTGCGCGGCAAGGTCGTGGTGAACCTCAGCTCGGACACGCCGGAGCGCACCCGGGTCGCCGCCGAGTGGCTGGCCTCCCGCGGGGCGGAGATGATCGCCGGCGGCGTCATGGTGCCCGCACCAGTGGTCGGCACCGAAGGCTCGTTCGTCTTCTACAGCGGGCAGCGGGCGACCTTCGACCGGGTCGAGCCGACGCTTCGCGTGCTCGGCCGGCCGGACTACCGGGGAACGGACCTGGGCCTGGCACAGCTGTACTACCAGGCGCTGCTGGACCTGTTCCTCACGACGCTGTCGGCGTTCCTGCACTCCGCGGCCTTGGTCGGCACGGCTGGGGTGCCTGCGGCGACGCTGGTGCCGTATGCCAGCCAGCTGCTGGCGCTCACCCAGTCGATGCTGGACGAAGCCGCGGCGAACGCCGACGGCGGTAGCCACCCGGGCGACCAGGCGAACGCGAAGATGATGGGCGCGACGGCCGACCACATCTTCGCCGCGAGCCGCGACGCGGGCATCGACACTTCACTGCCGGCCGCCGTCAAAGCGCATTACGACCGGGTGATCGCCGCGGGACACGGGCAGGAAAGCTGGACCAGTCTGATCGAGGTGCTCCGCGGCCAGGCTTGAGCACGCCGGGGCCGCTCCTCGCCACAGCAGCCCCGGTCCTGCCAGCGACAACGCGAATCCGCAGTGTTCAGCTCCGAGGGCAGTTGACTCATCCGGCCGTTCTCAGCGCCGCCGATAGGGCAGAATCGCCGCGTGCCCACGCCCGGCAAGCCTCAACGCCCGCCCGGACCGTTCCGCCGCGTTTGGACGGAGAACCCGCGGCTGTACATCCCGGTGGCAGTGGGGTTGGCACTGGTCGGCTGGGTCACGGCTGGCGACGCGCTGCGGCCGGAATCCGTTCCGTTGGTGTGCATCGGCCTGATCGGCGGTGCGCTCGGCCCGTTCTTCGCGTGGGCGAAGAACGTCGAGGAAGAGCGGAAGGCCGAGCCAGGCCCGGCACTGTGGCCGGCCGACACCGTCAGCGAATTCCTGCTCAGTCCCGACTTCGAAGACTTCGACGCCTGGACCGCGCGGCTGGCCTGGCGCGTCCTGCTCGACGAAGCACTCGCCGATCGGGAGATCACCGCGGCGCTGATCGACGAGCGGCTCCAACGGGAGGACGTCCGCCACGGCCTTGGCGCCGACGAGTCGATCATCGGCCGGATCCGCATCGAACAGGACCAGGTCGCCGACGCCGGCAGCCCCCGGCCGCCCGCGCCGCTGCGGCGGCTCGCCGCCGGAAACGGGCTCCGGCTCGCCGCGACCGCCATCCTCACCATCGGCTATCTCGCGCTGATGAGCGAAGCCTGGCCGCGCATGCCCTGGATATGGCACGTCGTCGCGATCGCGGGACTGATCGTGGCGACCGCCCTGTCCGCCCGGGCGCTGGCGAAAGCGGTGCCGGAGCTGGTCGCCGCGGCCGGCCAAACGGAGACGCTGCAACCGCACCCCGACCTGCTGCGCATCGGCGACCGGCGCGCACACCTGCTCAGCGAGGTGGTCATCCCCGCCGTCCGCGACTTCATCCGCGCGCACCGCTCGCTCCGCTACGGAACCAAACTCGTCTACGCCGGCACCCCGGCACTAGCCGACGCCGACCACGGCGCGACCGTCCTGACCGCAGGCGTGGAACGGTTGCGGCGCATCATCGAACGGTCCGACTCCGGTGCGGTGGCACTCGCCGGCTCGCGCGGAGCAGGGAAAACGACCGCGATCGAAGCCATTCGAGCGGGCCGGCTGCGAGTCGCCGGGTCGCGGCCGCTGGTCGTGCTCGCGTCCGCCCCGGCGAACTACGAGGCCCGCGATTTCGTCCTCCATCTGCACGCGCTGATCTGCCAGACCGTGCTCGACGCGATCTCGCGCGCGCTCGCACCGGTGCTCCCCCGGAACAAAAGCGAACGCCGCGCGGCCCTCGGCCGGAGCGTGCTGCGCTTGCTCGGATTTCTGCTCTTCGCCGGCATTTTCCTCGGTGCCGCGCTTCTGTTGTGGAGCGTGCCCGTGGCGGAATTCCCGCCCGCGATCTGGCACTTGGTCGGCGCTGCGGCCGCGGATCTGCCGATGTCGGCTCGGATACTCTGGACCGGCCAGCCGGCCACGCACGTCATCGCGCTGTGCTTGATCGGCGTCGTCGCTTGGCGGCTCGTCCTGCACCTGCTGGCCGTCCCGCTCGAACTGCTCGGCGGATTCAGCGTCCGGCGCCGCCACCGGGAACTGTTCGACCTCCGCAGGCAAGCCTTGCGGCAGCTGGCCCGGACCCGGTTCCTGCAAACCCACACCAGCGGCTGGTCAGGCAAACTGACCCTGCCGCTGAAAGGCGAGGCCGGCCGCACCTGGTCCACTCAGCAGGCCGAACAACAGCTGACTCACCCCGAGGTGGTCCAGGAACTGCGGAACTTCGCCGCCGCGAGCGCCCAGACCCTGCGCGAGCACGAGCTGATCGGAGCGCTCGTGATCGCGATCGACGAACTGGACAAGATCGGCGAGCCGGAGAAAGCCCACCAGTTCGTCAATGACGTCAAAGGGATCTTCGGCGTGCCCGGCTGCTTGTTCTTCGTCTCGGTGTCCGACGACGCGGTGCTCAACTTCGAACGGCGCGGCCTCGGCCTTCGCGACGCATTCGACAGCGCATTCTCCGAAATGGTGCGCCTCGAACACTTCACGCTGGACGAAAGCCGGCTCTGGATCGCGTCCCGGATCGCCGCCGTCACCGAGCAATTCTGCTACCTCTGCCACTGCCTGTCCGGCGGACTCCCCCGCGAACTGCGGCGCTACACCATCGAAATGCTCGACATCGCCGCGCGGACGCACGAACCGAGCTTGGCGGCCGTCACGCACGAACTGGTCCGGAGCGATCTGTCCAGCAAAGTCCACGCCCTGGTCAGCCTCTTGAACACGTTCGACGCCGAACCCGACCACGTTGCCCTCACCGCGGACCTGCTCGCCATCCGCGAAACAGCCAACCCGCTCGAACTGGCCGAGGCGGCCCGCGCCCTGGTGCACGCGACCGTCGACACGTCGGTGCGGCAAACCGACGTACTCCGCTGGAACGCCGGCTGCTACACCCTGTTCTGCGCGACCCTGCTCGACGTCTTCACCGACGCACTCGACTACCCGGCGCTGACCGACGAGTTCCAGCAGCTCGCCCTGGCTCGCCAGCAGATGGCCGCGCACCCGCAGCTGGCTTGGCAGCGGATCACCGCCTTCCGCAAGAGCTACGACCTGGATCCGGGCGAGCGGTCCTGAGCGCGAAGTCCCGGTAAGCGACGCCGCCTGTCACACGGCTATTGCTCTGCCGTGCGTCGCGCAGTACGGGTCGGCGATGAAGCGCATGTGCAGTGGCCGGCATCGTTCTCGGTCCCGGATCGAGGCGGCCCGACTGTCTGCCGGGATCGAGCGCGGTCTCGCTGAACGGCCGCGGCCGTTCAGCGAGACCGCACCGGGTCAGCCGCCCTTGCCGTGTTCCGGGGCCACGTAGCTCTTCGCGACGTCGCTGGCCGCCAGCGGGGCGATCACTTTCAGCCCGCCCTGGCTGCCCTTGTCGGCTTGCGCGATGTTCGCCTCGCGGGTCGGCGGATCGCCGGGTTTGCTGTAGTCGAGCGAAGGCAGCAGCCCGCCGGTGTCGACGCTGGTGGTCTGCCGGAATGCCTTCTGCAGACCGTCGCGGGTGAGATCCTTGTTGTCACAGGCTTTCTTGAGAACCGTGGTGTATGCCGCCGCGGCTCCGTAGCCCCAGTCGGCACCGCCGTTCGGGACTTCGTTCGGGTAAGCCTTGGAGTACTCCTGGCGCAGCTTCGTCGCCCCGGCGCTGGTGCCGGAGTAGGGCTCCCACGACGCGGCGAGGTAGAACAGGCTGGCCAGGGCGGGCCCGGCGGCGGTGTCCATCAGCTGCGGGACGAAGGTCGGGTTGTTGCCCATGACCGGCACATTGAGCCCGGTCGAGGCGTCCACGCCGACCACGGACGCGGTCTGCGTCGGCGTCGTGGTCACCAGGATGGCCTTCACGCCCTTGTTCTTCAGCGCGGCGACCTGGCTGCTCATGTCCGTCGCGGTCGCGGTGATCTGCTCCGGGATCACCGTCAGGCCGAGTTTGTCGGCGGCGTACTTGCTGCCCAGCAGCCCGTCCTCGCCGTACTCGCCCTGGATGTAGATGTGGCCGATGGCGTCGCCCTTCGCCAGGCCTTTGTTGCGCATCAGCCAGTCGATGCCGTTGATCATCTCGAGGTCGTAGGTGGTGCCGACGATCATGTTGTTCGGGTTGTCCAGGATGGTCGACGCCCAGGACACCGGAATGGTGAACATCTTGTCGGATTCGACGTTCTGCTTCAAAGCCGCGTTGACCGGCGACCCGAGCAGCTGTTCCATGCCGAGGACCTGGTCTTTCATCCCGGCATAGGCGCCGACCGCGCGCTGCACGTTGTACCCGTGGTCCTGGATGCTCAGCTTGACCTGGCGGCCGCAGATCCCGCCCTGCGCGTTGACATCGTTGAAGTACAGCTGCGCGCCCTGGGTCACGGTCTTGCCGAGCACCGCGAACACGCCGGAGAGGTCGGTGAGCACGCCGAGGGTGATCGTGCTGTCGGTGACCCCGGTACCGGCCTTGACCGAGCCGGAACCGCTGCCGCTGCTGCTGGTGTTCCCCTTGGTGCTGCACCCCGCCGCGACGAGCATCGCCGCGCCGGCGCACAACGCCATCGCCGAACGCCATGCCCTAGTCGTCATATCTGATGTGCCTCCTTGTTCGCGGACTCCGACGAGGTGGATCCAGTCGGGCCGGGCTCGTGATTCGTGCGCGGGTCCGGCGCGGCCGGGCGCACGGTGAACCGGTCGCGCACGGCGACGACCAGTCCGGCGAGTCCTCCTTTCTGCAGCAGCAGCACGAGGATGACCGCGCCGCCGTAGACGTAGTTCGAGAAATCCGCGGGGCCGACGCCGCTCTGCCCCGGCTGGGCGAGGAAGGTCAGGCTGTCCGAGTAGTGCGTGAGGATCAGCGGCAGCGCCGTCACGAACGCCGCTCCGGCGACCGCGCCGCGCACCGAGCCGAGCCCGCCGATGACGATCATCGCGAGGTAGGTGACGGACAGCTGCAGCCCGAAGTAGTCCGGAACCGGCCGCTGGAACGCGAGCGCGATCAGCACGCCGGCCAGCCCGGCGTACATCGACGAGATGACGAAAGCGCCTGCCTTGTACCGGCGGACCGGCACGCCCATGACGGCGGCGGCGATCTCGTTGTCGCGGATCGTCCGCAGCGCCCGCCCGGGCCTGCCGCGCAACAGGTTCTGCGCGAACAGGTAGGCGAGGACCAGCAGGACCAGGCCGAGGTACCACAGCCGCTCGAGCTGGCCGAACGGCACGTTCAGCACGGTCAGCGGCGGATTGTCGTCGGTGAAGCTGAACCCGAAGAGCGAGAAGGGCTGCGCGTTGCGGCCGTAGAAGCCGCCGGTCACGGCCTTCGCGTTCTGCAGCACGTGCTGGCCGAGGAACACCAGCGCGAGCGAGGCCAGTCCGAGGTAGATCCCGCGCAGCCGGCTGGAGATCGGGCTGAACAGCAGGCCGACGACCCCGGCCAGCGCCACCGCGGCGATCATCGCGACCAGCGGCGGCCAGTTCAGCCCGGTCACCGTGATGCCGCCGCCGATGCCGGTCTGGCCGCCGGCCAGATAGGCGTAGCCGTAGGCGCCGATCGCGAGGAAGAACGCGTGCGCCAGCGAGAGCTGCCCGGCCGAACCGGTGATCAGGTTCAGCCCGATGGCGCCGATCGCCGCGGCGAACACGAACAGCCCGAGCTGTTCCCAGAACTGCGACACGTAGAGCGGCAAGGCCAGCAGGAGGATCAGCAGCGCCAGCCAGCCGAGCCGGGGCAGGGCACGCCGGTGCCACGGCCGGGCCGGGACCGGGTCAGACACGAGCGACCTCCCTGGTCCCGAACAGACCGCTCGGCCGCCACAGCAGCACGAGCAGCATGACCACATACGCGCTGACCTCGCTCAACGGCTGGCCGAGGAAGGACAGCTGGCTGTTGTAACCGTCCACAAGGGACTGCACGACGCCGATCAGCACACCGCCGGCCACCGCGCCGCCGGTGGAGTCGAGTCCGCCGACGACCACCGCGGGGAACGCGTTGAGCGCGGTGAGGTTCGACGTGTTGGTCAGCCCCGGGCTCGGCGAGAGGCCGAGAAAAACCCCGGCGAGGGTGGCCAGCCCGCCGGCCACGATCCAGGCGACCGACGCGACCCGGCCGGCCCGGATGCCCATCAGCGCCGCGGCCTCGCCGTCCTCGGCCGTCGCCCGGGTGGCGATCCCCCAGGACGTGAACTTGAACGCCAGGAAGAACACGATCACCAGCACCACCGAGATCGCCACCGCGGCGACCCGGGCCTGCGGCACGACGAACGGGCCGAGGTTCGCGTTCTGGTCGCCCCACGGCGCGCCGAAGGAGAGGACCTGCTGGCCGATGCGCCGGTTCAGCTCGGACGCGAGCACGATGTCGACGCCGATGGTGATGATCGTCAGCGCGGTGGGGTCGACCCGGCCCCGCCCGCGCACCAGGAAGTACTGGATGAGGAACGCGCCCACGGCCCCGGCGGCGATGCCGACCAGCAGCGCGCCGACGAAACCGAGCCGGTCGTGCAACTGCGCCACCAGGTAGGCGCCCAGCAGCAGCATCGAACCCTGCGCGAAGTTGATCACTTCGGTCGCTTTGTAGATGACCACGAAACCCAGCGCGATGAGCGTGTAGATGAAGCCCAGCGACACGCCGTTGATCACGAGTTCGCCGAAGTAGGTCACAGCTGCTCTCCCGGATCGTTGCGGCCGGTGCCCAGATAGGCCCGGATGACGGCGGGATCCTGCTGGACCTGCGCGGGCGGACCGTCAGCGATGCGCTTGCCGAAGTCCAGCACGGTGACGCGGTCGGCGATGCCCATCACCAGGCCCATGTCGTGCTCGACGATGAGCACGGAGATCCCGAGGGTTTCGCGCACGGCGAGGATTTCCTGCGCCATCGCCAGGCTCTCTTCGGCGTCCAGCCCGGCGACCGGCTCGTCGAGCAGCAGCAGGCGCGGTTCGAGGCACAGTGCGCGCGCGAGTTCGACCCGCTTCTGGTCGCCGTAGGGCAGCAGCCCGGCGGGCAGCTCGAGATACCGCTCGATGCCGACGAACGCGGCGATCTCCCGGACCCGTTCCCGGTGCCTGCGCTGTTCCCGGGTGGCCGAGGGCAGGTGCAAGCCGGTCGCGACGAATCCGGCCCTGGTGAGCAGGTGCCGGGCGAGCATGAGGTTCTCGGCGACGGTCTGGCCGGGCGGCAGGGCGATGTTCTGGAACGTCCGGCCGACGCCGAGCCGGGTGATCTCGTGCGGGCGCAGCCCGGTGAGTTCGGCGTCGCCGAACCGGACGCGGCCCGAGGTCGCCCGGTAAACGCCGGTGAGCACGTTGAAGCAGGTGGATTTGCCCGCGCCGTTCGGCCCGATCAACGCGTGGATCGTGCCCGGCTCGACGGCGAAGGACACCGCGTCCAGCGCGCTGATGCCGGCGAACCGGACGGTCAGCGAGTCAGCGGTCAGCTGCGGCGTGGCTTCCGCCGCCTCCGGTGCGGGCCCAGCGGTCGCCGGGCGGCCGGCGGCCGGGCTCATCCCCGGCTCCAGACGTCGAAGCCGCGACGGGCGGTCGCGCTGTTGCGCGCGAACCGGTCCGCGGTGCCGCCGCCGAGGTAGAGCTGCTGGACCTGGTCGCTGCCGCGCAACTCCTCGACCGCTCCGGACAGCGAAACCGAACCCAGTTCGAGCACATAGACCTGCTGGGCGAGTTCGAACGCCATCTCGGCGTTCTGCTCGACCAGCAGGACCGCCGTGCCCTGCCGGTTGATCTGCTCGACGACGTCAGCGATCTTCCCGACCACTCGCGGCGCCAGGCCGAGCGAAGGCTCGTCGAGCAGCAGCAGCCGCGGCGAGGCCATCAGCGCCCGGCCGATGGCGAGCATCTGCTGTTCGCCGCCGGAAAGGAGCCCGGCGCGCTGCCGCCTGCGTTCCGCGAGGATCGGGAAAAGGTCGTAGACGCGCTCGCGCGAGGCCGCTTTGGCCGCCCGGCCGCGCACCCGGATCCCGCCGGCCCGCAGGTTCTCCTCGACAGTGAGCCGGCCGAAGATCCGCCTGCCTTCGGGCACCTGGACGACCCCGCTGGTCACCATCCGGCCGGGGGTGGCGCGGCGCAGTTCGCGGCCGTCCAGCCGGAGCCGTCCGCGCTCGATCGTCGCCTGGTACAGGCCGAGAGTGCCGGACACCGCGCGCAGCAGAGTGCTCTTGCCCGCGCCGTTGCTGCCGAGCACCGCGACGATGCCGCCTTCCGGTACTTCGACGGTTACTCCGCGCAACGCCTGGACCGCGCGGCCGTAGCGGACCGCGAGGTCGTCGACCGCGAGCAGCGGAGTGCTGCCGGCGGGCGGGTGCGACGCGTCTGACGGCAAGACGATCCTCCTCACCTGGGAGTATCCATCCGGAACCATGCCAGCGGACAGCAGCGATCGTCTGTTGCGCGGACCGTCTCCGCTATCTGCAAATGGAGAGTCAAAGTGGCGTGGATCACTAACGAAAGGGAAAACATCACCAATGCGATGACCCTTAGTGAGCACCCGTGGCGCTCAGAGCAACCGGGCCTCGGAGGCTTTCGCGATCGCCTCGACCCGGTTGCGGGCGCCGAGCTTGCCCATCGCGCTCTGCAGATACGTCTTGACCGTGTTGCGGGTGAGGCCGAGTTCAGCGGCGACCTCCGGATTCGTGTGCCCAGTGGCGACCAGCCGCAGCACCTCGTACTCGCGCCGGGTGAGCCCGACCCGCAGCAGCGCCTCCCGCAGCCGGTTGCCGGACGCGGCGTCGACCCGCGGGTCCATGACGGTCTGGCCGCGGTGGGCGTCCTGGATGGCGCTCGCCAGATCAGTGGTCGACACGTCCTTCAGCAGGCACCCGACGACGCCTTCCTCCAGCGCGGCGGGCAGCGCGGCGTGGTCGGCGTAGGCGGTGAAGAGCAGCACCCGGGCGGCCGGGCGCACCGTCCGGAGTTTCCGGATGACCTCGGTGGCGAGCATGTCGGGCAGCCGCAGGTCGAGCAGCACCACGTCCGGGTCCAGCGCGGCCGCCGCCTCGAGTGCCTCGCGTCCGGTGCGCGCCGAGCCGGCCAGCACCACGTTCGGCTGCGAACGCAGCAGGAGCGCGACCCCCTGGGTGACCACCGGGTGGTCGTCGACGACCAGGACCCGGATCGGCTCATTCACGGTCGACCACGGGAATCCGGGCACGGACGGTGATGCCGCCGTCCTCGTTCCCGACCACGGACAGCGTGCCGCCGAGGCGGGCGACGCGCTCGCGGCAGGCGTTCAGGCCCATCCCGCGGGAAGACTCGGCGGGTTGCTCGCCGCCCCAGCCCAGCCCGTCGTCGGCGATGGCGAGGATGATGCCGCCGCCGAAGCACGCCACGCTCACCACCACCGAACTCGCCTTCGCGTGTTTCTCGACGTTCACCATCGCTTCCCGGGTGATCGCGACCAGCGCGGCGTTGCGCCCGGCGTCCAGCTCCGGCAGGTCGGTGAGGGCGACGCAGCGCGCGGCCACCCCGGTGCGATGGGCAAAGGCTTCGCAGTCGCCGCGCAACGTCGCGGTGAGGGCTTGTTTGGGCGAGACGTCGTCCAGCACTGCCAACGATTCGCGGAACACCGCGGCTGTCTCGGCGATTCGCGCTTCGACGCCGCGCAGTTTCGCGATCAGCTCCGGCGCGGCGGTCGCGTCGGACTGCAGGTCGCGTACCTCGGCGCCGATGCCGAACAACAGCGCGCCGACCGAGTCGTGCAGCGCGATCGCGATCCGGCGACGCTCGTTCGCCAGGGTGCTGCGGGTGTGACTGGCGATGCGGTCGGCGAGGTGCAGCGACGCGGCGGCCGGCTCGGCCACCTCTTCCATTCGGGCCACCACGGCGTCCCCCAGGTCGGTTTCCTCCCGGGACGCGCCGTAGACGACGCCGAGCACCTCGTCGTTGCGGATGAGCGGAACCGCCACCATGGCGCCGATCCGCTCGGAGCGGATCACCTCGTCGAATTGGTGGGTGATCCGGGAGGACGCGCAGTAGTCCGGCACCCACATCGGCCGCGTCGTGGCGAGGGTCTTCCCGCCGAGGCCCAGCCCGCGCGGCACTTCGAGGTTGCGCAGCGCGGACCCGGAGGCGCCCGCCCAGCCGCGGATCACCAGCAGGTCGGCCCCCTCCAGCGCGGCCGCGTAGCCGAGGTCGAGGCCGGTGCAGCTGCGGACCCGGTGCGAGGTCGCGCGCAGCAACGCGGCGCGATCGAGCAGCCCGGTGATGTCACCGTGCTCCTCGACGAGCCGGCTCAGCGCTTCGACCTGGCCGAGAATCCCGTCGGTCCCTGCCCGTGCCATGGCAGTACTGTGACACATCCCACATCGTGCGACCATCGCCGAACGGGTGGTCAGCCGCGTGTCGCGGCCAGCCAGCCGGCGACAGCCGCGGCGGCCACCGCGAGCGCCGACAGCGGTGCCAGCAACCGGCTGACCGGTACGAAACTTGTTGCCAGCAAAGGCATCGCGAAACCGGTGTAGGCCCAGGCGTAGAACAGGCCGGTGCAGGCGCCCCGCGTATCGGGCCGGGCAAGTTCGCCGATCAGCCGCAACCCGGCGTAGAGGCACAAGCCCCCGCCCGCGCCGAGCAAAACCCCGCCGGCGAGCACGACCGCGGTGGACTGCGGCGCGGCGGCCGCCGCGGCCGCGCCGTAGCCGAGAGCGCCGAGCGCCGCGCCCGTCGCCCCGCACCATTCCCCCAGCAGCCGGGCGAAAAGCTGCACCAGCGCACCGGTGCCGAGGGTGGCGGCCGCGAGCACGCCAGTGAACCCGACCAGATGCGTCTCCCGCGGCAGTTCGAGCGGCAGCACGGTCACCGCGACGGACGGGAACGCGTACACGCAGACCGCGGTCGGCAGCAAAGCGCGCCGGAAGACCCTCCGTGCGGGTGCCGCGAGGCCGGTCCTCGGAAACAAGCCACGCGCAGGACTGGGGCGGTCGCGCCAAGCGGCCGCGCGCACCGAGAGCGCGGCCAGGACGAGCACCGCGACCACCAGCACGACGTGCACCAAGTAGGGCACGAGCAGCGGACCTGCCGCCGCTTCAGCGAGAAGCCCGGACACGAGCGGCCCGGCGCAGAAGCCGAGATTGAGCGCTAGCGACGCCCTCCGTGCAGCCCAGGTCGAGGGCACCAGGTCCTGCAGCCAAGCGCTGCCCACGCTGAACGCAGCGCCGGAGGCGAGGCCCTGCACGAAGCGAGCCGCGAACAGCATGGGCACAGAGTTCGCTCCAGGCAGGAAGATCAGCGAAGCGACCGCGGCCAGCGCGACCGCGGGCAGCAGCACCCGCAGCCGCCCGTACCGGTCCGACGCCGGTCCGCCAAACAACAACGAGGGAGCGAGTCCGAGCGCGTACACGCCGAAGATCGCGGTGAGCCCACTGGGCGGGATGCCGAGCCTTACCCGGTAAATCAGCAACAGCGGAGTCGAGATGTTGGCACCGAACGCGGCAGCGAACAGCAAAGCCACGGCAGCCAGCCACAACGACGAGCTGGACGTGCGCACAGCCGCGCGAGCCTTCCCGATCACGACTCATCCTGAACCGGCGGCCGCGCGCGGGCTATCTCCGTTCGGGGGTGTCGCACGGCTCGCGCTGTTTCCGCACAGGCGAGGGCTGCCGGGGATCCAGCAGGGTAGGGCTTGCGCACCCTGTGCGCGTCCGCGTCCGCCGGGTTGCGGCCGGCCACTGACGACGACGAGAAGCTCGACCAGCTCGGCTCAAGGATGCGTGATGGGCAAGAAGCCTCGGGGTTGGTGGAATACGAGTCTGCGCGACAAAGCACGAGCGCAGTACCAGGCGGATCAGATCGCGGACGCGACAGCGAAGGCGACCGCGGAGCAGCTGAACGAGGCTTGTCAGCGCGGTTGGCGGGATGGCCGGGAGGCGTTGCTTGAGGAGCAGCGGCAGCCGCGGGCCTGAGTTTCCGCTAGTTCGCCGAGGCGAGATCGCCGAGCACGCGCTGCAGCAGCGTGCGGGCGGCCTCGCCTGCTTTTGCGACCTGCCAGAGCGCGGCGACCAATTCGGTGTAGAGCTTAGCGTCGTCGGAGTCGCGGGTCGCGATCTCTGTGTGGAACGCCTCGACGGTGACCGTCGTGTCGTCGAACAGCCAGAACCCGTGCAGCGGCGGCACCGGCAGCTCCGCGTCGAGCGGCACGATGCCGACGCGCACGGTCTTGAGGTGCGTCAGCGCGATGAGGCGGTCTATCTGCCCGGCACGCACGTCCGCCGGGACGAATCCGCTGCGAAGGCACGATTCGAACAGGATCACCTCGATCGTCTTCGAGGCGTCGTAGATGATCTGCTGCCGTTCCATCCGGGCCGCGACCGCGGCGTCCGTGTCGCCGCCAGCACCGCGGAAGGCGCGGTTCTTCTCGAACACCGCGCGGGCGTAGGCCGGTGTTTGCGCGAGGCCCGGCACGACGGCGGTGTCGACGCACACGATCTTGCTGGCGTCGTGCTCGACCTCGGCGAACGAACGCTGCAGCGACTCGTGGCCGCCTCGGCGCAGGCGGTGCTTCCACGCGGCCTGGTCGAGCCGGATCGCACGCAACTCCCGCAGTAGCTCGACGTGGACGTGTTCGGGCACGCCAAGAGCCCGAGCCCACTGGGTGAGCTCGGGCTCCGTGACGACCTGCTTGCCACGCTCGATCAGCGAGACCTTCATCGGTCCCCACTCCAGCAGCTCGGCAAGCGCCCTGCCCGTGAGTTTCGGCGTGCGGGCGACGCGAATCTGCCTCAGCTGGTCAGCGAACGCCAGCAGACGGGGCGTCGGGTCTTCGGTCACGGGCTCCTCGTCGTCGGTGCGGACTGCTTGTCGTGCGGAACGGCTACCGGCCAAACGATCTCACGCCACTGCCGGTACCGCGCGACCGTAGCGGGGTCGTCGGACAGCTCCGCACCGGCCACGCCGTTGTCGTCGAACTCAAGCACCGCGACGAGCCGGTCGTCGAACAGGTAGAAGTCCTCGCCCGGCGAGCCGAGTTTGCGGGCGTGCTCCTCGCCGATCCACCGGATGTCCTCGCCGGCCCCGACGTTGAGGGGCGTGATCTCGAACATCCACCGCAGGTACTCGGTGGGCGGGTTGGTCATCATCCGCACCCGCTCGAACGTCTTGCCAGCCGCGCGGAACTCGCGGATCTGCTCGAGCCACGGTTCCATGAACGAGTTGTCGGGTCGGCCGTCCCACCACGCCTGTAACGGTTCCCGTTCCTCGGGTTCTCGGTAGGTGCCTTGGCATTCCCACCGCCACGCCGAGGACTCGAAGGTGTGGAACAGAGCGGCGAACTCGGCACCGGGCTTGACCCAGGTCATCGCGTGACGGCCTCGGCGAGCTGCTGCAGCCGCTCCGCCGAGGCGGGGTCGATCACGAACTCGGGCCGGTCTTCGTCAGCGAACGCGATCCGCTGCAGGGCCTCGATGTCGACGAACGGCAACAGGGCGGCCGGGATCTCGACCGCGGACTCATGCGCGGGCATCCCGTCGCCGCGTGAGCGCAGAATCTCGAGCGCGGCCGGGTCGGTGACCGTGGTGCCCTGAACGACGAGCGTTCCGCGGTCGGTGACGAACAACGTCGGACACCCGTTGATGTTGGAACTGGTTCCGGCGAACGCCATGCGCTGATCGGACATCGGAGATCTCTCCCTTGATCGGTTGGGCGTCCATCGTGAGCGGCTGATAGCCGACCATAGCACCGGCATCCGAGTGAAGTATCACGATTTCTCGCAACTAGCGCTTCAAGCTGTACACCCTTTCGAGGGTATCAATAATATTTCATGTGATTTATCTTGCTGAGACGTGTCTGATGCCCCATGCTCGACGCCGTGCGGGGATGGCGGAGAGAACGCGTACTGCAAACGACCGACACCACAGGCCGGCCGGTCCCGGTGACGACCGGGATCACGGTCAACGCCCGGGGCGACGGGGTGGGCGGGCTGGCTGTCGACAACGGTCCGTCCGTGGCGATCGGGCCTGGAGCCCCGCGCCGCGTTGGTCGCGAATCTTCGTTCCTCACTGGCAGATCTGCTCGAACGTCGGGGAGGCGTGCAATGGCCGAGGAAGAGGACCTGCTCGAGGACGAGCGGATCGACGTTGAATGTGTGGAGCCGCTCTCGCCCGAGGACGAGGCTGATCTTGCGGTGATGGCAGAGCGGTTCCACCCCGGCGAGCTGATCCCCCAGGACGTTTGGGAGGCCGCTGACCGCTACGTGAAGCGGAACTACCCGCGGACCGGTTTCACGCCGCCGGGCATGGTGCGGGGTCGGCGATGAGCGCACCGAGCCACGCCGCGCCGCTCGAACTCCTGCACAAGATCCCGTGCCCGTCGGAGGCAAAGAACCGCGCCGAGCCCCGGCAGATCCGGCGGATGACCAAGTCGCAGCGGGTGGGCGCGACCTGCATGTTCTGCGGGACGATCTACCGCAACAACAGCCCGGCGTACCGGTGCGAGCACTGGCACGTCCCCTGATCTCCCGAGCCGTGTCCAGGAGATTCGCGAGCGCCCCAAACTCCGGCCGCCGCGCTTGCTCCCCGACGTGGCGCGGCGGCCGGATTCCACCACCCGTTCGCGGGTGGGCAGGGGTCGGTTCGTCATCTACCCCGATCGGCGGCCGGCCCCTCGCCAGCACGGAACACCCGGTCGCCGCACCTCCCTCGACGAGGCGCGGCGACCGGGCTATCCGGCTGCCCACGTTTCCACGACGGAATGAGGACAGCCAGATGGCGCGCAACACCGCGGGCAAGGGGCCGACGAGCCAGGTGCCAGGCAAGGACCACCGGTCGACCAAGCCCACCGAAAAGAACCCCACCCCTCAGCCCCGGCCAATCCAGCCGCGGCGGCCGGAGCGCTAGGAGAACCCCGTGTCCGACAAGCGGAGTCGTCCGCCACGCCGCGATCGGCGGAGCTGCCTTGCTGGCGGCCAGGAGGGGAAGGTGGCCATCGGATCAGCGGGCAGCCGCCCGCCGAAGCAGCCAACTGGGCCAACCTATCCCGGCGGCGCATTCCGGTCGTACCTGTTCCGGTGGCGTCCGATCGGTCCCCCTGACGACGATGCCTGACAACTCGCGATCCAGTTACGATGACGCCATGCCGATGACCAGGGACAAGCGCGCGCTGGCTTCAGCCATGCTCGCGCAGGCTCCTGACTACCGCTTCTACACCTCAGACCTGCGGCAGGCCACCAGAATGCACAACGCACGCCTGTACCCGCTGCTCGAGGAGTGGCTCGAACGCGGCTGGATCAGCCACGACTACGACCCTTCACCACAGGACACTTCGCGGGACGGATGGACCGCCCGGCCCCAGCCGATGCACTACTACATGCTCACCGAGCGCGGCCGGGAAGCGCTCTCGGCCGACTAGCCAGAGCACCAATCCCCCGCGCACGCAAATGGCCCCCGCGCTCGACCACCGCGAGGTGGGAGCGCGGGGCCTTCCTTGTGGGGTGCGCCGGCTCGGGTTGGCACCACACCTGGCGCAGGGTAGGGGGATTCACCCCGGCGATGACGATGCCGACGAGCAGCCCCCGGACGGCCTCGGCGATCGCGACAGGCTCGGTGACGCCGGATGAGCACGCGTCCATAGTTGGACACCTGAGCCTGCCGCGGCCGAGCATAAAAAAGCCCAGGCCGTTGGCCTGGGCTTTTGCTCCCCCGCTTGGACTCGAACCAAGAACCCTCCGGTTAACAGCCGAATGCTCTGCCAGTTGAGCTACAGGGGATCGTGCTTTGCCGGTCCGGATCTCTCCGGGCTGACAGGAAGAAACTTTAGCCCATCCCGTTTCGGCTTCGCACAGGGGGGTCGGTTTCCGGCTCGGCTGTGCTCGCGGCGATTCTGTTGGACAATGGACAGTCGGAACCCCGGCGAACGAGAGGTGTGGCGGCGATGAAGAAGTTCCTGCTGGGCGTGGGCCTGGGGTATGTGCTGGGCACCAAGGCCGGCCGGGGACGGTACGAGCAGATCGTGCGCGCCTACCGCAAACTCGTCGACCATCCGATGGTCCAGGGGGCCGCCGGGGTGGCGCGGGCCAAGCTGGGCGAGAAGTTCGGCCGCGGCTGAGCCGGGCCAAGCCGCCCACCGGCCCGCACCCAGGGCCGACCTCGACGACCAGGCACCTCGCCGCTCACCCCCAAACCTCGGCACCCGGGCACCTCGCCGCTCACCCCAAACCTCGACAACCGGGCACCCACCCGGGCATCCAGGCGAGCAGCCTGCCCGCCGACCTCACCCAGGCTTCCGCCACACGATCGAATACCGCCGCAGCACGTGGTGCCGGTACCGCAGGCCAGGCAGCACTTCACGGGCCGCGGTGCGGACTTGCCGGTAGCTCAGCCGCGGCGGCGCCACCGGCATGCCTTCCGGGCCGCTCGCCCTGCGCAGCACCTTCGTGATCCGGACGATCGGCGCGGCCGCGATCATCGCCGCCCACTCCCCCGCGCCGGCCTCCCGGGCCAGGCCGACCACCACCAGCACGCCGCCGGGATTGAGCAGGTCCCGCATCCGGGTCAGCGCCGGCACGAAGTCCAGATGGTGGATCGTCGCGACCGAACAGACGAAGTCGTACGTGCCAAGGTCGGCCGTCAGGAAATCGTCTCGCAGGAACGTCACCCCGGGCCAGAATCCGGCCTGGGCGATCATCTCCGGCGATTTGTCGATACCGACCACTTGCGGCACCCGAGAAGCCAGCTTGCGCGCCAGCAGACCGTCGCCGCAGCCGACGTCCAATGCGGACGTGCAGCCGGCTGGCACCGCGCGCAGGATTCCCGGGTGCCGGGCGACGTTGGTGTTCCAGTACGTCATCCGGGGATGCGCGCGACGAAGAAGATCCGCCGGAATTCGAACCAGGTCGTGCCGTCCGCGCGCGGCGGATAAGCCTCGTCCAGCAGCGGTGCCAAGTCGTCCTGGAACTCCGTCCAGTCGGAGTCGCTCAGCGCCGCCCGGATGGGCCGCAGCGCGGTTCCGGTGATCCACTCCAGCACCGCGCGCGGGCCGGAAAGCTGCTGCACGTAGGTGGTTTCCCAGGCATCGACCAGACAGCCGGCGTCCGCGAGCAAGTCGGCGTAGTCGCGTGGCTCGCCGACCGCGTCCTCGTCGCGCAACGTCACCGAGGACAGCCGCGAAGCCCACTTCGGGGCGGCCGCCAGCTGCCTGGAGATCGCGTGCGACGGGGCAGCGAAATTGCCTGGTACCTGCACCGCGAGCACCGCCCCGGCGGGCAGCTCGCCAGCCCAGCGGCGCAGCAGCTTCTCGTGCCCGGGCACCCACTGCAGGACGGCGTTCGAGACGACCACGTCGGTGTCTGGCTTGGGCGTCCAGGTGCGCACGTCGCCGACCTCGGCGGCGATGCCGCGTTCGCGGGCCGCGCCGACCATCTCCGGCGAGCTGTCCAGCGCCTCCAGCGTCGCCTCCGGCCAGCGGCGCGCCAGGTCAAGGGTGAGCGTGCCGGGGCCGCAGCCGAGATCGACCACGCGCCGCGGCGAGGCCGCCGAGACGCGTCCGACCAAGTCGTAGAACGGCCTGCCGCGCAGATCCGCATAGTCCAGGTATTTCGCCGGATCCCACATTCCAGCCTCCCGCCCAGTAACAGTACGTTCGTACTGAGTACGAGCGTACTGCTACCTGTCGCGGTTGGCCAGCTTCTCCGCGACCTCCGCCGCCACCGCCTCGACCAGCGCCGGGTCGGTGCCCGGGTCCGGCCGGACCTGCAGTTCGACGCCGTCGCGACCGGGAACCTTGCGCTGCACGAACCACGCGCCGCCCTCCGGGAACTCGTGCCGGTGCCTGCTACGGACCGAACCGTCGACCCGCAGCCGCACCTGACGCGGCAGCTTCCCGGGCTCCGGCAGCCGGAACCGCTGCGGCTCGCGGTCGGCCAGCACGGCTACCGCGCCGGCCCGGCCGGTCTCCTCCGATTCGATCAGCGTGAACACGCCCTCGCCCCAGCTCGCCTTGCCCACCAGGTGCCAGCCGACCCGCCGGGCGCTCTCGCCGTCCGGGATCCACAGGCCCAGCGAGGTCACCACGAGATGCCCGCCGGACTCGACCGCCGCGACCGCGACCGGTTCCTCGCCCCGGTCCAGCTCGCCGGGAAACCCCGCGGGCAGCCCGCCGCCGAAGAGCCGGCTCAGCAGTCCCATGTCAGTCCCATCCGCTCGCCGCTTGCGCGCGCAGCGATTTCCGGTACTCCTCCAGCGCGACCAGGTCGCCGAACAGCGCCCGGTAATCGTCCGGGGCCTCCACCGGGGAAAGCCGCTGCAGCTTCGACTTGATCTCGCCGATCTGCCGGGCGACGAGATTCTCCTGCACGCCCGCCAGCACGCCGGAGATGTAGCGCGAGTCCACTTCCCCCAAGGCGTGCAACGGTTCCACCGCCAGCTCGCTGAGCACCCGGCGGACCGTCCCTTCCGGACAGTGCGCGGCCGCCGCGTCCAGCAGCGCGGGCCCGGTCAGCCCGGACGCCGCCCCGCCCGCCTTCAGCACGGCCAGGTGCACCGCGATGTACACCGGGTGCGTGAACGCCTCTTCCGGCAGCGAGTCGTACTCCGGACCGGCGATCGCGGGCTGCTGCAGCGCCGCTTTGAGCGCTTCCCGCTGCCCGAGGAACCGCGGATCGTTCGGCGCGGGACGCGGCAGGTCCTGCTTCTCCGGTTCGGGAGCCGGCGTCTCCTGCCGGGCCGCCGGACGGCGCTGCGGCTGCGGTTCGGCCGGCCCGCGCCGGGACGCCGCCCCGGCCGCGCCGCGCACCCGGTTGACCACCTGCGCGACGTCCTGCCAGCCGACCCACCAGGCGAGCTTCGACGCGTACCCGTCGCGGCTGGCCCGGTCCTTGATCGCGGCGACCATCGGCACCGTCTTCTGCAGCGCGGCGACCTGGCCGTCGACCGAGTCCAGGTCGAACTGCTTGAGCATGCTCTTGATCGCGAACTCGAACAGCGGCGTCCGGCGGGCCACCAGGTCGCGCACGGCGGTGTCGCCCTTCGCGATCCGCAGCTCGCACGGGTCCATGCCGTCCGGTGCGACCGCGATGTAGGTCTGCCCGGCGAAGGTCTGGTCGCCCTCGAACGCTTTGAGCGCGGCCTTCTGCCCCGCTTCGTCGCCGTCGAAGGTGAAGATCACTTCGCCGCGGAAGGCGTCGTCGTCCATCATCAGCCGGCGCAGGACCTTCATGTGGTCCTCGCCGAACGCGGTGCCGGACGAAGCGACCGCGGTCGGCACGCCGGCCACGTGCATCGCCATCACGTCGGTGTAGCCCTCGACCACGACCACCTGGTGCCGCTTCGCGATCTCCCGCTTGGCCTGGTCCAGGCCGAACATGACCTGCGACTTCTTGTAGATCTGCGTTTCCGAGGTGTTGAGATACTTCGCGGAGATCCGGTCGTCGTCGAAAAGACGCCGCGCGCCGAAGCCGACCACGTCGTTGCCGACGTCGCGGATCGGCCACACCAGCCGCCGGTGGAACCGGTCCATCGGCCCCCGCTGGCCCTCCTTGGACAAGCCTGACGCGAGCAGTTCCTTGACCTCGAACCCGCGGTTGAGCAGGTGCTTGGTGAGCTTGTCCCAGCCGCCGGGCGCGAAACCGCAGCCGAACTGCTTGGCGGCCGCCGCGTCGAAGCCGCGCTCGGTCAGGAAGTCCCGCGCCGCCCGCGCTTCCTCGGTGCCCAGCTGCTCGACGTAGAACTCGGCGGCGGCGCGGTGCGCCTCGATCAGCCGGGACCGGGTGCCCCGGTCGCGCTGCACCGAAGCGCCGCCGCCCTCGTAGTTCAGCCGGATGCCGACCCGGTCGGCGAGCCGCTCCACCGCCTCCACGAACGACACCAGATCGATCTTCTGGATGAATTTGATGACGTCGCCGCCCTCACCACAGCCAAAGCAGTGGAAGGTGCCGTGAGTGGGGCGCACATTGAACGACGGGGTCTTCTCGTTGTGGAACGGGCAGAGGCCCTTCAGGCTGCCCCCGCCGGCCCGCCGCAGCGCGACGTACTCCCCCACGACCTCGTCGATCCGGTTGCGCTCACGCACCTCCGCGATGTCGCTCTCCCGAATCCGTCCTGCCACGCCGACCACAATAGTTCTCCCTCCCGTCCGGCCGTGCGGCACACTCGGCACATGGGCACACCGACCGCGCTGGAAGACTGGGCAGCCGAGTTCGCCGCGCACCGCCCGCATCTGATCGGGGCCGCCTACCGGCTCACCGGCGGCCGTGCCGACGCCGAGGACGCGGTGCAGGAAGCGTGGCTGCGGCTGTCCGGGCTGGACGACGCGGGCCGGGCCGGGATCCGCGACCTGCGCGGCTGGCTGACCGCGGTGGTCGGCCGGATCTGCCTGGACCGGCTGCGTTCGGCCGCGGTGCGGCGCGAGAAGTACGTGGGCGAATGGCTGCCGGAGCCGATCGTCACCCCGTTCGGTGCACCGGCCAGCGAAGACCCGCTCGAAGCCGCGGTCCGCGACGACGGCCTGCGGATGGCCGCGATGGTGGTCCTCGACCGGCTGACCCCGGAGCAGCGGGTGGCGTTCGTGCTGCACGACGCGTTCTCGGTGCCGTTCGCGGAGATCGCCGAAGCACTCGGCTGCAGCGTGGCCGCCGCCCGTCAGCACGCGTCCCGGGGCCGCCGCGCGGTCGAAGACGCGGATCCGCCCGCGCGGCTCGAGCTGGCCCAGCAGCAGGCCGTGCTGGAGAAATTCGTGATCGCGCTGCTGGCCGGCGACATCCGCGCGGTCACCGAACTGCTGCACCCGGACGTGGTCATGATCGGCGACTCCAACGGCCGTTCGCGCACCAGCCGCCGGATGATCGCCGGCCCGGACAAGGTCGGCCGGTTCGTGCTGGGCGTGCTGGCGAAGTACGCGCCGGGGACGATGGAGAACGGCAGGCCGGTGCTGGTCAACGGCGATCTCGGCCTGTGGCTGCCGCAACTGCCCGCGGTGGAGGGCTACCTCGCCCTCGACGAGCGAGTGCAGACGTTCAGCGTCCGCGACGGCCTCATCGTGGGCGTGTACGACCAGGTCAACCCGGAAAAGCTCGCCCGGATCACCCGCCCGCGGCAGTAGTCCGTGAAGGGAACCTCGAGGGACTCTGAGTACCTCGAGGTTCCCTTCACGGACGGTTCCGGGGTTACGGGATCGGCACCCGGCAGGCGTCGCCCGAGGTGAACCCCTGGTCGACGATCCCGAGCGCGCTGTTCATCCGCGCCCGCGAGTTCTCCAGCCCGATCTGATAGGTCAGCTCGACCACGCCCTGGTCTCCGAATTCCGCCTTCAGCTCGGCGATCTGCTCGTCGGTGACCGTGACCGTGGGGCCCGACATCGCGTCCGCCAGCGCGAGCGCGAGCCGTTCCTGGCGGTTGAACAGCGGCGACGTGGCGTACTCGTCGATGTGCTTGAGCCGTTCGATGTCCAGGCCGTCGTGGCGCTGCAGCATGGTGCCGAAGTCGACGCACCACGAGCAGCCGATCCGGGTCGCGACGCGGTACACCGCGAGCTCGCGCACGCTGGCGGGCAGGTGCTTCGACGCTTTCTCGGCCATCAGCTCGTGCACGACGCTGGTGCGAAACAGCCCGCGATGGTGCGCCACGACGGCCATCGGCTCCGGCACCGCGCCGTACCGTTTGCCGGCGATCCGGTAGAAGAGCTTCAGCACCGGGCCGCCGTCGCTGGCTCGTTTGACCGGGATACGGGGCATGTCGGTCCTCCTTCTGAGTGGTTCGCCCGGAGGAACGGGACAGCCGCGCGGGATGTGACAGCGTCAGCGATGCCCGGTGATCGGGCGCACATCCCAGATCCAGACGCCGTCCACGAACTGCCCGGGTTTGCGCAGCAGGAGGTCGACGGTGGCGCGGTACTCGCCGGAGTGCTCGCGCGGGATCAGCACCAGCACGCTGGCGTTCCAGTAACGCAGGTCGGCGATCGCCTGGTCGCGGTCGGCGTCCGTGACGTCCTGGGTCCGGCCGGAATCGCGGACGCGGTCGAACAGCAGCGAGGTGGGCCGCTGGTACGCGCCGTATCGGCCGCGTTTGTCGTTCGGACCCTGCGGGCCGACGAAGTACCCCTCCGGCATCGCGTACTGGAGACCGGCGTCCATCTGCCAGTGCAGCGGCTCCGACTCTCCCGAACTCGGCAACGGCACCGGGACCACGGTGCCGCCGGGCGCGACGTAGGTCTGCCAGGTGCCGTCGGCGAAGAACGCCGGGGTCGGCGGCCGTTTTTGCACCAGCAGCTGAGTCGGCGCGATCGGCAGCAGCACGGCGGCGACCGCACCGAGCCAGATCAGCCGGACCGGCAGTTTCAGGTCCGCGCGGGAAGCGGCGGCGAACACCCGGTCGGTCGCGATCGCCAGCAGCGCCCCGATCGCGGGCACGCACGCCATCGACAGCCGGGATTCCAGCAACGACTCGAACAGCGGCAACTTCGCGAACAGCGCCCACGGCCCCGGGATGTGGGTGTTCTCGTGCAGCACGGTCATCTCGGAACCGAGCGAAAGCCAAGCCATCAGGAACATCGAGATCGCCAGCGCCCGCGCGACCGCTTCGCGCCAGAGCCACCCCGTGATGACCACCATCAGCACGATCAGCGGCCAGCCGAAGAACGCGTTCTCCTCCGTGCGGTTCAGCGACACCGCGGCCGCTGCCTCCGGCTGACCGGACACCGACTGCGTGGCGAACCGGGTCATCGCGGCGGTGTCGTTGCCGACTTGGCCGTGCTCCAGCCCGAAGTAGCTGTCCGGGCCGAAGAACTGCCACCACAGCGGGAACGCCACGATCACCAGCGTCAGCGCCACCGCGACGGCGCCGCCGGTCAGCACTGGCCGCACCATCGCCTTGACCTCGCCCGGCCGGGACAGGCAGTAGGCGACCGCGAAGATCAGGAAGCCGAGGGCGAAGATCAGCAGCGGCTCTTCGCCGAGGAAGATCTGGTACGCGGTGAGCAGGCCGAGCCAGATCCCGTTGCGCACCGGGCGTTTCCCCTGCGCCAGGTCGATCACCTTGAGCGCGATGAACGGCAGCACGAACCACGCGACGAAGTTCGGGTGCGCGTTCGCGTGCGAGATCATCGGCGGCGCGAAGCCGACGAACGCTCCGCCGATCGCGGCGGAGATCCGGCGCCGCACGAGGTGCCGCGAGAACACCCAGTACCAGGCCGCCGCGCTGCCGGCGAGGCTGCCGGTGAGCGCGATCGCCCAGGTGACGGTGGGCCCGAACAGGATGGTGACCGGGGCCAGCGGGACGCCGACGCCGAGCATGGCCGTGTTGGCCATCATGTTCACGCCGAGCGGGTAGTTCTGCAGGCCGCTGGTGAGCGGGTTTTCCAGGTGCTGAACGGATTTCGCGGTGACCGCGAAGAACCATTCCCACATGTTCTGGTCCGAGGCGCTGTTCCACAGGTAGCCCTGGCCGAGATCGGCCCACAGGCCGCCGAACAGGATCACCGAGAACGCCAGGTACGCGCCGATGATCCCGGCGTCGGCCCAGGACCGGCGCATCCGCGGTCCGGCGACAGCGGCGGCCGGGCCTGGTTCGACTGGCGGCACTTCGGTTTTCGCTTCCGGTTCGGCTTCGGGGAAAACGCTCACGCGGGGCGCACCACCCGGGCGATGAAGTACACCGCGCCGCTTTCGCGGTGCCGCACCAGGAGCAGGAACGGCCGGTCGACGCGCACTTCGAGCGGTTCGCTGTGCATCAGCGCCATCGTCCGCATCTGCATCGCGGTGGCGGCGGCGCCTTCGAGTCCCTCTTCGTCCAGCCGCAGCACGGCCTGGTGCAGGATGCTGTCCACCCAGAGCGGGCGGTCCGGGCTGAGGCCGGTCAGGTCGGCGTCGGGGGTGAACAGCGCGGCCACGCCGAGCCCCTGCAACGCGCGGTCGAGCCCGGCGCGCAGGTCCAGCGAGATCTTCGGCAGGGACAGCTGAATCTTGCGCGGGCTCGGGCTTTCCAAGAGCGTTCGCAACTTCGCGCGGGTGAGCTCCGGTTCCGCGGTCGCGAGGTCGTTGTCCGGCAGCAGGACGGTCGCTTCGATGCCGCCGTCGGCTTGGAGCCGGACGACCTGCCAGTCGCTCTCGTGCGCGTAGCCGACGGATTCGTCCAGGTGCATGGTCGGCACCCGGCGCACGCCGTCGGGCATGTGGAAGTCCGCGTCCTTGGTGGCGTGCTTGGCGAACGGGTGACGCCAGGCAGTCTTGAGGTAGAGCGCGTTGACCAGGCTGGCGCGGGTGAGCGGGTGGATCGCTCCCTCAGGCAGCAGCTCCGGGATCAGTCCCTGAGTGGTCTGCTCCACGTCGGCGTTGATCCGCTGCCGCGCGCCTTCCGGGTCGGTGGCGAAGGGCGCGGTCTCGACCTTGCTGCCGGGCCAGCCGGCCAGCTCGGCGCGGAAGCTCTCGCTGACGGTGATCCGGTCCGAAGCCCAGAGCGTGTTCGCGATCGCGAGCTGGGCCTCCTCTCCCACTTCGGCCGCGGCGTGCAGCAGCTCGCCCTGGTCGGCGCCGAGCACCGCGGCCAGTTCGTCCGCGGTCCGGCCGCGCGCGGCCCGCTGGGCGAGGCTCAGCGCGCTGGCGGCCGAATACGGGGAAAGACACGCATCGGCCCCCGGCGACGCGGTCGCTCCGTGCAGCGCCAGGGCGAAATCGAGGTGGCTGTCCAGTGCCATGCGGCGACGGTACCGGAACGGGTGGTTACCCTGCTCACGGTTCGGGTAGGCGGGCGGTGCCGCGCGGCCGACGGCTCGCAGTTCAGCGGAGCATCGCAGAGCGGGCGAGGCCGCTGCCGCGCTGCCGTTCAGGGAGCGGCGCAGCCCAGCTGTGCTCCGCCGCTCGACTCAACCGGCCGCACGCCACCTTCCGCCCACGCGGCGCCTGCCGCATCAGACCGGCCCGCGGTTCACCTCTCCACAGGCGCGGTCCCGTGCCGCCCCGTGTGCCACCGGTGCCACTCGTGCGCCTGCGCGTCGGTCAGCGACGCGACCTGGTCCACCACCACCCGCAACCGCGCGGCATCGTCCGCCGCTGCCTCCCACGACGGGACCAGCAACGGATCCAGCGCCTCCGGCGCGCGCCGGCACAGCGCCGCCACCAGCTCGGTGATCACCTCGCGCTGCCCGTCCTGCATCGCCAGCCGACGGCGGTCGCTCATCACGTACCGCAGCGCCAGCGCCTTGAGCAGCGCGACCTCGGCCGCGACCTGGTCCGGCACCGCCAGCCGCGCGGAGTACCGGGTGAGCGGGCCCTCGCCATACCCCGCGCGGGTGCCGGTGACCGCCGCCGAGGCGAACCGGCCGACCAGTTCGCTGGTGAGCCGTTTCAACGCGACCTGCGCGCGCAGCGACCCGTCCGGCTCGGTGGACACCAGACCGGCGACCACCGGCAGGTCCAGCAGTTCCTTCGCCGCCCCCTCCAAAGTGGACGCGGTCAGCGTGGAGAAATGCCGGGCAGCGGCCTCGGCGACCGCGGCGCGTTCCTCGGCATCGGCCAGCACGCGCAACCGGATCCGGCCGGCCAGCACGCCGTCCTCGACGTCGTGCACCGAGTACGCCACGTCGTCGGCCCAGTCCATGATCTGCGCTTCCAGACACCGGCGCAGGCCCGGCGCGCCCTCGCGGATCCAGCCGAACACCGCCGAGTCGTCGGGGTACACGCCGTACTTCGGCTCGCCGGACCGCCGCGGCCACGGATATTTCGTCGTAGCGTCCAGGCAGGCCCGGGTGAGATTGAGCCCGGCGGTCGCGCCGTCCTCGCCGACGGCCTTGGGTTCGAGCCGGGTGAGGATGCGCAGCGTCTGCGCGTTGCCCTCGAACCCGCCGCACGCCTGAGCGACCTGGTCCAGCGCGCGCTCGCCGTTGTGCCCGAACGGCGGGTGGCCGATGTCGTGCGCCAGCCCGGCGGTGTCCACCAGATCGGGGTCCGCGCCCAGCTCCTCGGCGATGCCGCGGCCGATCTGCGCGACCTCCAGCGAATGCGTGAGCCGGGTCCGCGGCGCGCCGCTGACCTCCGCGCCCTCGCCCGGCCCGACCACCTGGGTTTTGCCGGCCAGCCGGCGCAGCGCGGCCGAATGCAGCACGCGCGCCCGGTCGCGGGCGAACGCGCTGCGCCCGTCCGGGCGCGCGCCGGACAGTGCCGCGCCCTTGGGTTCCTCGGCCAGCACGCGGGCGCGGTCGTGCTCGCGGTAGCCGTCACTCACCCCGCCAGCTTAGGCGGGAAGTCCGACAATTCAGCCCATCGTCGTGCCGAACAGGTCGTCCGCCGGCGACTTCGTGAGCTCGTAGAACAGCAGCGCGCCGGTTTCCCGGAAGATGTAGCGCACCTGCGTCGCCCGTTCCTGCACGATCGGCCCGCTGTGCGTCGGCGCGGTCCAGGCTTCCATTCCGAGGTCCTGGGCCATGGTCCGGGACCGGTAGGAATGCCACGGATCGCTCACCAGCACGACCGAACGCCAGCCGTGCGCTTTCACCTGATCGGCGACAGCGCGGAGGCTGCGCAGCGTGTCGTTGCCCTCGCCGACCGGCAACGTCGCCGACTCCGGCACGCCGTGCCTGGTCAGCCACCGTGCGCCGGCCTGCGCCTCGGTGAAGTTGTCCGCGGCCTTCTTGCCGCCGGCGGTGATGACAGTCTTCGCGACACCGTCGGCGAACAGTTGACGCGCCTTCTCCAGCCGGGCGGTGAAGATCTCGGACGGCTTGCCGTTGTACTGCGCGGCGCCGAGCACGACGATCGCGTCGGCGGGCGTGCGGTCGTTGCCGCGCGCGACCTCCCACACGCGGAACGCGGTCCCGCCAACGACGGCGACGAGCATCAGGACCGCGCCGAAAACGATCCGGCGCACCCAGTTTCCGGCGGTAGGCCCGGTCCAGGAATCCATGGCGGCCATCCTGGCAGAGGCGGGCTGCCCTCGGCCGGGTTGGGTGCGACTGCCCGGCTGGGGGGGTCGCCTTGATCGTCCGTGAAGGGCCCCTTGAGGGAACGCAAGTCCCTCAAGGGGCCCTTCACGGACGTTCGCTCACCACAGCTAAAGCCAGCCGCGTTCCTCGGACAGGCGGACCGCCTCCGCGCGAGTCCGCGCCCCGGTCTTGCCGATCGCCGAGGACAGGTGGTTGCGGACCGTTCCGTCCGACAGGAACAGGCCCTTCGCGATGTCCGCCACCGTGCTGCCGTCCTTGGCCGCGCTCAGCACGTCGCGCTCCCGTGCCGTCAGCGGGCTCGTCCCGGTCGCGAGTGATTCCGCGGCCAGCGCCGGATCCACCACCCGCAGTCCACTGTGGACCCGCCGGACGGCTTCGACGAGCTGTTCCGGCGGCGCGTCCTTCACCACGAATCCGGCCGCGCCCGCCGCCATCGCCCGCGCCAGGTAGCCCGGGCGGCCGAAGGTGGTGCAGATGATCACCCGGCAGGACGGCAGCGCGGTCTTCAGCTCGGCCGCCGCGGTCAGCCCGTCGATGCCGGGCATCTGCACATCCAGCAGCGCGACGTCCGGCTGCACCTGCTTCGCCGCGGGCACCACCTCGTCGCCGGCGCCGACCTGCGCCACCACCTCGATGTCGGCCTCCAGGCCCAGCACGGTGGCGAGCGCGCCGCGCACCATCGCCTGGTCGTCGGCCAGCAGCACCCGGATCACGCAAGTCCTCCCGCGGGTTCGGCGCGCACCGCGACGGCGGCGCCGTCCGGTCTCGGCTCCGGGACCTCCGCCCGGACCACCCATCCTCCCCCTGGCCGCGACCGGGTGGCCAAGGTGCCCCCGACCGCGGCCATTCGCTCGGACAAGCCGCGCAGACCGTTGCCCGGCACCACTTCCCCCGCCGCGCAGCCGTTGTCCTCGATCTCCATCCAGCCGCTGCCCAGTCGGACTTGCACTCGCTTCGCGCCGGAGTGCCGCAGCACGTTCGTGATCGCTTCTCGCAGCACGTACCCGAACGTGCTCTGCAGTTCGGCGCGCACGTTGTCCACCGCGTGCGGCAGTTCCGCTTCGATCTCCGCCGCGCGCAGCGCCGCCCGCGCCCCGGCGATCTCGGCGGGCAGCGATACCTCGCGGTACTCCGTCACCGTCGCCCGCACGTCGGACAGCGCGGATCGGGTGAGCCCCTCGATCTCCCGGATCTCCTGCACCGCCCGGTCGATGTCGCCGGAGCTCTCCAGCACGCGCCGCGCGACACCGGACTTCACGGTGATCGTGGTGAGGCTGTGCCCGAGCAGGTCGTGCAGATCGCGGGCGACGCGTTCGCGTTCGCTGGCGACCGCGAGCGCCCCGATCTCCTTGTTCGCCAGTTCCAGCCTGCGGACCGCGCGGATCAGGTTGGCCATGAAGAACATCGCCAACGTCACCGACGCGACCGTGACCAGGTCGCCGAAGGTGCCGTTCATCCGGTCCGAGACGTAGAGGACCAGCAGCACCACGGCGAATCCCGTGACGTTGAAGATGACCGCCCAGGCCGCCGGGAGCAGGAACGCGATCGTCGCGGTGGCGTAGAGCAGGACGAACGGGCTCGCGCCGAGCAGCGCGACCGAGACCAGCCCGAGCGCCAGCATCACCGCGCCGAACCAGAGCTTCGTCCGCCGCGTCTTGCTGAACGTCGCCGGGAACACGAGGTAGCCGGCCCCGTAGAGACACAGTGCCGCGCAGGTGGCGATCCGCAGCCCCACCGGCCCGTCCCCCTCGACCAGGTTCTTGAACGCCGGGATGAGGAAGGGCAGCAGGAACGCCACGCCGAAGATCGGCCAGCCGATCTTGTTGGGGCCGCGTTTCGAGGCCGGTGCCGGGTCGTCCCACCAGGACTGCCGGTTGTTCAACGCGAAGGCGGGCGAGCGGGCCGGCCCGGTCGCGGACCGGCCGGTCGCCTCACGGCCGAGGGGCCACACGTCTGTCGTTCCCTTCCGCCCCGGTCAGACCCGGGCGCTGTCCTTACGGTATCGCTTGATCACCACGAACCCGAGCGCCAGCGTCCACGCGCCGAGCACCGCGACCGCCGTCGGCAGGCTCACCAGCAGGTCGTTCGTGACCGCCGGGCGGGCCAGCCCGAGGATCCAGTAGGTCGGCATGAGCTGCGAGACCTGGTGCATCCAGGACGGCATGGTGTCCAGCGGAATCCACAGCCCGCCGAGGAATCCGATGCCGAGCATGACGACCATCGAAATCGGCTGCATCGACTCCGGTGTGCCGAACTGGCCGAGCACCAGGCCCAGCAGCACCAGCGGAACGGTGCCGAGGAAGACCCCGAGGAAGATCCGCAGCCAGCCGGCCGGGTCGAGGTGCACGCCCTGGGTGAACGCGGCGAGCAGTGGAACCAGGATCAGCGCGGGCAACCCGGAAAGCATTCCGGACAACGCCTTGCCGCCAAGGTAAGCCGCCCCGGACAGCGGCGTCAGCCGCAGCTGCCGCTGCCAGCCGCCGGTCCGTTCGACGGCGAGCCGGGTGCCGTTCGTGGTAGCCGCGCCGAACGCGCCGAAGGTCATCATGTTGATCATGATCACCCCGACGATCTCGGCGTGTCCCGGATCGGAGGATTTGGTGAAAACGTTGGCCTGCAACAGGAACATCAGCACCGGAAAGGCCAGCACGAAGATCAGGAACCGCGGCGAGCGGAACAGCCGGCGCAACTCGGAGACCAGGTAGGCGGGGTTCATCGGACTGCTGCTTCCGTTTCGTCGGCGGTCAGGGAAAGGAATGCGCCTTCGAGACCGACGGCGCCGATCTCGATGTCGTGCGCGGCCGGGACGGCGGCGAGCAGGGCGCGCAAGGTGCGGTCGGAGTCCGAACTGGACAGTGCGATCCGATCGCCGCGCAACTCGACAGCGGTGACCGCGGGCAGCGCCGAAACCAGCCGCTGCTCGACCCCGCCGGGCAGCACCGCGCGGATGGTGCGTCCACCGGCCAGCGCGCGGACCTGCGCGACCGACCCGTCAGCGACGATCTCCCCGGCCCGCATGAGCACCACCCGGTCGGCGAATTCCTCTGCTTCTTCCAGGTAATGCGTCGCGAACAGCACGGTGCGGCCGGTCTCGGTGAACGAGTACATCGACTTCCAGAACTCGCGCCGGCTGCCGACGTCCATCGCCGCGGTCGGCTCGTCCAGCACGAGCAGGTCCGGGTCGGACACCAGCGCGACCGCGAACCGCACCCGCTGCTTCTGGCCGCCGGAAAGCTTGTTGGCCCGCCGGTCGGCGATGTCGTCGACGCCGGCGCGAGCCAGCGCTTCCTTGACCGGCATCGGCCGCCGGTGCAGCTTCGCGACGAGGGAGACCGTCTCGCGCACCGTCATGTCGTCCAGCAGCGTGCCGCCCTGCAGCATCGCCCCGATCATCCCGGCGCGCACCGCGTCGGCCGGCGACCGGCCGAACACCCGCACCACACCCTGGTCGGGTTCGGTGAGCCCGAGCATCATGTCCACGGTGGTCGATTTGCCCGCCCCGTTGGGTCCGAGCAACGCCACTACTTCCCCCGGCGCGATGGTCAGGCCGACCTGCTTGACGGCTTGCACGTCGCCGTACCGCTTGGCGATCCCGTCGAGCCGGACCGCTGCCCCCGCCGCGATGTCCTGTGTGTTCTCCATGGCTCGAAGCCTGCCGGGGAGCGGGACCGGGCACGCAGGCCGAGCGTCACGACCCGACCGTGACAGGTGTCAGGGGTGGCCCGGAAACGCCGGACGGCCCTCCCCCGCGGTGCGGGAAAGGGCCGTCCGGAAGACCGTTTGCCTCAGCAGCCGATCAAGCGCCCGGCCAGGTACGACTCGACCTGGTCGATCGAGATGCGCTCCTGCTTCATGCTGTCGCGCTCGCGGATGGTCACCGCGTTGTCCTCGAGGGTGTCGAAGTCGACCGTGACGCAGTACGGCGTGCCGATCTCGTCCTGGCGCCGGTAGCGGCGGCCGATCGCCTGGGCGTCGTCGAAGTCGACGTTCCAGTTCTTGCGCAACTGGGCAGCCAGGTCGCGCGCCTTCGGCGAGAGGTCGGCGTTGCGCGACAGCGGCAGCACCGCGACCTTGTACGGCGCGAGCCGCGGGTCAAGGTGCAGCACGTGGCGAATGTCGGTGCCGCCCTTGGCGTTCGGCACCTCCTCCTCGTCATAGGCGTCGACGAGGAACGCCATCATCGACCGGCCGACGCCCGCGGCCGGTTCGATCACGAACGGCCGGTACCGCTGGCCCGATGCCTGGTCGAAGAACGACAGGTCCTGGCCCGAGTGGTTCGAGTGCGTGGTCAGGTCGAAGTCGGTGCGGTTGGCGATGCCTTCCAGCTCGCCCCACTCCTGGCCGGCGCTGAACGCGAACCGGTACTCGATGTCGACGGTCCGCTTCGCGTAGTGCGAGAGCTTTTCCTTCGGGTGCTCGAAGTGGCGCAGGTTCTCCGGCTTGATGCCGAGGTCCTTGTACCACTTCGTGCGCTCGTCGATCCAGTACTGGTGCCAGTGCTCGTCCTCGCCCGGCTCGACGAAGAACTCCATCTCCATCTGCTCGAACTCGCGGGTGCGGAAGATGAAGTTGCCCGGCGTGATCTCGTTGCGGAAGGACTTGCCGATCTGGCCGATGCCGAACGGCGGCTTCTTCCGCGTGGTCTGCTGGACGGCGGAGAAGTTCACGAAGATGCCCTGCGCCGTCTCCGGGCGGAGGTAGTGCAGGCCCTCCTCGGACTCCACCGGGCCGAGGTAGGTCTTCAGCATCATGTTGAAGTCGCGCGGCTCGGTGTACTTGCCGCGGGTGCCGCAGTTCGGGCACGGCACCTCGGACAGGTCGTCCTCGGTGGTCGGCTTGCCGGTGCGCGCCTGGAAGTCCTCGGCGAGCTGGTCGGCACGGAACCGCTTGTGGCAGGACAGGCACTCGATCAGCGGGTCGGTGAACACGTTCACGTGGCCCGAGGCGACCCAGACCTGGCGCGGCAGGATCACCGACGAGTCGAGGCCGACCACGTCGTCGCGGCCCTGCACGACGGTCTTCCACCACTGGCGCTTGATGTTGTCCTTGAGCTCGACGCCGAGCGGCCCGTAGTCCCACGCCGACTTGGTGCCGCCGTAGATCTCTCCCGACGGGAAGACGAAGCCACGGCGCTTGCACAGACTGACGACGGTTTCGATGATGTTGGCGGGCACTCCACGCTCCGGACGCATGCGGGGACGGTTATCGGACTAGAACGCCCAGCGTATCCGGCCGCTCCCGGATGCCTCCGCGCAGGTCGGAGGTCACGAACGGGTGACCGGCGACGCGGTGACCACCCGGTTGTCGTCGTAGCCCTCCTGCCCGCCCACGTATTCCCCGCCGCAGGTGACGAGAACCAGCCGATGCGGCCCGGCCGGGTCGAACAGCTTCGCCGATTCCGCGGCGAGGTCCGACTTGTGGATGGTGCGCGCCTCGTCGATCTTGTACTGCCAGGCTTTGCCAGCGGTGTCGGTGACGGTGACGAGCTCGCCCGGCTTCATCCGCCAGAGCTCCTGGAAGGGGCCGGTCTTGCCGGCCCAGTTGACGTGGCCGGACAGCAGGGTGACGCCCTGGGCCGCGCCGAGGCCGGAGCCCCACCAAGCGGCTTCGCCGAGGCTCTTGGGGATCGGCAGCGCGCCGTCCTCTCCGACCTCTTCGGCGATCAGCTTCGCCTGCCCGCCGCCGGGGAGCTGCACCGCGGCGGGGGTCTGGCCGGGGTCGGGTTCGGCGGAGCTGCTCGCTGGACCGGTTTCGCCGGCGGCGACCTGGGCGGTCCCGGGCTGCGGAGTCTGCTGCGCGGAGCCGGCCGGGTCCCTCCCGGTGAAGAAAAGCAGCACCGCGGCGACGACCGCCGCCACGACTACGGCCGCGACGACGATCAATACGCCTCGGTTGCGTGCTGGTTGTTCCGGTGTCGCCTGCATCGTGCTCCCTGGTCCGCTGGTCTCTCCCGGGGAGACATGCGGTGACCGGGGCCAGGGGTTGCACGCGGTTTCGGCCGACTGTCCGTGAAAGGCCCCTTGCCGGACTTGGATTCCCTCAAGGGGCCCCTCACGGACCTGGATTCCCCCAAGGAGCCCCTCACGGACCCGGATTCCCTCAAGGGGCCCCTCACGGACCTGGATTCCCTCAAGGGGCCCCTGACGGACGGCTTTCGGCACCGCGCGGCGCGCGGCGCGCGGACAGCTTGGACGCTCAGCCCGGGCGGGACACCAGGTTCGCGGTCACGATCCGGTTCTCGTCGTACCCCTCGGTGCCGCCGACGTAGTCTCCGCCGCAGGTGACCAGGACCAGGCGGTGCGGGCCGGTCTGGGCGAACCAGCCTGGCGCCTGTGCGGGCAGCTGGGCCTTGGGGATCGTGATGGCACCGGTGATCCGGTAGAGCCACCGGCCGCCCGAGGAATCGACGATGCTGACTTCTTCGCCGGTGTGGACGCGCCACAGATCGTCGAACGGGCCCTTCGTGCCGGCCCAGTTCACGTGTCCGGACAGCACCGCCGCACCCTGTTCGGCACCGAGACGGGCGCCCCACCAGGCGGCGTCGCCGAGTCCGCGCGGGATCGGCAGCACCCCTTGCTGGGTGACCTCGGTGCGCTTCAGCCGCGCCTCGGAGCCGTCCGGCAGCCGGATGCTGCCGGGCCGCTGCAGGCCGATCGCCTGGCCGTCGGCGGGCAGTTCGGCGGGCGCGCCGTCCTCGCCGGGCAGCGAGCCGGGCGGCGGATCGGCCACGGCCGTCGTCTGCGCGGGAACCCAGGTCAGCACGATCACGCCGGCCGCGATCGCCAGTACGGCGATCACCGCCGACGCGATCGTCAGCACGGTTCTCGGCGCGGCCATGGCCTATTCGCTGTGCGAGCGCACCGCGACGCGAGCGGCCCGGCGGCGTCCGAGCGCCACGGCGAGCGCCCCGAACACCAGCCCGCCGCCGAGCAGGCCGAAGCCGAGCGGCAGCCGGAAATCGTCCGCCGGCGCGGCGGCCGAGGCGCCGAGGTAGCCGGCCGGGACCTGGGTCGGCACCGACGGCTGCTGCACTGTGCCGGTCCCGCCGCCCGTCCCGGTGCCGTTGCCGGACAGGGCGACGAAGTTCTTCGGGATCGAGCAGCTCACGCCGCCGAGGACGATGCTGGTGTGCACGTCGTTGTTCAGGCTGGCACCGTTCGCGTCCCGCGCGTGCGTCGTGATCTCGACGCGCCACCCGGCCTGCGCGGTGATGTCGCCGGACCGCCATCCGTCCTGCTTGATCAGCTGGTCGAAGGAGCTGACGCGGGACAGCACGAGATCCGACGTGGTCTTGTCGCGGCTCGCGCCCTGCACGTCGGTGGGCGAGGTCATCTTCAGCCCGGTGACGCTGAGCGAGCCGCTGGCCGGCATCGGGACCTGCTTCAGCTGGTCGTCCTCGCCGCGCACCCAGATCCGCGCGGCGGTGGTGGCGCTGGTGATCTTGCCCGGCCCGGTGCACGCGACCTCGCTGTGCCCGCCCTCGACGACCAGCATCGTGTCCTCGACGCCCGCCTTGCCGCGGCTGAGGTCGCGGACCGCGTAATTCGTCTCCGCGACGGCGGTGGGCACGTTGGTGGCCTGCAGCGCGGCGATGACCTTGTGGTCCCGGCTCGCGATGCCCTCCGGGTACGGGCTGTCCTTGTCGTACTTGCCGAGGTCGATCTCGTAGTTGGGGCCGAACGTCCCGCGCTCGCCCGCGTTCTTCGGGACCATCGTGCGATCGGTGCCGAGCTGCGACTGTCCCGGCGTGAGCGGAGACCGCTGCGTCTCGGTGATCAGCGCACCGCCGCCGAGGCGAGCCGAGGCGACGTTGGCGAACGACACCGGCCCGCTTTTCTCGTCCACCGCCTGCGGCCCCGCGGTCTGCGCCGACGCGACCGGCGCCAGCACCGGCAATGCCACCAGGGCCGCCACCGCGGCCTTCGTCACGAAACGAGTCATGGCTCCCCACTGCCCTCCGGCAACCCCGAACGATCCGTCACTGTACGAGACGCGACGAAACACACCCTCGCCAACCATGCACCGTCGGCCACGGCTTGCGAAGGCGACAAGCCAGATCTTCGCGAACTCACCCGATCGGGTGAGTTCGTACGGCGTGGTCGGCCGCCTCCCGGGGACCGCCACCGTCGGCGACGGGAACACTACGATGGCGGCGAAGGTTATCGGCAATGACATCCGACTTCGGAAAGCGGCTCTGCCGCCTGCCGGGTTCCCGGGCCGCCGGGGCTCGCGGGACGGGCGTGGCGCCGCAGAACGACGAGGACGACCGGACGCGAGTGGAGGCAGTGATGACATCGGCACCCTCAAGCGCTCTGTCCGCAGGCACCGGGGCGGAACCAGCGGCGAGCGCCCGTTCGTCGGCGGCCGGCTCGGCTGAACCGGCAGATCCGCCGCACCCGGCCGAGCAGGCCGGTCCGGCCGACGGATCCGGCTCGGCCGGCCGGGCCGCCGGTTCCGGATCGGGCCTCGTGCCGCCGGGAGCGCTCGCCGACGCGGGCGAACTGCTCCGGGCGCTCGCCGCTCCGGTGCGGATCGCTATCGTGCTCCAGTTGCGGGAGGCGGATCGGTGCGTGCACGAACTGGTGGACGCGCTCGACGTCGCCCAGCCGTTGATCAGTCAGCACCTCCGCGTCCTCAAGACGGCGGGCGTGGTGCACGGTGAGCGGCGCGGCCGCGAGGTCGTCTACCGCCTGGTGGACGACCACTTGGCGCACATCGTCGTCGACGCGGTCACCCACGTGCAGGAAGGGAAGTGACGATGCCCCCAGTCTCCAAGGCCCCGGTGCCCGGCCGGCGTTCCACCAAGCAGCGCGCCGCGGTGGTCGACCTGCTGAGCACCGTCGACGACTTCCGCTCGGCCCAGGAACTGCACGACGAGCTGCGCAAACGCGGCGACGGCATCGGACTGACCACGGTCTACCGGACGCTGCAGTCGCTGTCCGAGGCGGGCGAGATCGACGTGCTGCGCACCGACTCCGGCGAAGCCATCTACCGACGGTGTTCCTCGCACCACCACCATCACCTAGTGTGCCGGGTGTGCGGGCGCACGGTGGAGGTCGAAGGCCCGGCGGTGGAACGCTGGGCGGAGAAGATCGCGGCCGAGCACGGCTTCACCCAGATCAACCACACGGTGGAAATCACCGGCACCTGCGCCGAACACGCCAGCTGACGCACTCCGGCTGACACAGTCCAGCCGGCCCCGAGCAAGCGCTCCGGTCAGCCAGCCGTCGGCTCGCCCCGGCAGCCGGCCCGGGGTGCTCCTCTCAGTACTCGTACGGGTCCTTCGGCGCGCTGATCCGCTCGATCGTCGCCGGGACCAAGTCTGGCGTGTAGCCGTTCGCCTCGCGGGCGGTGCCGGGGACGACCTGGCCCGCGACGCGCAGCCAGGTGTCACTCGGGTACCGGTCCGCTTCGCCGCCTTTCAGGTGCACTGTGACCGGCGCGGCGTCCGCGGCGCAGCAGCTGATCACCAGCCGCGCCAGCAACGTCTGGCCGCCGGTGTGCACGACGAAACCGGAGATCTCGACGGTGCGGCCGTTGAGGGTTCCGTTGGAGTCCCAGCCCGCGCGGGAGACGACTTCGTTCATCGCCATCGGCACCACCGCTCCGGCGGGCAGCGGCGGGAACGCTGCGGCGGACGTGGTCGCGGCGCTCGCGGGCAGGCGCGCTTCGGTGCGGGTGACCGAATCCGCGCCCAGCGCAGGCGGGGCGACCAGGAACACCGCCAGCACCGGGACTACCAGCAGCCAGGCGGACCGGGCGGAGTGATGGTGGCCGTGCCCGTCCAAGTGATCGTGCCCGTCCGAGTGATCGTGGGCCTCGCCCTCCGCATGACCGTGGCTGCCGGAGTGGTCGAGACTGCCCGACTCGCCGTCCGAGCGGGCATGGCCGGACAAGCGAGCGGGGCTGGCGAATGCGGGGTCGACCGCTGCCTCGTAGTCGGTTTTCGCAGTTGCGCGGACCGCCGCGACGTCGCGCACGATAGCTACTGCCCCCAGCAGCAGCATCACCGCGCCGCCAGCGATGATCCACGGCTGCTGCGCGGGTTTCACGTAGCGCAGGTAGTCGCCGTTCAGGGCGATCTTCACCAGCGCGCCGCCGAGGAGGATCAGAAGGACGTTCTGGGTTTCGCGCCTCATCGCACGCCGCCGAGGAAGAGCACGCCGGCGATGCTGCCGCAGGCGATCGCCACCACGAAGGTGACCGGGGCGAACCGGGCCGCGAACGAGCGGCCGAAAGTGCCGGTTTGCAAGGCGAAGAGCTTGACGTCGATGGCCGGGCCGACGACCAGGAACACCAGCTTCGGCAGCAGCGGCACCCCGGTGAGCGAAGCGGCGACGAAGGCGTCCGCCTCGCTGCACAGCGCGAGAACGACAGCTAGCAGCGCCATCACGATCACGCCGACGACTACCTGCCCGGACAGCACCTCGAACCACTTCGCGGGCACGAGCACGTTGAGAGACGCGGAAATCAGCGCGCCGAGCACGAGAAACCCGCCGGCTTCCACGAGATCGGTGCGGGCGGTTTCCGCGAAAACCCGCCAGCGTTGACCCGGCGCAACGTCGGGCAGCCGTCGCAGTGCGCGTTCGGTGATCCAGGAAAGCTTGCCCCAGCGCGCCCAAATCAGGCCCATCACCATCGAAGTGGCAAGCGAACCGGCGAATCGCGCGAACACCATTTCCGGTTTGCCGGGGAACGCGACCGCGGTGGCCACCAGCACCACCGGGTTCACCGCGGGCGCGGCGAGCAGGAAGGTGAGCGCCGCCGCGGGCGCGACGCCTTGCCCGATCAGCCGTCGCGCCACCGGAACCGACGCGCATTCGCAGCCCGGCAGCGCGACCCCGGCAAGCCCGGCGACGCCCACCGCGGCCGACGCGTTCTTGGGCAGCACGCGGTCCAGCGCCCGCGCGGGCACGAACGCCGCGATGGCACCGCTGATCAGCACGCCCAGCACCAGGAACGGCAGTGCTTGCACGCACACCGCGACGAAGACGGTGGACCCGGTGCGCAGCGCGGGCACGTCGAACAGGTCCTGGAGCCGGCCTTGCGCGAGGACCGCGACGAGCAGCACGGCGCACAGGATCTCGATGGAACTGATCCGGAACCGCCGCGTACGCAGCGGCTCCTCGGCGGCCTTATTGGAAAGGGTTTCCACGGCGGCGATGATGCCAGCCGGGGCGGACAGAACGCCGGGCGCGGGTGCCGCGAGGGGTCCGCTCGCGCCGGATTTGCGGGAATATCACTCGAATGGGCGGGAGGAAAGGGGGAAATCAGTCAGCTCCAGGAAACCCGGGCCAAGGCTCAAGCGTCCACCCCGGGCAGTTCCGCGCGCAGCTGCGAAGCCGTCGACACCACCAGCATCAGCAGGGTCCCCAGCGGGGCCGGCTCCATTCCCTCCGCCGGGAACGCGTACCGCAGCGTCACGTCCATTCCGCTCTCGGTGTGCCCGACTCCCAGCGTGCCGAACAAGCCCTGCCCAGCCCGTTCCGCGACCGCGACCGCGAGTGCCGGGTCGTCCGGCAGGTCCCAGGCCACGACGCAGGTCAGGCTCAGCACGGTCAGGCCGTCCGCCAGGCGCGTCGCCTGGACGACGCACGGGACGTCCGCGTGCGAGAAGGTGATCGCGCCGTCGTCGTCGACGTGGACTTCCAGGTACCGTTCCAGCGCTTCCCGCGCGTTGGTCAGCAACGCGCCGGTCTCAGCGGCTTCCGCGGTGCTCATCGAGTGCCCCCTGCCTGGTCCACCGCGCCGCCGAACCGGCGGTCGCGCTTAGCGAAGTCGAGGCATGCCTGCCACAGGTGCATCCGGTCGAAATCCGGGAACAGCGTGTCCTGGTAGACCATCTCCGCGTACGCCGACTGCCACAGCAGGAAGTTCGACATGCGCTGTTCGCCCGAGGGCCGCAGGAACAGGTCCACGTCCGGCATTTCCGGCTGGTACAGGTACTTCGCGATGGTGCGCTCGTCGATCTTGTCCGGGTTCACCTTGCCCGCGGCGACGTCCTGGCCGATCCGGCGCATCGCGTCGCCCAGCTCGGCGCGGCCGCCGTAGTTGACGCACATCGTCATGTTGAGCTTGGTGTTGTTCTTGGTCTTCTCTTCGGCGATCTGCAGTTCCTTGATCACGCTCGCCCACAGCTTCGGCCGTCGCCCGGCCCAGCGGATGCGCACGCCGATCGACCCCAGGTAGTCCACCTGGCGGCGGATGGTGTCGCGGTTGAAGCCCATCAGGAACCGCACTTCCTCGGGGCTGCGCTTCCAGTTCTCGGTCGAGAACGCGTACACCGAGAGCCACTTCACGCCGATCTCGACCGCGCCGCTCGCGACGTCGATCATCACCGCCTCGCCGCGCTTGTGGCCCTCGATCCGGGGCAGGCCGCGCTGGTTGGCCCAGCGGCCGTTGCCGTCCATGACGAGCGCGACGTGCTTCGGCACCAGGTCCGCCGGGATCTCCGGCGGCTTCGCGCCGGAGGGATGCGGATCCGGCTCCCGCTGCTCATATCCCGTCGAGCGGGTCGCCCGTCCCCTGCGCAGCACTTCGCGGCCTCCTGAAGAATGGACTTTCTACCCGGCCGACCCTACTGGGCCAGGCCCGGCGGTCTCCCGGGCACGCCGTTCCACGAGCGGCAACGACCGCAGCTGCCGTTCCAGATGCCACTGCAGATGCGCCGCGACCAGGCCGGACGCGTCCCGGCGGGTGATGCCGGGCGACGCCTCGGCGACCGCCCACTCGCCGTGCAGCAGGGCGTCCAGCAGGGTCAGCACCTCGGGTGCGGGATGCACCGAGCCGGCGATGCGGCAGTCCGGGCACATCGAGCCGCCGGCGGCGACGTTGAACGCGGCATGCGGGCCGGGCAGGCCACAGCGGGCGCATTCGGTGATGGCGGGGGCCCAGCCCGCGTAGGCCATCGCACGGAGGAAGAACGCGTCGAGCACCAGCGAGGCGTCCCGCTGCCCGTCGGCCAGCGCCCGCAAAGCGCCGCAGACCAGCAGGTACAGCTTCAGCACCGGCTCGCCTTCTTCGGCCGAGAGCCGGTCCGCGGTCTCCGCGATCGCGCTCGCCGCGGTGTAGCGCTGGTAGTCGGCCACCAACGGCAGGGCGAACGCGTCCACGGTCTCGACCTGGGTGATGACGTCGAGCGAGCGGCCCGGGTAGAACTGCACGTCCACGTGCCCGAACGGCTCCAGCCGCGCACCGAATCGCGACGACGTGCGGCGCACGCCCTTCGCGACCGCCCGGACCTTGCCGTGCCGCTTCGTGAGCAGGGTGACGATCCGGTCAGCCTCGCCCAGCTTGTGCGTGCGCAGCACCACTCCGGTGTCGCGGTAGAGGTTCACCACCCCGACATCGTCCCACTGACGGGCGATGCCGGGGCGATGACACCCCTGGGTTCAGCAGTAGCTGCCGTAGCAGTGCGACACCGCGGCCGCCGCGCTGATCGAGATGATGATGGCGATGATCGCGCCGACCCACACCAGCGCGCCCCAGATCGTGGCGATCAGGCAGAGCGTCTTGGTCGTCCGCGACGCCTGCTCGGCCATCGCGTAGTTGCCCTGCATCTTGTACGTGTTGACCTCGTTCGACTTCATGATCGCGAAGATCGCGAGGATCCACATCAGGAAGATGCAGCCGATCGCCCAGCCCTTGTAGTCCTTGATGGCGTTGGGGTCTCCGCCGCCGGGCGGCATCCCCGCGCCGGGCGGCATCCCGTAGCCGGGCTGTCCGTAAGGCTGGCCGTAGGGCTGCTGCCCGTACTGCGCGGGCATTCCGCCGGACTGGGGGTACGGCTGCTGCCCGTAGGGCTGCTGCGGCTGTCCGTAAGGGTTGGTCACTTGGGTTCCTTCGGTTCTTTCTCGTACAGTTCCGCGATCCGCCGGGTCAGGACTGCGGCGGGTCGGTCTTCGGTGCGGTGTCCGGCTTCCCGGACTGGGTCCGGTCGGCGTCGCCGCCCGGCTACCCCACCTGGGTGCGCTCGGCGGCGTCGAACCCGCCTGCGGCCGGCGGGCGTACCACCTGGGTCGGTTCGGCCTGTTCGAAAGCGGTCGGGCCGGGCTGCCGCGGCGCGGCGGGCGGCTGCCCGAACTCGGACTGCGGCACCGCGCCCGGCTGCTGCGCAAAGCCGCCCGGCTGCCCAGGCGGCGCACCGAACGGCGGTCCGCCTTCCGGCTGGCCGTACGGATTGGTCATCGAGTCTCCCCCCTCGTTCACGATTGCGCCCGCGCCCGAACACGCGCACGGAGCCGGACCTGCCCGCGTCCGCCATGGACAGGTCGGTGCGCGGGAGCGTACCCCGTCCGGGAGCACGCGGCCGCGCAGGCTTCCCGCATCGGGTGGCCGGCCGCGAGAAGCGAAACAGGTTCAGACGAACAAGCCGGTGAACGGGGCAAACGGAAGGTTGCGGAGCACGAACCACACGGCGAACACTGCCGCGACCGCGTGCGGCGTCCACCTCCAGTGCAGCCACGACCGCATCGCCCGGCCACGCAGCCGCCCGATCGTCCAGGCCAGGCCGCTCCACCCGAACAGCGCGACGAACACCAGCGCGACCGCGTTGTAGTGCAGGGCAGCGGAAAAATCGCCGTGCAGCACGCTGTAGGCCATCCGCATCCCGCCGCAGCCGGGGCAGTCGATGCCGAACAACAACTTGGTCGGGCACACCGGAAGCGGGCCGCCGGGGGTGGTCGGGTCGCCGAGCCACACCGCCGCGCAGGCACCGCCGAGCACGCCGGCCGCCGCCGCCGGACCGGCGAGAGCCTTTGCCACCGCACGGGCGCCGCGCGCCGGCACTCCGGTGTAGACGGTGCTCAATGCAGCCACCACGCCGCTCTGCCCACGAAGAGCAACATGCCGAAGAGGAACAGCAGGTACACCCCGATCAGGATGGCGATGCTGAGCGCCGACCACATCGCCCACTTGCGCGCCTCGTCCGCGGCGCGCTGCGCCTCCGCCGGATATCCCTGGTACCACAACGTGTTCACCTGGCTGGACTTGACGATCGCGACGATGCCCAGCGGCAGGCAGCAGAACACGGTCGCCAGGATCGCCCACACCAGGTTGTTGTCCGGCGGCGGGTAACCGTAGGGCGGCGGGTACGGGGGCGGCGGACCCTGCGGCGGGTACGGGCCGGTCATGCGGTCCCCCCAGGCGGTCGGGTAGCGGTCCGGCCTGACGCTACCCGCCCGCCCGCAACGGCACGATCGGAACCGGTCAAAAACCCAGCCGGCGCAGCTGCTTCGGATCGCGCTGCCAGTCCTTGGCCACCTTGATGTGCAGATCGAGATAGACCTTCGTGCCCAGCAGCCGTTCGATGTGCTTGCGCGCGGTCGCACCGACCTCGCGGAGCCGTTCGCCCTTGTGCCCGAGGATGATCCCCTTCTGGCTGGGCCGTTCCACGTACAGCAGCGCGTGCACGTCGATGAGGTCGTCGCGGCCTTCGCGCGGAATCATTTCCTCGACGGTCACCGCGATGGAGTGCGGCAGCTCGTCCCGGACGCCTTCGAGCGCGGCTTCCCGGATGAGCTCGGCGACCAGCGTCTGCTCCGGCTCGTCGGTGAGCTCGCCGCCCGGGTACAGCTGCGGGCCTTCGGGCAGCCGCTGCACGAGCAGGTCGGCGACCGTCTGCACCTGGAAGCCGTCCACAGCCGACACCGGCACGAGGTCGGCGAACTCCATCACCTGCTGCAGCGCGAGCAGCTGCTCGGCGACCTGTTCCGGGCGCACCAAGTCGGTCTTGGTGACGACGCCGATCACCGGGGTGCGGCGGGCGATCTTGGTCAGCTCGGCGGCGATGAACTTGTCGCCGGGGCCGATCTTCTCGTTGGCGGGCACGCAGAACCCGACCACGTCCACTTCGGACCAGGTCTCGTGGACGACGTCGTTGAGCCGCTGGCCGAGCAGGGTGCGCGGCCGGTGCAGGCCGGGCGTGTCGATGATCACCAGCTGCGCGTCGTCGCGGTGCACGATGCCGCGGATCGCGTGCCGGGTGGTCTGCGGTTTGCTGGAGGTGATGGCGACCTTTGTGCCGACGAGCGCGTTGGTGAGCGTCGACTTGCCCGCGTTGGGGCGGCCTACGAAGCAGGCGAAACCGGAACGGTGCGGCTCGGTCACGGGCGCTGCACCTCGGCCACGGCGCCGGACGGGTCGGCACGGACGATCGGCGCGGTCTTCGCCACGTCGCGGACCGCCTGCACGGACGCCTCGGCGACCAGCGCGTCAGCGGTGACCACCGCGGCCGCTTCGATGCCTTCGGCGCCGCTGGACAACGCGGCCGCGACCGCCGCCTGCACGGCGGTGAGCCGGAACGACGGCTGGTCGACCGTCGCCGCGGCGTAGGTGCGGCCGTCGGTGTCGCGGACCGCGGCGCCTTCCGCCGCGCCGGTGCGCGCGCGGGCCGAGCGGGCCAGCGTGACCAGCTTCTGGTCCTCGGCGTCGAGGTCAGGCATGTTCGACTCTCCTGTCGTGCTCTTCGGGCTGGGGCGCCCGGGTGCGCGGACGCGCTCCGGACGGCTGGACGACCACGGAGGTGATCCGCATCCGGCCGCGCCGGTCCTTGCCCCCTTCGGCGGACAGCCGAAGGCCGGCGACCTCGGCTTCGGCCCCCGGCAGCGGGACCCTACCCAGTCGCTCGGCGAGCAGTCCGCCCACGGTCTCCACGTCGTGGTCTTCCAGGTCGACGCCGAACAGCTCGCCGAGGTCGTCGACGCTGAGCCGGGACGACACGCGGACCGCGCCGTCTTCGAGCTCTTCGACGTCGGGGCGTTCGTCGGCGTCGGATTCGTCGGTGATTTCGCCGACGATCTCCTCGAGGATGTCCTCGATGGTGAGCAGGCCGGCGGTGCCGCCGTATTCGTCGACCGCGACGGCGAGGTGGTTGTGCGTGCGCTGCATTTCCTTCAGCAGCTCGTCCAGCCGTTTGGAGTCCGGGACGAAGCTGGCCGGGTTCATCACCGAGTCGACGGGCGCCGCCGCGCCGTTTTCGCTCATGTACGCCGGCATCAGGTCTTTGATGTTGACCACGCCGACGATGTCGTCCACCGAATCGTCGATGACCGGGAGCCGGGTGAAGCCGGTGCGCAGCGCCAGAGCGAGGGCCTGGCGCACGGTCTTGGTGCGTTCGATCCACACGATTTCGGTGCGCGGCACCATGACTTCGCGGGCGACGGTGTCGCCGAGTTCGAACACCGAGTGGATCATCTCGCGTTCGGAGTCCTCGACGACGCCGCGTTCCTGGGCGAGGTCGACGAGTTCGCGGAGTTCGACTTCGGAGGTGAACGGTCCTTCGCGGAAGCCGCGGCCGGGGGTGATCGCGTTGCCGAGCACGATCAGCAGCCGCGACAGCGGGCCGAGGACGGTGCCGAGCACCCGGACCGGTCCGGCGACGACCGTGCCGACCTCGTACGGGTGCTGGCGGCCGATGGTGCGCGGGCCGACGCCGATGATCACGTAGCTGACCACGACCATGACGCAGGCGGAGACCAGGATGGCCAGCCAGAGCCGGCCGAACCACGCGTCGAAGGACATCGTGACCAGGACGGTCGCGGTGATTTCACAGGTCAGCCGCAGCAGGAGCAGCAGGTTGATGTGCCGGCGCCGTTCCGCGACGACGGCGGCGAGCTGCCGCGCGCCGACGCGGCCGGCCCGCACGAGGCCGTCGACGCGGGCCTGCGAAACGGTGCCGACCGCGGCGTCGGCGGCGGCGAACACGCCGGCGAGCAGCACGAGCGCCACCGCGATGACGACTTGTGCGGCAGGGCTTCCCATCGCGGTGTCCTTAGGGCGTTTCCCCGGAGGGCGGCGAGTCGAGGCCGGCGATGCCGAGCACCCGGTCGTCGGCGTCGCGTTGCGCGTCGCGGGCCTCGACGGCGGCGACCGCGGCCTGGAATTCGCCGAGGATCCGCTTCTGCAACCCGAACATCTCGCGTTCCTCGGCGGGTTCGGCGTGGTCGTAGCCGAGCAGGTGGAGACAGCCGTGGACGGTCAGCAGGTGCAGCTCGTCGATCAGCCGGTGGCCCGCGGTCTTGGCCTGGTCTTTGGCGAACGCCGGGCAGAGCACGATGTCGCCGAGCAGCGCCGGGGACGCGTCGGGCGCGTCCGGGCGCCGGGACGAGTCGAACTCGTCCATCGGGAAGGCCATCACGTCGGTGGGCCCGGGCAGGTCCATCCAGCGTTCGTGGAGGTCTTCCATGACTTCGAGGGTGACGCACAGGATGGACAGCTCGGCGACCGGGCTGACTTCCATCTTGTCGAGTGCGAACCGCGCGGCGGAGACGATGGACGCCTCGTCGACGTCGACGCCGGATTCGTTGGCGATCTCGATGCTCATCGGCGGTTGCCTTTCCAGCCGCCGGTCTGCTGCGCTTGCGCGTCCTGCACGGCCTGCCACTTCTCGTACGCGTCGACGATGTCGCCGACCAGTTTGTGCCGGACCACGTCCTGGCTGGTGAGTTCGGCGAAGTGCAGGTCGTCGACGCCGACGAGGATGTCGCGCACGACGCGGAGGCCGCTGCGCTGCCCGCCGGGGAGGTCGATCTGGGTGATGTCGCCGGTGACGACGATCTTGGCGCCGAACCCGAGCCGGGTGAGGAACATCTTCATCTGCTCGGGCGTGGTGTTCTGCGCTTCGTCGAGGATGATGAACGCGTCGTTCAACGTCCGGCCCCGCATGTATGCCAGCGGCGCGATCTCGATCGTGCCCGCCTGCATGAGCCGCGGAATGGACTCCGGCTCGACCATGTCGTGCAGCGCGTCGTACAGCGGCCGCAGGTACGGGTCGATCTTCTCGTTGAGCGTGCCCGGCAGGTACCCGAGCCGTTCCCCTGCCTCGACCGCGGGCCGGGTCAGCACGATCCGCGTGACCTGCTTGGACTGCAGCGCCTGCACGGCTTTGGCCATCGCCAGGTACGTCTTGCCGGTGCCCGCCGGCCCGATCCCGAACACGATCGTGTGCTTGTCGATCGCGTCGACGTACCGCTTCTGGTTCAGCGTTTTGGGGCGGATCGTCTTTCCGCGCCGGGACACGATGTTGAGGCTGAGCACTTCCGCCGGGGACGCGTCGCCGCTGGACAGCATCCCGACGGTGCGCCGCACGGTGTCCGGTCCCACTTGCTGCCCGCCGGCGGCGAGCTGCACCAGATCGGTGAAGACGCGCTCCGCGAACGCCACGTCCTCCGCCGTCCCGGTCAACGTCACTTCGTTGCCGCGCACGTGCACGTCGGCAGCCAGCAGCTCTTCCGCCACTCGCAGGTTCTCGTCGCGGGACCCGAGCAGGCTCAGCTGGGCGCCTTCCGGGATCGGAAATCGGACCTGGGCGGCCTCGGCGCCCGTCGTGTTGTCAGGGCGTGCGGCTCCACCCGGTTCAGTTCCGGCCACGTGGCCTCTGGCCTGCTTTCTGCGGGTCAAGGTATAGGGACTCCACCAGCCTACTTGCCCGGCTGTCCCCGGCGCAGTCCGGTTTCAATGCACTCCGCCCTGCGGCCGCCCGAACATCCCCAGCTGCTCCCCGCCCAGTACATGGGCGTGCACATGGAACACGGTCTGCCCGGCATCGGAGCCGGTGTTGAACACGACCCGGTACCCGTTGCCGGAAATCCCCTCCAGTTCCGCCACCTTCCGCGCCGTCAGCAACACGTCGCTCAACAGCTGAGGGTCGGCCTCCGCCAGCTCGCCCACGTTGCGGTACTTCTTGCGAGGCACCACCAGCACGTGCACTCGCGCCTGCGGATTGATGTCCCGAAACGCGAACGTGGTCTCGTCCTGGTACACCACGTCCGCCGGAATCTCCCCGGCAATGATCCGCTCGAACAACGTCTCAGCAGCGTCACCCATGCGACAACCCTACAAACCCCGACCAAGCAACCAGCCAACCCCACGCGCCCACTAGCGACAAACCCACGCAACCCCCGCACCAAACGCACCCACCGCACCGCGGGGCTCCGGGGGCTCGGCCCCCGGGAGATACGCGGAACCGCCCAGGCGAAGATGCGCGATGCGCATCGAAGATGCCGCGCCGGCGGTGGAGCCTGGGGGTCGCTCCACCGCCCGGCGCGGCTCCGCCGGACCGAGGGGGGAGGTGCCCGGCGGGGTTCGTGTTACTCGATGGTACTGCCCGCGCGGGGGCGGGCTGAAACCTCGAGTTCCGCGTTGCCGTGGAGAGTAGCTGGCGGGGGTGGGCCGCGTCAGTACTTCGGTGGTCTTTTTAGGGGTTTGGTCTCATTTTCGGGGGTTCGGGTCAGTGCCAGCGGCCGGTGAGGACCCCTAGTGCGCCCAGTGCGACGGCGGCGGCGGTGGAGGTGCGCAGCACGGTCGGGCCGAGCCGGACGGTGGTGGCGCCGGCGGCTTCGAGTGCGGCCAGCTCTTCGTCGGTGATGCCGCCCTCTGGGCCGACGACGAGCAGGAGGTCGCCGCCGCTGGGCAGGTCGAGCTCGGCGAGTTTGCTGGTGACGCCGGATTCGAGGACGAGGGTGCGGGACATCGTCCCGGCGAGCTGGGCGAGTTCGCCGGTGCTGACGGGTTCGGTCACCGCGGGCACGTGGGCGCGGCGGGCTTGTTTGGCCGCGGACCGGGCGGTGGCGCGCCAGCGGGCGAGCGCCTTGTCGCCGCGGGCGCCGTCGTCCCAGCGGGCGACGCTGCGGGCGGCGCGCCAGGGCACGATCGCGTCCGCGCCGGCTTCGGTGGCCAGTTCCACCGCGAGTTCGCCGCGGTCGCCCTTGGCCAGTGCCTGTGCGACGTGGACGCGCAGTGCGGGCGGTTCCTCGTCCCAGCGTTCTACGACGGTGAGGGTGACCGACGCGGCGCGGCCGGCTTCGACCGCTTCGACGGCGCAGCGGGCCATCGCGCCGGCTCCGTCGGAGAGCACGAGCTGCTCCCCGACGCGCAGCCGGCGCACGGTGGCCGCGTGCCGGGCTTCCTCGCCGTCGAGCAGCGCCCGCCCCGCGGCGGGCACCTCCGGGACGAGGAAGACCGGCAGCGTGGTGTCCGGCACGGTCAGCGGTTCTTCGCGCGCAGCTTGGAGAACAGGCCGCCGTGCTTGCTGCCGTTGGCGGCCAGGGTCGGCACTTCTTCGCCGCGCTGCTGGGCCAGTTCGACCAGCAGGTCGCGCTGGGCGTCGTCGAGTTTGGTGGGCACTACGACGTCGATGTGCACGTGCAGGTCGCCGCGGCCGTCGACGCGGCCGGACGAGCGCAGCCGCGGCATGCCCTTGCCGGTGAGCACCAGTTCGGTGTTCGGCTGGGTGCCGGGTTCGACGTCGAGTTCGTAGTCGCCGTCGATCAGGGTCGTGATCGGGACGCTGGCGCCGAGCGCCGCGGTGGTCATCGGGATGCGGAAGTTGCAGTGCAGGTCGTTGCCCTCGCGGACGAACACCTCGTGCGGCGCCTCGTCGATCTCGACGTACAGGTCGCCGGCCGGGCCGCCGCCGGGGCCGACCTCGCCCTGGCCGGACAGCCGGATGCGCATGCCGTCGCCGACGCCTGGCGGGATCTTCGCGGTGACCGTGCGCCGGGAGCGGATCCGGCCGTCGCCGCCGCACTGGCGGCACGGGTCCGGGATGACCTCGCCGAAGCCGCGGCAGACCGGGCACGGCCGGGCGGTGACGACCTGGCCGAGGAACGACCGCTGCACGGACTGGACCTCGCCGGCCCCGCCGCAGGTGTCGCAGGTCTTGGTGCTGGTGCCTTCGGCGGTGCCCGCACCGCGGCACAGGTCGCAGACGATCGCGGTGTCGACGGCGATCTCGCGGTCCGCGCCGGTGGCGCATTCCTCGAGGGTGAGGCCGAGCCGGATCAGCGCGTCCGAGCCGGGCTGCACGCGGCTGCGCGGGCCGCGGCCCCGTCCGCCGCCCCCGCCTGCCGCGCCGAAGAACGCGTCCATGATGTCGCCGAGGCCGCCGAAGCCGGAGAACGGGTCGCCGCCTCCGCCGCCGCGCGCGCCCGAGTCCATCGGGTCGCCGCCGAGGTCGACGATCTTGCGCTTCTGGGGGTCGGAGAGCACCTCGTACGCGGTGGTCACCTCGCCGAAGCGGTGCTGCGCGTCCTCCGACGGGTTCACGTCGGGGTGCAGTTCGCGGGCCAGCTTGCGGTACGCGCGCTTGATCTCCTGATCGCTCGCGTTCTTGGCCACCCCGAGGATCCCGTAGTAGTCCCTCGCCACGTTGCTCTGCCTTCTCCTTCGAGTTCCGCCCTCGCGCCGCCGGTCAGCGGCCGGACAGGATCTGTCCCACGTAGTTGGCGACCGCGCGGACCGCCGCGATGGTGCCGGGGTAGTCCATCCTGGTCGGCCCGACGACGCCCATTCCCCCGAGCAGCATGTCGTCCCGGCCGTAGCCGATCGACACGACCGAGGTGCTGCGCATCTGTTCGTCCTCATTTTCCTCACCGATGCGCACCGTCACCGCACCGGGGTTGCGCGCCGCCGCTAGCAGCTTCAGGACGACCACCTGCTCCTCGAGCGCTTCCAGCACCTGCCGCAGCGATCCGGGGAAGTCCGAGACGTTGCGGGTGAGGTTGCCGGTGCCGCCGAGCACGATGCGCTCCTCCGGGTGCTCGACCAGCGATTCGACGAGCGTCGTGCAGATCCGGGTGAGGTGGTCGCGCAGGTCGGCGGGGGCGGCCTCGGGCAGCTCGGCCACGTTGGCCGCGGCGTCGGACAGGCGGCGGCCGGAGAGCGCGCCGTTGAGCACGGTGCGCAGCCGGAGCACGGTCTCCTCGGTGACCACGTCGCCGAGGTCGACGGTGCGCTGGTCGACCCGGCCGGAGTCGGTGATCAGCACCAGCATCAGCCGCGCCGGGGTGAGCGGGACGACTTCCAGGTGCCGCGCCACGGTGTTGGTGAGCATCGGGTACTGCACGACCGCGACCTGCCGGGTGAGCTGCGCGAGCAGCCGGACCGACCGGCGCAGCACGTCGTCCACGTCGGTGCCGGAGTCGAGGAAGTGCGTGATCGCGCGGCGCTCGGCCGCCGACAGCGGCTTGATCTCCGAGAGCCGGTCGACGAAGAGCCGGTAGCCCTTGTCGGTGGGGATCCGGCCGGCGCTGGTGTGCGGCTGGGCGATGTAGCCCTCTTCCTCCAGCGCGGCCATGTCGTTGCGCACGGTGGCACTGGACACGCCGAGGTTGTGCCGCTCGACGATCGTCTTCGACCCGACCGGCTCCTGATTGGAGACGTAGTCGGCGACGATCGCGCGCAGCACTTCGAAGCGACGCTCGTCCGTGTTCGCCACCGGCACCTCCGTTGCGGTCCTGCTGCCTCTCACAACGAGTTTACGGACCCCGGAGTGCCCGGCGGCGCCACCGGTCCGGGCCGCCCCGGGCAAACGGCGGGCAAATGCTTTCCCATGTCCGCGAACAAGACATAACGGAACCCCGGCTTGCAGCGGGAACCGGAAGCAGGTTTTCTGCCTCGGAAAGACGTGGAGAAATCGAGCGGAAAGCAGTAGCCGACATGAACGCACTTTCCCCCGAAATCGCCGAAATCCGGCAGCGGGCCGCCGAAGCGCAGGAGCAGCTGAAGCACGTGTCGGCCACCGCGACAAGCCCGGACGGAGCGGTCACCGCGACCGTCAACACCGCCGGTGCGCTGCAGGAACTCACCTTCGGACCGCGCGCCGACGAGATGCCGCGAACCGCGCTCGCCGCCGCCGTGCTGGCCACCGCCCGACGCGCGCAGGCGCAGGCCGCACAGCAACTGACCGCGATCATGGCACCCGTCATCGGCGAACACAGCGACGCGATGAAATTCCTCGAAGAACAGATTCCGGAGCCGGATGTTCCGGCGGAAGAAAGCGATCCGCGTCCGCCGTCCGCGGGCCGGGGCCGGCCGGCTCCGGCGAACGACGACGACTACTTCGACAACGGCCCGCTGACGGGGAGGCGCGACTGATGGCCGACGGGTACCAGGTCCACCTGGAGGCACTGCAACAGCACCAGGGCGACGTCCAGAACATCGCTCAGGGCGTGCACACCGCGGCCCAGGCGTGCGCCGCGGGCCAGGCCATGGGCGATCTTTCGTTCGGCATCATCGGCCAGCCGTTCGCGGCTGTGATGGAGTCGTTCACCGGGTCCGCCGGTGCGTTCATCGGCCAGGTCGCGGCCGCCGCCGACGACATCGCCGACCGGCTGCAGGCCGCGCACGACGCCTACGACACCCACGAGCAGCACGCCAAAGGCACCATCGACGGCGTCGGCAAGGAGATCCCGGCATGAGCGGCAACCCGCTGGTCGCGACGGCCGAAGCGCCGTCCGGCGCGACGACGAACATGGGCTCCTCGGACAACGAGTGGAACAACCTCAACGCGCAGACCTCCGGAGCCGGGATCTTCAACGACGTGGCGTCGACGATCACCGACGCCCGGGCCGGCGACTGGGTAAATCTGGGGCTGGACGCCGTCACCGACGGCCTGGACCTGCTCGGGGTGGCGATGGACCCGCTCGGCGCGCTCGCCAGCGCGGGCGTTGGCTGGCTCATCGAGCACATCAGCTTCCTCAAGGACGGCCTCGACAAGCTGGCCGGCAACCCAGAGGCGGTCACCGCCAAGGCCACGACCTGGGCGAACATCGCCAAGCAGCTCGAGGAAAGCGCAGGCCAGTACCAGCAGGCCGCGGCGAAGGTCCAGCCCGATTTCCAGGGCCAGGGCGGTTCGGCCTACCAGACCACCGCCGCCGGCTACGTGGCGACGCTGAAGGGCGCGGCAGGGCAGGCCAAGGGCACCTCGACGGGAATGCAGGTGGCCGCCGCGCTGGTCGGGACCGAGCGCGGCATCATCCGCGACATGATCTCGTCGTTCGTCGGCGAGCTGATCGTCAAGGGCCTCGCCGCGCTCGCCGCCTCGTGGTGCACCTTCGGCGGCACGATCGCCGCGTTCATCGCCGACACGGTCGTCGAGGGCGGCATCCTCGCGGAGAAGATCTCGAGCCGCATCGCCAAGGTCGTGGAGCAGCTGGACAAGCTCGCGCAGAAGGCCGGCAAGGCGAAGAGCGCGATCGAGGACGCGTCGAACGCGCTGAAAAAGATCGGCAAGGGCGCGGACAAGCTGACCGACAAAAGCGTGGACGTCGCGGCGCGCGCGGAGCAGAAGGGCCTCGACGCCAAGAGCGCCGCGCGCGACGCCGGGAAATCGCATGTGGACGAGTCGGTGCCGGACAAGGCCGAGCGCTGGGGCGACGCGTGGAAGGGCAAGATCCCCGGCCAGGAAAAGCTGGAGGACCACGTCAAGCCCTACACCGAGGACGGCAGGCACGCGCTCAAGCCGACCAGCTGGAACGACCCGGAGCAGGCCGGGAAGACGGCCTGGAACCGGGCCGACACGATCGGCGTCGTCACCGAAGGACGCCGCCAGGAGAACGAGCAGCTCGACCGAACCCGCGAATCCGCGGAGTCCTACGAGAAGGACCGGGCAAAGGAAGAGCTCGGCGGCGGAGGCGAGCAGAAGTGACGGTGGAGGCCGATCCTCGGGAAGTAGCCGCCGCGAACCTGAGCGGGCGGCTGCATCCCTCGCAGCGCGGCGAGATCCTCGACATCATGTTCTGGATCATGCTCGGCATCGTGGTGGTCTTCGTCGCGCTCGGGATCGTCCTGCCGCTGACCACCGACATCCTGAGCGGCCCCAACGCCGGCCAGACCTGGGCGGCGGCCCCGTTCTGGCTCGCGCTCATCGCGGCCGGCGTGGTCCTGTGCGTCCGCCGGTACCGGGCGCTCAGCGACCCGGTCGTCGTGATCACCGGGTGGACCTACGATTTCGACAGCAAGAAGCCGCCGGCCCGGCCGTACGTGATCGCCAAGGGCCTGGAGAAGGACCGGTACGGCAACAAGACCAACCGGAAAATCGCCGTCGGCGGGAAGCAGTACTGGGTCAGCCGCGCGATGTACGCGCAGATCCAAGGCGACCGGAACAACACCGTCTGCGTCGTGCCCCGCGCGACGAAGCTGCTGAACGCCTTCCCTGCCGGGTAGGCGGCCCGGGGCTTTTCAGGAGTTCTTCGGGAAGCCTAGGTTCACCCCTGCGTGCGAGGTGTCCGGCCAGCGCGACGTGACCACCTTGGTCCGGGTGAAGAAATGGAACCCCTCCGGCCCGTACGCGTGCGTGTCGCCGAACAGCGAGTCCTTCCAGCCGCCGAACGAGTAGTAGCCGACCGGGACCGGGATCGGCACGTTCACGCCGACCATGCCGACCTCGACCTCGTTCTGGAACCGCCGCGCGGCGCGGCCGTCGCCGGTGAAGATCGCGGTGCCGTTGCCGTACGGGTTGGCGTTGATCAGCGCCAGCGCGTCGTCGAAGCTCGCCGAGCGCGCGACGGACAGCACCGGGCCGAAGATCTCGTCGGTGTAGACCTTCATTTCCGGGGTGACCCGGTCGAAAAGCGTGGGGCCGAGCCAGAATCCGTCCTTCGCTCCGGCCGCTTCGACACCTCGGCCGTCCATCACCAGTTCCGCGCCTTCGGCCACTCCGGCGTCCACATAGGACTCGACGCGTTCGTGGTGCGCCCGGGTGACCAGCGGCCCCATCTCGGACTCGGGATCGCGGCCGTCGCCCACGCGCAGCCGCCGCATCCGATCGGTGATCTTGGCGACCAGTTCGTCCGCGATCGGCTCGACCGCGACCACCACCGACACCGCCATGCACCGCTCCCCCGCCGATCCGAAGCCGGCCGACACCGCGGCGTCCGCGGCCAGGTCGAGGTCCGCGTCCGGCAGCACGATCATGTGGTTCTTCGCGCCGCCGAGCGCCTGCACGCGCTTGCCGCGGCTGGTGCCGGTCTCGTAGACGTACCGGGCGATCGGGGTGGAGCCGACGAACGAGATCGCCTTGACCTCGGGGTGGTCGAGCAGCCCGTCGACCGCGACCTTGTCGCCCTGCAGCACGTTGAGCGCGCCGGCCGGCAGTCCGGCTTCAGCGAGCAGTTCGGCGATGAACAGCGCCGCCGACGGGTCCTTTTCGCTCGGCTTGAGCACGACGGTGTTGCCGCACGCCAACGCGTTCGGCACGAACCACAGCGGCACCATCGCCGGGAAGTTGAACGGCGAGATCACCCCGACCACGCCGAGCGGCTGCAGGATGGAGTACACATCGACCCCGGTGGAGGCGTTTTCGCTGAACCCGCCCTTGAGCAGCTGCGCCGCGCCGCACGCGTACTCGACGTTCTCGATCGCCCGCGCGACCTCGCCTGCCGCGTCCGATTCGACCTTGCCGTGCTCGCTCGTCACGATCTTCGCCAGCTCGTGCTTACGCGCCTGGAGCAGCTCGCGGAACGCGAACAGCACCTTCGTGCGCCCGGCCAGCGACGTGCCCCGCCAGCCCGGCAGTGCCGCCGCCGCGGCGGCCACCGCCTGCTCCACCTCGGCCGGTCCGGCGAAGTCCACCTGTGCGCGGACCTGCCCGGTCGCCGGGTCGTAGACGTCGCCGGTGCGTCCGGCGCCGACGACCGGCTTGCCGTCGATCCAATGGCTGATGCGGTCGGTCACGGCGTCCGCTCCTTCCGGTCGGGTACCCCGAGTCTCCGGGCGAACCGCCCGGGTCCGCCATCCGCAACGTGTACGGACTGGCCCTCTCCGCCGTACAGTCTGTGCCCTGCCGCGCAGAAAGGGGACCGATGTACCCGACCGTCGCCGAAGTTCTCGCGTTGCCGGTGCTGCGGCAGGGCTGCCCGCGGGTGGTCGCCGGGAGCGGCGGGCTCGAACGGCGGGTGCGGTGGGCGCACGCGGCCGAGGTCGCCGACATCGCCCAGCTGCTGCGCGGCGGAGAGCTGGTGCTCACCACCGGTGTCGCGCTGCCCGACGACAGCACGCGGCTCGCCCAGTACGTGCGCGATCTCGCCGAAGTCGGCGTCGCGGGTCTGGTCGTCGAGCTGGTGCGGCATTGGAACGACCAGCTCCCCCAGGCCCTCGTCACGGCCGCCGAGCAGTGCGGGTTGCCGCTGGTCACGCTGTCCCGGGAGACGCGCTATGTCGCGGTGACCGAAGCCGTCAACGGCATGATCGTGGACGCGCAACTGGCCGAACTGCGCGCGGCCGAACGGGTGCACGAGACCTTCACCGCACTGACCGTCGCCGGTGCCGAGCCGAGCGTTGTGCTCGGCGAAGTGGCACGGCTGACCGAACAGCCGGTCGTGCTGGAGACGCTGGAGCACGAAGTCCTCGCTTACGACACCGCTGGCACCGATCCGGGCGACCTGCTGACCGGCTGGCCCGCGCGTTCGCGGGTGATCCAAGTCGGCGAGCGCACCGGCTACCACGCGGCAGCGGGGTGGCTGGTCACCGTGGTCGGCGCGCGCGGGCACGACTGGGGACGGCTGGTGCTGGTGTGCGCGGATACGCCGCCGCATCGGTATCAAGTGGTCGCTGAGCGGGCTGCCTCCGCGCTAGCAGTGCATCGGCTCGTCGCGCGCGACAGCGACACGCTTGAGCGGCAGGCACACCGCGCGGTGCTGACCGAGTTGCTGAGTTCGCCGGCGCCGTCCGCGGAGATCCTCGCGCGGTCGTCTGCGCTGGCTGTCCCACTGACCGGTCGACAGTTGGTGGGGCTCGCGGTACGACCTCGCATCACGGCGACTGCACGGCTATCGCTGTCTACGCCGCCACTGTTGCGCGAGCTGGCCGAAGCCACCGCGCTCGCGGCGCGAAGAGCCAAGGTGTCGGCGTTGGTGTCGACGGACGACATTGCGGTGCGCGCGTTGCTCGCGCTCTCCCCCGAAGCCAACGCAGACGCCGTACTGCAACGCCTCGCCGCCGACATTCACGAGGCGCGTGCTTCGGCACCGGCTGTCCTCGGCGTCGGTACGACTGTGACCGGGCCTTCCGAAGCACAACGCACTCTGGTCGAAGCAGCCCATGTCGCGGCCGCCGCGCTCGAAGAAGACGACAAGCAACCCCTGCACCGGCTCAAGGACGTCCGGCTGCGCGGCTTGCTCCACCTTCTGGCCGACGACGAGCGCGTACGCGCCTTCGCGGCTCGAGAGCTGGGTCCGCTGCTCGAGCGAGACGCGGCGTCCGGCAGCCGGCTCCTGCCCGCGCTGCGGCACTACTGCGCGCACGGCGGCAACAAGTCCGCGGCGGCCGTCGCCGCACACACTTCGCGGACCGCGTATTACCAGCAGCTCGCGCGCATCGAGCAGGTGCTGGGCGTGCGGCTGGAAGATCCGGAGTCGATGTTGTCGCTGTACGTGGCGCTGCTGGCGCACGACCTCCGGCCCGCCACCCGTCCGGGCGAGGAAAACCCACCCGGACGTGGAGCACAGTGATCGGGTCCGGGCTGCCGATAGCCCTGATATGGCGTTCTCTTCTTTCGCTCCGGTCGCGGCCTGCCTGCTCGGTTTCGGCGGGCTGGCCGTGCCGCACCCGCCGGAGTCCACGATGCAGCTGACCATGCACGAGACCTCCGGGCGGGTCACCAGCGCGTCGCTCACTTGCGACCCCACCGGCGGCACGCACCGCCACCGCGACGCCGCCTGCGCGACGCTCACCGCGGTCGACGGCGACTTCGCCCGCATCACGCCGCGGCGGCAGAAGTGCACGATGATCTACTCGCCGGTGGACGTCACCGCGCTGGGCAGCTGGCGGGGCAAGCCGGTGCTGTTCCGCGCCACCTATCCGAACAAGTGCGCGGCGGACAGCCAGTCCAGCGGCGTGTTCGGGCTTTAACCACCGGGCTGCCGGGCACCGGTTTTCCGGGCCCGGCCAGGAAATTAGCTCGAATCCGGGCTTCGCTGCCGATAGGCTGCGCCGTCGTGACGACCCCGACGACCGTGCGCGCGCTTTACAGTGCGGTGCACGCCTATTCCGGCTCGGCCATGTTCTCCGACGTGCTTTCTCCGTGGCTCGACCAGCATGCCACCGCGGTGCGCGACCTGATCGCGCCGCTTGCCGCCTTCGGGCAGTGGCGTCGGACGGAATACGTCTGGGGCGACTTGCTTGAGCAGATGTACGCGCTTAGCCGCGTCAACGATGTCCTGCTTCTGGGGTTCCAGTCGGCCCTCCCGGCCGGGGCCACGACGCCGTGGGCGCACGAAATGCATTTGCCCGATCGCGAGGTGCGGATTTCCGCGGAAGAATACGTCCGCTTTTTCACCGCGTTGGGCATGCGGCAGGTCGACGCTGCGCGTTTCGATCCCTTCTTTCACGAGGTCGTCGCCGTCGAACAGAGTGCCGACCCCGCCGCGCTGATCGAGACCACCGGCGAACGGTGGCCGTGCCTGATGCTCGGCGAAATGCTGTTCAGCCGCGCCGGAGTCGGCGTCCGGGCCGGGGAACAGCACGCCGTCGCCGGGATCGCGGACCAGTCGGAGCTGAGCGAGGTCTTCCTCCGGCGCTACCGGCCCACCCGGGACGGTTCGTTCGGGTGGGGCAGCAATTCCCAGTGGAAGACCGACTTCCGCCGCGATTACCTGACCGACGGCGCGTACCGGTTCAACGTGGACGAGGACAACGACATCGACGCCGATCCCGAACTCGCCGCCTCGCCGCTGACCCGGGCGGAGCTGCACGATGTGCTGCGCCACCGGTGCGCCGTGCGGCGTTATCCGGGCGTCCCGGAGGAGAAGCTGCCCTGGCTCGGCGGATCGAGCCTGGTTCTGCCGCGAGGCTGACCGTCGCTCACGCGCACCGCTCCGCCGCCCGGACGATCTGCCGGGCCTGCATCCGGCTCGAGTTCCGCCCCGGCCGAGCCGCGCAGAGCGTGTGTGCGTTCCGTGAAGGGGTCCTTCCGGGAACCTGATTCCCGGAAGGGGCCCTTCACGGACCCGTGCCGCGGCGCAGGCGTCCGGTCAGGCGGGCAACGTCACCCGAATCCGGCACCCCGGCCCGCTCCCCGCCACCGCGGCGCGCCCGCCCGCTGTTCCCGTGCCCGCGGCCATCGCCGCGACCGGTTCCGGATCCACCACCGCCACCGTGCCGCCGTGCAGTTCGACAACCCACCGCGCGATCGCCAGCCCCAGGCCGGTGCCTCCGCCGCCGGACCTCTCGCCGCGGGTGAAGCGTTCGAAAACCCGCTCCCGGTCGGCTTCCGGAATGCCCGGTCCCTGGTCGCGGACCTCGATCCACGCCTCGTCGTCCAGGACGCTGGCCAGCACCGCGACCTCTCCCCCGGCCGGGCCGTGCCGAGCCGCGTTCTCCAGCAGGTTCACCACCACCTGATAGAGCCGTTCACGGTCCGCGTTCACCGTCGCTCCGGGCGGGGTCACCGACACCGCGAAGCGGACCCCGCGACCGGCCGCCGCGGCCATCGCCTCCGCTTCGGCCGCCACCTCGGCCAGCAAGCCCTCCAGGTCGACCGCGCTGCGGTCCAGCGTCATCGTCCCGGCGTCGAGCTGCGACAGGTCCAGCAGCTCGGTGACCAACCGGCCCAGGCGTTCGGTCTGGTGCAGCGCCGTGCGCAGCGTCGCGGGGTCCGGTTTCGCGACCCCGTCGACCAAGTTCTCCAGGACCGCGTTCAGTGCGGTGATCGGCGTCCGCAGTTCGTGCGAGACATTCGCGATCAGTTCCCGGCGCTGCTGGTCCGCAGTGGACAGATCCGCGGCCATCTGGTTGAACGCTTCGGCCAGCGAGCCGACCTCGTCGCGGGCGGTCGCGCGGATCCGGCGGGTGTAGTCGCCTTTCGCCATCGCCCGCGCGGCAGCGGTCATCTCGCGCAGCGGCCGCGTCATGCCGTGCGCCAGGATCTGCGACGTCAGCAGCGCGATCGCCACCGCGGTCACCGTCGTCCCCGGCGGCAGCCAGCCGATCTGGTAGCGGAAGAACCCGAACGCGATCGCGCCGGAGGCGACCATCAGGATGGCCAGCTTCAGTTTGATCGACCGGATCCGGTCCAGCGGCCTCGGCAGGAAGTCGACGGCTTTCGCGAGGAACGGCTTCACGCCGGCACCTCCAGCGCGTACCCGACCCCGTGCACCGTCCGGATCAGGTCCGCACCGAGCTTGCGCCGCAACGCTTTGATGTGGCTGTCCACCGCCCGGGTGCCGGACCCGGCGCCCTGCACGTTCCAGTCCCACACCTCGCTCAGCAGCCGTTCCCGCGGCTGCACCGCCCGCGGCCGGCGCGCGAAATGCACCAGGAGGTCGAACTCGATCGGCGTCAGCTGCGCGGGTTCGCCCCCTCGGCGCACCCGCCGCTCCGCGATGTCGATCTCCAGATCCCCCAGCACGATCCGCTCGGCCGCAGCCGCCGACGAGCGCTCCACCCTGCGCAGCAGCGCCTGGATCCGCGCCGAGAGCACCCGCATCGAAAACGGCTTGGTGAGGTAGTCGTCCGCACCTACGCCGAGGCCGACCAGCAGGTCCGTCTCGTCGGCCCGGGCGGTGAGCATGAGCACCGGTACCGGCCGCCGGGCCTGGATCCGCCGGCACACCTCCAGCCCGTCGAAGCCGGGCAGCATCACGTCGAGAACCACCAGGTCCGGGCTGGTCGCCGCCTCCGCCGCCACCGCCGCCGGGCCGTCGTGCGCCACCTCGACCGCGAACCCCTCCGCGTGCAGCCGGGCCTCGATCGAGGCCGCGATGGTGAGGTCGTCCTCGACGACCAGCACTCGTCTTCCCCCGTTGTCCATGGCTCCGACTGTAAGCAACCGGCGTGGACGCGGTCCGGGCGAGCTGTGGAGATCCGGTGGAGATGTTTCCGCCGCTTTGCCGCACGGTCACGAACAGAATGTGACACAGGTCATGCACCAGCGCACCGTCTGGCGCAATCGACAGACTGCGCCAAGGGCACCCGAACAGTGAACAGTCTGTCTCTGCCCCCGGCCCCCGCCGGGCGCGCACCATTCCGCAATGGAGCCGACGACACGTGAGCACAGCCGGGTAGAGCTCGGCGACGTGCAGGCGCTGCGACGCAGCCGGTTCTTCAACGAAGAACTGGCCCCGGTCCCGGTCGAGAAGCGGACCTGGACGACTTACAACTATTTCGCGCTGTGGATGGGCATGGCGCACAACATCCCGTCGTACGCGCTGGCCGCGTCCCTCATCGCGCTCGGCATGAACTGGCTGCAAGCGCTGATCACGATCACGATCGGCAACCTGATCGTGCTCGCGCCGATGCTGCTCAACAGCCACGCCGGCACGAAGTACGGCATTCCGTTCCCGGTGTTCGCCCGCGCGTTCTACGGCCTGCGCGGCGCGAATCTGGCGGCGCTGCTGCGCGCGTTCATCGCGTGCGGCTGGTTCGGCATCCAGACCTGGGTGGGCGGCGAAGCGATCTACGTGATCGTCGGCAGGCTGGCCGGGTCCGGCTGGCGGGACGCGCCGGTGATCGCCGGGCAGCACTGGACGATGTGGCTGTCGTTCGCGGTTTTCTGGCTGGTCCAGATGCTGATCATCTGGCGCGGCATGGAGGCCGTCCGCCGGTTCGAGAACTGGACCGCGCCGCTGGTGTCGGTCGGGTTCCTGATTCTGCTCGGCTACGTGCTGGTGAAGGCGGGCGGACTCGGCCCGATCCTGCACGACAGCGGAAAACTCGGCTGGGGGCCAGGATTCTGGAAGGTGTTCGCGCCGTCGCTGATGGCGATGATCGCGTTCTGGTCGACGCTTTCGCTGAACATGCCGGACTTCACCCGTTTCGGCGGCAGCCAGCGCAAGCAGATGCGCGGCCAGATCCTCGGCCTGCCGACCACGATGACGTTCATCGCGATCGTGGCGATCCTGACCACGTCCGGCGGGCACGTGCTCTACGGCCAGGACATCTGGGACCCGGCGCAGCTCGCCGACAAGTTCTCCAGCCCGGTCGTGGTGGTGGTCGCGCTGATCGCACTGGTGCTGGCCACCATCTCGGCGAACCTCGCGGCGAACGTGGTGAGCCCGTCCTACGACTTCTCCAACGCGTTCCCCAAGCGGATCACCTTCGCTCTCGGCGGCCTGATCACCGGCGTGATCGGCATCCTGATCCAGCCCTGGCGGCTGTACTCCGACCCGAACATCTACATCTTCGCCTGGCTCGGGTTCTACGGCGGCCTGCTCGGCGCGGTCGCCGGCGTGCTGGTCGCCGGCTACTGGGTGGTCAAGCGAACCCGGCTCGATCTCAAGGACCTGTACCTGCCCGGCGGCCGGTACTGGTTCACCGCGGGCTGGCACTGGCGCGCGCTGGTCGCGACGCTCGTCGGCGCGGTTCTCGCGGTCGGCGGCGCGTACGGCGGGCCGTTCCCCGCCGACGGGCTGATCCCGTTCCTCAAGCCCCTGTACGACTACAACTGGGTGGTGGGCCTCGCCGGCGCGTTCGGCGCCTACCTGCTGCTCAGCCTTCCCTTGAGCGCACACCGAACCGAGGAGGAAACCAGTGCCTGACACGGTCCGAGCCGGATTGATCCAGCAGCGGTGGACAGGTGACAAGGAGTCGATGATCGCGAACGCGGTCGACGCCATCGGCAAAGCCGCTTCGCAGGGCGCACAGGTGGTCTGCCTGCAGGAGCTGTTCTACGGCCCGTACTTCTGCCAGGTGCAGGACGCGGACTTCTACTCCTACACCGAGGCGATCCCGGACGGCCCCACCACGAAGCTCATGCAGGAGGTCGCCGAGCGGCACGGCGTGGTGCTCGTGGTGCCGATGTACGAGCAGGAACAGCCAGGTGTCTACTACAACACCGCGGCGGTGATCGACGCCGACGGCAAGTACCTCGGGATGCACCGGAAGAACCACATCCCGCAGGTCAAGGGGTTCTGGGAGAAGTTCTACTTCAAGCCGGGCAACCTCGGCTACCCGGTGTTCGACACCGCGGTCGGCCGGATCGGCGTGTACATCTGCTACGAGCGGCACTTCCCGGAGGGCTGGCGCGCGCTCGGCCTGGCCGGGGCGCAGATCGTGTTCAACCCGTCGGCGACGAGCCGCGGGCTGTCGGAGTACCTGTGGCGGCTGGAGCAGCCCGCGGCCGCGGTGGCGAACGAGTACTACGTCGGCACCATCAACCGGGTCGGGGTGGAACCACTGGGCGACAACGACTTCTACGGCCAGTCGTACTTCGTGGACCCGCGCGGCCAGCTGGTCGGCGAGGCGGCCTCGGACACCGAGGAGGAGATCGTCGTCCGCGATCTCGACATGGGCAAGCTCGCCGAGGTCCGCGATCTGTGGCAGTTCTACCGCGACCGCCGCCCGGACAGCTACGGCCCGCTCGCGGAGGCCTGATGACTACCCTCTGCATCCAAGGCGGCCAAGTAGTTTCCCCGTCCGGCGCGATCGCCGCCGACGTGCTGGTGGACGGTGAAACCATCGCCGCGGTCGGCGCGCCCGGCAGTCTCGTCGGCGACGAGACGATCGACGCGACCGGGAAGTATGTGCTGCCCGGCGGAATCGACGCGCACACGCATATGGAAATGCCGTTCGGCGGCACGCATTCGGTCGACTCGTTCGAAACCGGCACCGTCGCCGCCGCCTGGGGCGGAACGACGACGATCATCGACTTCGCCGTACAGGCCAAGGGCACGTCCCTGCTGTCCACTCTGGACAAGTGGCATGGCAAAGCGGACGGCAACTGCGCGATCGACTACGGCTTCCACATGATCGTGTCGGACGTCAACGACTCCACGCTCAAGGAAATGCGAGCGTGCGTCGACGGCGGCGTCGGCAGCTTCAAGATGTTCATGGCCTACCCCGGCGTCTTCTACTCCACCGACGGGGAAATCCTGCGCGCCATGCAGCAGGCGCGCGAGATCGGCGCGACCATCATGATGCACGCCGAGAACGGCATCGCCATCGACGAACTGGCCGCGCAGGCCGTCGCCGCCGGGCACACCGACCCAGTCCAGCATGGCCTGACCCGGCCGCCGGAACTGGAAGGCGAGGCGACGTCGCGGGCGATCCGGCTGGCGCAAGTGACCGGATCGCCGCTGTACATCGTGCATCTGTCCGCGTCGCAAGCGCTTGCCGCGGTCGCCGAGGCACGGGACAACGGCCAGAACGTCTTCGCCGAGACCTGCCCGCAGTATCTCTACCTGTCCATTGAGGACTTGGCAAAGCCGGACTTCGAGGGTGCCAAGTTCGTCGCGTCGCCGCCGCTGCGGGAGAAGTCGCATCAAGCGGACCTGTGGCGCGGCCTGCGGACGAATGACCTGTCCGTGGTCTCGACGGACCATTGCCCGTTCTGCTTCAAGGACCAGAAGGAACTGGGCCGCGGCGATTTCCGGGCCATTCCGAATGGGATGCCCGGCGTCGAGCACCGGATGGACCTGCTGCACCAGGGTGTCGTGGCGGGCGAGATCTCGCTGGGCCGCTGGGTCGAGACGTGCTCGGCGACCCCGGCGCGCATGTTCGGCTTGTACCCGCGCAAGGGCGTGATCGCGGCGGGCTCGGACGCGGACATCGTGGTGTACGACCCGGCGGCGACGCAGACCTTGTCGGCGGCCACGCACCACATGAACGTGGATTACTCGGCGTACGAAGGATTTTCGCTCACCGGGAAAGTCCACACTGTCCTGTCGCGGGGTCGCGTGGTCGTGTCGCCGGACGGTTTCCACGGCAGCGCCGGACACGGGAAGTTCCTGTCCCGCGAACTCAATCAGTACCTGAATTGAGGACCCGGAAGAAACACAGCGTGGCGAAGCCGCTGGCGTTGAGGGCGGCGGAGGGAGAGAAGGTCGGATGGAGTTTGGGATCGTGCTGCAGACCGACCCGCCCGCGGCGGAGGTCGTGCGGATGATGAAGGCCGCCGAGGACGCCGGGTTCCGGTACGGCTGGACGTTCGACTCGTGCGTGCTGTGGCAGGAACCGTTCGTGATCTACTCGCGGATCCTGGCGGCGACCTCCACCCTGGTCGTGGGCCCGATGGTGACCAGCCCGGGCACCCGGGACTGGTCGGTGATGGCCTCGACCTTCGCCACCCTCAACGACATGTACGGCAACCGGACAGTGTGCGGCATCGGCCGCGGCGATTCCGCACACCGGGTCGTCGGCCGTCCGCCGTCCACTTTGGCCACCGTGCGGGACTGCATGCACACGGTCAAGGACCTGGCCGAAGGCCGCGAAGTCCTGCTGAACGACACCGCGGTGCGGATACCGTGGATCCGGGGCGGGCGGCTGGAAATGTGGATGGCCGGGTACGGCCCGAAGGCGCTGCAGACCGTCGGCGAACACGCGGACGGCTTCATCCTGCAATGCGCCGACCCGGCCATCGCCCGCTGGACGATCGGCGCGGTCCGCGACGCGGCGCGGTCCGCCGGACGCGACCCGGGCGGGATCACGATCTGCCTCGCGGCGCCGGCGTATGTCGGAGACGACCTGGCGCATCAGCGCGAGCAGCTGCGCTGGTTCGGCGGGATGGTGGGCAACCACGTCGCGGATCTGGTGCAGCGCTACGGCTCGTCCGGGCCGGTGCCGCGGGAGCTGACGGACTACATCCGGGAACGCGAGGGATACGACTACTCGCACCACGGCCGCGCCGGCAACCCGTCGACGGCGTTCGTGCCGGACGAGATCGTCGACCGGTTCTGCCTGACCGGCCCGGTTGCGGCGCACATCGCACGGCTGGAGGAGATGAAGGAACTCGGAGTCGACCAGTTCGCGCTGTACCTGATGCACGATCAGCGGGAGGAGACGATGGCGGCATACGGGACGCAGGTGATTCCCAAGCTGACCGCCTAGCGGCCAGCTCGGGAACCCCGGCTCAGTCCACCATCGCCTGATAGACCAGCTGCCGCAGCTGCTGCCGGATCGGGTGTGTGCTCGACGGCAGCAGCTGTGTGTAGAACGCGACCGTCAGGTCCTCGTCCGGGTCGACCCAGAACGCCGTCGACGCCGCGCCGCCCCAGGCGTACTCCCCTGGCGTCGACAGCGTCTTCGCCTTCACCGAATCGATCAGCACCGAGAATCCCAGTCCGAACCCGAACCCGTCGAACGGCATTTCCGCGAACAGCGGCCGTCCGTACGCCTCCAGGTCGACGTGCCCGGGCAGGTGGTTCGCGGTCATCAGGTCCACCGTGCGAGGGCTCAGCACCCGCACGCCGTCCAGTTCTCCGCGGCGCAGCAGCATCTGCGTGAACCGGTGGTAGTCGGCCGCGGTCGAGACCAAGCCGCCGCCGCCGGACTGGCAAGCAGGCGGCTTGGTGCCCAGCGCGCCGAAAGTGTCGTTGCGCACCAGTTGTTTCGTTTTCGGCGCGGGCAGGTACAGCGCCGCCAGCCGGTCGGTCTCCGACGTCCAGAAGCCAGTGTCCGACATGCCCAGCGGCTGGAAGATCCGCTCCGCGAGGGCCTCGCCGAGCGGTTTGCCCGCCAGCACCTCGACCAGCCGGCCCAGCACATCGGTGGCGACCGAGTAGTTCCACTCCGCCCCGGGCTGGAACACGAGCGGGAACCGCGCCCACGCTTCGGTGCAGGCGGCGAGGTCCAGGCCGGGCGGCGAGCCCCACTCGTATCCGCCGGCGCGGTACATCGCGTCGACCGGGTGCGCGTGGTGGAAGCCGTAGGTGAGGCCGGCGGTGTGCGACAGCAGGTGCCACAACCGGATCGGCTCGGTCGCCGGCTCGGTGAGCGGAGCCAGCGCCGAGCCCTTCACATACACCCGCGGCTCGGCGAATTCCGGCAGCCACCGCGAGATCGGGTCGGTGAGGTCGATCAGGCCCTCTTCGACGAACGTCATCGCGGCCGCCGAGGTGACCGGCTTCGACATCGAGAAGATCCGCCAGATCGTGTCCGTCTCGACCGGTGCGCCGGCCTCGACGTCCCGCGCGCCGTGCGAGGCCACGTGCACGATCCGGCCGTGCCTGCTCACCACCGCGAGGAAACCGGGCAGCAGGCCGTCCTCGACGTACCGGGCGAAATGCCGGTCGATCCGCTGCAGCCGTGCCTTGTCGAAACCCGCGTCGGCCGGATCGGCCTCCACCTTCACCTCGGTCATGCCGGGGACATTACGCCGAGTCGGCCGCTTTCCGCTCCGCCGCTTTTTCCTCGCGCCAGGCTTCGTCGTTCTTGCCCTCGCGCCAGTACCCGGACAGCGACACCGCGTCCCGGGCGACGCCGCGTTCGGCGAACAAGTATTTCCGCAGCTCCCGCACGAACCCGGCCTCGCCGTGGACGAACGCGTGCACGTCCTCACCCCGCCACGGCAGCGCCTTGACCGCGGCGGCCAGGTCCGCCGACTCCGCCCGGTGCAGCCAGGTGACCTGCGCGTCCGCCTTCGTCGCCAGCGGCTGGTGCTCAGCCCGGTCGGCGACCAGCAGGAACACCTGCGCGGGCGCGCCCGCGGGCAGCGCTTCCAGCGTGGCGGCGATGGCCGGCAGCGCCGACTCGTCGCCCACGAGCAGGTGCCAGCCGGCGTCGGCGCGCGGCGCGTACGCCCCGCCCGGACCGACCAGCAGCAGCTCGTCGCCGGGTTCGGCGCGCAGCGCCCAAGGACCGGCGAGGCCCTCGTCGCCGTGCACCACGAAGTCGAGCGTCAGCTCCCCGGCCGTTTCGTCGTACGAGCGGACGGTGTAAGTGCGAGTCCGCGGCAGCTGCTCGCGCGGCATCTCCGCGCGGATCCGGCCCAGGTCGAACGGCTCCGGGTACTCGACGCCGGGCACCTTGAAGACCACCTTCACGTACATGTCGGTGAACTCGTTCGGCTGGAAATCGCGCAGGCCCTCGCCGCCGGCCACGATCCGGATCATGTGCGGGGTCAGCTGCTCCTTGCGCAGCACAGCCAGCCGCACCGCAGGCCTCCCCTTGCGCGCCGAACCTTCGGCCATCGAACACCCCTGTTCCAGTAAGGTTTACCTAAGTCGGTCCCTCTACCGTACGCGCGCGTCACCCGTTCTGCCCAGCCCGCCTGGGCAACGCGGCGACCGGCACCGAGGGAAACGGTCCGTGAAGGGCCCCTTGAGGGACGTGGATTCCCTGAAGGGGCCCTTCCCGGAATGCAGACGCGGACTACCGCGGCGCCGGAGATTTCCCTGGCCGGTGCGGGCCGGCCAACTCGGCGAGCAATTCCCGGAAACCGGCCTCGGTCCGGGCGCGGAACCCGGCAAAGAAGCGGTTCGCGAGCACAACCGCCCACCACTGCCCGGTCGCGGCGTTGCGCACCCGGTGCACGACCCGGGCCCCCGCCGGGTCGTCCGTCACCTCGTACTCGCCGCGGTACCACCATCCGCCCTGCGCGGCGCACAACCGGCGTTCGCGGTCGATTTCGAGCTTCATCGAGTACTGCGCGGGCCGGGTCAGCCGCCCTGCCAGCTCGGCGAAGACCTCGTCCGGCTCGGCCGCGACCGTCCCGGACACCTCGACGATCGTCCTCATGCTTCCCACGGCTTCGAGACCCGGGTGTTCTGGAACGCGGTGATCTGCCAGCCTTCGTCGCCCCGGACCAGCACGTAGGTCAGCGTGCTCGCCCGGCCTTCCGCCGCCGGATCGGCGCCGCCGGTGAGCGACGAGCCGCCGCCTGCCACGAGCACCGCGACGTCGTCGTGCAGGAACCGGACGCGCGGTTCGCCGAAGCCGCTCAGCTTCGAGCCGCGCAGCGGTCCCTCGAACAGTTCCCGGTGCGAATCCACGATCGCCTGGCGTCCTTCGGACCGGAGCCCGAAGAACGTCACGTAGTCGGCGTCTTCGGTGAACAACGAGCCGTAGGCCTCGGCGTCGCCGCTGTTCCAGGCGTCGCCGAGGCGGCCGAGGACAGCAAGGACTTCTTCCCGCTGAGACATGACGCTCCCCCTTAACGAACGATGTTCGACATGGCCTCAGTTCTACTCACGAACACCGTTCGCGTCAACGACGGTAGGCTCCGGAGATGACCGCCCCGCCCCCGCCGTGGCGGCGCAACCCGAGCCCGCGCCGGCGCGCCGCGAAGCAGATCCTGTCGCAGGAACTGATCGTCAAGACGGCACTCGAGATCCTGGCCGCCGAAGGCATCGACGCCGTTTCGATGCGCCGGGTCGCGCAGCAGCTGGAGACCGGGCCGGCCTCGCTCTACGCGTACGTGGCGAACAAAGACGAGCTCGACGAGCTGATGCTGGACGCCGCGCTCAGCGAAGCGCCTTGCCCGGAACCGGATCCGGCGCGGTGGACAGAGCAGGTCAAGGAGCAGGTACAGCACCAGATCCGCGCGATGATGGCCTATCCGGGCATCGCCAGGGTCGCGTGGCGGACCCCGATCCCGGTCACGCCGCATTCCCTGAGGCAGGGCGAAGTCATGCTGCAGCTGCTGCGCGCGGGCGGCCTGGACTTGCGGCAGGCGGTCTTCGCCGGGGACGCGTTGGCCATGTACGCCAAGGCATTCGCCTACGAAGCGAGCGGCTGGACGTTCGGCGAGTACGACCCGGCGGAAATGTCCGAACGCGGCAAGCAGATGGAGGACTACCTGCGGTCGCTGCCGCCGAGCGCGTTCCCGAACCTGTTGCAGGCCGGGCAGTTCTTCAACGGAGAGACCAGCCAGGCCCGGCTCGAGTTCGCGCTGGACGCGTTCGTCGCCGGGCTGGCCGGGATGGTCAGGGAATAAGGACGATCTTGCCGCGGGTGTGGCCCCGCTCCAGCTCGCGGTAGGCCGCCCGGACCTCGGCCAGCGGATACGTCGCGGCCACCGGGACGTCGAGCAATCCCTTGTCCGCCAACGCAACCAGATCGCGCAGCACTTCGGCCTTGGCACCGGCCATATTGCCGTCGATCTTCACGCCGTACTTCTCGGCGGCACCGAAGTCGACCACCGTGTCGATCCGGCCCGGGTAGACGCCGAGCCGCAGCGCGAGCTCCACGTAATCGTCGCCATAGGTGTCGATGAACGCGTCCACCGGACCGAGTTCGCGGAGCCGGTCTTCCAGCCCTTCGCCGTAGGCGACCGGGACGATGTCGTGCTCGCGCAGCCAGTCGTGGTTGGCTTCGCTCGCGATGCCGACGACAGTTGCGCCGGTGAGCCTCGCCAACTGCACAGCCAGCGATCCGACGCCGCCGGCCGCGCCGGAGACCACCACCGTGTCGCCTTCGCGAGGGCAGACCGCGGCGACCGCGGCGTACGCGGTGGTGCCCGCCACGAACAGGCCGCCCGCGACCTCCCAGGAGAGCCCGTCCGGCTTCGGGGTCAGGTGCTCCGCCGGAACCAGCACGTACTCGGCGTGGCTGGACCGGGTGTGCACGAAGCCGACGACCTCGTCGCCGGCCTGGATCTCTTCGACGTCCGCGCCCAGTTCGACCACTACGCCGGCCAGGTCGCTGCCCTGCCCGGACGGGAAGGTGGACGGCCAGCGCTCAGCGAGCGCGCCGGTACGGATCTTCGCTTCGCCGGGATTGATGCCCGCGGCCCGGACCCGCACGAGCACCTGTCCGGATCCGGGAGCCAGCCGGGGTACGTCGGCCACCTGCAGCACATCGATCCCGCCGTGTTCGCCGTATCTGACCGCCTGCGGCATACGCGTACTCCCTCGCTCGTCTGCTTAGCCCAACAAACGATCGGCCGCGTTTATGCCCGGCGGGCGAAAATTCAGCCGGCCAGCCGCCGGACCACCGCGTCCGCGAGCAACCGGCCGCGATCGGTGAGCACCGCCCGGCCGCGGGTGTCCACATCGGACTGGCGGAGCAGTCCTTCGGCGGCGGCCGCCCGGGCTTCCGCGACGCCGGCCTCGTCCAGCGCGTCCAGCGCGAGACCGTCGGAGATCCGCAGCTCCAGCATGATCCGTTCGAGGTGCCGGTCTTCGGCGGAGAGCAGCTCGCGGTCCGCTTCCGGGCTCCGTCCCTCGGCGAGCAGGCTCGAGTACTTGGCCGGGTGCTTGACGTTCCACCAGCGCACGCCGCCGACGTGGCTGTGCGCGCCCGGGCCCGCACCCCACCAGTCCCCGCCCTGCCAGTAGCCGAGGTTGTGCCGGCAGCGGGCCGCCTCGCCGGAAGCCCAGTTCGACACCTCGTACCAGGCGAGGCCCGCCTCGGCGAGTGCCGAGTCGATCAGTTCGTAGTAGCTGGCCAGCGTGTCGTCGTCCGGCGCGGGCAGCTCGCCGCGGCGCACCCGGCGGGCCAGCGCGGTGCCGTCCTCGACGATCAGCGCGTAGGCCGACACATGGTCGACCCCGGCGGAGAGGACCGCGTCGAGCGAAGCGCGCAGGTCCTCCACGCGCTCCCCCGGCGTGCCGTAGATCAGGTCGAGGTTGACGTGCTCGAAACCGGCCGCGCGCGCTTCGCGGGCAGCGTCGACCGGACGGCCCGGCGTGTGCACCCGGTCGAGCACCTTGAGCACGTGCCGGGCCGCGGACTGCATCCCCAGTGACACCCGCGTGTAGCCGGCCTCGCGGATCCCGGCGAAGAACTCCGGCGACGTGGACTCCGGATTCGATTCGGTGGTCACCTCGGCGCCCGGCGCGAGCCCGAACACCGACCGGACGCCGTCGAGCACCTCTGCGAGCCCTTGCGCACCGAGCAGCGAAGGCGTCCCGCCGCCGACGAACACAGTCTCCGCGGCAGGTGCCTGGCCGAGGATCTCCGCGCCCAGCTCCAGCTCGCGGCGCAGCGCGTCCAGCCAGGACCGCGGCGAGGCCGCCGAACCGAGTTCGCCGGCGGTGTAGGTGTTGAAGTCGCAGTACCCGCAGCGGGTGGCGCAGAACGGCACATGTACGTACACGCCGAAGGGGCGCGTGCCGAGGCCGGCGAGGGCGGTCTCGGGGAGAGCGGCGGAGGCGGGGCGGGCGTCGGGAACAGGCACGACACCTATTGTCCCCCCGCCTTGCCGGCACCGGCCGGCACGGGGGCCCGGCACGTCCGCGAGCCGGCAAATCCGCCTGTGAAGGGCCCCTTGCCGGACTTGGATTCCGGCAAGGGGCCCTTCACAGAACACTCGCCGCGGCCCTGCGCCACCCGGCCGAAAGGTCGCCGGAAAGCTCGGCCGCCGAACGATGCGACCCACGGCGAAACGCCGCCGAAATCGCGGCGAAAAGCGTCCGATCAAATGTCCGCACAATTGGGAAACCGCAGGCAGATTCGCCGCCCATGCACATTCGAACCCATTCCGCACCCCCCTTGTGCGCCTTCTCCCACCATCCGGACGCGCTTGGTCGACCTTCTGCACGCGTGGCAATCTGAGCCGGTGAGTCCTGCTGGTGTCCTTCTCGTGGCGCGCCGCCACGTCGACCTGCTCCGGGTCGCGAGCGCGCTCTGCCGCGCCGTCCGCTGACTCCGCCGAAGCCTGACGCCTGACCAGCCCACCGCACCCGGACCGCAGGACCCGCGCCGCACCGTCGCCGCGCCGGGGCCGCTCCCACACCCGCTCGGAGGATTTCCATGTCCGCACCCCCGCGTGAAAAGCCCGCGAAGGGCGCCGCGCCCCGGTCGCGCCCGAAACGCGGCGAGGGTCAGTGGGCACTCGGCTACCGCGAGCCGCTGAACCCGAACGAGCAGTCCAAGAAGGACGACAATCCGCTGAACGTCCGCGCGCGGATCGAGAACATTTACGCGCACCGCGGTTTCGACGCGATCGACCCGGGAGACCTGCGCGGCCGGTTCCGCTGGTACGGCCTCTACACCCAGCGCAAGCCGGGCATCGACGGCGGCCGCACCGCGCAGCTGGAGCCCGGAGAGCTCGAAGACAAGTACCTGATGATGCGGGTGCGCACCGACGGCGGCTCGCTCACCACCGAGCAGCTGCGGGTGATCGGCGAGATCTCGCAGGCGAACGCACGCGATACCGCGGACATCACCGACCGGCAGAACATCCAGTACCACTGGATCGGGATCGAGGACGTGCCGTCCATCTGGTCCCGGCTCGAAGCGGTCGGCCTGTCCACCACCGAGGCGTGCGGCGACAGCCCGCGCGGGATGCTCGGCTCGCCGGTCGCCGGGATCGCCGCCGACGAGGTGCTCGACGCCTCGCCCGCGCTGGCCGAGATCCGCCGCCGTTACCTCGGCGACCCGCGATTTTCGAACCTGCCGCGCAAGTTCAAGACCGCGATCTCCGGCCTGCCGGACATCGTGCACGAGATCAACGACATCTCCTTCGTCGGCGTCGACCACCCCGAGCACGGCCCCGGCCTGGACCTGTGGGTCGGCGGCGGGCTGTCCACGAACCCGATGCTCGCGGTGCGGCTGGGCGTGTGGGTCCCGCTGGACGAGGCGGCGGACGTGTGGGAAGGCGTCATCTCGATCTTCCGCGACTACGGCTACCGCAGGCTCCGGTCCCGGGCCCGGCTGAAGTTCCTGGTCAAGGACTGGGGCCCGGAGAAGTTCCGGGAAGTCCTCGAAACGCAGTACCTGAAGCGGAAGCTGCTCGACGGCCCGGCGCCGAAGAACCCGGACACGCCGGTCGACCACGTCGGCGTGCACCTGCAGAAGGACGGCAACTTCTACGTCGGCGCCGCGCCGATCGCCGGCCGGGTGTCCGGCAGCACGCTGGTCGCCCTCGCCGACGCGGCCGAACGGGCCGGATCGCGCCGGGTGCGGCTGACCCCGCTGCAGAAGCTGGTCGTGCTCGACGTGCCGCAGCGCAAGATCGCCGCGCTGCAAGCGGAAATGGCCGAGCTTGGCCTGCAGACCGAGCCGTCGCCGTGGCGGCGCAGCGTGATGGCCTGCACCGGGCTGGAATTCTGCAAGCTGGCCATCGTCGAAACGAAGGTCCGCGCCCAGCAGCTGGTCGCCGACCTGGAGAAGTCGCTGGCCGACATCAACGCGCAGCTGGAAACGCCGGTCACGGTGCATCTCAACGGCTGCCCGAACTCCTGCGCGCGGGTGCAGACCGCGGACATCGGGCTCAAGGGCCAGATCGTGACCGACGCCGACGGCAACCAGGTCGAAGGCTTCCAGGTGCACCTGGGCGGCGGCCTCGGCCTGGACGCGGGCTTCGGGCGCAAGCTGCGCGGCCACAAGGTCACCGCGGGCGAGCTGGCCGAGTACGTGGAACGCGTGGTCCGTGCGTACGTCGCGGACCGCGAACCAGGCGAACGATTCCCGCAATGGGTGGCGCGGGCCGACGAAAGCGTGCTGCAGTGACCTCAGTGACGGACTACCGGGCGCTGGCCGAACGCGCCGAGAAGGACTTGGCCGAGGCGACCGCCGAGGAGGCGCTGCGCTGGACTGTCGAAACCTTCGGCGACGACTTCATCGTGGCGTCGAACATGCAGGACGCCGTGCTGATCGACCTCGCGACGAAGGTCAAGCCCGCGGTCGACGTGCTGTTCCTGGAAACCGGCTACCACTTCGCCGAGACCCTCGGCGTCCGGGACGCGGTGCAGACGGTGTACCCGGATGTCCGGATCGTCAACGCGCAGGCCGAGCAGAGCGTCGCCGAACAGGATGCCGAGTACGGGCCGAAGCTGCACGAGCGCGACCCGGGCCAGTGCTGTTTCCTGCGCAAGGTGGTGCCGCTGCGGAAGACGCTCGGCACCTACTCGGCGTGGGTCACCGGGGTGCGCCGGGTGGACGCGCCGACCCGCGCGAACACGCCGATCGTCACCTGGGACGAGCGCAACGGCCTGGTGAAGATCAACCCGATCGCGGCCTGGACCGACGACGAGTTCAACGGTTACCTGCACGCAAACGGGATACTGGAGAATCCGCTGGTCTCGATCGGCTACCTCTCGATCGGCTGCGCGCCGTGCACCGCGAGGGTCGAGGCGGGCGCGGATCCGCGCAGCGGCCGGTGGGCAGGGCAGGCGAAGACCGAGTGCGGACTGCACGGCTGAGGGAAGGACACATGACGACCTTGGAGCCCGCTGCCGCGGCAGCAGTAGACAATCTCGCCGCCCTCGAATCCGAGGCCATCCACATCTTCCGCGAGGTAGCCGGGGAGTTCGACCGCCCGGTGATCCTCTTCTCCGGCGGCAAAGACTCGACACTGATGCTGCACCTGGCGATCAAGGCGTTCTGGCCGGCGCCGGTGCCGTTCCCGCTGCTGCACGTGGACACCGGGCACAACTTCGACGAGGTCCTCGAGTTCCGGGACCGGGTCGTCGAGAAGCACGGTCTGCGGCTGGTCGTCGCGAAGGTCCAGGACTGGATCGACGACGGCCGCCTCGAAGAACGCGCCGACGGCCTGCGCAATCCGCTGCAGACCACTCCGCTGCTGGAGACGATCGCGGAAAACAAGTTCGACGCGGTGTTCGGCGGCGGCCGCCGCGACGAGGAACGCGCCCGGGCCAAGGAGCGGATCTTCAGCCTGCGCAACGCGTTCGGCCAGTGGGAGCCGCGCCGGCAGCGGCCCGAGCTGTGGAACCTCTACAACGGGCGGCACCGGCCGGGCGAGCAGGTCCGGGTGTTCCCGCTGTCCAATTGGACCGAAGCCGACGTGTGGAACTACATCGCCCGGGAAAACGTCGAGCTGCCCTCGATCTACTACGCTCACCAGCGCGCGGTCTACCAGCGCGACGGCATGTGGCTGAGCGAGGGCCCGTGGGGCGGGCCGCGGCCGGGCGAGCGGGTCCGCGAGCTGAGCGTGCGCTACCGGACCGTCGGCGACGGTTCCTGCACCGGCGCGATCGAGTCCGTCGCCTCCACTGTGGACGAAGTGATCGCCGAGGTGCAGGCGTCCCGGCTCACCGAACGCGGGGCCACCCGCGCCGACGACCGGATGTCCGAGGCCGCCATGGAAGACCGCAAACGGGAGGGCTACTTCTGATGTCGAGCCTGTTGAGGCTGGCCACCGCGGGCAGCGTGGACGACGGGAAGTCCACTCTCGTCGGACGGCTGCTGTACGACACCAAGTCCGTCCTCGCCGACCAGCTGGACGCGGTCACCCGTGCCTCGGTCGACAAGGGACTGTCCACTCCGGACCTTTCGCTGCTGGTCGACGGCCTGCGCTCGGAACGCGAGCAGGGCATCACCATCGACGTCGCGTACCGGTACTTCGCGACGCCGAAGCGGTCGTTCGTGCTCGCCGACACCCCGGGCCACGTGCAGTACACCCGCAACACGGTCACCGGCGCGTCCACCGCGCAGCTGGCGGTGCTGCTGGTCGACGCGCGCAACGGCGTGGTCGAGCAGACCCGGCGGCACGCGGCGGTCCTCGCGCTGCTCGGCGTGCCGCGGCTGGTGCTGGCGGTGAACAAGATCGACCTGGCCGGCTACGACGAGAACACCTTCAGCGTGATCGCCAAGGAGTTCACCGCGCACGCGGAATCACTGGGCTACGACTCGTCCGCGGTCGTCGCCATCCCGGTGTCCGCGCTGGTCGGCGACAACGTCGCCGACCGTTCCGCGCGGACCCCGTGGTACGACGGCCCGACGCTGCTGGAGCACCTGGAAAACGTCCCGGTGGCCCCGGATCCGCACGATTCCGCGCTGCGTTTCCCGGTGCAGTACGTGATCCGCCCGCGCACCGCCGAACACCCGGACTACCGCGGGTACGCCGGCCAGATCGCGGCCGGCACGGTGCGGCCGGGCGACGAGATCGTCGTGCTGCCGCAGGGCATCCGCAGCCGGGTCGAGCGCATCGACACCGCCGACGGGCCGCTCGAAGAGGCCGGTGCCGGCACCTCGGTGACGCTGCTGCTGGCCGACGACATCGACATCAGCCGCGGCGACCTCATCGCGGCCGCCGACGCGCCGCCGGAGGTCACCGACGAGATCACCGGCACGCTGTGCTGGCTGTCCTCGAAGCCGCTCAAGACCGGCGCGCGCGTGCTGGTCAAGCACGGCACCCGGACCGTCCAGGCGATGACCGGTCAGCTGCACGCCCGCTTCGACGAGCAGACTTTGTCCAGTGTGGACGCTCCGGACAGCCTGGGACTCAACGACATCGGCAGCGTGAGCCTGCAGCTGGCCGAGTCGCTGCCGGTGGACGACTACGGCGTCAGTCCGCGCACCGGCGCGTTCCTGGTGATCGACCCGAAGGACGGCGACACCCTCGCCGCCGGACTCGTCGGCGAGCGCTTCGCATGACGCCTCCCCTGGTCGCCGTCGCGCACGGCAGTCGCGATCCCCGCTCCGCCGCCACGGTGCGGGCGCTGGTCGACGTCGTCCGCGCGCAGGCGCCGGGGCTGGCAGTGCACGAATCGTTCCTGGACCTGTCGCGACCGCTGGTCACCGACGTGCTGCGCGGCCTCTACGCCCGCGGGCACCGCTCGGCGGTTGTCGTGCCGTTGCTGCTGGGCAGCGCTTTTCACGCCCGCGTCGATCTGCCCGCGCTGATCGACGAGGTCACCGCGGAGTGCCCGGGGTTCCGGATCCAGGTGTCGGACGTGCTCGGCGCCGATCCGGCGCTCGAAGCGGTCGCCCTGGACCGGATCGCCGATGCCCGCCGCGACGGCGCCGGAGTGCTGCTCAGCGCGGTCGGCTCGTCCAACCCGGAGGCCAACGCGGTGGTCGCCGGGGTGGCGGCGCGCTGGGAAGAGCGGCTGGGACTGCCGGTCTGTGCAGCGTTCGCAAGCGCCACGCAGCCGGACATCCCCGCGGCTGCGGCCCGGTTGGGGTCTCGCGGCGTGCGGCATCTGATCGTGGCGTCCTGGTTCCTGGCGCCCGGACTGCTGCCGGACCGGATCGCCGCGCTGGCGCGCGAGGCCGACCCGGGTGCGTTCGTCGCCGAGCCGCTGGCCGACGACCCGCGGGTAGCGGACGTCGTGATCGGCCGGTACGCGGCAGCGGTCGCCGGTTTGCTGCGGACCGCGCGGGCCGCCTGACCGGTTTTCGGGTGCGCCCTTTCCCGGCGCCTTCTCCGGGCCCGGCCGCGCCCGTCCCGCCCGGACCACCGTCAGTGCGCCCCCACGGCCGAACGCGCCGCCCTCACCGCCAAAAGGCGAGAGTCATTCACATTTATCGTCACCGTGCGCGCATGGGAACGGTCAATCCTTGACGAGCTACTTAACTTGCCGGTAACTCTCTAATCGCTGCGCAGCTTTCTCCCTCCCCTCGTGAAACCCGCAGGTAGGAGCACACAGATGAAAGCACTTCAGTTTTCTCGGCTCGCTGCGCTCGCCGCGGCCGCGGCTCTCCCGATCGCACTGGCCGTCCCGGCGTCGGCGGCCACCGCGATCAATTTCGACTGCCAGGCCGACGCGCCCGTCGTCGGTCCGCAGCAGGTGTCGCTGACCCAGAACGCCGACGTCACCGCACCCGCGACGGTCGCCCCCGGCGGCGCGTTCGACGTGGTGATCGACCCGGCGCAGAACACCGTGCCGAGCGACGTCGGCGGGAACAAAGTCAAGAACATCAACACCTTCGCGCTGAAGATCCCGATTCCGGCGAACTCCAGTTTCGTCAGCGCGGACCTGGCCGGCGGCTCCGGACTCGGCGACACCCCGCCGAAGATCGACTTCGCGAACAACGTCGCGACGCTGAGCTTCCCCGGCCCGATCGCCGGCGGTTCGACGTTCAAGCTGCCGACCGTGACCGCGCACCTGAAGGCGGGCACGTCCGGCACGATCGAGACGAAGCTGGCCGGCACCAGCTACTCCGACCCCGGGCTGACCTTCAACGCGGTCGCGAGCAGCATCATCGGCGACGTCACCGCGCCGACCGCCTGCTTCCCGAACCCCAGCCCGGTTTTCACCACGACGACCATCGGCTGACCCGCTGGACCGCGGCCACCCCGGACCGGGGTGGCCGCGTCCGCCTCACCGCGGCAGCACTCCGCCACGACCGTAGCTCGCCGAGCGCCGCCGCAGCCGGATCGTCCCACTCCCCCGGCCGACGACAATCGCAGGTCGCGGCGCACGGCTTGCCCCCAGCACGCGGAGGTTGCGGCTGATTCCGCCGCTGGCCGCACCCAGCCGTGCGTCGTGGACGTTTTCGTGCACGATCTCACACCCGCTCCGGAACGACTGGTGTGCAAAGGTGTCAGGCATGGCTGACGAACTGGTGCACTACGAGGTGGCGGCCGGGATCGCCACGATCACCCTGGACTCCCCTCACAACCGCAACGCCCTGTCCGCGCAGCTGCGCCGCGAGCTGAGCGAATCGCTGGACAAGGCTCGCGAGGACGACGCGGTGCGCGTGGTGCAGCTGACTCACACCGGCTCGGTCTTCTGCGCCGGCATGGACCTGAAAGAAGCCCGTGGCGCCGGTTCCGCCGACCAGGGCGTGAACGAGTTTCCGAAGATCCTGAACCAGCTGTGGACCAGCCCGAAGCCGGTCGTGGCCCGCCTGGCCGGCCCGGCCCGCGCCGGCGGCATTGGCATGATCGCCGCCTGCGACATCGCGGTCGCGGTGCCGGAGGCGACGTTCGCCTTCTCCGAGGTCCGCATCGGCGTGATCCCGGCTGTCATCAGCCTGACGGTGCTGCCGAGGCTCAACGCCCGAGCCGCCCACGAACTCTTCCTGACCGGCGACGTGTTCGACGCGAAGCGAGCGGCCGAGATCGGCCTGCTGAACGCCTGCGTCCCCGCTGACGAGCTGGACGAGACCGTCCAGCGCTACCTGAAGTCGCTGACCCTGGGCGGCCCGAAGGCACTGGCCGCCACCAAGGAGCTCCTGGCCCGCCCTCGTCCCGCGACCCCCGCGGACGGCTTCGCCGACATGAACGCCCTGTCGGCGGGCTTCTTCGCCAGCGCGGAAGGACAGGAAGGCATCCAGGCGTTCGCCCAGAAGCGCAAGCCGAACTGGGTCCCGCACGACTGACCCGCGCCAACGTCCGTGAAGGGCCCTTCCCGGACCTAGATTCCCTCAAGCGGCCCTTCATGGACCTAGATTCCCGCGAGGGGCCTTTCCCGGACTCCTCGCGGGGCCGCGGCAGAAACTGGACCGGACCCTCAGGAATCCGCCAGCACCACCGTCAACCGCCACCCGTCCGCCGAAGCTCCGCCCATTGCCCGCTGCGCATCCGACAGCACACTCCGCACCGCCAGGTACGCCTTGGGCTCCGCGGCCTTCAACGCGTCCGACCCCACCCAGATCAGCACATGCTCCCCACGCGGCAGCCAGGACAGATCCGTCAGCATGTCGTACAACGCGTCCAGATTCCGCCCGAAATGCGACGGAAACGACAGCGCCGCGGCAATTCCGTCCAGCGCGGACTCCTTGTCCGCCGTCCGCGCACCGTCCACCAGATGCGGAAACGCTCCCCGCGCGAAGGCTTCGTCCGCAGCCGCCCGCGCCGCCGATTCCACGCTCACCGTGCGGGATCCACAACGACGAACGTCGCGTAATGGTCGCCGGTGTAGTACAGCTCCTTCGCCGCTCCGGTCACCAACCGCCGAGCCCCGCGGTCCGGACTGCCCGGCGTCTTCACCGTGTACTCGTGGTAATAGCCGTTCTTCTGAGCCGGCAGCACGTTTTCGCGGTTCTGGAACACCACGTCGTCGTTGCGCGGATACGGGTAAGGCCCGCCCTTTTGAATGAGCTTCCACGTATCGGCGGCCTGCGACGGCAGCGACGACAACGGCTTGACCGCCAGCCCGGCGCCGGACCCCGGCACCTTCGCCGAGGCGCCCGAAGCGGCCGCGGCGGAAGACGAGTGCGCAGACGACGGCGAGGACGGGGATTTGTCCGTCGATTCCTTGACCAGCCAGCCGCCGAGCACCAGCACGAGCAGGCCAATGAGCGCAGCGGTGATCCGCTTACGGTTGAACATGGTGTGCCAGCTTAAGAGCGGCCGGATCCGTCCTCGTCACGGGCCGTGCCGAACCAGCGCCCGCACTGCTCCACCAGCTTGTCAATCGCCCACGCGGCGAGCAGGCACAACGGCACCAGCACAGCCATGACCAGCGCGAACTGCACGGGGAACCAGGCTTGGGCAAGCCACAGCTCGACCCCGTCCCACCAGTTGGCCAGCCCGTCGAACACGAGTGTGAGCCTACGCGCGCTGCCCTGCGTCGGAGCAGGCAGGGGAGGTAGGTTGCTGCCATGTTCGCCGTATACGCGCAGGAACCCAATGCTGAGTCCCCGCTCGATTCGCTGATCGTCGGCGAGCGGCCGGAACCCGAGACGCCCGAGGGCTGGGTGCGGGTCAACGTCAAGGCCGCCAGCCTGAACATGCACGATCTGTGGACGTTGCGAGGTGTCGGCATCAAGGCCGAGCAGTTCCCGATGATCCTGGGCTGCGACGGAGCCGGCACCCTCGACGACGGCACCGAGGTCGTCCTGCACTCGGTGATCAACGCGCCGGGCTGGCAGGGCGACGACACGCTCGACCCGAAGCGGACCCTGCTGACCGAGAAGTACCAGGGCTCGTTCGCCGACCAGGTCGTGGTCCCGGCGCGCAATGCGGTGCCGAAGCCTGCCGGTCTGAGCTTCTCCGAGGCCGCGACGATGGGCACCGCCTGGCTCACCGCGTACCGGATGCTGTTCGTGAAGTCGGACCTGAGGCCCGGGCAGACGATGCTGGTCCAGGGCGCATCCGGCGGGGTGTCGACCGCGCTGATCGCGCTCGGCCGCGCCGCCGGCTTCCGGGTGTGGGTGACCGGGCGGACCGAGGAGAAGCGCGCGCTGGCCGAGAGCGTCGGCGCGCACCAGGTGTTCGAGTCCGGCGCGCGGCTGCCCGAGCGGGTGGACGCGGTGTTCGAGACCGTCGGGAAGGCGACCTGGGGGCACACGCTCAAGTCGCTGAAGCCGGGCGGCATCGTGGTGGTCTCCGGGTCGACCAGCGGACCGGACCCGTCGGCCGACCTGCAGCGGGTGTTCTTCCTGCAGCTGCGGGTGGTCGGGTCGACGATGGGCACCCGCGACGAGCTGGCCGACCTGCTCGCCTACCTCGATCTGACCGGCATCAAGCCGCAGATCGGGCTCGAGCTCCCCCTCTCGGAGGCCCCCGCGGGATTCGCCGCGATGGCCAACGGCGACACCGCGGGCAAGATCGTCTTCACCCGCTGACCCTCCGCACCGCGTTGGCCTGGGCTTTTTCTCTCGAAACGGCCCAGGGCAACGCTTTTACCCGCTGTCCGGTGAATCGTCAACGTCCGCTCTTTGCAATCAGATAGTGACCACCCAAATTCCACCAGAAATCGACTTTGGTCGGCTAATCTGGAGAACATGACCGCGACGCAGCGGCCCGCACCCGCCGACCGGGTCGGCCGGCACCCCAGCGACCCGGACCCGGTCCGGGAGTCCTTCCGTCGTTTCGCCGGCGTGCGCACTCGAGTCCTTGAGGTCGGGCCGCCGGTCGCCGAAGCACCCGCACCGAAGCGCACGCGCCGCAAGGGCGTGCAGCCGCGGGTGCCGCGGCTCGTGCTGCTGCACGGGTATTGCGACAGTGCCGACACGTGGCGTCCGGTACTCGACGAACTAGCCGCTGCCGGCGTCGCCGCGATCGCGGTGGACCTGCCCGGATTCGGCGATGCCCAGCCGCTGCGGCCCGGACCGATGCTGGAGCAGCTGGACGCCTTCGCCGCCGCGGTAGTGCGCGAACAGGCCGTGCTCGGCCCGGTCGTGCTGGCCGGCAACTCGCTCGGCGGCACGATGAGCCTGCGCGCGGCGCAGAACTCGCGGTTGCCGATCACCGGCGTGGTTTCGATCGCCGCGCCCGGCCTCGTCGACTCGTGGCTGGTCCGCACGGTCGGCCGCAACCCGTTGCCGTTACGGCTGTACGCGTCGCTGCCGTTGCCGGTGCCAGGGTTCCTGGTGCGCGCGGTGGCCGAGCAAGTCGTGCCGCGGATCCTGTACGCCGACTCGCGATCCGCCGACGCCGGCCAGGTCAGCCGCTTCACCGGTCTCTTCCCGGACTACCGGGCCACCACGACCCGGCTCGACCAGGCCCGTCAGCTCGTCGCCGAACTCGCCGACTGCTACCAGCTCGACCTGATCCAGGTCCCGCTGCTCGCCGTCGCGTGCGGGAAAGACAAGCTCGTCACGGCGGCGTCCGGGCGCAAACTGCACACTTTGGTGCCGCACAGCAGGCTGGTCGTCCGCGAGGACTGGGGCCACTGCCCGCAGCTGGACGCTCCGCCCGAGGTCGCCGAACTCCTCACCTTCTTCACGGCGGGGGCCATTCGCTCGGGCAGCCGGCCGCAGCCGGCACCCACAGTCAGCTCCGCGGCGGAGGATTCCGCTACCGGGTGACTTGTGCTGCCAATATCGTCACATTCCGGAGTCGATGACAGACGGCGCTGAGCCCGGTACGGTGCGCTGCCAGGGCCCGGGACCCGGGTCCTCAGCACGAGCAGTCTGAGGAGACATCGATGTCAGCTCCGCGCAGCCCGAACCTGGGCTCCGGGTCCGGGATTTTCCGGCGGAAGCCGATCGAAACCATCGAACAGGCGAGCGGGACCGGCCTGGAGCGCACGCTCGGCCTGCGGCAGCTGACCGCGATCGGCGTCGGCGGCATCATCGGCGCCGGCATCTTCTCCCTCGCCGGCGCGGTCGCGAACAAGACCGCCGGACCGGCCGTGCTGATCTCGTTCCTGATCGCGGGTGTCGCCAGCGCCGCGGCCGCGTTCTCCTACGCCGAGTTCGCCGGACTGATCCCGCGCGCCGGCTCGGCCTACACCTACGGCTACGCGGTGCTCGGCGAGGTCGTCGGCTGGTTCATCGGCTGGGACCTGCTGCTGGAATACACCGCGATCGTGTCCGTGGTGGCCATCGGCATCTCCGGGTACTTCAACGACCTGCTGGGCTTCCTGCACGTCTCGCTGCCGGACTGGATGGCCGGCGCGCCCGGCACCGAACCGGCCGGCGTCGCGGCGGGGTCGTACAAGGTCAACCTGTTCGCGGTCCTGCTCTGCCTGCTGATCGCCTTCATCCTGAACCAGGGCATGAAAAACGCGGCGCGATTCGAGACGCTGCTGGTGTATCTGAAGGTCGGCCTGGTCCTGCTGGTCATCGTGGTCGGCGCGTTCCACATCCAGAGCGGCAACTACAGCAACTTCTTCCCGTTCGGCCTGAGCGGCGCGTTCACCGGGGCGGCGACGGTGTTCTTCGCGGTGTTCGGCTACGACGCGATGTCGACCGCGGCCGAGGAGTCGACGGACTCCCAGAAGCACATGCCGAAGGCGATCATCTACTCGCTGGCGATCTCGATGGTGCTGTACGTGCTGGCCTGTCTGGTGCTGACCGGCATGGTGAAGTACACCGACATCAACCCGGAAGCCGCGTTCTCGAGCGCGTTCGCGAAGGTCGGTCTCGGCTGGCTCGGCGCGATCATCGCGGTGGGCGCGATCATCGGCATCCTGACGGTGCTGTTCACCTTCCTGATGGGGGCCACCCGGGTCGGCTACTCGATGAGCCGCGACGGCCTGCTCCCGAAGTGGTTCTCGAAGACCCACCCGGTCCGCAAGGTGCCCTCGCGGATCACCTGGATCCTGGGCGCGGCGTCCGCGCTGATCGCCGGCGTGCTGCCGATCGGGGAAGCCGCGGAGCTGACCAACATCGGCATCCTGCTGGCCTTCGTGGTGGTGTGCGTCGCGGTGATCGTGCTGCGCTACAAGCGCCCCGACCTGCCGCGCACGTTCCGCACGCCCGGCATGCCGGTGGTGCCGATCATCGGGGTGATCTTCTCGGTCTGGCTGATCACGTTCCTGCAGCCGGAGACCTGGCTGCGCTTCGCGATCTGGTTCGTCATCGGGATGGCGATCTACTTCTCCTACAGCAAACGCCACTCCGCGATGGAACGCGGGTCGGCCGCGAACCTGGAGAAGGGCGGGGATCCGGCGGACGGGAACCAGGACGGTCTCAAGTCCACTTCGGACTGACCCGGCGCCGGCCGGGGCCGATTCGGCGAGGTTCTTCGGCGGGGGACGCACTGGCGCGTCCCCCGCTTCGGCCTCCTGCGTCTGCACCGCGACCGGCACCCGGTTTCCCTCGCGCCGGCAACCGGAAATGCCGCGGGCCGCCTTGGCGTTGCACCCGGACATGACGGCAGATCTCGAGCAGCTCCGCGTGCTGACCGTGGAGGAAAACGGCCTCGCCACCGTGGCCACCACCCGCGCCGACGGCACCGTGCACGCCTCGGTGGTGAACGCGGGCGTCCTGGCCGACCCGGTGTCCGGCAAGCCGAGCGTAGGTTTCGTCGCCATCGGAGGGGCGCACAAGCTCGCCCTGCTGCGCCGCAACGGCCATGCGACAGTGACGTTTCGCCGCGGCTGGCGATGGCTGTCGGTGACCGGCCCGGTCCGCGTGATCGGCCCGGACGACGCCGATCCGGGATTCCCCGCCGACGGCCTGCCGCCGCTGCTGCGCGACGTCTTCCGCGCCGCCACCGGAACCCACGACGACTGGGCCGAGTACGACCGCGTGATGGCCGCCGAACGCCGCGCCGCGGTTTTCGTGGAGATCGGCCGGATCATCGGGAACGGCTGACCGGCGCCCGCCCCTGGCTGATCAGCTCCGGCCGACGAGGGCCGCGGGCACCACTCGGACCGGGAACGGCCGCTGCGCCTCGAATGCCTGCGCACCCGCAGCCTTGGCGACCTGCTGGTAGCGGCCGTCGCCGTCCAGTTCGAACACCGTCAATTCCGGACCGTCCGGGTCGATCACCCAGTAGCTCGGGACGCCCAGCCGCTCGTAGGTCGCCTTCTTGGTGTTCAGGTCGTGAATGGTCGTGCTCGGCGACAACACCTCGACCGCGAGGACCGGTGGAGCCGGAAGGTCCTTCTCGGTGAAGTCCTCGCTCCACCCCACCAGCACGTCCGGCTGAAGTTCCAGCTTGTCGCCGATGTGCACCGCGAACGGGGCGCCGAGCACATCGAACTCTGGCGGGCATGCCGACTCGAGCACGTGATAAAGCCGGTACCCGATCTTCTGGTGGCGGTATCCCGGTGCCGGAGTCACGACCAGCACCCCGTCGATGAGCTCGTGACGTCGGCCATCCTGCGGCATCCCATCGAGGTCGTGCACCGTCATAGGAGCCGACCCGGGCGGGTACTCGATGTCCGTCATGACTGTCATGGTGCTCTCCTTTCGCTGTTCGCACCAGAGAGTCCCCGTCCGCATTTGCCGACACCAAAAGAAAACGGCGGCTCCGAGAACCCGGAACCGCCGTTCACCCCAATGGGCAACCGCTACTTCTTGTTCTTGCCGCTGTCCTCAGTGGACAGTGCCGCGACGAATGCCTCCTGCGGCACCTCCACCCGGCCGACGGTCTTCATCCGCTTCTTGCCTTCCTTCTGCTTCTCCAGCAGCTTCCGCTTCCGCGAGATGTCGCCGCCGTAGCACTTGGCGAGCACGTCCTTGCGGATGGCGCGGATGGTTTCGCGCGCGATGATCCGGGAGCCGATCGCGGCCTGGATCGGGACCTCGAACTGCTGCCGCGGGATCAGTTCCCGCAGGCGCGTCGCCATCCGGTTTCCGTAGGTGTACGCGGCGTCCTTGTGCACGATCGCGGAGAACGCGTCCACCGTCTCGCCCTGCAGCAGGATGTCGACCTTCACCAGCTCCGCGACCTGCTCGCCGGACTCCTCGTAGTCGAGCGAGGCGTAGCCGCGGGTGCGCGATTTCAGCGTGTCGAAGAAGTCGAAGATGATCTCCGCCAGCGGGATCGTGTAGCGCAGCTCGACCCGGTCCTCGGAGAGGTAGTCCATGCCCAGCAGGACGCCGCGCTTGGTCTGGCACAGCTCCATGATCGTGCCGACGAACTCCGACGGCGCGAGGATGCTCACCTTCGACACCGGCTCGTGCACCTCGGCGATCTTGAGCCCGGTCGGCCAGTCCGACGGGTTCGTGACGACGACCTCGCTGCGGTCCTCCAGCACCACGCGGTACACCACGTTCGGCGCGGTCGAGATCAGGTCGAGCCCGAACTCGCGCTCCAGCCGGTCCCGGGTGATCTCCAGGTGCAGCAGGCCGAGGAACCCGCAGCGGAAGCCGAAGCCCAGCGCGACCGACGTCTCCGGCTCGTAGGTCAGCGCGGCGTCGTTGAGCTGCAGCTTCTCCAGCGCCTCGCGCAGCTCCGGGTAGTCCGAGCCGTCCACCGGGTACAGCCCGGAGTAGACCATCGGCTTCGGCTCGCGGTAGCCGGCCAGCGGTTCCTTCGCGCCGTTGCGCTCGGACGTCACGGTGTCGCCGACCTTCGACTGGCGCACGTCCTTCACGCCGGTGATCAGGTAGCCGACTTCGCCGACGCCGAGGCCCTTGCTGGCCTTCGGCTCCGGCGAGATAATCCCGACCTCCAGCAGCTCGTGCGTGGCGCCGGTGGACATCATCTTGATCTTTTCGCGCGGCGTGATCTTGCCGTCCACCACCCGGATGTAGGTGACGACGCCGCGATAGGTGTCGTAGACCGAGTCGAAGATCATCGCGCGGGCGGGCGCGTCCGGGTCGCCGACCGGGGGCGGGACCTGCCGGACCACCTCGTCGAGCAGCGCGCCGACGCCCACGCCGGTCTTCGCCGAAACCCGCAGCACCTCGTCCGGCTCGCAGCCGATGATGTGCGCGATCTCGCCGGCGTACTTGTCCGGATCGGCCGAGGGCAGGTCGATCTTGTTCAGCACCGGGATGATCTGGAGGTTGTTCTCGAGCGCCAGGTACAGGTTGGCCAGGGTCTGCGCCTCGATCCCCTGCGCCGCGTCCACCAGCAGGATCGCCCCTTCGCACGCCTCGAGGGCGCGGGAGACCTCGTAGGTGAAGTCGACGTGGCCGGGGGTGTCGATCATGTGCAGCACGTGGTCCTGGCCGTCCACCTGCCACGGCAGCCGCACGTTCTGGGCCTTGATCGTGATGCCGCGTTCCCGCTCGATGTCCATGCGGTCGAGGTACTGCGCGCGCATCGCCCGCTCCTCGACGACGCCGGTCAGCTGCAGCATCCGGTCCGCCAGCGTCGACTTGCCGTGGTCGATGTGGGCGATGATGCAGAAGTTGCGGATCAACTCCGGCGGCGTGAAGGTGGTGTCGGCGAACGTCTTGGGCGCTGTCACTCGGGCTGTCCTCAGGATGGTGGGGGATGTCCGTACCCCATCGTCCCATGGACCTCCGGGTGCGAGTGGGGGTCATCCCCGATGCGCCCCCGCGCGTCTCGTGATGACCTCGAAGTATGAGCACCGCACCCTCCCCTTCGCCCGGCCCCGGCGTCCTCGATGCCGCGTTCGACCGGGTCTTCGGACACCCCAGCGGCCTGCTGGGCAGGCTCGGCGGCAAGCTGATGGCGGTCAGCAACGCCGGCACCGAACACCGCGTGGTCGACCTCGCCCGCCTCGAACCCGACGAGACCGTCCTGGTCGTCGGTCCCGGTCCCGGCATCGGCCTGGACGCGGCCGCCAGGCTCGCCGGCGAAGTGATCGGCGTCGAGCCTTCCCCCGAGATGCGCAGCCTGTGCACGGACCGCTGCGGCGACCGCGCTGAGGTGCGTGCGGGCAGCGCCGCGCGGACCGGCGCCGAGGACGCGTCTGTCGACGTCGTGCTGACCGTCAACAACGTCCAGCTGTGGGACGACCGGCCGGCCGGCTTCGCCGAGCTGTTCCGGGTGCTGCGGCCAGGCGGACGGCTGCTGCTGTCGGCGCACGAGAAATGGCTGCCGGTCACCCGGCACGAGCTTGCCGACGAAGCCGCCGCGGCCGGGTTCACGGACCTGCAGACCTGGACTTGGGACCCGCCCGGGTTCGCCCCGCTGGCCGCCCAGCTGCGCGCGGTGAAGCCGGCGGCTTAGCGCTGGTCGCGGCGCAACGGGTGGTCTTCCGGGACCTCGACGAGGACGATCCGCAGCCCGTCCGGGTCGGCGATCCACGCCTCGTCGGTGCCCCACGGCTCGCGCACCGGCTCTCGCACCGGTTCGACGCCGCGGCCGGCCAGTTCGGCCAGCGTCGCCCGCAGGTCGCGGACCTGCAGGAACAAGTTGACGTCCGGGCCCGGTCCCGCCTCGCCCGCTCCGACTACCTCGATCGATCCTCCGCCGGCGAAGAACCGCGTGCCGCCCGGGAACTCGCGCTCGATCGCGAGGCCGAGCTTGTCGCGGTAGAACGCGGTGGACACCTCGTGGTCGCGAGGGTGGATCAGCACCCGGCTGCTCAGTACGTCCATAGGCTCCTGCCTACCCGAGGCGCTCCGCTCAGGCGAGCGCAATCGCCGCGATCCCGGCCAGGACGACGACCGACCCGGCGAGCCGGCGGACCGCGTTGCGCTCGCGGAGCACGAGCCAGGCGGCCACCCCGCCGAACACGATCGACAGCTCCCGGGCCGGCGCCACCAGGCTGACCGGTGCGATCTGCAGCGCGTACAGGACCAGCAGATAGCCGGCCGGCGAGGCGAGCCCGACGATCAGCACCTCGCGCCGGTGATCGCGCCACAGCCGCTCGACCTCGAAGCGGCCGCGCACGGCGGCCGGTGCGAGCAGGATGCTCTGCCCCAGCGCACCGCCGCCGAAGTAGACCAGCGGCGGGACGCCCAGCGTGGTGACCGAGTGCGCGTCCCAGAGCGTGTAGCCCGCGATGGCCGCTCCGGTGAGGACGCCGTAGAACACCCCGGCCCGGCGCGCGCGGGAGTCGCCGGCGCCGCCGCCGAGACTGATCACCAGGACGCCCGACACGACGAGGAACGCGCCGGCCAACCCGAGAACCCCGGGCCGTTCGTGCAGCAGGAGGACGGCCACGAGCACCGACAGGAGCGGTCCGGTGCCGCGGGCGAGCGGATAGACCACTGAAAGGTCGCCGACTTCGTAGCCGCGCTGCAGGACGATCCCGTACAGCACGTGCATGATCGCGGTGGCCGCCGCGGCGAACAGCCAGCTCCATTGCGGCCGCTCCGGTTCGACAGCCAGCGCGACCCCGACTGCCGGGAGCATCGCCACGGCCGAGACGGTGTAATAGAGCCAGACGAACCGCGGACCGCCGCCGGAAACTCGTTTGGCGGCGAGGTTCCATCCGGCGTGGACGACCGCGGCGACGAGAACCATGGCCAGGGCACTGGAGTTCACGGGACCCTTTCAGGACTTCGGCGCACGCTGAAGACCGGGTCCTCCAGGCTTTTGTCCCGTCAGATGAACGGCAGGACACGGTGCCCCGCCGACGGTGCCGCTCGGACCAGTCCCGCCGGCCCTGGTTGTGGGCGGAGGCCCGGCTTCGGGCCTGCGGGCCGGCGACGGAACCCTAGGCACTATCGCGGTCCACGGTAGCGGAGGCCGGCAGGTGCCGCCGAAGGCTTTCCGGCGGGACGTTTCGGGAAGGCTCGGTTCGGGGCACCGGCGGGGCAGAGCGTCCCGGGGGTGCCGGCGGGGCAGAGCACGGCTTCCGGGCGGGCCCGCCTCGGCACCTGCGCGGGGCCCTCGCCGACGCTGCGAGCAGGACTGTTAAGATTTTCGACTGTTGCCGTGCGGCATTCCGTCAAGGAGGAAACCCGGCTGCCCGTCAGGGCCGGTCCGGTGCCAAACGAACGCGGCAGCGACCTTCACCGAGTGAAAGAGGAACGCCTCCATGGCTAACATCAAGTCGCAGGTCAAGCGCATCACCACGAACGAGAAGGCGCGGCAGCGCAACCTGGCGATCCGGTCCTCGGTGAAGACCGCGATCCGCAAGTTCCGCGAGGCCGCCGAAGCCGGTGACAAGGACAAGGCCCTCGAGCTCCAGCGCGACGCCGCTCGCAAGCTGGACAAGGCCGTCACCAAGGGCGTCCTCCACGCCAACCAGGCCGCGAACAAGAAGTCGGCTCTCGCGAAGCGCGCGAACCAGCTCTGATCGCTGTCTCTTCGGAAGGCCCGGCGGCTTCGGCTGCCGGGCCTTTTCCGTGTCTTGGCCAACCGCGGCGGCCGGGGCGTCAGCGGGAATTCGGTGCCAGGCAGCGGATTCCGCCGCCTCTATTTCGGGCACGGCAGCCGGACCAGCCCGCGGGACGGCCAACCCGCTGTCAGGCCAACGGCTGTCCTCCCGGCGAACCTCGACAGCCACGCTGGGGACGTCAAGCCCCGCCGGGCAGGCGGCCCCACTCCCCTCCCCGGACGGCCGACCCTGGCAGTTCTGTACGCGGAGCGTGCAGCCCCGGCCGCGGCAGGATCAGCGGTCGCCCTTGGCCGCGACCACGTCCAGCACCGCCCGCTGCAGTGCGTAGTTCGAGTCCGCCGCCGCGCCCTTCACGTCCGCGTTGAGCCGCGCCACGATGCGCATCGCCTCGGCAAGGCCGTCCGCGCCCCAGCCGCGCGACTGGCCCTGCGCCTTCCGGATCTTCCACGGCGGCATTCCCAGCTCGCCCGCCATCTGGTTCGGATTGCCGCGTCCGGCGGCGGAAACCCGGGCGATCGTGCGGACCGCGTCGGCGAGCGCGTCGGCCACCAGCACGTGCGGAACGCCTAGTTGCATCGCCCAGCGCAGTGATTCCAGCGCCGCCGCCCGGTCGCCCGCCACGGCCTTTTCGGCGACCGCGAAGCCGGTCACGTCGGCGCGGCCGGTGTGGTAGCGGCGGACCGCCTGCTCGTCGATCGCTCCCCCGGTGTCGGCCACCAGCTGGGTCGCCGCCGACGAGAGTTCGCGCAGGTCGGAGCCGACCGAATCGAGCAGGGCCAGCAGCCCCGCTCCGTCGATCTTGCCGCCCGCCCGGCGCACCTCGTTGCGGACGAACGCCTCGCGCTCGGCCGGCTTGGTGAGCTTCGGGCACTCGGTGATCTCCGCGCCGGACTTTTTCAGTGCGCCCGGCAAGGCTTTCGCCGCTTTGCTGCGCCCGCCGCCGCTGTGCACGACCACCAGGACGATGCCCTCGGCCGGCGCCTTGAGGTAGGCCAGCACCGCGTCGGACAGCTCCTGCGAGATGTCCTGCGCCGACTCGAGCACGATCACGCGCCCCTCGGCGAACAGCGACGGGCTCACCAGCTCGGCCAGCAGCGGCGGTGTGAGATCGGACACCCGCATCCGCGTGAGGTCGGCCGTCGGGTCCGCTGCCTTCGCCGCGTCGAGCGCGGCGCGCACGGCCCGTTCGATGAGCAGTTCTTCCTCGCCCGTGACGAGGTGCAGCGGCGCGGGTGCGGTGGTCACCCGGCCATCCTCTCACCCGGCCGCCGGTCCGCCCGCCCCGGTGATGTGGGCCGCCTCCATGGCACGAGCCGATCACCATGTCGTACGGTGTACCCGAGGACGCGCCCGGCGGGCGCTCCGACAATCGAATACCGCTCATCCAGAGGGGCAGAGGGAACGGCCCGACGAAGCCCCGGCAACCGGCGTACAGCCTGTCATTCCGCGATCGCGGAATAGCTGACGACCACGGTGCCAATTCCGGCCCGCTTCGGCGGGGCAGATGAGGAAGGAACCTCGCGATGACTGCAACCCTCCGCACCACCTCCGCCAACAAGACGCTCGACCTCGGTCCGGCTGTCGAACTGGTGTCGAAGGAAGAGGGCCACCGGCAGCCGCTCGCCCCGGAGTTCGTCTCCGCCGAAGACTTCTCGCCGCTCGAGGTCGCCTACGACTTCGGCCGCGTCCGCCGCGAGGACATCGAGGCCGGACCGCGCAACATCTGGCGCTACAAGAAACTCCTTCCCGTCCCCTCGACAGTCGAGGAGACCCCGAACACCGAGCCCGGCTGCACCCGGTTGGTGCGTGCCGACCGGCTGGCCAAGGCGCTCGGCCTGAAGAACCTGTGGGTCAAGGACGACACCGGCAACCCGACGCACTCGTTCAAGGACCGCGTGGTCGCCGTCGCCCTGGCGGCCGCCCGCGAGTTCGGCTTCGAGGTCCTCGCGTGTCCGTCGACCGGCAACCTGGCCAACGCGACGGCCGCCGCCGCGGCCCGCGCCGGCTGGCGGTCGGTCGTGCTGATCCCGAAGAGCCTCGAGCGCGCCAAGATCCTCACCACCGCGGTCTACGACGGCGACCTGATCGCCGTCGACGGCAATTACGACGACGTGAACCGGCTCGCCACCGAACTGGCGGCCGAGCACGAGACGTGGGCGTTCGTGAACGTCAACGTCCGCCCGTACTACTCCGAGGGCTCGAAGACGCTCGCCTACGAGGTCGCCGAGCAGCTCGGCTGGCGCATTCCGGAACAGATCGTCGTGCCGATCGCCTCCGGCTCCCAGCTCACCAAGGTGGACAAGGGCTTCCGCGAACTCGGCCAGCTCGGCCTGGTGGACGCCAGCCCGTACAAGGTGTTCGGCGCGCAGGCCACCGGCTGCTCGCCGGTCTCCACCGCGTTCCGCAACGGCCACGACGTGGTCCAGCCGGTCAAGCCGGACACCATCGCCCGCTCTCTCGCGATCGGCAACCCGGCCGACGGCCCGTACGTGCTCGACGTGGTCAACCGCACCGGCGGCGCGATCGAGGACGTCACCGACGAAGAGGTCGTCGAAGGCATCCGGCTGCTGGCCCGCACCGAAGGCATCTTCACCGAGACCGCCGGCGGCGTCACCGTCGCGACGGCGAAGAAGCTCATCGAAGCCGGCAAGCTCGACCCGGAAGCCGACACCGTCCTGCTCATCACCGGCGACGGCCTGAAGACCCTCGACGCGGTCGAGAATCACGTCGGCCCGAAGGCCACCGTGCCGCCGTCCGCCGAAGCAGTCGCCAAGGCGCTCGGTTACTGACGCGCCGGCGCGGGGTCCGGCGCGCCTACCGCGGCGGACCTCGCGGCTCGCCTCGGCGCGCCACCGCCGGACCGCCGCCGCTCGGCAGCACCGCGGTGTCCCCGTCCAGATCCGTCCGGGTCACGAGGACGCCCATAACCCGCAGTACGTCCATTGTGGACTTGCTCGGGTGTCCGTATCCGTTGCCCGCGCCCACGCTGATCAACGCGGTCCGCGGCCGCACCGCGGCAAGGAACTGCGGCAGCGAGTACCGCGACCCGTGGTGCGGCACCTTCAGCACGTCGGCTTGCACGTCGACGCCCTCGGCGAGCAGGTCCGCCTGCGCGGCCAGCTCGACGTCTCCGGTCAGCAAGATCCGGCCGGCCGACGTGTCCGCGCGCAGGACGACTGAGCTGTTGTTGATCATCGTCCCGTCCTGCAGAGCCGGTGCCCGCGAAGTGGCGTAGCGCGGGCCGAGCACGTCCAGCGACAGTCCCGGCCACGCCAACCGCTGACCGGCGCTCAACTGCACCAACGGCACCCCGCGGGTTTTCGCCGCACCGGAAACCTGCTGCCACGCCCAAGCAGGCGCCCGTCCGGGCCCGATCGCGATCGCGCCGATTGCCCGCCCGTCGAACACCGACTCCAGTCCGCCGATGTGGTCGGCGTGCAGATGGCTCAGCACCAGCAGCGGCACCCGCTCGACACCCAGCCGCCGCAAGCATTCGTCGACCGGTCCCGGCTCCGGCCCGGTGTCGATCACTACCGCCCGGCCGGGTTCGGATGTCGCGAGCACGACCGCGTCGCCCTGTCCGACGTCGCACTCCACCATCGCCCAGCCTTCGGGCGGCCACCCGGGCTTCAGCACCTTGACGGGCACGACGGTCAGCAGCACCACAACCAGGCCGAGCGCGATCAGCAGCCGGATCCGGCGGAACCGCAACGCCACCACGACGACCGCCAGCAAGCCGGCCGCGCACAGCCCGCCCCACCAGCCGCCGGGCCACGTCAGCACCGCGCCGGGCGCTCTCGCGCCGTGCCGGGCGACCAGGATCAGCCATTGCGCCTCCGGTTCCGCCAGCCGGACCAGGAGGTGCCCGGCGCCCGGCCACCACGGCCCGGCGGCGGTCGCCAGCACGCCCAGCACGGTCACCGGCGCAACCACCGGTGCGGCAAGGACATTGGTGACCACCGAGACCAGGCTGACGGTGCCCGCCATGCCGGCGATAACCGGTACGGTGACCACGAACGCGGCCAGCGGCACGGCAAGCCCCTCCGCGTATCCTGGCGGAACTCCCTTCCGCGTCAACGACTCCGCCCAGCGCGGCGCGAGCAGCACCAGCCCCGCGGTGGCGAGGACCGACAAGGCGAACCCGAAATTCGCCGCCATCGCCGGGTCCCAGGCCACCAGCACGCACACCGCGAACGCCAGAGCCGGCAAAGCGGAACCGCGACGGCCGAGCGCAAGCGCGAGCAAGCCGATGCCACCCATCACGCCGGCTCGCACTACGCTCGGTTCGGGACCGACCAAGATCAAGAAGCTTGCCAACGACAGCCCGGCCGCGACGGCGGAGAGCCTTGGTCCGGCACGCAACGCCCGGCACAGCAGCAGCACCGCGCCTCCGACGACCACCAGGTTTCCTCCGCTGACGGCCATCAGGTGAGTGAGCCCGGAGGCAACGAACTCGTTCTCGACCTGGTGCGGCAACGCGCTCGTGTCGCCCAGGACCAGCCCCGGCACCAGCCCGGCCGGTTCTTCGGGCAATACCGCGCACAACGAATGCAGGCTGTTCCGCAAGGTCGCCGCCGCACGCTGCCACCACGGTGCTGCGCCCACGTCGCGCGGCGCTGCGCGGACGGACAAGACTGCTGCAGTCAGCTCGCCGCCGCGCGCCGGCATCAGCCGGCCAGTCGCTGTCACCTCTTGACCTGGCAGCAACGTGCTCCAGCCCGTTACCGGGGCCAACAGCACGACCCGGCCGGCCGAATCGACCTGCCGACTGTCCACTGTGGCCGCTCGGACGTGCGCAGGGATCGCCACCGAGCGAGCACCGGCTTGCTGGTCGGCGTAGCCGGATTGCCGAATCGGCCGTGGACGTTCGCTGATCTCGATCCGCAGCGCCGCGGTCGCGCCGTGCACCGCGGCGGCCGCGAGCGGATCGGCATCGGCCTGGTGAATACGCAGCGCGGTCGGCAGCGCGGCGGCGAGTCCGACGAGCAACAACGCTCCCCCGGCGCCGACGTACCGTCCCCGACCGCGAACCAGGAACACCAGCGAGACAACCACTGCCGCCGCCCCGATCGCCGTCGCTGCCCCCCAGCCGAGCCGGAGACCGGCCAGTGTGGCCGCCCAGCCGGCGATCGCCGCCGGGACCAGCCGGAGGTCGTGCCGGCGCGGTGCCGCCGCCTCCGCCGTCATCCGGCCGTCACCTGCTCGCGCAGTTTCTGGAACTTGCTTTCGCCGATGCCGTCGACGTCGCGGAGCTGCTCGACACTGGAGAAGCCGCCGTGCTGGGTGCGCCAGTCGACGATCCGCCGGGCGGTGACCTCGCCGACACCCGGAAGGGTGTCGAGTTGTTCGGCGGTCGCCGCGTTCAGATCGATCTTGCTGGCCGCGGCTCCGGCACCGGCCGGGGCCGCTTGCGCGGCCGGGATTCCCACCGCCAACTGTTCGCCGTCGGCCAGTTTGCGGGCGAGGTTCAGCGCGGTCAGGTCGACGCCGGGATTCGCGCCGCCGGCGGCGCGCAGCGCGTCGGCGACCCGCGAGCCGGAGGGCACGGTGACGAGTCCGGGCGAGCGCACCAGCCCGACGACGCTGATCACCAGCTTGTCGCCGGCCGCCGGTTTCGCGGCGGTCGGCACCTGCGCGCGAGCCGCTGGAAGAGAAGGCGCGACCTCTGCTGCTGGTGAGGGACCGAAGAAGGCAAGGCCGCCGACGACGACGGCAGCGGCGGCCAGCAACGCCAACGCGACCATGACGCCCCGGTGGGCCAGCAGGCTTGCTGCACCGCCGGGCAGCCAGCGTTGCGCGAGCCGACGCCGGCCGCCGTCGGGCATCCAGCTGCGTACTGCTTTGCCCCCGAGCAACCGGCTCTGCGCGGCAGCCGGTCGCGGTCGGTCCGCCATCCCCGGCAACGAGCTGTTCCCTTCGGTGGCGATCGGCTCTCCTCCGAGTTCTGCCGCGGGTCGCCGAGCGGACCAGGCACCGCCCAGCCGGCGACGCACCGACCGGCGACCGGGTCCGGCGAGACGCGGAACCACGGCCAGCTGGTCGGCCAGCCAGGAGAGCCTGGCGTTGACGGGAGTGCCCGGATCCCGGGCGGACTGCTCGAACACACGATCGAAACTAGGTGCCGATCGGACCCGCGGCGAGGGCCGCGGCGGAATCTGTGGACAGGCGGACGCCTTGGGGACAACTCGGCGGCGAGGCCGCCGTCCGCCCGGATTTCGTCGGGGTGCGCAGTCATACTGACCGGTTCCGCCGCGCCGGGCGGCAGCGGGCACGCCTCCGGACTGGCTCGCGAGCGAAACACCGATTCCGCACGACCGGCAGGGAACTGCCGGTCGCTGAACTGCGCACTGCGGTTCGACTCGACCCGGAACACGTTGTCCCACAGGCGTTCTGCTGCCCGGACCGCGTTGCGCGCCGACGTCGTCCGGCGGCGAAACGCGCGATCGGAAACCCGGCTAGGCGCGCTGCACGACGACGCCGAGCACCCCCGGCCCGGTATGCGCGCCGATGACCGCGCCGAGCTCCGACACCACGCACCCGCCGGCACATCCCGGAACGGCTTCCTCCAGCCGGTTGGCGAGTTCGACGGCTCGTTCCGGCGAAGCGAGATGGTGCACCGCCAGCTCGACCGGCCCAGTGCCCGCCGCCTTCACCGACAGCTCCACCAGTCGTCCGATCGCCCGGTTCATCGTGCGGACCTTCTCCAGCGGCAGGATGCGACCCTCGGACATGTGCAGCACCGGTTTCACCGCCAGCGCGGTGCCGAGCAGCGCCGCCGCGGAGCCGATCCGGCCGCCGCGGCGCAGGTGTTCCAGCGTCTCGACCACGAACAGCGTCGAGGACCGTTCGGCCGCCGCCACCGCGGCAGCTTCCACCTCGGCCGGGCTGGCGCCGCTGGCGGCGGCGTCAGCCGCGTGCAGGGCAGCGAAGCCCAGGCCCATCGCCGTGGTTCGGGAATCGACGACCCGGACCCGGTCGGAGCCGACTTCTTCGGCCGCCAGCACCGCGGCTTCCCAGGTGCCGGACAGCTCGCGGGACAGGTGCACGGACACGACCGCGTCGGCGCCGTCGTCGAGAGCCGCGCGAAAGGCGGTCGCGAACTCGGCCGGGGTCGGCCGGGAAGTGGTGACGTTCTTCCGTTCTCCCAGCGCTTCCGCGAGGGCGGCCGGGCCTATCTCGACCCCGTCGAGCGAGCAGACGCCTTCTACCAGGACATGCAGGGGCACCACCCGCACCGCGTGCCGCTCGGCGAAGCCTTCGGGCAGGTGCGCGGTGGAATCCGTGACCACGGCGACCGACACGTAATCAGCCTACGTCGCCAGCGCCCAGGCGCGGCGCAACCAGCTTGGCTATCGCCGTGCCGACTGCCTCGTGCCCGGCCCATCCCCAGTGCATTCCGTCGGGATTTCCCGCGCCGCTCAAGACATGTTCGCCAACCACGCCGGGCGTGTCGAGCAACGGCACTTCGCGGCGCGCGGCCCACGAAGCGATCGCCGAAGCCGCTTCGGCGCGTCCAGTGTGTACCCTGCCGTACGCCTCCGCGCGGTGCACTGATGGCAGCATCCCGATCACTGGCAACTCAGGCCGCAGGGCGCGCAGCGCTTCGACGGACTGATCGAGGTAGCTCACACTCAGCCGCGCAGGCAGCACCCTGGGCCGCCCGCGCAGTGCTACGGACAACCGTGGCTGCGCGGCGAGATAGGCACCGCGTACGACGCGACGCACACCCTCGGGGCGAAGGTAGCGAAGGCCCTGTCGCAAGTACGTCGGCAACGGCGACGGCAGGGTGTCCATGCTGCCCACAGCGAACACGACAGCGTCTGCCCGCCGCAGGTCCGCCCAGACGCGCGGGTCTCCGGTGAGAGACCACCACAGATCGCGCGCGGTCCAGCCGATGCCAGCGACGAGGTCGGCCTGCCCGGAGAGCGCGTTCGCCGCGACGTTCGGCCAGAGCCGCGAGTCGTCGGCCGCGCACGGGCCTTCGGGACCGTGGAAGCAGAGCGAATCCCCGAAAACGAGCAGCTGAGGGCCCATCGGGGTCAGCCGGTGATGCCCGCGTTGTACGCGTGCAGCCGCCACTTGCCGTCGCGGTGGACGAGGTCGACCCAGTGGCAGTTCATGATCCCGCCGAGCGAAGGCCAGACCTCGACCGGCAGCCCGAGCAGCTTCGCGGTGAGCGCGAGGATCAGCCCGCCGTGCGAGGCGAGCAGCACGGATTCGCCGGCGTCGGAGTTCGGCTGCATCAGGTCGTCGACCACCTCGGCGGCACGTTCGGCTACCTCGACCCGAGATTCGCCGCCGGGCGGCGCCCACGCGGCGTCCGAACGCCACAGCGTGCGGGCACCCGGGTAGTCCGCGTCGACCTCGGCACCGGTCATGCCCTGCCACTCGCCGAGATGCGTCTCGCGCAGCCGCTTGTCGATCCGCAACGGCACGCCGATCGCTTCGGTGAGCACAGTCGCGGTGTCGGTGGCGCGGTGCAGATCGGACGCGATCACCAGCTCCGGCGCGTACCGGGCGAGCGCCGGGACCGCGAACCGCGCCTGATTCCAGCCGACCGAAGTCAGCGCGGAGTCGAGGTGTCCCTGCATGCGGCCGGCGGCGTTGTAGTCCGTCTCGCCGTGCCGCCAGAGCAGCAGCCGCCGCGGGCTCACGCCTCCAGACCGTCCGCGTCGTCGGCAGTGTCGTCGGCGGCGGGCACCGTCGCGAGCCCTTCGACCTCGATCCGCGGGCAGTCCTTCCACAGCCGCTCGAGTCCGTAGAACGAGCGCTCCTCGGCGTGCTGCACGTGGACGACGACGTCGACGTAGTCGAGCAGCACCCAGCGGCCCTCGCGGGCGCCTTCGCGCCGGACCGGCTTGTGACCGTCCAGGCGGAGCTTCTCCTCCACGTTGTCGACGATCGCGCCGACCTGCCGTTCGTTCGCCGCGGAGGCGATGACGAAGGCGTCGGTGATCACCAGCTGCTCGGACACGTCCAGGACGACCACGTCGCTGGCCAGCTTGTCCGCTGCCGCGTGCGCGGCCGCCACCGCCAGATTACGTGCCTCGGCCGTCGCTGCCACAGTGCTCCTTCAGATTCGGGGGGATGCCCGAACGAGGGTACCCGGTCAGCCTCCGGCGTCCTTGCGGTAGAGGTCCTTCTTGGCGATGTAGCGCACCACGCCGTCGGGAACGAGGTACCACACCGGCTCGCCGCGCTCGACGCGTTCGCGGCAGCCGGTGGACGAAATCGCCATCGCGGTGACCTCGACCAGGCTGACCTTGCCGCTCGGCAGGTGGTGCGAGTTGAGCCGGTAGCCGGGGCGGGTGACGCCGATGAAATGCGCGAAGTCGAACAGCTCGTCGGCCTTGTGCCAGGTCAGGATCTGTTCGAGGGCGTCCGCGCCGGTGATGAAGAACAGCTCGTCGTCCGGGTACTCCTCGTGCAGGTCCCGGAGCGTGTCGACGGTGTAGGTTTGCCCGCCGCGGTCGATGTCCACCCGGCTGACCGAGAAGACCGGGTTGGAGGCGGTCGCGATGACCGTCATCAGGTAGCGGTCCTCGGCGCGGGTGACCCGGCGGCTGGACTTCTGCCACGGCTGCCCGGTGGGCACGAAGATGACCTCGTCGAGCGCGAACCGCGACTGGACCTCGCTGGCCGCGACGAGGTGGCCGTGGTGCACGGGGTCGAAGGTCCCGCCCATGACCCCGATCCGGCGTGGTGACATAGCCGGTGAGCCTATACGCGCGGGCGTGCGCGGGCCTCCCGCCGCGGCTGCGACCTAGGTCATTGATGTGACTTGAGTCACATAACTCTCTGTTTCGGTCGGAAACTGTCCGTTCTGACCCGGGCCGGTCCGGAATTGTCGGGGGGATGGGGTAGACGTGGTTGCGTGGACAACGCCACCGAAGCTCTCCGGACCCGCGCCGAGGCCCTGCTGCGCGCGCTCGCCGGAGACACCGCCACCCTCCGCGAGGACCAGTGGACCGCCATCGAGGCACTGGTCGCGCACCATCGGCGCGCCCTGGTCGTGCAGCGCACCGGCTGGGGCAAGTCGGCGGTGTACTTCCTGGCCACCGCGCTGCTCCGAGAACAAGGAGCGGGGCCGACGGTCATCGTGTCGCCGCTGCTGGCGCTGATGCGCAACCAGATCTCCGCTGCCGCCCGGGCGGGGATCCACGCGGCCACGATCAACTCGGCCAACGCGCAGGAGTGGGACCAGGTCCAGGCGGCGGTGGCGGCCGGCGAGGTGGACGTGCTGCTGGTCAGCCCGGAGCGGCTGAACAACCCCGATTTCCGGGACAGCGTGCTGCCGAAGCTCACCGCCGGAGCCGGCCTGCTGGTGGTGGACGAGGCGCACTGCATTTCCGACTGGGGCCACGACTTCCGGCCGGACTACCGGCGGCTGCGGACGCTGCTGGGCGACCTGCCGGACGGCGTGCCGGTGCTGGCCACCACCGCGACCGCGAACGACCGGGTGGCCACGGACGTCGCCGAGCAGCTCGGCATCGGCGGCGAAACCGGCACCCTCGTCCTGCGCGGCCCGCTGGACCGGGAAAGCCTGCGGCTGGCGGTGGCCGAGCTGCCGTCCGACGAAGCGCGGCTGGCATGGCTCGCCGAGCATCTGGCCGAACTTCCCGGGTCGGGCATCATCTACACGCTCACCGTCGCCGCCGCGCACGACGTCGCCGCGCTGCTGTCCGACCGCGGCTATCCGGTGGCCGCCTACACCGGGAAGACCGATCCGGCCGACCGGCAGGCCGCGGAGGACGATCTGCTGGAGAACCGGGTCAAGGCGCTGGTGGCGACCTCCGCGCTCGGGATGGGCTTCGACAAGCCGGACCTCGGGTTCGTGGTGCACCTGGGCGCGCCGTCCTCGCCGATCGCCTACTACCAGCAGGTCGGCCGGGCCGGGCGCGGCGTGGAGCGGGCCGAGGTGGTGCTGCTGCCCGGACGCGAGGACAAGGCGATCTGGGCGTACTTCGGGTCGCTGGCGTTCCCGGACGAGCTGCGGGTGACCCAGGTGCTGAACGCGCTGTCCTATGCGGACCGTCCGCTTTCGACGGCAGCGCTGGAGCCGTCGGTCGAGCTGTCCCGATCGCGGCTGGAGATGGTGCTGAAAGTGCTCGATGTGGACGGTGCGGTGCGCCGGGTGCGCGGCGGCTGGGAAAGCACCGGGCAGCCATGGGAGTACGACCGGGATCGGTACGAGCGGGTCGGCGTCGCGAGGAAGGCCGAGCAGGAGGCGATGCTGGGGTACCTCCGGACGACCGGGTGCCGGATGGAGTATCTGCGGCGGCAGCTCGACGATCCGGAAGCGGTGCCGTGCGGGCGGTGCGACAACTGCACCGGCAGGCATTGGGACACGACGGTGTCCGAGGAAGTCGCTGGCGCGACGAGGGAGCGGCTGGACCGGCCGGGCGTCGCAGTGGCACCGCGAAAACAGTGGCCGAGCGGGATGAGCGGTCTCGACGTGCCGCTGTCCGGGCGGATCGCCCCCGGCGATCAGGCCGAGCCGGGACAGGTGCTGGGCAGGCTGACCGACGTGGGCTGGGGCGGCCGGCTGCGCGAACTGCTCGGCCCGGGAGCGCCGGACGCCGAGGTGCCCGACTCGGTGTTCGACGCATGCGTGAAAGTGCTGGCGGGCTGGCAATGGGCGCAGCGTCCGGTCGCGGTGGTGGCGATCCCGTCCGCGACGCGGCCGCAGCTGGTGGACAGCCTGGCCCTGCGGCTGTCAGCGGTCGGACGACTGGACTATCTCGGCGAACTGGCGTCGGCCGGTCCGCCGCCGCGCCAGGCGAACAGCGCGCAACGGCTGGCGGATCTGTGGCGACGGCTGAGCTTGCCGGCGGACGTGGCGGCGAACGTCGCGCAGACACGCGGGCCGGTGCTGCTGGTGGACGACCTGATCGACACCGGGTGGACGATGACGCTGGCGTCCCGGCTGCTGCGGCAGGCGGGGGCGGAGGGGGTGCTGCCGTTTGCGTTGGCCAGCACTTCTTGAGGTGCGGCGAGCGAGGCGGCGATGTGCGCGGCGAAGCTGGACCGGGTAGTGCGACGGGGTTCTGCGCAGCGGTGATCGGGAAGCCGTCGGCTGCTGATACCGGCGGCGGCGAGGCCGGCGATGGTCGGTTCCGTGAAGGGCCCCTTGAGAGAATCCAAGTCCCGCGAGGGGCCCCCTCACGGACTTCGGCAGCACGCGTGAAGGCTCGTCCAGGGCGGAGACAACCCGCTAGGCCGCATCGGCAGCCGGGAACCGGCCGGCTTTCGCTCAGCCAAGCCAATCTCGTGCTACCCACCGCAGTGGGTCAAGCACCAACTGCCATCCTTCGACGGGATCTACCGATCCCCGGGCATTTCTGGCAAAGTGCCGTTCCACCCTGCGGCGTGGAGGTTGTCCGATGGCCGGTCCTGCGACCGAACAAGGCGTCACCCGGCACCGGCTGCCGGTGCGGAAGTTGTTCGCCGCCAGTGCAGGCAATGCGCTCGAGTGGTTCGACTGGACCATTTACGCGACCTTCAGCATCTACTTCGCGCACGCCTTCTTCCCCGCCGGAAACGAAGCGCTCGCACTGATCAACACGTTCGCCACGTACGCGCTCGCGTTCTTCTTCCGTCCCCTCGGCGGCGTGCTGCTCGGCCGGTTCGCGGATGTGCGCGGGCGCAAGCCGGCCATGTTGCTGACCATCACGCTCATGGCGGGCGGCTCCGTCGCGATCGGGCTGCTGCCGACGTTCGAGCAGGTCGGCTGGCTCGCTCCGATTCTGCTGCTGCTCGCGCGGATCGCACAGGGCCTCTCGCTCGGCGGCGAAGTGTCCAATGCTTCCGCGTACCTCGGCGAGGTCTCGCCCAGGGAACGGCGCGGCCGCTACTCCTCCTTCTTCTACATCTCGACCGGGTCCGCGGTGCTCATCGCGACCGTTCTCGGCTTCGTGCTCGCCCGCACTATGACCAAAGCGGACCTCGCCGGCTACGGCTGGCGCATTCCGTTCCTGCTCGGCGGGGTACTCGGCGTCGTCGGGCTCTGGTTGCGCCGCAGTCTTGAGGAAACCGAGCTGTACCACGAGAAAAAGGAAACCGCGCGACGGGTCGAGCGGCCGCTGCTCACCACGGTCACCCAACATCCCCGTGCGGTCGGGCAGCTCGTCGGGTTCTCGATGCTCTCCACCCTTTGCTACTACACGTTCTTCAGCGCCCTCACGTCCTTCGCGGTCAAGGGCCGCGGCGCGGACGACGTCGACACGTTCCTCGCGCTTTCCATCGCGACCGCGCTGTTCGTCGTCCTCCAGTACCCGATGGGCGCGCTCGCCGACCGGTACGGGCGGCGTCCTCAGCTGCTCGTCTGGTCCGGGGCGACCGCGCTCGTGATCGTGCCGCTCTCCTACCTGGTGCGGCCCGGGTTCGGGAACCTGCTGGTGGTGTTCGGCGTCGGTCTCGTCCTCTACACCGCGATGACCTCGATCGCCCCGGCGATCATGAGCGAACTGTTCCCCACCGAACTGCGCGGGCTGGGCATCGGCGCCTGGTACAACCTCACCGTCGCGGTCTTCGGCGGCACCGCGCCGCTGGTGCTCAGCGCGCTGTCCGCGGCGGGTGCCTCTACCGCGTTCTTCTGGTATGTCGCGGTGGCGTCCGCGATCGCGTTCGTCGTGATCCTCCGGATGCCGGAAACCAAGGGCAGCGAACTGAAGTAAAAGTCCTCGCGCGCGGTCGGTAGTCTGCAACGATCGACTACGCGAAGGAGGGACACCGTGCAGCAGCTCGAGGTTAGTGAGGAACTGGCGCGACGCGTGGTGGCCGCCCTCCGCCGTGCGTTCGACGTCGAGCTCAGTCCGGCTGAGGCGCTCATCGCGGTGTCCGCTCGCGACGGGGTCGATTACCAGTGCAACCTGGCGATGAGCCTCGGCAAGCGGCTGGGCAAGCCGCCGCGCGAGGTCGCGGCCGGGATTGTCGAGCAGCTGGAACTCGACGGGGTCGCCGACCGGCCGGAGATCGCCGGGCCGGGGTTCCTGAACTTCGTGCTGCGCCGCGAATGGCTTGAGCAGCGTGTCGCCGAGCAGGCAGGCGACGAGCGGCTCGGCGTCGCGCTGGTAGCGCAGCCGAAGCGGATCGCGCTCGACTACAGCAGCCCCAACGTCGCCAAGGAAATGCATGTCGGGCACCTGCGCACCAGCGTGATCGGCGACGCGATCGCGCGGCTGCTGCGGTTTGTCGGGCATGAGGTGCTGCCGCACAACCACCTCGGCGACTGGGGCACCCCGTTCGGCATGCTCATCGAGTACCGGCTGGCCGAGCCGGACGCGGACCGTGGCGAGCTCAACGCGTTCTACCAAGCGGCACGCCAGAAATTCGACTCCGACGAGGACTTCGCGAACCGCTCCCGCGAACGCGTGGTGAAGCTGCAGAGCGGCGATCCGGAAACGCTCGCGTTCTGGCAGGAGCTGATCGACGAGTCGACCCGGCATTTCAACGCGGTCTACCGCCAGCTCGGCATCACCCTGACCGACGCCGACGTCTACGGCGAAAGTTTCTACAACCCGTACCTCGGCAAAGTCGTCGAAGAGCTGGAAGCCGACGGTCTCACCGAGGTCAGCGACGGTGCGGTCTGCGTGTTCCCGGAAGGCTTCCACAACCGCGAGGGCGACCGGCTGCCACTGATCGTCCGCAAGCGCGACGGCGGCTACGGCTACGCGGCGACCGACCTCGCGACCGTGCGGTACTGGACCACCGAACGGGGCGCGACCGACCTGCTGTACGTCGTCGGTTCCCCGCAGGCACAGCACTTCGCGATGGTGTTCGCGGTGTGCCGCGCCGCCGGCTGGCTCGACGGCGTGCATGCCGAGCACATCGGCTTCGGCTCGGTTCTCGGCGCGGACGGCAAGGTGATGCGCACCCGCGCCGGCGAGTCCGTCAAGCTCGCCGATCTGCTCGACGAGGCGGTGTCGCAGGCCGCGGAGATCGTCGCCGAGCGCAGCGAACTCAGCGCCGAAGAACAGCAGCAGGTCGCGCACGCCGTGGGTGTCGGAGCCGTGAAGTATGCCGACCTGTCCGGTGACCGCGAGCGCGACTACGTCTTCGACTGGAACCGGATGCTCGCGAAGGAGGGCAACACTTCCGTGTACCTCCAGTACGCGCACGCGCGGATCGAGTCGATCCTCGCCAAGGCAGGCGAATCTGCTGGTGACGCACCGATCCTGCTCGCCAAGCCAGCTGAGCGCGCGCTTGCGCTCACGCTGCTGCGGTTCAGCGAAGCCGTACACGCCGCGACGTCGGCGTACGCGCCGCACAAGCTCTGCACCTACCTGTACGACGCCGCGGTCTCGTTCTCGCGCTTCTACGAGCAGTGCCCGGTGCTGCTCGCCGAAACGCCGGAACTGCGCGCTTCGCGGGTACAGCTGGCCACACTGACCGCACGCACGCTCGTGCAGGGCTTGGCGCTCCTCGGGATCGAAGCGCCACGCCGTCTCTGATCATCCGATGTGGACGAGCGCCATGAGCGTGTCGGCGACCTCGTCCACGGCCTTCCCCCGCGCGGCGGGCGGCAGTTCACCGCACCAGATGGGCGCTTGGCTCATGGCCGCGTGCATGCATTGCAGCACCGTGTCGACGCTGGTGACGGTGAACTCGCCGCTCGCCAGGCCGTCTTCGATCAGCGCGCGGAACAGCGAGTCGTGTCGCCGCCGTAGCTCCTTGATGCGTTCCCGCTGCGCGCTCGGCCATTCGCGCGGCATCAGGAACACCCGCAGCGCGGCCGGATAGTCGTTGACCGCGATCGTCACGTGCTCGTGGATCAACGCGCGCAGCCGTGCGCCCGGCGTGCCTTCGGCTTGTTCCAGCAGCCGTTCCAGCCGGGCCGTCCACTCGTCGCCCAGCGTCTCGATCGCGGCCGTGCCCAGCTCGTCCTTGCTGGCGAAGTAGTAGTACAGCGAGCCCTTGGTGACGTCGAGCCGTTCGGCGACGTGCTCCAGGCTGACCGCGTCGTACCCGCGCTCGCCGAACAGCTCGGCCGCCGTCGTGAGGATCTCTTGGATCCGCTTGCCCCTTTTGCGCTGCACGCGCTCGGACGACGGCTTCAGCTCGTTCGCCGCCTGCTGCGCGCCCATCCCGTTCCTCCCCGTTCTCCGCTGTCCTGAAAGCCTACCGGTTGACCATAAAGTCAACTCTTGACTCTTAGTTCAAATTTTGTCACGGTGGTCAGACAGCAGACGGGAGCGAATGATGGAGTTCGAGGACATCCGGTACGAGATCGACGGCCCGGCGGCAGTCGTCACGATCGACCGGCCGCACCGCTACAACGCCTTCCGCGGCCGCACCGTCGACGAGCTGATCAAGGCGTTCCGCCTGGCCTGGGCGGACAAACAGGTACAGGCGGTGATCCTCACCGGTGCCGGCGACAAGGCGTTCTGCACCGGCGGCGACGTCAAGCAGCGTGCGGAGACCGGCGACTACGGCCCGACCGAGAGCGGCATGTTCGAGATCGGCAATCTGCACAAGCTGATCCGCGACCTGCCGAAGCCGGTGATCGCCGCGGTCAACGGGGTCGCGGTCGGCGGCGGACACGTGCTGCACGTCCTCTGCGACGTGACAATCGCCAGCGAAACCGCGCGATTCGGCCAGGCCGGGCCGCGCGTCGGATCGTTCGACGCCGGGTTTGGTTCCGCGTACCTCGCCCGGGTTGTCGGAGAAAAGAAGGCACGGGAGATCTGGTTCTTCTGCCGCCAGTACGACGCGGCCGAGGCGGAACGGATGGGCCTGGTCAACGCGGTCGTGCCGCCGGGCGAACTGCTCAAGACGGCCAAGGCGTGGGCCGGCGACGCCGCCGCGCTGAGCCCGACCGCGCTGCGGTTTCTCAAGCAGTCCTTCAACGCCGACACCGACCACCAGGCCGGACTGTCCAATTTGGCCATGTCCGCGCTCGACCTGTTCACCGCCTCGCCGGAGGGTTTGGAAGGCGCGCAAGCGTTTGCCGAGAAGCGCAAGCCGGACTTCGTCTCGCACGTGAACTGGCACTGACCATGGACTTCCGGTTCTCCGACGACGAGGACGCCTACCGCGCCGAACTGCGCCGGTTTGCCACGAAAGTCCTCGCCCCGCATTACCAATCCGACGACCGGGCAGCGAAGCTGCGGCCCCAGCTCGTCGCCGACCTGGCCGCGATGGGCCTCACCGGCCTGCGCATCCCGCAACGCCACGGCGGGCAGGAGGCCAGCGCGGTCGTCGCCGGGATGGCCGCCGAGGAGGTCGCGCGCGGCGACTTCAACGCCTCGTACCTGATCATCGTCAGCGCGCTGGTCAGCGACATCCTCACCCGCAACGCGACCGAGCAGCAGCAGGCCGCCTGGCTGCCGCCGATCGCCGCCGGAGAGGTCGTGCCCGCGTTCTGCATCACCGAACCGGGCCACGGAACCGACGCCGCGAAGCTGGAGATGAAGGCCGAACCGGACGGCGAAGGCTGGCGGCTCACCGGCGAGAAGACCTCGATCACGCTGGGCATGTCCGCGGACGTCGCGCTCGTCCTCGCCCGCACCGGCGGTCCGGGCGCTCGCGGGGTGAGCGCGTTCTGGGTCGAGCTGGACGACGCCCATGTGTCGCGAGCGGCGTTCGACGATCTCGGCAGCCGGGCGATCGGCCGGGCTTCCCTGCACTTCGACGGGCTGCCGGTGCCGAGAGCGGCGCTGGTCGGCGGCGAGGGCCAGGGCTTCGTATCGGTCATGCAGGGCTTCGACTACTCGCGCGCGATCATCGGCCTCGCCTGCCTTGGCGCGGCCCAGGTATCCCTCGACGAAGCGCTGCAGTGGTCCCGCGACCGCGAAGCGTTCGGCAGCCCGATCGGCACCTTCCAGGGCGTCGCGTTTCCGCTCGCCGAGCAGGCGACCTACCTGCGCGGAGCCCGCCATGTCTGCTACGAAGCGTTGTGGCGCAAGGACAACGACGTCGAGCACAGCACCGAGGCGGCGATGGCGAAATTCTGGGCGCCCAAGCTGGCCGCCGAGACCATCCACCAGTGCCTGCTGACGTTCGGGCATCTCGGGTATTCCAGCGAGAGCCCGGTCGGGCAGCGGCTGCGCGACGTGATCGGGCTGGAAATCGGCGACGGCACGGCACAGGTGTCCAAGCTCGTCATCGCGCGCAACCTGCTCGGCCGCGCCTACGCCCCCTAAGGAGACACCGTGCTCAAGGACAAAATCGTCATCGTCACCGGCGCCGGTCAGGGCATCGGCCGCGGCATCGCCGAAAAACTGGCCGCCGAGGGCGCGACCGTCGTGGTCAGCGACCTCAACGAAACCACCGCGAAGGAGACCGCGGACGCGATCGGCGGGGTCGGCCTGCCGCTGGACGTCACCTCCCCCGAGTCCGTGGCAGCCGCGGTCGAGCAGGTCCGCACCCAGTTCGGCCGCATCGATGTGCTGGTCAACAACGCCGGCTGGGACAAGGCGGGCCCGTTCGTACAGTCTGACCGCGCCGACTGGGACCGGGTCGTCCAGATCAACCTCTACGGCGTGCTCAACACCTGCCGGGAGGTGCTGCCGGTGATGGCCGAACAAGGCTTCGGCTCGGTCGTCAACATCGCCTCCGACGCCGGTCGCGTCGGTTCGTCGGGCGAGGCGGTGTACTCCGCGGCGAAGGGCGGCGTCATCGCGTTCACCAAGTCGATCGCCCGGGAATTGGCGCGCAGCAACGTGAACGCGAACGCCGTCTGCCCCGGTCCGGCCGACACCGCGCTGTTCGCTTCGCTCGGCGGGGACAACCCGAAGCTGCGCGAGGCGCTGACCAAGGCCATCCCGTTCCGCCGGCTCGCACAGCCGTCGGACATCGCGAACGTGGTCGCTTTCCTTGCCTCCGACGAGGCCGCCTACGTAACCGGCCAGACCGTCAGCGTCAGCGGCGGCCTCACCATGAGCTGACCCGGAGCCCGCCATGCCGTTCGCGACGATCCTCGACGACGAGACGATCGACGCCCACACCCGCGCCGGGTACTGGGCGAACCGCACCATCACCGACTTCCTGGACGACGCGGCGGCCGCCACGCCGGACAAGCCCGCGTTCGTCGATTCGCGGCGCAGCATCACCTTCGGCCAGCTCAAGCAGGAGGTGGACCGCTGCGCCCTCGGGTTCCTGGAGCTGGGCGTCCGGCCCGGCGACGTCGTCTCGTTCCAGCTGCCGAACCGTGTCGAATGGATCGTCGTGCACTACGCGGCGAGCCGGATCGGCGCGGTCAGCAACCCGCTCATCCCGATCTACCGGGACCGCGAAGTCGGCTTCATGGTCGGTCTCGCGAAATCGAAACTGCTGGTGGTGCCCAGGGAATTCCGCGGCTTCGACTATCCGGCGATGGCGCAGCGGCTCCGTCCGCAGTGGCCGGAGCTCCAGCACCTGCTGGTCGTGGGGTCGTCGTGGGACGAGTTCGCCGCGACGCGCTGGGAGGACCGGCGCGACCCGGCGGAACTGCCGTCGTGGCGGCCCGATCCCAACGACGTCACGCTGCTGATCTTTACCTCCGGCACCACCGGCGAGCCCAAGGGCGTGATGCACACGCACAACACGGCGATCGCCGCGAACAACCCGCTCCCCGACCGGCTCGGCATCACCTCCGACAGCGTCCTGCACATGGCCTCGACGCTCGCGCATCTCACCGGTTTCCTTTACGGCGCCAGGCTCGGCGTGCAGAACGGTGCCACCTGTGTGCTGCAGGAAGTGTGGGATGCCGCCCGATTCGTCGAACTGGTCGAGACCCACGGCATCACCTATACCTCGGCCGCGACGCCGTTCCTGCACGACCTGGTGTCCGCGCCGAACCTCGCCGCGCACGATCTCTCGTCCCTGCAACGGTTCTGCTGCATGGGCGCGCCCATCCCCCGGCCGCTGGTGCGGCAAGCGCGGGCGAAGCTGCCCGGGCTGGTCGTGCTCGGCGGGTGGGGCCAGAGCGAGGACGCGCTGGTCACTCTCGGCGTCCCGGGCGATCCGGACGACAAACTGATCGAAACCGACGGCTTCCCGTGGCCCGGCATGCGCATCCGGGTGGTCGATGCGGACGGCGCCGAACTGCCGCCGGGTGCCGAGGGTCGGCTGCAGGTAGCCGGACCATTCCTCTTCGTCGGCTACGCCGAACGGCTCGCGATGGCCCGCGAGAGCTTCACCGGCGACTGGTTCGACACCGGCGACCTCGCGACGATCGACGCCGAGGGCTACCTCCGCATCGCCGGGCGCACCAGGGACGTCATCATCCGCGGCGGCGAAAACATTCCGGTCGCGTATGTGGAGAACGTCCTCTACGAGCACCCGGACGTCGAGGCCGTCGCCGTGGTGGCGGTCCCCGACCCGCGGCTGCAGGAGCGCGCCTGCGCCTGCCTCGTGCTCCGCCCCGGTGCCGAACTCGATCTGGCTCGACTGCGCGATTTCCTGGCGGAGAAAGGCGTGGCCAAACAGTACTGGCCGGAACGGGTGGAACTGCTCGCGGATCTCCCCCGGACCGCGAGCGGCAAGATCCAGAAGTTCCAGCTCCGCGCGCTCGTCAGCGAACACCTCGCACCCGACGGCGCACTTTGAGCCCGGCTCCCATCGCGGTGATCATGCTCCGCGACAGTGCCCGGGCGAATCTGCTCTCGCTAACGAACTGGTCCGCGGCGCGGGCCGAATCGCGCACCGCCCGGTAGGCATAGGTCCGCATCTCCCGTTCGTACGCGGCGACTGCCGCGCGCACGTCGCCACTTCGAGAGAGGTTGCGGCACAACACTTGTGCGTCGCGCAGAGCGATGTTCGCGCCGATTCCGCGGAACGGTGTCATGCTGTGCACCGCGTCGCCCAGCAAGGTGACCGGACCGGTCTGCCAACCGTCCATCGGCACCGACGTGCTGATCGGCAGCATCGCCACGGTCGGCTCCAACGAGCCCTCGACCAGCGTGCCGAACGCCGGATGCCAGCCGCGGACGCGCTCCAGCATCAGCGCGCGCAGGCCCGGCACGTCCAGTTCGGACAGGTCGGCAGGGAACCGGTGCGCCCGCGCGCCGTAGGACCACATCACGTAGCTGCCGGTGTTGTCGAACAGCACCGGGTCCAGCGCCGCGGACTCGTCGTTCTCCGACGCCTCCGGGAACTCGTGCGGCGCGGTGAACATCCCGCACCCGGCCGGCGGCAGCACGTACGTCGGGGCGGTCGCCAGCCGCTCCGGGAGCAGCCCGCGCGTTTCGGCGGTCAGCGGGTACTTGCCGATGATCGTGCGGATGCCGGTGTCCACCCGCTTAGCCTCCGGCAGCAGCTGCGCGCGGACCCGGGAGTTCGCGCCGTCCGCGCCGATCACCAGGTCCGCTTCGGCGGTGGTCCCGTCCGCGAAGTGCAGCCCGACCTCCTTCGGCCCGGTCTCGTACCGGACGAATTCCTTGTCGTACCAAAGGATTCCGTTCAGCCCGGACGACAGCACCTGGTGCAGCGAGATCCGGCTCGCCGAGTGGTGCGCGGCGGCCGGGTCCGCGCTCGGCGGTTCGTCGAGCACCGCCAGTTCGCGCATCCGCTGGTCGACGAAGCCGAACACGCCCTTGCTTTCCCCCGTGGTGGCCAGGAAACGCGCCCATTCCTCGGGCGACAGGCACTCGCGCAGCGCGGCCGAGCCTATCGGCGCGATGTGCACCCGATAGCCCTGCAGCCGTTCCGCGCGGGTGCGGCTGCGCTCGTACACCGCCACCTGGAAACCAGCACGGGACAGGCCGTGCGCGAGGCACAGCCCGCCGGTGCCGCCGCCGACGATCGCCACTTTGGTCTTTCCGTTCATCGTCGATCCCCTCTCTCGGTCGCGTGCTCCCATAATTACCCACGAGGATAATTGAGTCAACCTTGAGGATGATTAAGCTTCGGATAGGCTGATCACGTGTCCGGAACCAGCCCGCGTCGAGCGCCGCGCGAACGCCAGCGCGACCCCGAGCGCACCAAGGCGCGCATCCTGGCGGCGGCCAAGGCCGAGTTCGGCAGCAAGGGCTACGCCGCCGCGCGGGTCAGCGAGATCGCACGGGGCGCGGGCGTGAACAAGCAGCTGATCTCGTACTACTTCGGCGGCAAGGAAGGCTTGTACGCCGAAGTCACCAGCGAGCAGTTCTCCGGACTGGCCGCGATGACCGTGACCGACCGGCCGATGGCGGACGTGGTGGCGGACTTCGCCAGAGACGGGCTCCGCGACCCGGACCAGGCGAGGCTTTTCCTGCGGGAGAACATGGCCGAGGAGGCCGGCGGCGAGACCGGGACTCCGCCGGAGCGCGCGTTTCTGCACAGCCAGCTCGACTACCTGCGCGCCCGGCAGGAGGCCGGCGATTTCCCCGCCGACGTGGACCCGCAGGCATTGCTGCTGATGCTGATCGCCGCGGCCAGCGCGCCGGTCGCGTTCCGGCGGGTGGGCAGCGTGCTCACCGGCCAGGACCCGGCGTCAGCGGAGTTCGTCGAGTACTACGCCGAGCAGCTGTCGCGAATGGTGCGGCACCTCAAGGACTGACCCGGGTCACGGCACCGGCGGCGTCACCGAGACCAGGAACTCCACCTCGTCGGCCGAAGCGTTGCGGTACCGGTGCGGCGTGCGGGAATCGAAGGTGACCGCTTCGCCGGCGAGCAGGGCGTGCGCGATTCCGCCCAGTTCCACAGTCAGCGCACCAGACAGCACGAACGCACACTCCTGCGACGCGTGCCCGCGCGGCTCGTCGCTCGTCGCCTCCCCTGGCCGCAGTACGCCACGAAGGACCTCCAGCTTGCCGTCGCCGGGCGTCACGCGTTCGTAGCCGATGCTGCCGCGTGGACCGCGGAGAATCGCGCGCTCCCCTGGGCGGCTGATCACCACATCCGCCGCCGGTTCCTCCTCGAACAGCACCGCGACCGATTCCCCGAACACCTCGGCGAGCCGCCGCAGTGTCGACAGGCTGGGGTCGGTCACGCCTCGTTCGACCTGACTGAGCAAGGTCGCGGACACGCCGGCTTCTTCCGCGAGCGCACGCAGGCTGAGCCCGCGGTTAGCGCGCAGCTTCCGCAACTGGTCGCCGATCAACCCGCCCTCCCCTGCAGTAGAACTGCACAACACGGTCAGCCTACGGGCCGCCGCACCTCGGCACAATCCCAAGAAGACCTGATTGACCTGGACACGTTCGCGACGTACGGTCCCCTCCATTCGTGCACTGTCACTGCACACTCCAGGAGTGCTCATGGCCGGTCCCCGCCCCTCGCACCCGCATCGTTGGCTGCTGGTCCTGCCGTTCGTCTGGCAGGTCGCGCTCGTGCCGGTGGTCAACGACGTCCCGCTCACGCCACTGCACCTGCCTTTCCCGATGGTCTGGCAGCTGGCCGGAATCGTGCTGACCTCGGCGGTGATCGGCCTGGTGTTCCGCCTCGACCGGCGCGCCGGAGTCGAGCAGGAAGAAGCCGAGTTCCTCGCGCGGACGGCAGGTGAGCTGCAATGACACTCGCTCTCGCCCTCATCGTCGTGCTGGCCACCGTCGCGGGCGCCGTCGGCTTCGGCCGCACCTCCCGGACGACGACGCTGGCCGGCTGGGCCGTCGGCGGCCGCCGCTTCGGCTCGGTGCTGTTCTGGTTCCTCAACGCGGGCGAGGTCTACACGACCTTCGCGGTGCTCGGGATCTCCGGCTACGCCTGGGCTCTCGGCGCCCCCGCCTACCTGGCGTTCACGTCGGTGTCGCTGAGCTACGCGATCGGCTACTGGCTGATGCCGAAAATCTGGCGGGCGGGCCGGCAACACGGGCTGCTCACCCAAGCGGACTTCGTGGCGGCGCGATTCGGAGCGAAGTGGCTGGGCGTGGTGACCGGCCTCGTCGGCATCGCCGCGCTGGTCGTCTACGTGCAGATCCAGCTGGTGAGCCTCAGTCTCGTCGTCCGGCTGACGCTCGGCTCGGCGGTGTCGCCGACCGCCGCGGTCGTGCTCGGCGCGCTGCTCATGCTCGCGTTCGTCGTCCTGGCCGGGCTGCGGTCGGCCGCGTTTTCGGCTGCGGTCAAGGACGTGCTGATGGTCGTGGTAGTCGTGCTGCTGTCGGTCACCGTGGCGTCGAAGGTCGGCGCGACCTCCCCGCTGGACGTCTTCCGGCTCGTCGACCAGCAGCACCCGGGGATCGGCAAGTTCCCCGGCCTGGACCCGACCTCGCCGACCACCTCGACCTGGCTGATGACGTCCGCGCTCAATGTCGCGCTCGGCAACTGGGTGTTCCCGCACCTGTTCCAGGTTTCGTACGCGGCGAAGAGCGGAACTTCCATCCGCCGCAACGCGATCTGGCAGCCGCTGTACTCGCTCGCCTATTTCTTCATCATCCTGCTCGGCTTCGCCGCGCTGCTCGCCGGAACCAAGCCGGCGAACGGCAGCATGAACGGCGCGCTGCTGCAGTTCGTTTCGGACAAGTACCCGGCCTGGCTGGTGGGCATCGTGGCCGGCACGGCGTTCCTGCTCGCGCTCGCGCCCGGTTCGGTGCTGCTGCTCACCGCCGGCTCCATCTTCGCCCGGAACGTGGTGGCGCCGGCCGCCCCGCGGCTCTCGGACCGTGGCCAGCTGCTCGTCTCTCGCGGGTCCACCGCGGTCTTCGCGGCGGTCGCGGTGTGGCTGACCATCGGCGATGGCAAGTCCTTAGTGGACATTCTGCTGTACGCCTACTCCGCGATCGGCATGCTCGCGCCCGCGGTCTTCCTCGGCTTCCTGTGGCGGCGGGCGACCGCGATCGGCGTGCTGGCCGGGATCGTCGCCGGGTTCGTGGCCTTGCTCGCGCCGTTCGCGAAGGACTTCTGGGCCGCGCAGCTGCCGGAGTGGGAACCGGGACTGATCGCGATGGCGATCAACCTGGCGGTGCTGGTCGGGGTAAGCCTGATAACGCCGAAACCGGCGGCGCGGGCGATCGAAGTGGGGCTCGGGGAACCCGGGCCGGCCGCGAAGGAGGTGGCGGTGTGAGCGAACCGGTGACCGAACTGTACGACCTTCGAGTGGTCGTGGACCGGATCGAAGGCCGGTCGGTGTGCGGCCTGCGGGTCGGCGATTCGTTCGAGCTCGTGCACAGCGCACAGCTGAAAATCCCGGCGGGCAAACACTTCTGCGTGTTCGCGCTGCAGTCCGTGCTGCCGCTGCTGCCGGCGAAACAGCGGCAGCTGCCCGAAGGCGACTGGCTCGAGCGCGACACGCTCGTGTGCTGTCCCGATCCCGAGGAACGCGTCGTGATGCGGATCGAACGCACCGGACGGACCGTCCTGCGCACGGAGGACCTCACGTGAGCGAAATCGGGCTCGGCCTGCAAAGCGACAAACGCCCCGGCGATTACGCACGGCTCGCCCGGCTGGCCGAGGACTGCGGGTTCGACGTGCTGAGCGTCTTCGGCGACCTGCTGTACCAGCCACCGATCGTGCCTCTGCTGGAAATGGCGGCGGCGACCAGCCGGGTGCGGCTCGGTGCCGCGTGCTGGAACCCCTACACCAACCATCCGTACGAGATCGCCGGCCAAGTCGCGGCACTGGACGCGGTTTCGGGCGGCCGCGCCTACCTCGGCCTGGCGCGCGGGTCGTGGCTGGGCGGAATCGGAGTGGAGCAGACCCGTCCGGTCACGACCGTGCTGGAGGCGGCCGCCGTCGTGCGCGCCCTGCTGGCCGGGGAGGACTTCGCGGGCTCGGTGTTCCGGCTCGCTCCGGGCACCCGGCTGCGCTATCCCGTACGGCGGAAGCAGATCCCGCTGCTGGTCGGTGCTTGGGGACCGCGGCTGGCGGCGGCCGCGGGCCGGGTCGCCGACGAGGTGAAGATCGGCGGCACCGCCAATCCGAAGATGGTCGGAGTGCTGCGGGAGCGCCTCGGCAACCCCGACGTCGGCATCGTCGCGGGCGCGGTCACCGTGGTCGCCGAGGATTCCCGGGCGGCCCGCGCCCGGGCCCGGCGCGAAGTGGCGATGTATCTCGACGTCGTCGCCGGCCTCGACCCGACGGCGGCGGTGCCCGCCGATCTGCTGGCCCGGATCCGCGAGCACCTGGCTCGCGGGGACGAGGCGGCGGCGGGCGCGTTGATCCCGGACGACGTGCTGGACCTGTTCGCCTTCTCCGGCACCCCGGAAGAGATCGCGCAGCAGGCGCAGCAGCTCCTGGACGCCGGGGCGGCCCGGGTGGAGTTCGGCACCCCGCACGGGCTCGCCGACGACGAGGGCGTCGCCCTGCTCGGCCGCCGGGTGCTGCCGCTGCTGCGCTGACCCGGGCACCCCGGGATCGTCCGCGTCCCGACCGTCCGACGCGGCGCGGCGAACTCCACGTCGGCCAGCGGTGTGGGAGGTGGTCGTCCGAGGTAGGCGTCGGTCGCGGTCCGGGTTCAGCGACGCAACGGCACCAGGTCGTCCGCGTGGACGACCTCGCGCCGGAACTCCACCGGCACCTCGTGGCTGGATCGCCCGATCAACCCGGGCAGCTCCCCCGCGTCGAACCCGACCACCCCGCGCGCCACCGGCATGTCGGCGGTGTCCACCAGGTCGACCACGTCGCCCGCCTCGAACTCGCCCTCCAGCCCGGTGATCCCCGCGGCGAGCAGGGAGCGGCGACGCAGGATCGCCCGCACCGCGCCGTCGTCGAGGCGGAGCTTGCCGGAGGTGTCTGCGGCGTAGCCGAGCCAGAACCGGCGGGCGGACAAGCGAGTGTCCGCCGGCGCGAAGGCGGTGCCGACGCTCGCCTCGCCCAGCGCGTGCGCGGCGTCCTCGGCGGCGGCCAGCAGCACCGGAATTCCCGCTCCGGCCGCGGTGCGCGCGGCAGCCAGCTTCGAGACCATGCCGCCGGTGCCGAGGCCGGACGAGGACATGCCGACCGCGATGCCCTCCACATCGGACTCGCTGAGCACCTCGGTGATCCTGCGCGTCGCGCCGTCGCGCGGGTCGCCGTCGTACAGACCGTCCACATCGGACAACAGCACCAGCGCGTCGGCACCGACCAGATGCGCCACCAGCGCGGCCAGCCGGTCGTTGTCGCCGAAGCGGATTTCCTGGGTGGCAACGGTGTCGTTCTCGTTCACGACCGGCACCGCACCGAGCGCGAGCAACCGGGAGAACGTGCGTTGCGCGTTGCGGTAGTGCGCACGGCGGACGACATCGTCGGAAGTCAGCAGCACCTGGCCGACGGTCAGCGAGTAGCGGCCGAACGACTCGGCATACGCGTGCGCCAGCGCGAGCTGCCCGACACTCGCCGCGGCCTGCTTGGTCTCCAGGTCGCGCGGACGCTTCCCCAGCTTCAGCGGCGCGAGGCCGGCGCCGATCGCTCCCGACGAAACGAGCACGATCTGCGTGTCCCGCGACACCCGGTCGGCGATCGCGTCGACCAGCGCGTCCAGCCGGGACACGTCGAGCCCGCTGCCCGTGGTGGTCAGCGCGGACGAGCCGACCTTCACGACCAGCCGGCGAGCCTGTGCGATCTCGTGGCGGGTGCCGCTCACCGGTCGCGCTCCGCCTGTTCCCCGCTCTCCCACACACCGTCCAGCTCGGCATCGACGGACGGGGTCTCGTCGCCGATCTCGTCGTCGGCCAAGTCCTCGTCCTCGCCGGTGCCGTCGCGGCGGATCCGGCGGGCTTCCTTGCGCTCGGCCGCGCCGATCCGGTCGGAACGCTCCAGCCGCACGTCGGTGCCGCGCCCGGACAGGTGCACGACGACGCCCGGCGTCGTCGGCTGCCATTCGAACTGGATGTCGCCGATGGTGACCGGGCTGCCCGGCCTCGCGCCCTTCTTCGCCAGCGCGTCTTCGACGCCGAGCCGGTTGAGCCGGTCCGCGAGGTAGCCGACCGCTTCGTCGTTGGCGAAGTTCGTCTGCCGGATCCAGCGCTCCGGGCGCGGGCCGCGGACGATGAAGCCGCCCTCTTCCTCCGGGTCCGGCTCGACCGTGAAGCCACTGTCGTCGACCGCGAGCGGGTGCAGCACGATCTTCTCCGGCTCCAGCACCGGCTGCGCCTCGCGGTACGCCTCGACGACCTCCGCCAGCGCGAAGGTCAGCTCCCGCAAGCCCTTGCGCGACGCGGTGGACACCTCGAACACGCGCAGCCCGCGCGCCTCCAGTTCCGGCCGGACGAACTCGGCGAGCTCGGCCGCCTCCGGGACGTCGATCTTGTTCAGCACCACCACGCGCGGGCGCTCTTCGAACTTGCCGCCCAGCCCCGGCGTGTAGCGGGCCAGTTCCTCCTCCAGCGCGTCCACATCGGACAGCGGGTCGCGGCCCGGCTCCAGGGTGGCGCAGTCGACCACGTGCACCAGCACGGCGCAGCGCTCGATGTGGCGCAGGAAGTCCAGCCCGAGGCCGCGGCCCTCGGACGCGCCCGGGATCAGGCCGGGCACATCGGCCATGGTGAACACCGACGAACCGGCGGTGATCACGCCGAGGTTCGGCACCAGCGTGGTGAACGGGTAGTCGGCGATCTTCGGCTTCGCCGCGGACAGCACGGAGATCAGCGACGACTTGCCCGCGGACGGGAAGCCGAGCAGGCCGACGTCGGCGACCGACCGCAGTTCCAGCACCAGGTTCCGGCTTTCGCCAGGCTCGCCGAGCAGCGCGAACCCGGGCGCCTTGCGGGCCTTCGACGCGAGCGCGGCGTTGCCGAGCCCGCCACGGCCGCCCTGGGCGGCGACGAACCGGGTGCCCGGGCTGGTGAGGTCGGCGACGAGCTCGCCGTCCTCGGTGAACACCACGGTGCCCGGCGGGACCTTCATCTCCAGCGCCTCGCCGGCGGCGCCGTTGCGGTTGTTGCCCATGCCCAGCTTGCCGTTGCCGGCGCGGGCGTGCGGGCGGAAGTGGAAGTCGAGCAGGGTGTGCACGTTGGCGTCGACCACCAGGGTCACGTCGCCGCCGTTGCCGCCGTTGCCGCCGTCCGGGCCGCCGAGCGGCTTGAACTTTTCGCGGTGGACGGAGGCACAGCCGTTTCCGCCGTCCCCTGCGGTCAGGTGGATCACCGCGCGGTCCACGAACCGGGACGCCATGGGCTTGCCTCACTTCACTCGCGAAAAAAGAATCAGACAAAACAAACGAGGGGTGGGGCCGGATTGTTCCGGCTCCACCCCTCGTCAGAAAACTCGTGCGCTAGCAGAAAACCCGGAAACTCAGGCTTCGACCGGCGTCGGCACGATGTTGACGGTCTTGCGACCGCGCTTGGTGCCGAACGTAACCGCACCGGCGGCGAGCGCGAACAGCGTGTCGTCGCCGCCACGGCCGACGTTCACACCGGGGTGGAACTTGGTGCCACGCTGACGGATCAGGATCTCGCCGGCGTTCACCTCCTGGCCGCCGAAGCGCTTGACGCCCAGTCGCTGGGCGTTCGAATCGCGACCGTTGCGGGAGCTGGACGCACCCTTCTTGTGAGCCATCGCTCAAGCCCCTTCTTGAAAAAGTTTCAGTCTCGAAGATCCGAAGAACTACTTGGAGATACCGGTGACCTCAACGCGGGTCAGCTTCTGCCGGTGACCCTGGCGCTTGTGGTAGCCAGTCTTGTTCTTGAACTTGTGGATCCGGATCTTCGGACCCTTGGTCTGCTCGACGACCTTGCCGGTGACCGAGACCTTCGCCAACGCGTCGGCGTCCGTGGTGACCTCGCCACCGTCCACGAACAGCACGGCGGGGAAGGTGTGCTCGGTGCCCGGCTCGCCCTCGAGCTTCTCGACCTCAACGACGTCGCCAACGGCAACCTTGTACTGCTTGCCGCCGGTCTTGACGATCGCGTACGCCGACACGGAAGTCTCCTGCATTACTCGACAATGGGTTAGGGGGCTGGCGCGGCCGGCCCGCCGGGAGGCGGTCCAGGTGCTCGCGCAGCGGCTCATGCTTGCGATGAGCCGTACTACAGGTTACGGGAGGCCCCGGGCGCCGCTGCACCCGGGGTACCCGTGGTGGATCAACTCTGGTCCGAAGCCTTCACCGGCGGCCCTGCCGGACGCGAAGCGGCACGGCGCGGACGGCGCCGGGTGCTCCGCACGGCCGGGCCCGGCACGCTGACCTCGGGTTCTTCCGCGGCCTCGGCCGCGACCGGCGAAACGGCCTCCGGCTCCGGCCGCGAAGCGGCTTCGGCCGCCGGAGCCGGGGTCTGCTCGACCACCGGTTCCGGCTGCTCAACCGCTGTCTGGGGGGCGGGGGCCGGGGCCTCCGCCGGGGTTTCCGACTTGGCGTCGGCGTGCGCGTCCTCCGGAGCGTGGTGGTCGTGCTTCTTCGACGCGTTGGCCATCGCCTGCACCGCGGACACCACCGATTCGCGCTGCTCCGGCGTCGGGGCCGGGGCGGGCTGTTCGGTCTTGTGCTCCTGGTGCTGGTCTTCGCCCTTGCCGCGGCCGCGGGAGCGCCGCGAGCTCTTGGTGTCGCCGCCGTGGCTGTGGCCGTTGGCGCCAGTGTTGCCGCTGTTGCCGCTGTTGCCGTTGCCGCCGCCGCCGGTGCGCTGCGGTTCGGTGGACACGACCACGCCGCGGCCCTTGCAGTGCTCGCACGGCGTGGAGAACGCCTCGAGCAGCCCGGTGCCGATCTTCTTGCGGGTCATCTGGACCAGGCCCAGCGAGGTGACCTCGGCCACCTGGTGCCGGGTACGGTCGCGGCCGAGGCATTCGGTGAGCCGGCGCAGCACCAGGTCGCGGTTCGACTCGAGCACCATGTCGATGAAGTCGATCACGATGATGCCGCCGATGTCCCGCAGCCGCAGCTGGCGGACGATCTCCTCCGCCGACTCCAGGTTGTTGCGGGTCACCGTCTCTTCGAGGTTGCCGCCCGAGCCGGTGAACTTGCCGGTGTTGACGTCGATGACGGTCATCGCCTCGGTGCGGTCGATCACCAGGTAGCCGCCCGAGGGCAGCCAGACCTTGCGGTCGAGCGCCTTGGTGATCTGCTCGTCGATCCGGTGGTCGGCGAACGCGTCGCCGGTGCCGGTGTAGCGCCTGAGCCGGTCGGTCAGGTCCGGCGCGACGTGCTGCACGTAGCCGTGGATGGTGTCCCACGCCTTGCCGCCCTGGACCTCCAGCTTCGAGAAGTCCTCGGTGAACAGGTCGCGCACGACCTTCACCAGCAGATCCGGCTCCTCGTACAGCATGGTCGGGGCGCCGCTCTTCTTCCCGGACCCGGCCGACGCCTTCTCCTTGATGACGTCCCACTGCGCCTGCAGCCGCTGGACGTCCCGGTCCAGTTCTTCCTCGCTGACGCCCTCGGACGCGGTGCGGATGATGACGCCCGCGTCCTCCGGGACGATCCGCTTGAGGATGTCCTTGAGCCGGCGGCGCTCGTTCTCCGGCAGCTTGCGGGAGATGCCGGTGGCCCCGCCCGCGGGCACGTAGACCAGGAAGCGGCCGGGCAGCGAGATCTGCGTGGTCAGCCGGGCGCCCTTGTGCCCCACCGGGTCCTTGGTGACCTGGACCAGCACGCTGTCGCCGGTCGAGAGCGCCTGCTCGATCTTGCGCGCCTTGCCCTCCAGGCCGGCGGCGTCCCAGTCGACCTCGCCGGCGTAGAGCACCGCGTTGCGGCCGCGGCCGATGTCGATGAACGCGGCCTCCATGCTGGGCAGCACGTTCTGGACCCGGCCGAGGTACACGTTGCCGACGATCGAGCCGGTGCCCGAGGACGTCACGAAGTGCTCGACCAGCACGCCGTCTTCGAGCACGCCGATCTGCGTGGAGTCGCCCTTCTCGGCGACGACCATGGTGCGCTCGACCGACTCGCGGCGGGCGAGGAACTCGGCCTCGGACAGGATCGGCGCGCGGCGACGGCCCGCCTCGCGGCCGTCGCGGCGGCGCTGGCGCTTGGCTTCGAGCCGGGTGGAGCCCCGGACGCTGCGCACCTCGTCGCGCGCCGGGCGCTCGGCCTCGGCGGCCTTGGCCTGGCGGACGTGGGTGACGGTGTTCGGCGGGTCGTCGCCGGTCGCGGTCTCGGCCGCGTCCTCGTCCCCGCCCTTGCGACGGCGGCGACGGCGGCGGCGCTTGCTGCCGCCCTCGGTCTCGGCCTCGTCTTCGGTGTCCGCCTCGGTCTCGGCTTCTTCCGGCTTCTCGGCTTCCTTGGCGGCGGCGGGCTGCTCCTCGCCGGTCTCGTCCTCGTTCTCGGACGAGGCCTCGTCTCCGCCCTTGCCGCGCCCGCGGCCGCGGCGGCCACGACGGCGCCGGCGACGGCTGTTCGCGTCCTCGCCTTCCTCGTCCGGACGCTCGTCGCGGACCTCGGCCTCTTCCGCGACGGCCTCTTCCGCGGCTTCGCCGGCGGCGGGCTCCCCGACGCCGAACAGCGGCTCGGGCTTGCTGCGGGCCGGCTGGGCCGGTTCCGGCGGCAGGAACACCGGCGACGGCGCGGCGAAGACCGGCACGTGCACCGGGCCGCGGGCCGGAGTGGCCTGCTCGGCTTCCTGCTGCTCGGCCGGGATGGCGGGCGCGACGGTCCGGCGGACGCGGCGGGTGCGGCCCCGGGACGGCTTGTCGCCGGTCTCGGAGACGCCCTGCTCGGCTTCGGCCGGAGCGGTCTGGTTCGCGGATTCCGGCTGCGCCTCAGTGACCTGGGCAGTGTCCTGGGCAGTGTCCTGGGCGGCGGCCTGGCCGAACGGCCGCCCGATCGCCGGTCGCCCGGCAGCGCCGGTCTCGGCGGACGGGGCGCTTTCCGTCTCAGCGGGGTGCTGGGCGGCAGCGGGTGCCGCCTCGCCGGCCGCCTCGGCCGCCTCGGCGCCGGCCGGCTGGGCGGCAGGGGCGTTCTCGACGACGCTGCCCGGCTGGCCGGAAGTCTCCTCCGCGGCTTCTCCGTGCTGGCCGGCAGCGACCGGAGCAGCGGTTCCGCCCGCAGGTGCCTCGCCCTGCTCCCCGGCCGCTTCCGCGTCGAGGATGACGGCCACGCGGTGCGCGACCTCCTTGGTGACGCTCGACTGGGCGCTGCGGGGGCTCTCCCCCAGGTCGGCGAGCTTGCCGAGCAAGTCGCGGCTGCTCAGGCCGAGCAGCTTGGCCAGCGCATGCACGCGGATGCGCGGCGGCAGCTCGCCCAGGCGGCTGGTCGTGGGTGCGGCGGTATTCCCGCCGGTCTGTTCGGCGGGTGTGTCCGCGTTCGACATATGTCTCCTCCGCCCCCGGGCGCGTCAGCCGGTTCGCACCGGTGCTGACGCGGCCGCGCAGGGGCCCTTTCTGTTCCGTGCCCGCCGTGGTGGTGACCAGCGGCGGGAATTCTGCTGGCATCGCGGGCGTCCGCCGGGTGGGCGGCCGCGCACGTCCTGGTCTGCTCGGCGGGGTGCCGGCCTGCTCGCGACCCCCGGGCCACCCGCCACGACATCGACCTTGGCCCGGCCTCCCGGGGGCGACGCGCGTGGTGCCGGTCCGGCACTCCTCCGGGCCGCTCACGACGCGAGCGGGATGCCCGTCGGCGCAGCGGCCAACGCAAGTATCCCACACCCGGGTGGACACCTGGTGTAGTCGGTGTCCCACAGCAGGCAGTCGGGCGCGCCGCGTTCACACGTCCGGGGGAACTCGAGCAGCTCGAGCGGTGCGGACGCGGGATCGGGCCGGCAGTACGGGCCGGCCGCGCGCCTGGCCGGACTCGGCAACGGCGAGCCCGGGGCGGTCAGCCTACCGGCCGGGTGTTCCCCGGCCGGGTGGCGCAGGTCCCTCGATCCGGGCTGGTTTTGCCGGGGGACGAGGTGCGGGCCGGGCGCGTCGCGACGGGTGTCCCGGACGGGCGGACTCCCGCAAACACCAATCTGGCAAGGCAGGCTACGTCTCGGCCAGCAGCCAGACCGCGCCGGGCGGATTCCGGCAATGCACCGGGCAGGCCAGGCCGGTCGGACCGGGGAACGGACGTCCGGGCACAGCCGGCTCCATCGTGCTGGCGACCGCTGCCGTGCGCCGTCCGTTCAGCACCGTCTGAGGAGACCGCGGAGAGCGGCGGCTGCCTCCGTTCCGCCGTTCGCCGACGTGCCGCGCACCTGTCTCGCCGGCGAACGGCCCGGCGAAGCACGTCGACAGGGAGGTTGCTCACACCCGGGCCAACGCTTCATGTCGGGTACCAGCGCTCCAAGCTGGGCGAGGGTGCTTCTGGCACGATCCGATCAAACGGCCGGGCGAACTTCCGCGCTTCGCTTGTCGCGTCGAAGCCGGGATGGATAGCGTGCGCCTCAGGCGCTCCGCGCGGGCGCCGGCGTTGCCCTGAGCACGGTGGGAGGTCCGGTGTCCCTGCTGGCGCGGCCGCTGCGGGCGGCCGTGTGCTCCTTCGCCGTTCTCACGGTCAGCGTCGCGGCATGCGCCGCGGTCTCTCCGGCGGCCGGCGCGGATCCCGGATGCGTTCCCGGCGGGCGGGCGTTGCGGTATGTCGTCGCGTTCGACCGGGGAACGTCAGAGGCTTCCGCCCGGCAGCAAGCCGCGGCGGACTGCGGGCAGGTGACCGGCTACTACCCGCAGATTTCGGTGGCGATCGTCACGTCGGCCGATCCCCGGTTCGCCGACCGGATCGGACCGGAGCGGGCGTTCAGCGCGCAGGCGACCCGGCTGGCGGCGGAACAGCCCGGCATCGCCGCGGCTGCGCCGGCCCGCGCGCTGGTGCCGCGCACCGATCCGGCGCGGGTCCCGTCGGCGGACCTGTCCTCCCGGCAGTGGGACATGGACCTGATCGGGGCACCCGCCGCGCACCAGGTGACCGGCGGCGACCGGAAGGTGGTCGTCGGGGTGCTCGATTCCGGGGTCGACCCGAACCATCCCGAGCTGTCCGCGGCGATCGACGCGGGCGACTCGGCGGGATGCCTCACCGGTGTCCCGGACCAGAGCCCGGCGGCGTGGCAGCCGACGACTTCGGTGCACGGCACGCACGTCGCGGGCATCATCGCCGCGGCGGCGGACGGCAAGGGCGTGACCGGGGTGGCACCAGGGGTGCGGATCGCGTCGGTGAAGGTGATCGACGATCGCGGATACGCCGATCCGGAAGCGGCGGTCTGCGGAATCATGTGGTCAGCGGCACGGCATCTGCCGATCGCCAACAGCAGCTGGTTCGTGAATCCGTGGTCGCTTTCCTGCGTGCGCGGCAACGATCGCGGCGTGGTGCACGAGGTGCTCGCGCGGGCGGTCGAGTACGCGACCGCGCAGGGCACTCTCAACGTCGCGGCGGCGACGAACGAAGCGGTCGATCTCACGCCGTCCGCGCCAGCGGGCTCGCCGACGGCGGGCGGGAAGTGCGAGGCGTTGCCGGCTGGGCTGCGAGAAGTGGTGACGGTGTCAGCCGTCGGCGCGGACCGGGTGAAGGCGGGCTACAGCTCGTACGGGCTCGGCGTCGTCGATGTGACCGCCCCGGGCGGCGACGGCGACCAGTGCGTGGTTTCGACAGTGCCAGGCGGGTTCGCACCGCTGTGCGGGACGTCGATGGCGGCACCGCACGCCGCCGGGGTGCTGGCGCTGCTGAAGTCGGTGCACCCGGGGTGGTCGGCTGCCGAGCTGCGGGCCGCGCTCGAGTCGCGGGCGACGCCGATGCCGTGCCCGGACGACTACGACCTCACCGGCGACGGCGCGCAGGACGCGTACTGCTCGGGTTATGACGGGTACAACGGGTTTTACGGCCACGGGCTGGTCGACGCCCGGTCCGCGGTGACGCCCGCCCAGACGGGACCGCCCAGTCCGGTCCGGTGACCCTGGCGCGTGTCACCGGACCGGCGGATCCCGGCAGCGGTCAGGTCAGCAGGAGCTTCGCGATCCTCCTGGTCGCGCCCCACACCCCGATGCCCGCCAGCACCAGCAGGTACGCCAGGTTTCCCAGCATCCCCCACGACAGGATGCCGGTCGCCAGGCCGCGCATCAGCTCGATCCCGTGGTAGAGCGGGAAGCAGCGGACCAGCCACCGCAGCGCCTCCGGGTAGACGGTGATCGGGAAGAACGTGGTGGAGAACAGGAACATCGGCATCAGGATGAGGTTGATGTAGTCGAACTGCGAGGTCGACGTCAAGAAACTCACCAGCGCGATGCTGATCGCCGCGAACGCGAACGACACCAGCAGCGCCACCGGCAGAAGCAGCACCGCCCACCAGGACGTGAGCAGGCCCATCGCGCCGGTCACGGCCAGGAAAGCGAGCGAGTACAACCCGCCGCGAAGCACGGCCCAGGCGATTTCGCCCAGTGCGATGTCCAGCGGGCCGACCGGGGTGGCCAGCATCGCGTCGTAGGTCTTGGCGTAGCGAAGTTTGAAGAACAGGTTGTACGTGCACTCGATCACCGCGCCGTTCATCGCGGACGAGGCCAGCAGTGCGGGCGCGACGAACGCGACATAGCTCATCGGGCGGCCGTCCGGGCCGGGCACGGTGGTGACCAGTTTGCCGAAGCCGACCTGGAACGCGAGCAGGTAGAACAGCGGTTCCAAGGCGCCGGACGCGAGGATCGACCAGGAGCGGCCGTAGACGGTGAGCGCGCGTTCGATCAGCGCGGTCGCGCGTCCGCTGTACAGGCCGGAGGGCAGGATGCGGAGGAGAAGCCCGCGCCGCTGCGGAGAAACCAGGTCGGTCATCACGCCACCAGCCGTCGGTAGAAGCCGCGATGCGCGATCGCCCAGCCGACCGCGATCAGCACTGCCAGGTAGGCGAAGTGGCCCAGCACGGCGAGCAGGGCGTGCCCGCCCAGCGTGGCGGCGCGGGACAGCTCGGTGCCGTGCCACAGCGGCGAAATCCAGGCCAGCCAGCGCACGTACAGCGGCAGCTGGGAGATCGGGAAGAACGTGCCGGAGAACAGCGTCATCGGGATGACCACGAACCGGAACATCAGCCCGAAGCGCTGGCCCTCGTCGAACGTCCACGCCGCCAGCCCGGCGACCAGCGATCCGCACGCCATGCCGGTCAGCACGCCGGCCAGGATCACCAGGAACGCGCCGGCGTTGGTCCACGCGCCGAACAGGAGCGCGACGACGGCGTAGACGGCGCCGGAAATCAACAGGCGCAACGCGGTCCAGATCTGGTGCCCGCCGAGGATCTGGCCCGGCGACACCGGAGTCCCGGTGACCGCGATGTAGTCCTTCTGCCACTTGAACCCGCTGAGCACGGGATACGTCGACTCGCCGACCGCTTGCTGCGCGGCGCCGGCGATGAGCAGCGCGGGCGCGACGTAGACGAGGTAGGAGAATCCGCCGGTGGCCGGGCCCGCCTGGACTTGCGAGCCGAAGCCGAGCCCCATCGCGGCGAGGAAGAGCACCGGTTGCAGGCCGGTGGAGTACAGCGTGCTGACCCAATGCCGGCGGTACCAGGTCCAGTGCCCCTCGACGCGCAGCCAGGCGCCGTGGAAGCGGCCGACCACGCGGCCGGTAGCGGTGATCGTCATCAGTCCACCAGCGTCCGTCCGGTGAGCCGGAGGAAAACGTCCTCCAGCGAGCTGCGCCGGACCAGGCTCGACAGCGGGCGCAGGCCGCGCTCGTGGACGCGTTCCAGGGTCGCCTCGCCGGCCATCGTGTACAGCAGCAGCCGGTCCGGCAGCACCTCGACGCGGTCGGCCAGCCCTTCGACCCGGCTGGCCGCGGCCTCCTGCTCCCCCGCCGCGAACCGCAGTTCGACCACCTCGCGGGTGGAATGCCGGGCGATCAGGTCGGCCGGCGAGCCCTCCGCCGCGATCCGGCCGCCGTCCATGACGACGAGGCGATCGCAGAGCTGTTCGGCTTCGTCCATGTAGTGCGTGGTGACGATCAGCGTGGTGCCCTGGGCCTTGAGCCGGAAAAGCCGGTCCCACAACAGATGCCGCGCCTGCGGGTCGAGACCGGTGGTCGGTTCGTCCAGCAGCAGCAGCTCCGGGTCGTTCACCAGCGACCGGGCGATGGTGAGCCGCCGCTTCATGCCGCCGGAGAGCGAGTCGACCGGCTTCTCGGCGCGGTCGGACAGCTGCGCGAACTCCATCAGCTCGATCGCCTTCCGCCGCACATGCGCCCGGGAGAGGCCGAAGTAGCGGCCGTAGACATGCAGGTTCTGCCGGACGGTGAGCTCGGTGTCGAGGTTGTCCTCCTGCGGCACCACGCCGAGCCGCGCGCGGATGCGCGGCCCGTCGATCTCCGGGTCCATGCCGAGCACGCGCAGATCGCCGTCGCTGCGCGGCGAAACGCTCGCGATCATCCGCATCGTCGACGATTTGCCGGCGCCGTTGGGGCCGAGGAAGCCGAACGCTTCCCCCTGCCGCACCTCGACGTCGATGCCGCGGACCGCCTCGAACTCGCCGAACCTTTTGACCAGTGCCTTGGCTTGGACCAGCGCTGGTGCCGATGCCGTCTCTCCCACGAGAACCGACACTAGAGGGAAGGACCGACAGTTTTCGACCGGTTTGCCGGCGAAGACGCCGGAGCGTCGAGCGGCACCGCCCGGCAGAGCGTCCGGTTCGGCCTTCCGGGCAGGACGAGCGGCCTCCTCCGGCGACCGCCATGACGGTCGGGAACCGCCGGAACGCACCCGGTGAACAGCGAAGCGGTGCGGCCCGAAGACCGCCCCGCTCCCCTGCCCAGCCGAAGGAACTCAGCGCACCGTCACCGAAACCGACTGCGCCGCCCCGTTCACCGTCACCGAAATCCGCGCCGTGCCCGGACGCAAGGCGCGCACCGTCCCGGTCGCCGGGTCCAGCGACACGACGTCCCACGGCATCGGCGGCCAGGTCCCGATGTGCACGCCAGCTCCGCTCCACGCGGCGCTCACCGGGTACTGCACCGGAATCTGCCGGCCTTCCTGGCTCACCGTCGCGGTCACCTTGCCGATAGCGCCCTGGGACAGGACGCCCGGACCGGTCATTGTCAGGGCGTCCACGTTCGGCTTGGTCTCGAACCGCACCGGCTGGCCGCGATCGGACGGGTTCACGCCGACCAGGGTCCAGCCGACGAAGCCGCCGTCCGCGGGGCCCGCGGCGGGAGTCTTGCCGGAGTTTCCGTTCACCAGGTACGGCACGCCGTCGGTACGAGACAGGCCGAACACACCCGCGTGCGAAGCCACCGAAGCGGCTGGTTTGCCGGACTGTTCTTCGAAACCGGTCAGCCAGGTCTGCAGCAGCGCGGCTTCCTTGCGGTCCCCCAGCTGCGAGATGCCGGTCGGGCTCGGGTCCTTGACCGGGTGGTGCATCGCGACGACCACGCCGCGGACCGAGCGGTCCTTGGCCGCGCTGTCGAGCGCTTCGCGCAGCATCCGGACCTGGTCGAATCCGCCCGCGCGCAGCGAACCGCGCGACGAGTCGAGCAGGATCAGCCGGACGCCGCCGACGTCGACCACGCGGTGGGTTTCCCCGAACGCCGCCTGGAAGTCGGCCAGTCCGTCGCCACCCTCGGCTTCGTGGTTGCCCGGCAGGTAGTACCACGGAACGCGGCCGTCCACTTCCTCCGTGATGATCTTGCGAGCCAGCGCGAAGTCCGGCGCGGTGCCGCGGTCGACGAAGTCGCCGTTGATCAGCACGATGTCCGGCTTCGCGGCGACCGCCTCGCGCAGCGCCCGGCGCGCCTGTGCGACCAGCGGGCCGTCCGGGGCGTCGGCGGTGAACTGGGCATCGCTGACCACGGCGATCTTCACGCCGCCCTTGCCGAGCGTCCCGTTGACGACCAGCGACGGGTCCGGGACCGCCGGGTCGCGCGGCACGGTCGCGGTCGGCGCGACCTCGAAGGTGAGGTCGTCGAAGACCAGTTCGCCCTCGTACTGCTTGGCCGGCCTGGTTTCCACCGCGTAGAACCGGGTGAGCCGCTGGCCGTCCGGCAGTCCGGCGGGCACCGCCGCGGTGACGTAGCGCCAGCCCGTCCAGTCGACGGTCAGCGACAGGTCCACAATGGACGCGGTGTTCGCGCCGTCGCGCAGTTCCGCCCGGATCCACGCGCCTTTGCCGTCGCCGTTGATCCACATGCCGATCTTCTGCGTGCCAGCGGGAACCGCGATCGGGTCGGCCGCCGTCACGTACGCGGCACGGGTCGCTGTGGTGCCGGTAAGCCGGTAGTCGAGTGCGAGGCCCTTTCCGCCATTGCGGCCTTCCGCTTCGGAAAGCGCGGCACCGACCACGGACGGGTATACCGAAGCCGACCAGCCGGCCGGGCCGTCCAGCGGAGCCGCCACCTTCGCCACGGTGCCGACCGAAGCCGCCAAGTGCGATACCTGTCCGCCTGCGTGGACGGTGATCGCGGTGGCACCGGAGGCGCTGAGCGCGGTGACCGAGAAGCCCTTGCCCGACGGTTCGATCTTCACCACGGCGGGGTCGTAGTCGAGCTTCACGTCCGACGGCTCGATCCAGGTGCCGTAACCGTCCGCGTCGTAGCCGTAGACCTGGAACTCGCCGTGCGCACCGGCAGCCGACAGCGCGACCTGCTGCGTGCTCGCGCCAAGCCGCACAGGCTTGCCCAGCACGGTCAGCTTCGTGCTGCCGCTCACGAAACCCTGGCGTGCGGTGACTGTCACGTCGGCCCGCGCGTCCGGGCGCAGGAAGTCCGGCTGCGCGGTGAAAACGTTCTTCGTGACGGTGCCCCGGAACGGGTTCGACGACATCCAGAACGGCTGGACGGCCACCGCGGCGCCGGTCTCGTCGTGACCGTTCGGAACGAGCACGCGGCTCAGCCCCGAGAGAACTCGGCTCGAGTTGTCGCTCTCCTGTGCGGGCGCGGGCGCGAACCCGGTCAACCGGCCGCTGCCGGCGACGGTCGCGACGCCGATGCCATTGGGCACCAACCGTTCTCCACCGTCCGACGGCGAGTTCCGCACCGATGGCGCGGCCTCGCCTTCGTTGCGCGCGAGCAGCGTGGACGAGCCGCCGCCGTCGAGGTTGATCGCGTCGTCCGCGCCGAGGCGCTTCAGCTGACGCGCCATCTCCAGCTCCGTCATGCCGCGGCTGTCGGCCTGCCGGCCGTCCACTGTGACGAGCCACATCTTCTTGCCGTCAGCGGAAAAACCGACGCCAGTACGCGGCGCGAGCGTGGTGTCGTCGAGCTGCTGGAGCTGACCGTCCTTCACCAGCGTCTTGTTGCCGCCGACCGCGACCGCGATCTTGCCCGCATCGGACCGCGGCGCGTACGTGACGCCAACGCGATCGCCGACCTTCAGCTTCGCCAAGCTGTCCGCACCGGCTTCACGGCCGAGCAGCAACGTCGCACCTGCCGGAATCGGACCGTCGGCAGGCTGCTGGCCCACCTTCGTCACCACCCCGTCGCGGACTTCGACCTCGGTGACCCGCTGCGCGCCGGCCACCGAGGTCGCGCGCGTCGAAGCGCCCCACAGCGGTGTGTAGACGCCGAGCGCGTCCTTGCCGAGGACCGGGCTGTTGAAGTTGGTGGCCGGCACGACGCGGCCGTCCGGCAGCGTCACCGCCGCTTCGAGGAAGATGTCGGCGAGCTTCGCGCGGCCCTCGGCGGTAATCGCGGCGGTGGTGTTGTGCCCGGCGGCGGGCGCGTTGCGCAACTCGCCCTTGTCGATGCCGACGCCGAGCGGAGCACCGGTGGCATTGATGTCGAAGAAGTCGCCGTTGACGCCCGCCACCGCGCCGGCGCGCGCCACTTGCTGGGACAGCGGGGTGCGCGCGGAAACGGTTCCCGGACTCAGGTAAGCCGGCTTCAAGACCTTGCTGGTCAGGTCAACGCTCAGCGCGTCGCCGCGGATCCAGCCCTTCGGGTCGAAGCGGTCGAACTGGGTGAGGTTCAGACCAGGTGCCACTTCGCTGGTGGCGCTGCTGGTTTCCAGCCCGTCGTCGGCTGCCGGTGCGGCGGCGACGGCCGGGGCCTCGCGGCCCGAAGAGAAGACGGGCGCGCTCTCGATCGGCGGCGCGGAAAGCGGGTCAGCATGTGCCGGAGTGGCAAGGCTCAGCGCCAGCACGGCGCTGAGCAGCACAGATCTCGACTTGTTCACAGAAGCCCCCACGGTCGTGAAAATGGCTCAGATCAGCCAAATCCATCGGCGCGACCGCTGGAGGTCTCCACGGTGAACGGCACCTGAATGGCGCGGGATGATCCGCTCAGGGAGTCATCCGCGCGGCGAGGAACGCCTTCGCGACCGCCTCGTCGCCCGTGATCTCAGGCGTCCACTCGCCGCGATTCCACAGCAGCAACAGCAAATCCTGCGCCGGTGCGGCGACCGTGGCGACCGGTTCTCCTTCGCCGAGCACCGGCGGTTCGCCCGGCACGACGGTCCAGGAATGCCCGCTGTCGGTGGTGCGCACAGTGATCGGTGCCGGAAGCGGCGGCATCGGGAGCCTCCACCGGGACACCCGAGGCAACATGGTGCCCAGGACTTCGTCGACGCCGTCCGCGGCGATCGCCGGGTCCAGCCTGGTCGTCGTGCCGCGCGCACCGAACAGATCCACCAGGTGGACGGCGGTCTCCTGCACCTGACGGCGGAACCAGAACGCCTTCGTCTTCGATGCGGCGCCGAAGACCCAGCACGGGCCAGCCGGATCCGCGGCGGCGAGCGCGTCGAGCAGTTCGGCCGCGCTTTCGGAGTACCAGGACGTCAGCTCGCCGGTCGGCTCGGCCTCGAACTCCTGCGAGCTCAGCTCGCCGGTGCGGACGATCCCGGCGGCCCAGCGGTGCACGTTGCCCAGGTGCAGCACCAGGTCGCGCTTGGTCCAGCCCGCGCAGTACGGCACCGGGTTGTCCAGGTGCCCGGCCGATTCGGCGGCGAACGCCTCGGTGAGCGCGCGCAGGTGCGGCAGATAGTCGATCGGAGGCAATGCGGTCACCGGTGGAGATTAGCCGATCTCCGCCGTCGGAAGCACCGGGTAAAAAGACGGACGCCGGGCAGGGACCGCGGTCCCTGCCCGGCGTCCGCGGGTGCGGTCAGCCCCGGATCACAGGTCCGGGAACCACAGCTTCAGCTCGCGCTCGGCCGACTCCGGCGAGTCCGAGCCGTGCACCAGGTTGTACTGGGTCTCCAGCGCGAAGTCGCCGCGCAGGGTGCCCGGGGTGGCCTTCTCGACCGGGTCGGTGCCGCCGGCCAGCTGACGGAACGCGGCGATAGCGCGCGGGCCCTCGACGGCCAGCGCGACGAGCGGGCCGGACGTGATGAACTCCAGCAGGTCGCCGAAGAACGGGCGTTCCTTGTGCTCGGCGTAGTGCTCCTCGGCGACGGAGCGCTCGACGGTGCGCAGTTCCAGCGCGGCCAGCTTCAGGCCCTTGCGCTCGATGCGCGAAACGACCTCGCCGACGAGGCCGCGCGCGACGCCATCGGGCTTGACGAGGACCAGCGTGCGTTCAGTCACGACGGTATTTCTCCTTGTGCGAATCTGTGTTAATCGGCACCGAGCCTATCCGACGCCCTGGCGCGGCCGGTTGCGGCCGGGTCAGCCGCGCTGGGGCTGCAGCGTCTTCGACCAGAGCGACCGCCCGGCCGAGTCGCGCAGGTCGACGGTCAGCTCGCCGCCCGCCCCGTCCACGTTCAGCTCGCCGAAGTGCTGGAACCCTTGTGCCGGCGAGGAATTCTGCGTCGCCGGGGCGTGCACGAACACCGCTTCCGGACCGAACGTCGGGTCCAGCTTGTTCGGGCCGAACGCGCCGGCGTTGAGCGGGCCGGACACGAATTCCCAGAACGGGTCGAAGTCCTGGAACGAGGCGCGCTCGGGCGAATAGTGGTGCGCGGCGGTGTAGTGCACGTCGGCGGTCAGCCACACGACGTTGCGGACCCGGTTGCGGGAGATCTGACCGAGCACCCAGGCGAGTTCGGTCTCGCGGCCGCCGGGCGCGCCGGGCAGGCCGTTCGACACCGCTTCCATGTCCTTGCCGTCCGGCACGACCAGCCCGATCGGCATGTCCGCCTGGACGATCTTCCAGGTCGCGGTGCTCCGCTGGAGCGCGTCGACCAGCCAGCGGGCCTGCGCCGCGCCGAGGATGTGGCCGGGCTTGGCCGGGTCGGAGGGGTTGGCGTCGCGGTAGGTGCGCATGTCGAGCACGAAGACCTCGACCCGGCTGCCGTAACGGAAGTTCCGGTACACCCGCCCGTCGACGGCCTGGCGGCGGTCGATCGGGTGCCATTCGTGGAACGCCTGGAACGCGCGCTGGGCGAGCACGTCGACGCGCTTTTCGGCGTACTCCGGGCGGTCGTTGAGGATTTCGCCCGGGTACCAGTTGTTCAAGACCTCATGGTCATCCCATTGGACACAGGCCGGAACCTCGGCGGCGAAGCGGCGGAAGTGCTCGTCCAGCCGGTTGTAGGCATGCTGGCCGCGGTACTCGTCGAGGGTCTCGGCCACCTTCGACTTCTCCGGCGTGACGACGTTGTGCCAGGTTCCGCCACCGCCGGGCAGCGTGACGGTGTCGGTGAGCGGACCGTCGGCGTAGACCGTGTCGCCGCTGTGCAGGAACAGGTCCGGGCGGCGGTCGGCCATCGCGGAGAAGATCGTCATCCCGCCGAGCGCCGGGTTGATGCCGTAGTTCTGTCCGGCGACGTCGCCGCTCCACAGGATCCGGGTGTTCGCGCGGCCGATCGGCGCGGTGGCGAAACGGCCGGCGACTGGCTCGCTCGCGCCGCGGCCGTCGAGGTCCACCGCGGTGACCCGGTAGTGGTACTCGGTGCCCGGCGCCAGCCCGGCGATCCGGACTTTGCCGGCACCGCCGGTCTGCGGCGTGGCGAGCGGGCCGGGAACCCGGCGCGCGTGGCGGAACGACGGATCGCGGGCGATCTCGACCATCAACCGGGACGGGCGGTCGGCGCGGGACCACACGATCCCGGAACCGGCGGTCACGTCCCCGGACGCGACGCCGTGGGTGAGCACCGGACGGCCCCGGCGGACGAGCGGGGCGGCGGAGGCCGGGCCGGACAGCGCCAGCCCGCCCGCCGCGGCGAGCGCGGGGACGACGATTCCGGCTTTGAGCACGGAGCGCCGCGATGAGGTCATTTCGGTCATGGCGGGTGTTCTATCCCGCGGTCACGGCCGGGCGGCCAATTCGGGTTTACCGGCGCGTGAACGGATCATCCAGCAGGACGAAGTCACCTTCGCCGGTCACGCCCGGCGTGCTTCCCGGACCATCTCGTGCCCGCACTCGCTCGGCCCGGACAGCGGCCGCTCCACGAACCCGTGCCGTTCGTACAGCGCCATCGCGTGCTCGTTGCCCGCCGCGACGCGCAACGCCAGTTCCTCCGCGCCGCGGCCCTCGCTCCACCGCACCACCGTCTGGACGAGAGCGTCGCCGACTCCCTGGCCGCGCGCGGTCGGGCTCACCCACATCGACAGCAGTTCGGCTTTGTCGCCGCCCTCGGCAAGATGCCCGCTGACCATGCCGGCGGGGACGCCGTCGAGGTCGGCCAGGACGTTGAAAGACACCGTGCGCAGCCGCGCCCGCCAATTCGGTTCGGCGTCGCTCTCGCCTTGCCAGTCGGCGAGTTTCGAGCTGAACGCCTCCGGGGCCTCGCGCAGCGCGGCGAGGCGGAGTTCTCGCCACTCCGCCCAGTTGTCGCCGCTCAGTTCGCGCACCACGATCACACTGAGACTGTCGTCGCAGCGGCCGGGCCGTTACCTCGGATTAGGGTGAATCCATGCGGATCGACCGGCTCGACCACCTCGTCCTCACCGTCGCCGACCTGGCCGCGACGGTGGATTTCTACACCCGGGTGCTCGGCATGACCGAGGTGACGTTCGGCGCGGGCCGGAAGGCGCTGACGTTCGGGACGAGCAAGATCAACCTGCACGAAGCGGGCCGCGAGTTCGAACCCAAGGCGGAGCGGCCGACGCCGGGCAGCGCGGACTTGTGCCTGATCACGGCCGATTCGCTGGAGCAGGTGGTGGCGGACCTCGCCGCGCACGGCGTCGCGATCGAGGAAGGCCCGGTCGACCGCACCGGGGCGACCGGGCCGATCCGCAGCGTGTACTTCCGCGACCCCGACCGGAACCTGATCGAGGTCAGCGTCTACCGCTAGGGCTGCGGCTGCTGCTGGCTCGGCAGCGTCCCGGCGGCCATCCGGCGCGCGACGTCGCGGCGCAGCCAAAGGAACCACAGGAACGCGGCCAGGAAGATGATGCCGATGATCGCGATCGCCGGCTGGGCGATCCCGGTCGCGATGATCGCCAGCTGCAGCAGCAGGATGACCGGTACCGCCCAGACGTGCTTGAGCATCCCGCACAGCACGACCAGCACCACGGCCAGCGCGATCACCGTCCAGCCGGTGAAACTGGTGAGGCCGCCGCCGAGCTTGGCGACGACCGGCAGCGCCAGCGCGACCGTGATCGCTTCCATGATCAGCGTGCCGGCCAGCACACCGCGGAACCCCTTCATCGGGTCCTTGGCGGGCGGCTTCGCCGGAGTGGTCTCGCTCATGCCGGTCCCTTCCCGAACAACGTGCGCGCGTCCCCCGCGAGGACCACCGATCCGGTCACCAGCACGCCGCCGCCGGCGAGTGGTTCCTCCGGGTCGTCGCTCTGCTCGACAAGACCGATCGCGGTCTCGATCGCGGTTTCCAGGTCCGGCTCCGCGAGCACCCGTTCCTCGCCGAAGATCGACCCGGCCAGCGCGGCCAGCTCCTCCAGCGGCAGCGACCGCGGCGACGAGCTGCGGGTGACCACCACGTCGGACACCACCGGCTCCAGCGCGTCCAGGATGCCGCGCGCGTCCTTGTCGGACAGCACGCCGACCACCGCGACCAGCCGGCGGAAGTGGAACTCGTCGGCGATCGTCGTGGCCAGCGCCCGCGCGCCCATCGGGTTGTGCGCCGCGTCGACCAGCACCGCCGGGGCGGCCCGGACGTGTTCGAGCCGTCCCGGGTTCTCGACCTCCGCGAACGCCTCGCGCACCGCCTCGACGACCAGCTGCTTGTCTTTGCCCGCCCCGAAGAACGCCTCGACCGCGGCCAGCGCCAGCGCCGCGTTCGCGGCCTGGTGCGCGCCGTGCAGCGGCAGGAAGATCTCGTCGTACACGCCGCCGAGACCCTGCAGCTTCAGCATCTGCCCGCCGACTGCGATCTCCCGCTCCAGCACGGCGAACTCACTGCCCGCGCGCGCCACCGCGACGTCGACCTCGACCGCGCGCTTCAGCAGGACGTTCAGCACCTCGGGATCCTGCTCGCCGATCACCGCGACCGCACCGGGCTTGATGATCCCGGCCTTCTCCGCGGCCGCGTCGACGGCGGTCGGGCCGAGATAGTCGGTGTGGTCCAGCCCGATCGGGGTGATGACCGCGACCTGGCCGTCGGCGACGTTCGTCGCGTCCCACGCGCCGCCCATGCCCGCCTCGATCACCGCCGCCTCGACCGGTGCGTCCGAGAACGCGGCGAACGCCATCCCGGTCAGCACTTCGAACTTGCTCATCGGCACGCCGTCCGCGCTGGCCCCGTCGACCATCGCCACGTAAGGCGCGACGTCCTGGTACAGCTCGGCGTAGCGCGCGGCGGACACCGGGCGGCCGTCGAGCGCGATGCGTTCGGTGACCAGCTGCAAGTGCGGGCTGGTGTAGCGGCCGGTGCGCAGACCCATCCGGGTGAGCAGCGAGTCGATCATCCGGGCAACCGAGCCCTTGCCGTTGGTGCCCGCGATGTGCAGCACCGGATAGCCGTGGTTCGGTTCGCCGAGCAGGGTGGTCAGCGCCTGGATCCGGGCGAGCGACGGTTCGAGCTTGGTCTCCGGCCAGCGCTGGTTGAGCTCCGCCTCGACCGCCATCAGCTCCCGACGGGCCTGCGGCCCGTTCTCGTCGCCGTACTCGGCCGGTGCACCCTCGTCGTCGAGCTCGTGCAGCTCGGCGCCTTCGTCCGCGATCAGGTCCGGGACCGGCCCCAGCGCCAGGTTGTCGCCGAGCTGTCCGATGCCGCCGATCCCGCCGCGCGAACCGCCGCCGACGGTGTAGGCCGCGTCGGGCGCGTCGAGGTCGGGTTCCAGATCGTCGCGTTCGTCGTCGCCGTCGTCGCTGTGCGCGAGGGCGCCCAGTTCGTCGACGCCCGCGAAGCTGTCCGGATCGGCGAGATCCGGCCGCCGGGTCTCCTCGGGCTCTTCACCGCGCGGCACGCACTCACTCCTTGGCAATCGCTGTCCCGGCGCTGCCGGGAGGACCAGGAGAAAGGCTCGTCCTGGCACCTGTCGAGCGTACCCGCAGACGCTGCGGTACCCGGCGGCCCCGGGGGCGTGCAGTGATCGTGCCCGCAGGAGTCGGCCGAAGCCGGCCGGCGTCGTTTGGTGGCATCGTCTGGCCCATGCCCTTCGACCACAACCACCACTACCACCCCACGCTCCTCAAGCTCCTCCCGCCCGGCCCCGGACGCGCGCTGGACGTCGGCTGCGGCGACGGCCGTTTCGCCCGCAGGCTGGCCGCGGCTGGCATGACCGTCGAGGGCATCGACGTTTCCGAAGAAATGCTCCGCCGGGCGACCGCCGCCGGTTCGCCCGGCCCGGGCACGGTCGCCTACCGCCGCGCCGATGTGACCGCCGAGCCGCTCGAGCCGGAGGCGTACGCCTTCATCTCCTGCCTCGCCTCGCTCCACCACGTCCCGTTCGAGACCGTCACCAAGTTCAGAACCGCCCTCGCTCCCGGCGGCACTCTCGCGGTCCTCGGCTGCGCCCGCCCCAGCCGCCCGGCCGACTTCGCGCGCGAGATCGTCGCCGTCCCCGCCAACGTCGTCGCCCGGCTCGTCACCGCGGCCGCGGATCGGCTCAACGGCGGGCCGGACCCGCTCCCCCGCGCGCCGGTCCGGATGGACTTCCCGTTCCTGGACGACGTCCGGCGCGAGGCCGTGGATCTGCTTCCCGGCAGCACCGTCCGCCGGCTCGTCTTCTGGCGGTACCTGCTGGTCTGGCAGAAACCGGCGGATCACCCGGCCGTTGGGTGAACTCCTGCCCTGGACCACCCGAACGGCGGAAAGCGGCCTCGTCGTGCCTGCCGAAAGGTATGGCGGGACGTACCGCTCGGGAGGACAGGGGTCGTATGCGCATCACCCGGATCGTGCTCGCCGCCATCGCGGCGTTCGCCTTGCTGTTGACGACGGCGGCGGCCGCCAGCGCCGCGTCGCGCCACTACCGCCATTACGTCGCCCTCGGCGACTCGTACACGTCGGGGCCGCTCATTCCGCTGCCCCGGCTCGATCCGCTCGGCTGTTTCCGCTCCACGAACAACTACCCGTCGATGCTCGCCATCGGCCTGCACGTGGACCGCTTCACCGATATCAGCTGCGGCGGCGCGGACACCTCGAACATGACCAAGCCGCAGAACGTGCCGCTCGGGCAGAACGCGCCGCAGTTCTCCGCGCTGCGCCCGGACACCGATCTGGTCACGGTCGGCATCGGCGGCAACGACTCGGCGCTGTTCGGCACGCTCATCGACACCTGCCCGGGCCTGCGTGCCTCCGACCCGACCGGCAACCCGTGCCAGCGGCACTTCACGGTCGACGGCGTCGACACGATCAAGGCGCTCCTGCCGAAGACCCAGGCCAGCATCCAGCAGGTGCTCGCCGGGATCCACGCCCGCTCGCCGCACGCGAAGGTGCTCGCCATCGGCTACCCGCGGATCGCGCCGGCCAGCGGCTACTGCCCGAACGTGCTGCCGTTCGCCAACGGTGACTACGCCTGGCTGTCCAGTGTGGAACAGGCGCTGAACGCCGCGGTCAGCGGCGCGGTCGCCGCGGACGGCAAATCATCCTATGTGGACACTTACCGTCCTTCGTTCGGCCACGACGCCTGCCAGAAGCCGGGTGTCGCCTGGATCAACGGCAAGGACCTGAACCCGCTCGCCGCCGCGCCGTACCACCCGTTGTACGCCGGGATGTACGGCGAGACCCAGGTGATCAAGCAGCATCTCGGGGCCTGAACCCGGGCTGCCCCAATGTGGCATTGGGTGCGTCACACGCAACCAATGCCACATTGGGTGCGTCACACGCAACCAGTGCCACATTGGGTGCGTCACATGCACCCAATGTGGCATTGGGGTGCTCAGGACGCGGGCAGCGCCGCCAGCCGGGCCTCGATCCGGCTGATGTCGGCCACCGCGGTCTCGCGACGCACCTTGATCTTCTCGATCACCTGCGCGGGCGCCTTGGCGATGAACGACTCGTTCCCGAGTTTGCCCTCGGTCTGCGCCAGTTCCTTCTGCGCCGCGCCGAGATCCTTCTGCAAGCGCTTGCGCTCGGCCGCGACGTCGATGGTGCCGGACGTGTCCAGCTCCACCGTCACCACGCCGCCGGCCAGCGCGACTTCCAGCGAAGCGCTCGCCGAGAACCCGTCCTCCGGCTCGGTCAGCCGGACCAGCGAGCGAATCGCGTTCGAGTGCCCTTCCGGGTACGCCTCGCCGGTCAGCCGCGCGGCGACCTTCTGCCCCGGCTTCAGGCCCTGGTCGGCGCGGAACCGGCGGATCTCGGTGACCAGCTTCTGCACATCGGCCACCCGGGCGTCGGCGACCGGGTCCGCATAGCCCTCGACCGGCTTCGGCCACTCGGCGATCACCAGCGATTCGCCGCCGGTCAGCGCGATCCACAGCTTCTCGGTGACGAACGGGAGGAACGGGTGCAGCAGCCGCAGCACCGTGTCGAGCACCTGGCCGAGCACCTTCTGGGTGGCCTCGACGCGTGCGGAATCCCCTTGGTACAGCTGAACCTTCGCCAGTTCCAGGTACCAGTCGCACAGCTCGTTCCAGGTGAACTGGTAGAGCGCGCCGGCCACCTTGGCGAACTGGAAGTCCTCGAACAGCCCGTCCACTTCGGACACCAGCGCGGCGAGCCGGCCCAGGATCCAGCGGTCGGACTCGGTCAGCTCGTCCGCCGCCGGCAGCGAGCCGGCCGCGGTCGCGCCGTTCATCATCGCGAACTTGCTGGCGTTCCACAGCTTCGTGCAGAAGTTGCGGGAGCCGGCCGCCCACTCGTCGGCGAGCGCCATGTCCGCGCCCGGGTTCGCGCCGCGGGCCAGGGTGAACCGGGTGGCGTCCGCGCCGTAGGCGTCCATCCACTCCAGCGGGTCGATCACGTTGCCGCGCGACTTCGACATCTTCTTGCCGTTGGCGTCACGGATCAGGCCGTGCAGGTACACGTGGTCGAACGGCTGGCGGCCGTCCATCTGCTGCACGCCGAACATCATCATCCGGACGACCCAGAAGAACAGGATGTCGTAGCCGGTGGACAGCACGCTGGTCGGATAGAACTTCGCCAGGTCGTCCGTTTTGCCCGGCCAGCCCAGCGTCGACATCGGCCACAGGCCCGAGGAGAACCAGGTGTCCAGCACGTCCGGGTCCTGCGTCCAGCCCTCGCCGGCGGGCGGCTGCTCGTCCGGGCCCACGCAGACGACCTGGTCGTCCGGGCCGTACCAGACCGGGATCCGGTGGCCCCACCACAGCTGGCGCGAAATCGTCCAGTCGTGCATGTTGTCGACCCAGTCGAAGTAGCGCTTCTCCAGCTCGGCCGGGTGGATCTTGGTGCGCCCGTCGCGGACCGCGTCGCCCGCGGCCTTGGCCAGCTCGGCGACCTTGACCCACCACTGCAGCGAAAGGCGCGGCTCGACCACGGTGTCGCAGCGGGAGCAGTGCCCGACCGCGTGCACGTACGGCCGCTTCTCGGCGACGATCCGGCCCTGCTCGCGCAGCGCGGCGACCACCGCGGGGCGCGCCTCGAACCGGTCCAGGCCCTCGAACGGGCCGGACACGGTGATTTCGGCACGCTCGTTCATGATCGTCAGCATCGGCAGGTCGTGGCGGCGGCCGATCTCGAAGTCGTTCGGATCGTGCGCCGGCGTCACCTTGACCGCGCCGGTGCCGAACTCCGGGTCGACGTGCTTGTCCGCGACCACCGGGATCTTGCGGCCGGTCAGCGGCAGCTCCACCTCGGTGCCGACGAGATGCGCGTAGCGCTCGTCGTCCGGGTGCACCGCCACCGCGGTGTCGCCCAGCATCGTTTCGGCGCGCGTGGTCGCCACGACGATCGCGTTGTCGCCGTCGCCGTAGCGGATCGAGACGAGTTCGCCGTCGTCGTCGTGGTGGTCGACCTCGATGTCCGAAAGCGCCGTGTGGCAGCGCGGGCACCAGTTGATGATGCGCTCGGCACGGTAGATCAGGCCCGCGTCGTAGAAGTTCTTGAACACTGTCTGGACGGCCTTGGACAGGTTCTCGTCCATCGTGAAGCGCTCGCGCGACCAGTCGACGCCGTCGCCGAGCCGCTTCATCTGGCCGAGGATCTTGCCGCCGTACTCGGCCTTCCACTCCCAGACCCGCTCGACGAACTTCTCGCGGCCCAGGTCGTGCCGGGACAGCCCTTCGCCGGCCAGCTGGCGCTCGACGACGTTCTGCGTCGCGATGCCCGCGTGGTCCATGCCGGGCAGCCACAGCACCTCGTAGCCCTGCATCCGGCGGCGCCTGCTCATCGCGTCCATCAGGGTGTGGTTGAGCGCGTGGCCCATGTGCAGGCTGCCGGTGACGTTCGGCGGCGGCAGTACGATCGAGAACGGCGGCTTGTCCGACGAAGCGTCAGCCGTGAAGTACCCGGCCGCTACCCAGCGGTCGTACATCGGGGCTTCTTCGGCGGCCGGGTCCCAGGCACCCGGAAGGTCGGTTTTCTGCTGCGGAGCGTTCTCGGTCACAATGGACAAGTCTACGAACCCGCCGCGGCGGGGTTACGCAGGGGGAAAGGCGGTGCGCGGATGAGTCGGCCGGACGAGCCGGACGACCGGATGGAAACCCATCCGGACCTCGTCGACCCGGAGTGGCGCAAGCACGCCGAGCTGGACGCGTGGCTCGGCGCGAAGAAGGACCTGAAGAAGAAGCGCAAGCGCGAGCGCCGCACAGGCGGCCCGGTCGGCTACGGCCGTTCGGCCGCGCCGAGCCGCTGGCCGGGCATCGTGGCGATCGTCGGGCTGGTCGTGCTGCTCGCCGCCGCGATCGTAGTGCACCAGGTGATGCCGGTCGGCGTGAATCAGGACCGGCTCGGGTACACCTACGGCATGAGCGCCGCCCCGCACCAGACGGACCGCTCGCCCGCCTGATCCGCCCCCGAAGGCCCTCTCCCCTGCCGGGAGGGGGCCTTCGTCGCGCCTGCGGTCCGTGAAGGGAACTTTGAGGGAATCAGATTCCCTCAAAGTTCCCTTCACGGACTCCGAGCCGCCCAAGGGGTCGCTTCACGGAGATCACACGGCAGCAGGATGCACAGGCTGAACTCAACAGGCTAGACTGTGCTTATGACCGATCTGCCGCCTCCTGTCGCCGAGTCCGCCGGCTGGATCCGCGGCGTGGTCGGCCAGCTGCACCGCAGGCTGCGGCAGGTCGACAACGCCGAGATCCTCACGCCGACGCAGACCGCGGTCCTGCACCGGCTGCACCGCGAAGGTCCTGCGACCCAGGCGGAGCTGGCCGCCGCGGAGCACGTCCGCCAGCAGTCGATGGCCGCCACGCTCGGCGTCCTCGATTCCCTCGGCTACCTCAGCCGCACCCGCGACCCGGCCGACGGCCGCCGCACCGTGATCTCCCTGTCCGACCTCGGCACGAAGACGGTCGTCGGGATCAAGCAGCATCGCGACGAATGGCTGGCCCGCGCGCTCGCCGCCGAGCTCTCCGACGACGAACTCGAGACCGTCCGGCGCGCCCTCCCCCTGTTGCAACGCATCGCCCAGCGCTAACGACCCGAGGAGTTCTGACGAACACCGCGACCGCCCCCGCGAAAGCCCCGTCCCGTTTCGGCGCCCGCCTGGTGACCCCGCTGGTCGCGAGCGCCGTCCTCAACCCGATCAACTCGACTCTCATCGCCGTCGCGCTCGTCCCGATCGGGCAGGCGTTCGGCGCCGGGCCCGGCCGGACGGCCTGGCTGATCTCTTCGTTGTACCTGGCCACCGCGGTCGGCCAGCCGGTCGTCGGACTGCTCGTGGACCGCTACGGCGCCCGCCGCGTGCTGCTCGGCGGCGCGTCCGTGGTGCTGGTCGCCGGGGTCGCCGGGATGATCCCGATCTCGGTCGAATGGCTCACCGGAGTCCGCGCGGTGCTGGGCATCGGCACCTGCGCCGGATTCCCGGCCGCGATGGCCGTGCTGCGCCGCCGCGCCGACGAACTCGGCGTGGGCGTGCCCGCGCGGGTGCTGTCGGTGATGGCGATGTCCGCGCAGACCGTGATGGTGATCGGCCCGACGCTCGGCGGCGTGCTGATCGCGCTCTTCGGCTGGCCCGCGATCTTCGCGGTGAACCTGCCGCTCGCCGGCATTTCGCTGGCGCTGACTCTTGTCTGGGTCCCGAAGGACGCACCGGCGGTCAAGCCGGCCGACCCGATCGACGTCGCTGGGATCGTGCTGTTTTCCGCTTCCCTGCTGGCATTGCTCTGCTACCTGATGGCGCCTGGCATCGGGGACCTGTGGCTGCTGGCCGTCGCGATCGGGCTCGCCGCCCTGTTCGCCCGCGTCGAACTGCGTGCCCGGCGGCCGTTCATCGACCTGCGGATGCTCGGCGCGAACGGGGCCATCCTCCGCACCTATGTACGGCAGGCGCTGAGCTTCCTGGCGATCTACACGATCATGTTCGGCTACGTGCAGTGGCTGGAAGAGGCACGCGGGTTCGCCGAGTCCGTCGCCGGGCTGCTGCTCCTGCCGATGTCCGGCACCGCGGTGGCCGCTGCCGCCCTCTCCGGCCGCCCGACCGGCGTGCGGCTGCGGTTGCTGCTGGTCTCCGGGGCGCTGCTCGCCGGTTCGGTCGCGTTGCTGTTCGTGGGCAATCGGACCGCGTTGATCTGGCTGCTCGTGCTCGCCGCGTTGTTCGGGCTGGCGCAGGGGCTGACCAGCGTCGCCAACCAGACCACTCTCTACCGCGAGACACCGGCCGAGACGATGGGCACCGCGAGCGGGCTCTTCCGCACCGCGCAATACCTCGGCGCGATAGTCGCGGCCACGGTTATCGCGCAGTGCTATGGCGGCAACGCCGACTCCGGCGGACTGCACCGGCTGGCCGTCGTGCTCATCGTGACCAGCGCATTGCTGCTCGTCGTGACGGCGGCGGACCGGGCGCTGCTGCACGCGGAACGGCGGGAACGGGCCCACAACGACGCGCAATGACGACCCCCTGCTTGGGTTATGGGCCGCCAAGGCGGACGATGAAGCCATGACACGCGAAGCTCCTACTGGTGATGTGGACGAGGCCCGCTTGGAAGTGGGCAAGCCGAAGGCCTGGGCGGCCGGGATCCCGGGCGTCGCGGTGTCGCTCGCGCGCGGAGTGGAGCAAATGGGCCCAGTCCGCACCGCGAAGACGCTGCGGCTGCTGAACCAGCGCTCCGGGTTCGACTGCCCGGGCTGCGCCTGGCCGGAGCCGCGGCAGGCCGACGGAGAGAAGCGCAAGCTCGCCGAGTTCTGCGAAAACGGCGCGAAGGCGGTCGCCGAGGAGGCCACGAAGCGCCGGGTCGGCCGTGAGTTCTTCGCCGCCCACCCGGTGTCCGAACTGAACGAGCGCACCGACTACTGGCTGGGCCAGCAGGGCCGGCTCACCGAGCCGATGGTGCTGCGCGAGGGCGCCACGCACTACGAGCCGATCTCCTGGGACGACGCGTTCGGCCTGATCGCCGATGAGCTGAAGGCGCTCGCGAGCCCGGACGAGGCGATCTTCTACACCTCCGGCCGGACCAGCAACGAGGCCGCGTTCGTGTACCAGCTGCTGGTCCGCGCGTACGGCACGAACAACCTGCCGGACTGCTCGAACATGTGTCACGAGTCGTCCGGCGCGGCGCTGTCGGCGACCACCGGCATCGGCAAGGGCTCGGTGTCGCTGGCCGACCTCCACCACGCCGACCTGATCGTGGTGGTGGGCCAGAACCCGGGCACCAACCACCCGCGGATGCTGTCCGCGCTGGAGCAGGCGAAGGGCAACGGCGCGAAGGTCGTCGCCGTCAACCCGCTGCCCGAGGCCGGGCTGATGCGGTTCAAGAACCCGCAGAACGTGCGCGGGGTGATCGGCAAGGGCACGCCGCTGGCCGACGAGTTCGCCCAGATCCGGCTCGGCGGCGACCTGGCGCTGTTCCAGGCGGTCGGGCACCTGCTGCTGGAGTGGGAGGACGCCGCGCCGGGGTCCATTGTGGACCGTGCGTTCGTCGAGCAGTCCACGCACGGCTTCGAGGACTGGGCCAAGCAGCTGCGCGAGATCGACTGGCCGGAAACGGAGAAGGCGACCGGGCTGCCGCGCGAGCAGATCGAGCACATCGCCCGGATGATCGCGACCTCGGAGCGCACCATCTACTGCTGGGCGATGGGATTGACCCAGCACAAACACGCGGTGCCGACGATCGCCGAGATCGTCAACCTGGCGCTGGCGCGCGGGATGATCGGCAAGCCGGGCGCCGGTCTGTGCCCGGTGCGCGGGCACTCGAACGTCCAGGGCGACCGGACGATGGGTGTCTGGGAGAAGATGCCCGAGCAGTTCATGGACGCGCTGGACCGCGAGTTCGGCATCACCGTTCCGCGCGAGCACGGCTGGGACACCGTCGACTCGATCCGCGCGATGCTGGACGGGCGCGGCAAGGTGTTCTTCGCGATGGGCGGCAACTTCGCCTCCGCCACCCCGGATTCGGAACGGACCGCGGACGCGCTGAAGTCCTGCTCGCTGACCGTGCACGTGTCGACCAAGCTCAACCGGTCGCACGTCGTCCCCGGCCGCACCGCGCTGATCCTGCCGACGCTCGGCCGCACCGAACGCGACGAGCAGGCTTCGGGCGCCCAGTTCGTCACGGTCGAGGATTCGATGTCGCAGGTGCACGCCTCCCGCGGGCGGCTGGCCCCGGCGAGCCCGGAGCTGCTGTCCGAGGTCGCGATCGTCTGCCGGCTCGCCGCGCGCCTGCTCGGCGACGGGCACGCGGTGCCGTGGCTGTCCTTCGAGAAGGACTACGACCTGATCCGCGACCGGATCGCCGCCGTGGTGCCGGGCTGCCACGACTACAACCGGCGGGTCCGCGAGCCGGACGGGTTCGTGCTGCCGCACCCGCCGCGCGATTCGCGGGAGTTCACCGGGACGGCAACCGGCAAGGGCACCTTCACGGTGTCCGAACTGGAGTACCCGCAGGTGCCGGAAGGCCGGCTGCTGCTGCAGACGCTGCGCAGCCACGACCAGTACAACACCACGATCTACGGGCTGTCCGACCGCTACCGCGGCATCGAGGACGGCCGCCGCGTGGTGTTCGTGCACCCCGACGACCTGGCCGGGCTGGGCGTCGCAGACGGCGAAATCGTCGACCTGGTCTCGGAATGGCGTGACGGGGACCGCCGGGCGCCGAGCTTCCGGGCGGTGGCCTACCCGACGGCGCGGGGCTGCGCGGCGGCTTACTTCCCGGAGGCCAACGCGCTGGTGCCGCTGGATTCCGTCGCGGAGAAGTCGAACACGCCGGTGTCGAAGGCCGTGGTGATCCGGCTGGAGCCGCACCACCACGTCTGAGGCCTCTTGAGCGGCGGTGCCGGTCGAACCCGGCACCGCCGCTCAAGTCGTCAGTCCACGCAGTTGTCGCCGTCCGACGTCACGGGCTGCGGCTCGTCGGCTTGCGCCGGGCGGCCAGCCGTGGACCCGCCGTCGGACACCCCCGGACCGGAGTAGACCTTGCCGAGCACGACCTGGACGTGCCCGGCCGGAACGTCCGCCGATTCCTTGGTGGACAGTCCGCCCAGTTCCTTGGCCACCTGCGCGCCCTCGTCGGCGAGTCCGGCCGGGTAACGCACGACCGAAGTCCGCTGCGCGGGCGCGTTGCCCGCCGCGTTCGCGGCGAATCCCTTGCTCTTCAGCGCGTCCGCGACCCGCGCCGCGAGACCGGAGGCATCCCCGGCGTTGGAGACGTCCACCGTCGCCTTCGGCGCGGCCGGGGCGGAAGGCGGCGCGGCCGCGCCGATCAACCCGGCGGCAAACGCTTTCACCTGCACCGGATCGACCTGCACGGCGGTCGCCTTGTGGTTCGAAGGGTCGTACCGGTAGTCCGGGTTCACCACCGGGATCGTCGTGAACTGGATACCGCCGCCGGACACCCCGCGCATCTTGGTGACGAAGTCGAGGATGTTCCACGACTGGTCCAGCACCACCGACCGCTTGACCGCGTCGATGAGATCGCTCAGCTTCCCCGGGTCGGCGAGCGTGCCGGCGGACAGCACCTCGTGCGCCATCGAGGCGAGGAACACCTGCTGCCGGCGCATCCGGCCGAAGTCGGTGCCGGGCAGGTTGTCGCGCTGGCGCACGAAAGCGAGCGCGGCCCCGCCGGAGAGCCGTTGCTTGCCCGCCGGGAAGTCCGCACCCGAGTTCTCGTCCTTGGTGGCCTTCTTCAAGCACACCTCGACTCCGCCGACCGCCTTGCTGATTTCGGAGAAGCTCAGCAGGTTGACCTCGGCGTAATGGTCGATGGTGATGCCGGTGAGGTCTTCGACCGCCTGCCGGGTCGCTTTGCGCGCCGCGGTCATCGACTCCTGTTCGATCTTGTCCTTGTCGGTCTCCCCCGCCGCGCGCAGCCGCGCCGCCTCGGCCGCCTTGCCGCGGCCGAACGCGGCGTTGATCTTGCCTTTCCCGCCGGGCATCGAGACGTATGAATCGCGCGGGATCGAGAACGCCTTGACCTCCTGCTGCCCGTTCGGGATCCGCAGCACGATCAGCGTGTCGGTGAGGTCGTCGCCGTTCGGTCCGGCGCGCAGTTCCTGCAGCACGCTTTCCGGCAGCGGGTTTCCCTGCGGGTCCTTGCGCGCGTCCCGGCCGACCAACAGGATGTCCGTCGCCCCGTCGGCGGGCTGTTCGCCGCCCTCGTTCACGGCGCCGCCGCTGCCGATCACGTCGCTGCGCGTGATGTCGTCCAGCGCCTGCAGCGTCGAGTATCCGTAGGCCGTTCCGGCGAACACCACCAGCGACAGTGTTCCGGCGATGACTTTTCCTGCGATCCGCACGCCTCTCTGGACGCCGCCGGGCCTCGTTCTGCTGCATGAGTGACCCAGTTCACAGCCTCAGCGCAAGTAGGAGGCGCCGTTCAGGTCGAGGATCGAGCCGGACGCCCAGGGCGTTTCCGACGAGGCCAGGAACACCACCGCTTCGGCGATCTCCTCCGGCTCGGCGACCCGGCCGAACGGGCTCTGCCGCCGGACCTCGTCGGTGACCCGGCCGGCCACCCGCTCGGTCGCGGTGAACCCGGGCGCCACCGACGTCACCGAAATGCCGTGCGGAGCCAGTTCGACCGCCAGTGACTGGCCGAGCGCGTGCAGGGCGGCCTTGCTCGCGCCGTACGCCGGGTACTCGGGCTCGCCGCGGAACGCGCCGCGCGAGCCGATGTTCACGATCCGGCCCGGTGCACCGCGCGCGATGAGGTGGCGCGCGACGTGGAAGGAAACGTTGGCCGCGCCGAGCAGGTTGACGTCCAGTGTGTGGCGCCAGGCGGCCAGCCACTGCTCGTAGGACACTTCGGCGATCGGCGTGCGGGTTTCCGGCGTGGTGCCGACCGCGGCGTTGTTGACCAGTACGTCGACGCCGCCGAGCTTTTCTTCGGCCACGTCGGCGATCCATTGCGCGGCTTCCGGATTGCCGAGGTCGCCGGACACCAGCACGTGCCCGGCCCCGGGCAGCGCTTCGAGCGTCTCCCGCGCGGCCTCGCGGTCGGAACCGCAGTGGACGGCGATCCGGTCGCCCCGGGTGGCGAAGGCGACGGCGATGGCGCGGCCGATGCCGCGCGATGCACCCGTGACGAGGACGTTCATTTCGCGAACAGCTGCCCTTCGTCACGGAAAGCCTTGAATTCCAGCGCGTTTCCCGCCGGGTCGTGCAGGAACATCGTCCACTGCTCTCCCGGTTCGCCGGCGAAGCGCTGATACGGCTCGATCACGAACTCGGCACCCGCCGCACGCAGCCGTCCGGCCAGCTCGTGGAACCCGTCGACGTCTAACACCAGCCCGAAATGCGGAACCGGCACGTCGTGCCCGTCGACTGGATTGCGGCCGGCCTCGACACGGGCGCCGGGCACCACGTGCGTGACGACCTGGTGGCCGTGGAAGTCCCAGTCGACCCACGAGTCCGCCGAGCGTCCCTCCGCCAAGCCGAGCACGCCGCCGTAGAAGGCACGCGCTTTCGGCAGGTCGTCGACCGGGATGGCCAGGTGGAACGCGGGACGGACGGCCATGGGCACTCCTCGGGTCCGGGGCTCGGCACTTTCACGTTGACGGGCTGATGTCCGAATGTCAACATTAACCCGTGGAAGTCACCCCGCTGAGGAAGGCGGCGCGCCGCGGGCTCGCCGAGGAGGCCGCCGACCGGGTGCGCGAAGCGATCTTCGCCGGCCATTTCCCGCCCGGCGCGCCGCTGCGCGAGGTCGAGTTGGCCGCGTCGCTGGAGGTCAGCCGCGGTTCGGTGCGCGAGGGCATCGCCCAGCTCGCCAGGGAAGGCCTGGTCCGCTGCGACTGGCACCGGCCGACCACGGTGGTGGACGTGACCGCCGAAGACGTCGAAGAGGTCTACTCGGTCCGCGCCGCACTCGACCGGCTTGCCGCGGTGACCGCGCAGGCCGCCGCATCCGCCGAGGATCTCGACGCACTGGATGAGTTAGTCGAAGAATTGGCCACGGCCGTGCGCACGGATGCGGAGGGACCGCGACTGCTGGCACTGGACATCGCATTCCACGACCGCGTTTACGCGGCAGCGGGCAACGGCCGGCTCACCGAAGCCTGGGAAGCCGTGCGGTCGCAGGTGTTCCTGTTCCAGCTGCGCCGGGTTTCGCTCGGACACGAGCATTACCGCGCCCGAGTGGTGGCCGAGCACCGGGAATTGGCGGAACTGATCCGGGCGGGAGACCGGGACCGGCTTTCCCGGGTGGCGGAAGCGCACGTCCATTCGGCACGGGAGAGCCTGCTTTCTGGATTGTGACCCGGATCCGCCCCAGCAGATTTGTCCGGGCGGAGAGAATTTCCGGGTGCGGGTCCAGGACGCGTCGCCCGAAAAGGCCATCCGTCCAGCATCTCCGACCGGCTCTGGTTCGGCGCGACGCGCGGACTCGGCGCGGCTCTGGCGGCCGGGACGCTGGTGAGCTTCGGGTCGGGATACTTCGCGGGCGGAGCAGCGTCCGGCGCGCTGTTCGCGCTCGTCTACCGCCGCTGATCCGGGTAGTTTCACGGATTCGCCCGCGCCGCCCGGACCGGCAGCATCAGCGGGGTGAACACCGAACCGAGCCGGGCGCGCGTCGCGGTAACCGGCGCACTGCACGGCATCGTCGCGTCGCTCGCCTGCGCCCTCGTACTGGCCGGGATCGCGCTAGCGGTGTGCAACGGCGCGCACGAACTGTCGCTGCCGGTGCTGTTCGCCATCATCCTGCTCACCAGCTTCCTCCACTTCTGGTACGTCCTGCTGGTTGCCGCCGCCGGGATCAGCGCATTGGCAGCCGGAGCCGGGCGGCCGGGGCGGGCGGCGCGACGGGTGTGGTGCACCGTCGCGCCGCTCACCCTCGTCTTCCCGATCTTCGCGTTCTCCTTCGCGACCGTTCAGGCGCGATAGCCGGTTTCTCCCCAGGGCATCCGCAACTTCCGGACAGTCCGGGCCAGCGGAGGTCGCCGCTCGCCCTACCCAGACCAGGAAAGCGGTTCCCGGCGCGCGCCTGGCGGTCGCCGCCGCGTGAGCACCTTGCTCACGCGGCGGCCATCGCTGGAGAGGCCTTCGCCCGCGCCAACGCGGCTTCTACCCGCTTGTTGCTCGTCATCGTGATCGTCACCAGCGTCATCGAGACCAGCACTCCGGAGGCCGCCAGATACGGGACGCGCAACCCGGCCTGAGCCGCGAGCCAGCCGCCGAGCACCGCGCCCAGCGGAGCCGCAGAGGCGCCGACCAGCCGTGTCGCCGCCGCCACCCGGCCCATCAGCCGAGCCGGCACGATGACCTGCCGCAGCGACGCACCGAGCACCATCGTCGTCCCCATCGCGCAGCCGAGCACCGCGAACATCGCGCCGGCGAACCACGGGTCGCGCGCCAGCCCGAACGCCAGCGTCGCACCGCCTTCCACGAGCGCCGTGACGGTGAGCGCGGTACCCGTGCCCAGCAGCTTCTCCACTGGCCCGGCCAGCACCATCGCGCCCAGCAACCCGCCGGCCGCCTCCGCGGACAGCAGCAGGCCGAAGCCCGCCGAGTGCAGTTTCAGCTCGCCCTGCGCGAACAGGACCAGCACCGCGCCGAACGCGCCGAACGCCAGGTTTCCCACTGCTGGACGCAAGGAAAGCCCCAGCAGCAGCTTGTCCTTGAGCACGTACCCGAACCCTTCCTTCGCGTCCGCCCACACCGAACGTCCCGGATCCCGCTCCGGCACCGGGGTCCGCGGCAGCGTCCGGATCAGCACCGCACTAGCCACAAACGACAGTGCATCGGCCGCGAAAGGCAGCATCCGGCCTGCCGCGAACAGGAAACTGCCGGCCGGCGGCCCGGCGAACTGTCCGCCCGCGCTGGACCCGCCGCGCAGGTAGCCGTTGGCCCGGCGGAGCAAGGTCTGGTCGCGGTCCAGCAGATCCGGCAAGTACGCCTGTGCGGCGACATCGAAGAACAGCCCGGCGGAGCCCAGCAGGAACGCGACCGCGAGCAGCACCGGGATGCTGAGCCAGCCCAGCATCCCGGCCACGACGGTCAGCGCCAGCAGCGCCGCCCGGCCTGCATCGGCGACCCACATCGTGCGCCGCCGGTCCCAGCGGTCGACCAGCGCGCCGGCGAACAGCCCGGCCAGCGGGTACGGCGCGAACACCGCCACCGTGACCAGACTGACCACCAGCGGATCGCTGTCCAGCACCACGGCCATGAGCGGCAGCGCGGCCGCGGTCGCGCCGTCGCCGACGGAACTGATCGTCGCCGCGGTCCACAAGCGACCGAACGACCGGGGCATGATCGGCTTGGTCATCGGGCCGCTCCGGGACCCGGCCGGAAGAACGCGACCGCGACGGTGGCCGCCGGGGCGGCCGGATCGCGCGCCTCGATCATCTCGTCCAGCAGCGCTTCCAGCCGCCGCTCGAACTCCGCGAACTGGTCCTCGCTCAGCCGGGAGTGCCCGAGCCGGACGTACCGCTCGGAGCCCTGCTCGGCGGTCGCCAGGTCGTCTAGCGCGTGCTGCATCAGCACGTCCCGCTGGCCGGCCACCGGTTCGGGCAACTGAATGCCCCGCCCGGCGATCGCGTAGTAGCGCTCGAGCACGCCGCGCACCTTGCGGGTGCGCACCACGTGCACGATCCCAGCTCGCTCCAGCACCCGCATGTGGTAGCTGGAACTGCCCTTCGCGATGCCGAGCCGCTCGGCGACCTGCGTGATCGTCGCCGGCTCGTCGCGCAGCACGGCGAGCACCCGGTGCCGCACGAGGTTGCTCACCGCACGCAGCTGTTCGGCGGTCTCCACCCGGACAGCGTCTTCTCGCGGGTCGTCGCCCGCTGGTCTCTCCCCAGTCATGCGGACAATGGTCAACGACTCTTGACCATTTGTCCAGCTCTCTTTCGGCGGGCCTCATCCGCCGAACAGCACGACCACCTTCCGGACCAGCTCGACCACGCCGTAGCCGAACGGGGCGAGCACCCACAGCCAGGCGATCACCAGCAGGAACGTGCGGCCGCCAGACCGGCCCTGACTTGCGCTCATGCCGCGCTCCTCGCTTTCTCGCCGACGGGTTCGTGGTACTTCGCGCTGACCGGGCGCACGCATTCGTTCGCGACGAACCCGACCACCAGCAGGCCGATCATGATCCAGAACGACAGCGCGTACAGGTCCGGCCCGGTCTTCCCGGCGGCCTTCTGGCTGTCCGCGATGCCGTCCACGATCAGCGGCCCGAGCACGCCCGCCGCGGACCACGCGGTGAGCAGCCTGCCGTGGATCGCGCCGACCTGATAAGTGCCGAACAAGTCCTTGAGATACGCCGGAAGCGTGGAGAAGCCGCCGCCGTAGAAGGAAAGGATGAGCATCGCGCACAACACGAACACCAGCTTCGACGCGTTCGTGGTCAGCGCGATCACCAGGTACAACAGCGCCCCGACGCCGAGATAGAACCGGTAGATGTTCTTGCGCCCGACCAGATCCGAGGCGGACGACCAGACGAACCGGCCCAGCATGTTGGTCAGCGAAAGCAGCGCGACGAACCCGGCGGCGGATGCCGTGCCCACCGGTGCCGAGGTGCCCTTGAAGAAGTCGGTGATCATCGGCGCGGCCTTCTCCAGGATGCCGATGCCGGCGGTCACGTTGAGGCACAGCACGATCCAGAGGCACCAGAACTGCGGCGTCTTCAACGCGTTCGCGGCCGACACGTTCGCCGTCGACACCAGCGGCCTGGGTGCCGCCTGCGCCGCCTCGCGCGCCGGGCGCCAGTCGTCGGCCGGGACGCGGACGAGCAGCACGCCCATGGTCATGAACACCGCATACACGAGACCGTGGACGAGGAAGGCCATCGCGATGTCGTTCGAAGTGGGCGCGGTGCCGAGCATCGCCGACGACCACGGCGAGGCGATCAGCGCGCCGCCGCCGAAGCCCATGATGGCGATCCCGGTGGCCATGCCCGGCCGGTCCGGAAACCACTTGATCAGCGTGGACACCGGCGAGATGTAGCCGATGCCGAGCCCGACGCCGCCGACTCCGCCGTAGCCGAGCACGACGAGCCAGAACTGCCCGGTGGCGACGCCGAGCGCGGCCAGCAGGAAACCGGTCGAGAAGCAGACCGTGGCGACGGTCATCGCCCAGCGCGGGCCGTTGCGCTCGACCAGGGTGCCGCCGAACGCGGCGGACAGGCCCAGCATCACGATGCCGAGCTGGAACGGCAGCCCGGACTGGGTGCCGGACAGGCCGAGAGTCTTCTCCAGCGGAGTCTTGAAAACGCTCCACGCGTAGGCTTGGCCGATCGAAAGGTGGATCGACAACGCTGCGGGCGGCACCAGCCAGCGGGTCCATCCGGGCGGTGCGACGATGCGGGCACGGGCAAGGAAGCCGGGGACAGCCATCGGCAGTCTCCTCCCAACAGTGACGAGGTGCTGGGAATGTATTACCAAATCCTCGACGTTGCACAGCATGATTGTCGAAGGTTTGTCCGTGCGGACACCGAAGAGCGGAGCGGGCGATGGGCAGAGTGACGGTGCGGCGGCCGGTGCGGCGGATTTCCGCGGCCGGGGAACGGCGCCGGCCGGACTCGCTGGCCGCGGAGGAGCCGCTGGAGCTGCGGGTCGGCGGCAAGGCGCTCGCGGTGACCATGCGCACCCCCGGCCACGACGTCGAACTGGCGCACGGCTTCCTGCTTTCCGAGGGCGTGCTGGGGTCGCGGGAGGACGTCGCGGTGGCGCGCTACTGCGACGGCGTCGACGACCAGGGCCGCAACACCTACAACGTGCTCGACATCGCGCTCGCCGAGGGAGTCGCCCCGCCGGACACCGGCGTCGAGCGAAACTTCTACACCACGTCCTCGTGCGGCGTCTGCGGCAAGGCCGCGCTCGACGCGGTGAAGCTGCGCAGCCGGTTCTCCCCCGCCTCGTCGGAGTTCACGGTGAAGACCGACGTCCTCACCCAGATGCCGGACCGGCTGAGAGAACAGCAGAAGGTGTTCTCCTCCACCGGCGGGCTGCACGCCGCCGGACTGTTCACTGCGGACGGCCAGCTGGCGGTCGTGCGCGAAGACGTCGGACGGCACAACGCGGTGGACAAGGTGCTCGGCTGGGCGCTGCAGGCGGGCCGGATCCCCGCCCCGGACCTGGGACTGCTGGTCTCCGGCCGCGCCTCGTTCGAGCTGGTGCAGAAGGCCGCGATGGCCGGCATCGGCCTGCTCGCCGCGGTGTCCGCGCCCTCGTCGCTGGCGGTCGAGCTAGCCGAGGAGAACGGCATGACGCTCATCGGCTTCCTGCGCGGCGACAGCATGAACCTCTACACCGGAGACCAGCGGCTGCTGACCTGATCGGCCCGGCCGACGGGGCGCCGGCCGGGCCGCCGGTCACGCTCCGGCGGGCACCCAGTTCCCGTGGAAGCCGTGCGGGACCCGGTCCGGCAGGTGTACCGCGGCGACGGTTTCCAGAGTGCCCGCATCGAGCACGACAAGATCGCTGCGCGCCTCGGCCGCGTCGTAGACATAGCCCATCAGCACGCCCTCGTCCTCGCCCGCGTCCGGCCGGGACGGGACGAACACGAACTCGCCCGGCTCGCGCCCGGCGCCGAAGCGGCGCGCTTCGGTGCTGCCCTTGTGCAGGTCGTGCTTGTACACCGCACCGACGCTTCCGGCCCGGTCGTCCACCGCCGTGGAGTAGCCGTAGCGGTGCGGGAGGCCGACCAGTCGCTCGTCGACGCGCGGGAATTCCTGGCCGCGGTCGTCGATGCGCTCCTCGGCCACTTTTCCGGCCGCGAGGTCGACCGTCCACCGGTCCAGCGTCGGTTCGCCCTCGGCCGGACCGTGCAGCGCGCGGTCGAACATCTTCGGGTGGCGCACGACGTCGAGCACGATCCGGTCGCCGTCGTCGTAGGCGTTGAGCGGGTGGAAGACATAGCACTGCCCGATGTCGAACCAGCGGACATCGCCGTTGTCCCCCTCGCGCGGCATCACGCCGACGCGCGCCGGATAGTCCGGATTCCACCGGTAGGGCAAGGCGCTCACTCCGCGGCCGGTGCGCGCGGTCAGCGGGTCCGGCACGTCGACCGGCACCGGGGCCTGGTCCAGGTCCAAGGTCACCGGCAGGTCGTAGAACACGACGTGCCGTTCGGTGAGCGAGAAGTCGTGCATCATCGGCGCGCCGGTCACCTCGACGTCGACGGTGCGCCGTACCCGGCCGTCCGCCCCGACGACCGAGTACTGCACGCGGTTGCCCACCCCGAACTGGTAGGAGACGGCGTGCAGCTCGCCGGTCCGCGGGTCGCGCTTGGGATGCGCGGTGTAGCCGCCGCCAGGCAGCGTGCCGCCGAAGTCGCAGACGCCGAGGGTGTCCAGTTCCTCGCTGAGCTCCCACTGCGGCAGGCCGCCTTCGACCAGCGCGATCGTTCGCCCGGCGTGCCCGATCACGTTGGTGTTCGCGCCGCCTTCGGCAGTGCCGACCCGACGGCTGCGGTACCACTCGGCCCGCCCGCCGCGCAGCCGCACGCCGTGCACCATGCCGCGGCCGAGGAACCAGTGGTGCGTTTCCGGGTCCGGATGCTCCGCGTTCGGCCCGTTGCGCAGGTACCGGCCGTCCAGGTACTCGGGCAGCTGCCCGGTGACGACCAGCCGCGTGCTCGTGTACTCGCGCTCGATCGGCGCGAAGTTCCCTTCCAGGAAGTGATTGCCCATGTCCCGCTCCCAGTTTCATAACGTGGTTATGGACCCGGTATAACAGAGTTATAGGGATACTGGCAACCATGAGCGAGCGGACCCGGAGCGAACAGACGCGGGCGAACCTGGTGACGGCGGCGATCCGGCTGCTCGGCCAGGGCGGGACTGAGGCCCTGCAAGCGCGCAAACTGGCCGCGGAGATCGGCGCGTCCACGATGGCCGTCTACACCTACTTCGGCGGCATGTCCGGACTCACCGAGGCCGTTGCCCGCGAAGGGTTCAGACGACTGACCGCGAACCTGACGGAGGTCGAGCGGACCGGCGATCCAGTAGCCGACCTGTACGGGCTGGCGCTCGCCTATCGCCGGACCGCGGTGGACCACCCGGAACTGTTCACGCTGATGTTCCGCGAGGCCGGCGCTCGGGGGCAGGCAGTGAGCGACCTCGTCCGGGCGAACGCGGAGGTCGAAGCCGCCGACTCGTTCCGCAGCCTGGTCGCCGCCACCGAACGCGCGATCGCCGCCCAGCGGCTGTACGGCGAGCCGATCTCGGTCGCGTCGCAGATCTGGAGCGCCCTGCACGGCTACGTGACACTCGAACTCCTCGGCCACTTCGGGACGGAGGACCGGGGAGTGACGGAGGTCATGGGCCCGCTGGGCGTGACCTTGATGATCGGCCTCGGCGATAAACCGGACATGGCTCGCGCTTCAGCGGCCACCTTCGCCCGGACGGCACCGGCCGAATAGCCGCACGTTGGCCGCCGAGTCCGCTTTCCTGCCTCCCGTAGCCTATTCGTGACCTGATCTCGCCACCGCCTGAAACCTTCCGTACACGGTCGGTCGTTTTCGCCGGCGAACCCTGGAACGCGCCGTGCTTGCCTGTCACCCTCGAATCGGTGCGCCCGGTCACAACTGCACAGCGAATTCAGGGAAAGGCAACTTTCCGGCGATTCGCTGCGTCTTAGGCTGTGTGGGTGAGGGGGTGCGGGTGAACGAGCCAACCGAGGGCCGGCGGCGGGTCAGCCGCCGGTCGTTGCTGATCGCGGGGGCTTCGGGCCTCGGCGTGGCCGGGCTCGCGGCGGGGACCGCGACCGGAGTCGTGCCGTTCAACCAGGCGTTGCAGCGCGCGCTGGGCGTCGCATCGTCCACTCCGGTCACTCAGCTGGGCAGCATGCGGGTGGAACGGGTGTACTCGCACGCCCGCGGCCGCCAGGTCGATCTCGTTTTCCTGTTGCCGAGCAAAAAGCCCCCGGCCGGCCTGCCGATGTCGCTGATGCTGCACGGCCTGCACGGTTCCGCCCGCACCGCCGCGCCGAGCGGGCTGCTGAAGCAGCTCGGCAGCGACGTCGCACGCAAGGCGGTGCCCGCGTACGGCTACGTCGCGGTGGACGGCGGCGACAACTACTGGCACCAGGTCCGGCCGGGCGACGACCCGATGGCGATGCTGCTGGAGGAAGTCCCGCAGTGGCTGCGCGCCCGCGGTTTCGGCGGCGCGGACGGCACGCCGTTCGCCTGCTCCGGCGTGTCCATGGGCGGTTTCGGCGCGCTGCTCTACGGCCGCCGCCGGGTCGAGCGCCGTCAGCCGCCCGCCGCGATCGCCGCGATCGCGCCGGCTCTGATCACGTCCTGGCAGGAAATGGCGAAACGCCGCATTTTCACCGGAATGACGGACTGGACGTCACTGGACCCGCTGCGCCATCTGACCGCCCTGCAGGGCATTCCGACAGCGGTCTATTGCGGCACCGAAGATTCGTTCATCACTGGCGTACGCCGGTATATCGCGGAAACGCACCCGGCGATCGGGTATACCGCGCACGGGAAGCACAGCGATACCTTTTTCCGGACCACGGTACCGAGCCTGGTCGGTTTTCTTGGGAAGCATTTGCCGAAGAAGGCGTAAACCTGGTGAACGCGTAAACCCGGTTCAGGACACCCAGCGAGCGACGACGGAAATCACCCAGAACCCGCCCATCGCGGCGAGGGCGGTCAGCACCGACCAGCGCAGCCGGTGGGCACTGGTCTCGGCGTCGCGCAACTGGCGCAGGAACAGCCAGGACACGACGAACAGCGGGATCGGCAGCAGCGGCAGCGCCGACAGCCGGGTGCCGCACGCGACCAGGCAGACGAGCGTGAACAGCGCCAGCATGATCTCCGACGCGCGAACCAGCCACGGGAAGCGCGTCAGCACGGACGCGGCCACCCGCTCGCTCAACTCGAGGATGCCGACCGGCGTCGCCGACTGCTCAGCGGACACCGCCTCGCCGGGGTCGGCAGTCTCGTCCCCGGTGGGTGCGGTCAGCGGCACTGTTGTCATCCTGTCCATTATCGCGCCTGCCGCGGACGGGCTCGCAGCCGACTCCTGCTAAGGCCCGGCAACCGGCCGGAACGGGCACCGGGCCTGCACGGCCCGGCCCGGCGGGACGTACTGCGGTTCGGCCGCCGCGACGGCGCCGGCATCACCCGATCGGTCCTGCGTCCAGAATGCCAGAAGCCTCTCCCCGCCGCCTCGACTTTCACCCGCTCCGGCGCGCGCGGCCCTTGGATTCTCTCCGCGGAACGTGCTCAGCCCCTGCCCCAAGTCCGTGAAGGGCCCCTTGAGGGAATCTGAGTCCCTCAAGGGGCCCTTCACGGACCGTCGACCAGGCCGCCGCGGGGAGCTGCCGGGAGCCGCCGGGAGCCGCCGGGAGCCGCAAAACAAAACCCCGGCCTCGCCCAGAGGGCGCGACCGGGGCAGTGAAACCAACCCTCAGGCAGACTTCTCGCCACGCTCGCTGCGCGTCCGCCGGGTAGGCTGCCGAGCCACGATCGTCGGGTTCACGTTCTCCCGCACCGTCTGCTCGGTGATGACGACCTTGGCCACGTCCTCGCGGCTGGGAATGTCGTACATGACCGGCTGGAGGACTTCCTCCATGATCGCCCGCAGGCCGCGAGCGCCAGTCCCGCGCAGCACCGCCTGGTCCGCGATCGCCTCCAGCGCGGTCTTGGTGAATTCCAGCTCGACGTTGTCCATCTCGAACAGCTTCTTGTACTGCTTCACCAGCGCGTTGCGCGGCTGGGTGAGGATCGAGACGAGCGATTCCTTGTCCAGGTGGTTCACCGTCGCCACGACCGGGAGCCGGCCGATGAACTCCGGGATCAGCCCGAACTTGATCAGGTCCTCCGGCATCGTGTCGGAGAAGACGTCGCTGCCCTCGATCTCGGCCTTGGTGCGGATCTCCGCGCCGAAGCCGAGGCCGCGCTTGCCGACCCGCTCGTTGATGATCTTTTCCAGCCCGGCGAACGCGCCCGCCACGATGAACAGCACGTTCGTGGTGTCGATCTGGATGAACTCCTGGTGCGGGTGCTTGCGCCCGCCCTGCGGAGGCACCGACGCGGTGGTGCCCTCGAGGATCTTCAGCAGCGCCTGCTGCACGCCCTCGCCGGACACGTCGCGGGTGATCGACGGGTTCTCGCTCTTGCGGGCGATCTTGTCGACCTCGTCGATGTAGATGATGCCGGTCTCGGCGCGTTTGACGTCGTAGTCGGCGGCCTGGATGAGCTTGAGCAGGATGTTCTCGACGTCCTCGCCGACGTAGCCGGCCTCGGTCAGCGCGGTGGCGTCGGCGATGGCGAACGGCACGTTCAGCAGCTTCGCGAGCGTCTGCGCGAGGTAGGTCTTGCCGCAACCGGTCGGGCCGAGCATCAGGATGTTCGATTTGGCGAGCTCGACCGGCTCGTCCTTGGAGTCCTTCGGGCCGGACTTGTCGTCCGCCTGGATCCGCTTGTAGTGGTTGTACACCGCGACCGCGAGCGTCTTCTTCGCGTCGTCCTGGCCGATGATGTACTGCTCGAGGAACTCGTGGATGTCGGCGGGCTTCGGGAGCTCGTCGAGCTTCACGTCACCGGCCTCGGCCAGTTCCTCTTCGATGATCTCGTTGCAGAGGTCGATGCACTCGTCGCAGATGTACACCCCTGGCCCGGCAATGAGCTTCTTCACCTGCTTCTGACTCTTCCCGCAGAAAGAACACTTCAGCAGGTCGCCGCCGTCACCGATCCGTGCCATGGCCGTTGACCTCGTCCCCTCCGGTGCGCGCTGCGCACCTGCACTACTCTTTCGCGGCCCCGGGTCTGCCGGGCGTTCCCGGGGTCCGACACGCATTGCCATCGACGGTACCCGCCCGAAGGCGTGGGCGGGAACACCCGACCCCTTCGAGCACGTCGACGACCGACAGTAGACCAGCGGGCCGGTGCGCGCCGTGATTCGCCGCGCACCGGCCCGTCGCGGTCAGTTCGCCGATGCCTTCCGGTACGGGAGCACCTCGTCGATCAGGCCGTAAGCCTTGGCTTCCTCGGCGGTGAGGATCTTGTCCCGCTCGATGTCGGCCTTGATCTCGTCCGGTTCCTTGCCCGTGTGCTTGCCGAGGATGATCTCCATCTGGCGGCGCACGCGCTGGATCTCGTTGGCCTGGATTTCCAGGTCGGAGACCTGCCCGTAGGTGCCCTCGGTGGCCGGCTGGTGGATCAGCACGCGCGCGTTCGGCAGCGCCATGCGCTTGCCCGGCGTGCCCGCCGCCAGCAGCACCGCGGCGGCCGAGGCAGCCTGGCCGAGGCACACGGTGGAGATGTCCGGGCGGATGTACTGCATGGTGTCGTAGATCGCCATCAGCGACGTGAACGACCCGCCAGGGGAGTTGATGTAGATGCTGATGTCGCGGTCCGGGTCCTCGTGCTCGAGGTGCAGCAGCTGGGCCATCACGTCGTTGGCCGACGCGTCGTCCACCTGCACGCCGAGGAAGATCGTCCGCTCCTCGTACAGCTTGTTGTACGGGTTGGACTCCTTCACGCCGTAGCTGGTGCGCTCGACGTAGGACGGCAGGATGTACCGCGACTGGGGGGTCTGCGGTGCCCGGAAGTCACCCGGGAGCCGGAAGTTGCTCATGAGAGGTCTCCTGTGTGCTTCGGGACTCAGTTGCTGTTGGTGAGGCCGCTGTCGCGGGTCAGCACGTGGTCGACGAAGCCGTAGTCCTTCGCCTCCTGCGCGGTGAACCAGCGGTCGCGGTCGCCGTCCTTGATGATCTGCTCGGTGGTCTGGCCGGTCTGCTCGGCGGTGATCTTCGCGAGCTCCTGCTTCCACTTGTTGAACAGATCCGCCTGGATCGCGATGTCGGAGGCGGTGCCGCCGACGCCCGCGGAGGGCTGGTGCATCAGGATGCGCGCGTGCGGGAGCGCGTAGCGCTTGCCGGGGGTGCCCGAGGAGAGCAGGAACTGCCCCATCGAGGCCGCCATGCCCATCGCGTAGGTCGCCACGTCCGGGCGGATCAGCTGCATGGTGTCGTAGATCGCGAAACCGGCGGTCACCGAGCCGCCCGGCGAGTTGATGTAGAACCGGATATCCGATTCGGCGTCGTCCGCGTCGAGCAGCAGGAGCTGCGCGGTGAGCCGGTTGGCGACCTCGTCGTTGACCTCGGAGCCGAGAACGACGATCCGCTCCTGGAGCAACCGCTCGAACACCGAGTCGGTGAGGTTGAGCCCCGCGGTGCCGGTCCGCCCCTCGGGCATGTGCTGCTTCACGTCTGCCTGCCTTTTCACCGGCGGCGGGCCGCCGGTGAAGGCTGCCTGCGCCGCTGTCGTGTTCAGATGCTTGAGATCTTGCAACCGACCCTAACGAACTTGGGCGGTGCAGAATGCCTGACACCGCCCAAGTTCGCTCACAGCTTTACTCCGCGGGGGTCGCCACCGCTTCTTCGGTGACCTGCGTCTCTTCGGCCTCGTCCGAGCCGAACAGCTCGGAGAGGTCGACCTCGGCACCCGAGGCGTCCTTGACGGTCGTGCCGCGCACGACCGACGCGAGCGCCTTGCCGCGGCGGACGTCGGCGTAGATCGCGGTCAGCTGGCCGGACTGCTGGGCCCGCTGCACGTACTCGTCCGGGCTGACGCCGAAGCGCTGCGCCTGGTAGATGATCCGCTCGGTGAGCTCGCCGTCGTTGACCGACGTCTTCTCCTTGTCGGCGATGGTGTCCAGCAGCAGCTGCGTACGGACGGCCTTCTCCGACTCTTCCTTGACCTCGGCGTTGAACTCGTCGAGCGTCTTGCCCTCGGCCTCGAGCGCCTTCGCGAACTGCGCCTCGTCGTGGTCGAACGGGTGCACCGCGTCGTGCTTGCGGTTCTCGATCTCGGACTCGACGACCTTCTCCGGCAGCGGCACCTCGGTGCGCTCCAGGAGGATCTCGAGGACCTTGTCGCGGGCCTGGACGCCCTGCTGCATGATCTTGACCCGGCCGAGGCGCTTGCGCAGGTCCTCGCGCAGCTCGTCGATGGTGTCGAACTCGCTCGCCAGCTGGGCGAACTCGTCGTCGGCCTCGGGCAGCTCGCGCTCCTTGACCGACTGGACGGTGACGGTGACCTCGGCGTCCTGGCCGGCGAACTCGCCCGCGACCAGCTTGGTGGTGAACGTCTTGGTCTCGCCGGCGTTCGCACCGACGATCGCCTCGTCGATGCCGTCCACGAGCTGGCCGGAGCCGATCTCGTAGGACAGGCCGGTGGTGGATGCCTCTTCGACGGCCTTGCCGTCGACGGTGGCCGACAGGTCGATCGACACGAAGTCGCCGGTCTGCGCCGGGCGCTCGACGCCGGCCAGGGTGCCGAAGCGGGCGCGCAGCTCGTCGAGCTGCTCGGCGACCTCTTCGTCGGTGGTCTCGACGTCGTCGACGCTGATTTCCAGGCCGGCCAGGTCGGGCAGCTCGATCTCCGGGCGCACGTCGACCTCGGCGGTGAACTCCAGCACCTCGCGGTCCTCGAGCTTGGTCACCTCGAACTCGGGCTGGCCCAGCGTGCGAACCTCGCCCGCGCGGACGGCCTCGATGTACTTGGCCGGAATGGCTTCGTTGACGACCTCGTCGAGCACCGGCGCGCGGCCGATCCGGCTTTCGAGGACGCGAGCGGGGACCTTGCCGGGGCGGAAGCCGGGCACGCGCACCTGCTGCGCGATCTTCCGGTACGCGGCGTCGAAGTTCGGCTTGAGCTCGTCGAACGGCACCTCGACATTGATCTTGACTCGCGTCGGGCTGAGCTGCTCGACGGTGCTCTTCAAGGTCTTCTCCTCGAGCGGTAAACGATGTGGGCGGAACGTCCCTCGGGACGGCCCCGGTCACCTGCTGACCGGGACATCCGAGTCTAGGCCAGAGGCGCGACAACTCCGGCTGCGGGGCTCCCGGGCGTCCCGGCCGGTCAGCGGCGGCGGTTCGGCGGCCGTAGCGTGCCCCGGGTGGATTCCGGTCAGCAGCGGGAAGGTCCGGCCGCGGCGGCTGCGCGGCTGACGGGCATGCGGGTGGTTTCCGCTCGCCCGATGGGCACTGTCAGTGATATAGTGATTACTGACGGAGATCAGAGTTACGAGGTCGTGGTCAAGCGGGCGCACGCGCCAGGTGCGGCGCTGGCGGAGGCGGCCGGACTGCGCTGGCTGGCGGCGGCGGGTGCGGTGCGGGTGGCTCGGGTGCGCGGTGCGGACGAGGCGTGGCTTGTCGTGGATCGGGTCGGCGCGGGTTCTGGGTCGGCTGGTTCTGGAGCGGGTGCTGGCGAGGCTGGCGAGGCTGGCGAGGCTGGCGAGGCTGGCGAGGCTGGCGAGGTCACGGTGCCCGGGTCTGCGCGAGCGGAGGCGTTCGGGCGGGATCTCGCCCGGATGCAGGTTGCTGGCGCACCGGCGTTCGGTGCCGCTCCCCCAGGCGGCATGACCGAGGCATGGATCGGGACAGCGCCGATGCGGAACGTTGCGGGCGAGTCGTGGCCGGAGTGGTACGCCGAGCATCGGGTCCAGCCATACGTCCGGATGGCGGTCGACGCCGGGATGCTCGACGCGCCGGCCTTCGAGCGCGCCATCGCCCGGATCCCGGCGATGGCCGGACCGCCGGAACCGCCGGCCCGGCTGCACGGCGACCTCTGGAGCGGGAACGTGCTGTGGGACGGCCGGGGTGCGGTGTTGATCGATCCGGCCGCACACGGCGGCCACCGCGAGACGGACCTGGCGATGCTTCGCCTGTTCGGATGCCCTGGGCTGGAGCGGATCATCGCCGCCTATGACGAGGTCGCGCCGCTGGCGGAGGGCTGCCGCGAGCGGATCGGGTTGCATCAGCTATTCCCGCTGCTGGTGCACACTGTCCTGTTCGGACAGTCGTATGCCGGGCAAGCGGTGGCTGCGGCCCGCTCGCTCGGGTAACGCCCGCTCACCCGGTCGAAGCCCGGCATGGCCCGGCTATTCGGCCACGACCGGCCGCGCAGGCCAGCGGGTCGCAGGCCGAGCGTCTCGGGCCTGCCGCAGTCTCCCCTCCACGCGCCCAGCCGCGCCCGGGCCGTCGATGCATCCGCCCGCCCGCACCGCCCGGCGCACCCCGGTCGGCCCCACCCCGGTCCCATCCCGGTGCCCGCCCAGCGCCCCGGCAATCACCGGAATCCCCCGAATCGCCCCAACCGCACAGCCGGCTCACAGGAAGCACACATCGCGCCCACACCGTCGCCACGCACGCTCGGGAGCATGAGTCTTCGCACCAGGATCGCGGCTGCCCGGATGGGGCGGCGGTCGTTGCGCGCGAAACTCACCGTGTCCGTCGTGGTGCTCTTGTCGCTGGTGTGCCTGGTAATCGGAGTCGCCAGCGAGTTCGCGCTGCGTGCCTTCCTGATCTCCCAGACCGACGGCCAGCTGTCCGCCGCGGCCACCCGGGCGCTGGATTTCGCCACCCGGGGCGGTCCGCCGGGCGACGGCGGGCGCAATCCGCTCGACGCGCCCGGCCAAGGGGCGGGCACGGTCAACGCGCACTTCGCCGACGGGATCCTCGTCGACGGCGGATCCCTCTCCCCGCACGGCCAGCGCATCACCCTCACCTCCGACGAACTCGCTGTCCTGCAAAGCCTTCCCGCCGACGGCCGTGCCTACAGCCGACCGCTGGGCACGCTCGGCGACTACCGGCTCACCGCGTTTCCCATCCCGGACGGCGTCGTCGTCACCGGTGTTCCGCTGGCACCGGTGCAGCAGACGCTGCTGACCGTCGGGCTGATTCTGTTCGGCGTCGCGGCGGCCGGTGTCACTGGCGCGGCGATGCTCGGCGCGTTCGCGGTGCGCCGCACCCTCCGTCCGCTCGAGCGGGTGGCGGAAACCGCTTCGCGGGTGTCCGAGTTGCCGTTGGATCGCGGCGATGTCGACTTGACGGTGCGCGTTCCCGATCAGGACACCGACCCGCGGACCGAGGTCGGCCAGGTCGGAGCGGCGCTGAACCACATGCTCGGCCATATCTCGTCCGCGCTCGAGGCTCGGCACGCCAGCGAACTGCGCGTCCGCCGGTTCGTCGCGGACGCCAGCCACGAGCTGCGCACGCCGCTCGCCGCGATCCGCGGGTATGCCGAGCTCGCGGGCCGGTCCGGGCGGGCCGGAGGCCAGGTCTCGCCGGACGTCGCGCGGTCGATGACGCGCATCGAGTCCGAAGCGGACCGGATGACGACGCTCGTCGAGGACCTCCTCCTGCTCGCGCGCCTCGACGCCGGGCGCCCGCTCGACTTCGCCGAGGTCGACCTCACCCGTCTCGTCGCGGACGCGGTCGGCGACGCGCACGTGGCCGGTCCCCACCACGTCTGGCAGCTGCGGCTTCCGGATGAGCCGATCCTCGTCCTCGGCGACGTCCAGCGCCTGCACCAGGTGCTGTCCAACCTGCTGACGAACGCCCGGGTGCACACGCCGCCGGGGTCGACCGTCGTCACGGCGCTCGCCAGGTCGGCGGACGGCAGCGCGGTCGTGACCGTGACCGACAACGGGCCGGGCATTCCCGAGGAGCTGCAGCCGGCGGTGTTCGAACGGTTTGCCCGCGGCGATTCGTCCCGGTCCCGTGCGGCCGGGTCGACCGGGCTCGGCCTGGCGATCGCGGCTGCGGTGGTCAGCGCGCACCGCGGCGCCATCGAGATGCGCAGCCAGCCGGGGCACACCGAGTTCGCGGTGCGGCTGCCGACCGCGGTTCCGGCGCAGCGACCGCCGCTCGAGGTCGCGCGTGACCCCAGGTCGCACAGCGGGCACACAGGGTAGGCACATGCCGGCCCCAGGTCCGGCCGCAACGCTGCTGGCATGACCGCAGTCGCGACCCCTGATGCTGCCCCGAGCGCGCCCGCCGCACGCCCCGCACCGAGGTGGGTCCGGCCCTCTCTCGCCGTCCTCCTCGTCGCGACCGCGGCGCTCTACTTGTGGGACCTCAGCGCCTCCGGCTGGGCCAACGCGTTCTACTCCGCCGCCGCGCAAGCCGGGTCGCAAAGCTGGAAGGCGCTGTTCTTCGGCTCCAGCGATGCGGCCAACGGAATCACGGTGGACAAGACGCCGGCCGCGCTGTGGGTGATGAGCCTTTCGGCGCGGTTGTTCGGTGTGAGCGCGTGGAGCATTCTCGTGCCGCAAGCCTTGATGGGGGTCGGTTCGACCTGGCTGCTGTATGCGACCGTCCGACGTGCTTCCGGCGCGGCGGCCGGGCTGATCGCCGGCGCGGTGCTGACGCTCACCCCAGCGGCAGCGTTGATCTTCCGGTTCAACAACCCGGACGCATTGCTCGTGCTTCTGCTCGTCGCAGGGGCTTACGCGACGGTGCGCGCGATCGAGAAGGCCAGCCCGAGTTGGCTGGCACTGGCCGGAGTCGCGGTCGGATTCGGTTTCCTCGCCAAGATGCTGCAAGCTTTTCTGGTGCTGCCCGCGTTCGCGCTGGCCTACCTCGTCGCGGCGCCGGCACCGGTTGGCAAGCGGTTGCTGCATCTGCTCGCTGGGCTGGGCGCGATCGTCGCCTCCGCTGGCTGGTACCTCGCGGCGGTGGCGTGGTGGCCGGCCGCGGACCGGCCCTACATCGGCGGGTCGCAGCACAACAGCCTCCTCGAACTCACCTTGGGGTACAACGGTTTCGGCCGGATCACCGGCGACGAGACCGGCAGCGTCGGCGGCAGCCGCGGCGGCGGGTGGGGCAGCACGGGGCTGTTCCGGTTGTTCGGCAGCGAAATGGCCGGCGGCATCGCCTGGCTGTTGCCCGCCGCGGTGCTCGGGCTCGCGGCAGGGCTGTGGTTCACCCGCCGCGCGCCTCGTACCGACCGCGGTCGCGCCTCGCTGCTGCTCTGGGGCGGCTGGCTGCTGATCACCGCGGCGGTGTTCAGCTTCATGGGCGGCATCATCCACCCCTACTACACCGTCGCGCTGGCCCCGGCGATCGCCGCGCTGGTCGGCATCGCCGCGGTCCAGCTGTGGCGGATCCGCCGCGACCCGACGGCCATCGGCCTGCTCAGCGGCGGAGTCGCGCTGACGACCGTGACCTCGTACCTGCTGCTGAACGGTTCGTGGCAGCCGTGGCTCGCTCCGACGGTGCTCGTCCTCGGGATTTTCTCCGCCATCGCCCTGTTTTTCGTCCAGCAGTTCGGCCGGATCGCCGCCGTCCTCGGGCTGGTCGTACTGCTCGCCGGGACCGGCGCGTACAGCGTCGCTACCGCGGCGACCCCGCACAGCGGCGCGATCCCGTCTGCCGGTCCTAGCACCAGGCGCATGTTCGGCGGCGGTGCGGGCGGGCTGCTCGGTGCGTCCGAGGCGGGACCGAACCTCACCGCGTTGCTGCAGCAGTCCGGCAACCACCGGTGGGCGGCAGCGACGGTCGGGTCCAACAACGCGGCCGGGTATCAGCTCGGCAGCGGCAAACCGGTGCTGGCGGTAGGCGGATTCAACGGCACCGACCCGTACCCGACCTTGGAGCAGTTCGAGCAGTACGTCCGAGACGGGCAAATCCGCTATTTCCTCGGCGAGGGCATGACGATGCGCGGGGCCAGCAGCAGCGGCAGCGACAACGCCGAGCAGATCGCGCAGTGGGTGGCGGAAAACTACCGATCGACCACAGTGGACGGGGTGGCGGTGTACGACCTGGCTGGCTGAGTTCCGTTTGCGCGGCCGAGACGCGCGTTCGCACAGGACAGCCACAGGAACACCACATGGCCGCCAAAGCCCAGCGGACGACGGTAGCAGCCATGAACGCCACCGCCCCCTCCCGCAGCGGCGCACCGCGGCCCGGCACGACACCGGTCGGCCTTGGCGGGCCTCAGCCCGTGCTGGACGTCGTCATCCCGGTCTACAACGAGGAAACCGACCTGGAGCGGTGCATCCGCCGGCTCCGGGCGCACCTCGCCGAACGCGCCGGGTATCCGTACCGGATCACCGTCGCGGACAACGCGAGCACGGACAAGACTCTCGCCGTCGCCGAACGCCTGGCCCGGGAGTTCCCCGAGGTCACGGTGCGCCACCTGGACGAGAAGGGCCGAGGCCGGGCGCTGCGCACCGTCTGGTCCGCCTCCGACGCGGCCGTGCTCGCCTACATGGACGTCGACCTGTCGACCGACCTCGCCGCGCTGGACCCGCTCGTCGCGCCGCTGCTGTCCGGGCACTCGGACGTAGCGATCGGCAGCCGGCTGGCGAGAGGCGCTCGCGTGGTGCGCGGCCCGAAGCGCGAGTTCATTTCCCGTTGCTACAACCTGATTCTGCGCGGCACGCTCGCCGCGAAGTTCTCCGACGCGCAATGCGGGTTCAAAGCGATCCGCGCCGACGTCGCCCGCGCGCTGCTCCCCCACGTGCGAGACACCGGCTGGTTCTTCGACACCGAACTGCTCGTCCTCGCCCAGCGCGCCGGACTCCGGATCCACGAGGTGCCGGTGGACTGGGTCGACGACCTGGATTCGTCGGTCGATCTCATCGCCACCGCGACCGCCGACCTCAAGGGCATCGCGCGAGTCACCCGGGCCACCCTCACCGGCGAAATCCCGGTGCACCGGCTGCGCGAACAGCTCGGCCGCGAACCGATCGGAGTGGAGGCCGCCGGCGTGTCCCCCAGCCTGGTCAAGCAGCTCGTGCGGTTCGCCGCGGTCGGCGTCGCCAGCACCGTCGCGTACCTGCTGCTTTTCCTGCTGCTGCGGACAATGGCCGGCGCGCAGGCCGCCAATTTCACCGCGCTGCTCGTCACCGCGATCGCGAACACCGCGGTCAACCGGCGCGTGACGTTCGGCGTGCGCGGGCGAGCCGGAGCGGGGCGGCACCAGTTCGAAGGGCTGATCGTGTTCGGTCTCGGACTGGCGCTGACCAGCGGTTCGCTCTTCCTGCTCAACCACACCACCCATCCCGGGCTGGTGCTGGAGACCGTCGTGCTCGTGCTGGCGAACCTCGCCGCCACCGTGCTCCGCTTCCTGCTCTTGCGCGGGTGGGTCTTCAACCCGCGCCGTGCCGCCGCCGAGGAGCCTTCGTGACCACTGTCCTGACCCGCCGCCACCCTGCCCCGGGCGCCCCGGCGCGCGGTCCCGCCCGGCCGCGCTGGGTCCGGCCGTCGGTGTTCGGTCTCCTGGCGCTGACCGCTGTCCTGTACTTCTGGAACCTGACCGCATCCGGGTTCGGCAACTCCTTCTACGCGGCGGCCGTGCAATCCGGCACGCAGAGCGCGAAGGCGTGGCTGTTCGGCTCGCTCGACGCCGGGAACGTGATCACTGTCGACAAACCGCCCGCCGCATTGTGGGTGGGGACGGCATTCGCCCGGATCTTCGGATTCTCCAGCTTCACCGTCCTGGCACCGCAAGCCTTGATGGGCGTCGGCGCGGTCGGGCTGCTGTACCTGACGGTGCGCCGCGTTTCCGGCCCGCTGCCCGGGTTGCTCGCCGGGGCGATGCTGGCGCTGACCCCGGTCGCCGCGCTGATGTTCCGGTTCAACAACCCGGACGCGCTGCTCACGCTGCTGCTGATCGCCGGCGCGTACTGCACGGTGCGGGCGATCGAGAAGGCCAGCCCGAAGTGGCTCGTTTTCGCCGGTGTGGCACTCGGTTTCGGGTTCCTGACGAAGATGATGCAGGCGTTCCTGGTGCTGCCCGCGTTCGCACTGGCGTACCTGGTCGCCGCGCCGGCCGGACTGGGCAAACGATTCCTGCACCTGCTCGCGGCGGGCGCGGCAGTGGTCCTGTCCGCGGGCTGGTTCGTGACTTTGGTGCAGCTGTGGCCGGCGGCTTCGCGTCCGTACATCGGCGGGTCGACCGGGAACAGCCTGCTGGAGCTGGCGCTCGGGTACAACGGGCTCGGCCGGATCTTCGGCGGCCAGGGCAACGGCGGCGGTGGCATGGGCGGCGGAATGGGTGCCGGCAACACCGCGTTCGGCGGGAGTTCCGGCCTGGGGCGGATGTTCGGCGCGAGCTTCGGCACCGAAATCTCCTGGCTGCTGCCCGCCGCGCTGATCGGCCTGGCGGCCGGCCTGTGGTTCACCCGGAGGGCCGTGCGCACCGACCGGACGCGTGCGTCGCTGCTGGTCTGGGGCGGCTGGCTGCTGGTGACTGGGCTGGTTTTCAGCTTCATGAGCGGCACCGTGCACCCGTACTACTCGGTGCAGCTCGCGCCCGCGATCGCCGCACTGGTCGCGATTTCCGGGCGCGCGCTGTGGCATGGCCGGGCACACCTCGCGCCGAGGCTGACGCTGGGCGGGATGATCGCGGCGACCGCGGGGTGGGACTTCGTTCTCCTCGATCGCACGCCGGACTGGCTGCCCGCGTTGCGATGGATCGTCGTCCTGCTCGGGTTGCTCGTGAGCACCGTCGTGGTGGTCGGGCTGCCCCGAGCGCGGACGGTGCTGATCGGCGTGGCGGTGACGGTCGTCGCGACCCTCGGAATGTCGACGGCCGGGTATGCGCTGGAGACGGCTTCCTTGTCGCACAACGGTTCCATCCCTGTTTCAGGCCCGCGGACCACCGGGACGCGCGGTTTCGGCGGCGGCATGGACGAGACGAGCGGCGCCGTCGCGCAGTTGCTGGCCAGCACGACGACCAAGTGGGCGGCCGCGACGACCGGTTCGCAATCGGCGGCGAGCCTGGAACTGGCGAGCGGCAAACCGGTGATCGGCATCGGCGGCTGGGACGGCAGCGATCCGGCCCCGACGCTGGCGCAGTTCAAGCAGTACGTCGCGGCGGGCGAGATCGCCTACTACGTCGACGGCGGCCGCGGCGGCCCGGGTGGCGGATCCAGCGATATCGGCGAATGGGTGGCCGCGAACTTCACCGCGACCACGGTCGGCGCCGAAACTGTTTACCAGCTCACCCGGTGAGTTGGGGAATCCTCAGCCTCCTCCCAGGAAGAAGGCGCATTCTGGGAAGCACGGAGAGTCATCCGCCGCGAACGTCCGGGAGGTCACGATGGCCGGATACCCACGCTGGCACACCGCGAGCGAGCAAGGACCACGGGCGCGCAATGCCGACGCGGTGAGCGCGTACGCGGCCGCCGGGGCGCGCGGGATCACCTTCGCCCTCGCCGACGGGGTCGGCGACGATCCCGGGGCCGGACGGGCCGCACAGGTCGCCGCCGCGGCAGCCGCGCGCACCCCGTTGTCGGCCGGTCCGGTCCGGGCGATCCTGGCGGCGCAGGAGGCGTTGCAGCGCCTGGGCGGCACCGGGGACGCGGTGCTGGTGGTCGCGATGCCGTTCGAAGGCGGGTACCAGATCGCGTGGGTCGGGGACGCGCGAGCGTACGCGTGGGACGGGTCGATGATCCACAAGCTGACCCAGGACCACACGATGGCCGAGTACTTCCGGTCCCGGCATCAGCCGTACTCGCCGCGCATGGAGCACCTGGTCACCACCAGCGTGCGGACCGCGCGGCCGGAGGAGATCGGCACGACGTCGACGACGTCCGGCGGGTTGCTGCTGACCAGCGACGGAGTGCACAAGGTGCTGCCGCCGGCCACGATCGACTCGATCCTGGCCGACCCGGCGCGCGGTGCCTCCGCGCTGGTGGCGACGGCGATCGCACTGGGCGGGCGCGACAATGCGACGGCGTTGTTCGTGGAGGCACCGCCGACCGTGGTGCCGGAACCGGGCTCGGAATCGGCTTCGCTGGTGACGGAGAGGTTTCCGACCGCCGCCTGAGTCCGGTCAGGCGTGAGCGTGTTTGAGTGCCCGGTACTCGCGGAAGACGAGGACGATGATCAGCGCGTCCAGGGCGGCGAAGAACGGCAGCGCGATCGAGCCGGTCTGCACCGCCCGGTAGAGCTCGTAGACGACGAACGCGGCCAGGATGAGCATGGCGACCGGGTAGGCGCGGAGCCATTTGCGGGCCAGAGCCCAGACCAGGAGGAGTTTGATCAGGCCGTGCGCCAGCAGGTAGCCGATGGCGAAGGTCTTGGTACCGCCGCCCGCGAAGTGCTCGGCCGCCAGTTCGAGGTGACGGGCGAGGGTGCCGTTCGGGTCGCCGAGGAGGTCGCGGGTGATGACCGCGTTGGCAAGACCGGTGACGGCGGTGGCCGGGATGAAGGCCAGGACTAGGGCGCCGATCAACTGGAAGGCACCGTCCAGTCCTTTCAGGGTGATGGCGATGCGGAATAGGCGCTCGGTGCTGCGGGTCGGCGCGTCGTCGTCGGTCATGGGTACAGATAACCGGAAAAGCGCTGGTGATGCAGGGTTGCGAGTGGTTTTTCATGGTGTGTCGCGGTTTGGGCGTGGTTGGGGGAAAGGTGCGCCCGTCGCGCGGTGCGGCGGGGGTTTGCTGAGGTTGCATCGTCAGGGCCGGGCGGGGGCGGCGGCTTTGCGCAGGCATTCGGTGCATCGTTCGTACCTGCTGGTGCGGTCGTGCGGATCTCGGCCGTAGACCGGGAAGCACGCGGCGCCGCACAGCCCCAGATACACCGGCCCGCACCGGAGCGGGCGGCGGCCGACTTGGTGTGCCGTCCGGGCAGCGGTGCGCGGTGCGCCCGCCTGGGGCAGCCATCCGTGCGAGGGCAGGCTGGACAGGACGGCCTCGTTCATCCGGTCGGCGCGGCGGAGCAGGGCCTGGCCCAGGTCGAGCAGCCGTTCGCCGAGGTCGCGTACGGCGTCTGGACGCGGCGAACGTTCGTCCAAGGCCCGGGTCAGGAACGCGAGGTCCAGTGCCAGTGAGGCTTGCAGGTCGCGGATCCATTGCATCAGTTCGGGCCCGGTGGGCCGGGACGGCACCGCGCAACGCTGGCCGGGCGGGGTGCTTCGACTGCTCACGCCGGGCACCGGTCCGCCGCCCGCCGTGCCTGCTCGGCCCTGCGCAACCATTCCTCGGCGCACTCGGCGCACGTCGGGTCGAACCAATGCCCGCCCAGTTGCGGGATGTCGTGGCGAGCCACCGTGACATCCACTCCGCAGAGCGCGGTGAACGTTTCCTCCGGTCTCGGCGCGAACGGCGCGTCCAACGCGTGCCGTTTCCCTTCCGCCTGTTGCCATCTGAACACCGGACTCCTCCCCTTGTGGTGCGTGGAGTCCTATTTGGCGTGTCGACGGCCGGTAACGCAACTCACCGGTCCGGGTGATCATCACGGTGCCAATTTTTCCTGCAACCGCACGGAAATCCTGAGTGCGTCAACGCACCGAGCCGGATTTCGGCGAGCCAGCTGTCACCAGTTGATGACACCTGCCTGGCTCCGGCCGCGCGGATTCCGGGGCGCCGGCGGCGAGGCGAGACGCTGGACAGCGCCGCACGGGACCTGCCAGGCACAGGGCGCCAGGCATCGCTTCGCTTCCCGAACTCGCACTCAGGGCAGGTGCCCCCACTGCACCCGCAAGCCCGGTCGCGCCGGATCACCCCGTCGTGCGGCTCGCCAGCACCGTCGCGCCCGGACCGGTCAGGTCGTCGGCGGCGGCCCCGCGGCCGGCGAGAGCCAGCAGGAGCGCCTCGCCTGGGCCGCGGACCTCGATTCCGTTGCCCACGGCCCAGTCCACGTCCGTCGCGACCGCGCGCAGGCCGCGCAGCCGGCGGGCGACGCCGACCGGCGGGGCGCGCAGCGACAGCTCCAGCGCCCGGCGCAAGCGCGCCGCCGGGATCGTCCTGGGCAGGCCCAGCGGGCGGCGGATGTCCTGCTGGTGGATCAAGCCGTCCAGGAAACCGACCATGCCGCCGAACTTGCCCAGCCGCCGTCCGGGCTGGGGGTGGCGGCGCATCACCCCGATCAGCTCCTCGGGCGGGCGCACCTGGTACTCCGCCAGGCCGATTTCATTCGACCGCGCAAGGGAAAGCCGGGCGCGGGCGAACCGTCGTGCGAGCTGGCGGCCGTCCAGTTCGTCGTAGCTCACGACGTGGGCGACGACCGCGCGCACGTTCCAGCCGGTACACAGGGTCGGGTGGTCCCACTGGCCCGGCGCCAGCGTTTCCAGGAAGTCGGCGAAGTCGAGGCGTTCCTCGCGCGCCAGCGTGCGTACGTCCATGCCCTCCCCCTGCCCTCCCCGATCGGCGGATGCCGACCACCGTAGCAGCCTGGGCCGGGTCAGCGTTTCACCCGATCCAGTTAGCGGCGTCGACATTCGGCGACGGCCACGAGGGCAGCGCCCGACCACCCGGACAATCCCGGAAACAGCAGGCAGAGATGGTCGCGGAAAGAAATTCCCGATCCGGGTTGACGCGGTCGGCACCGGGCATGAGAAGATGGCATTGCCGCAGGCCAGAGCCCACTTTAATGGTGGAATATTCCATTCTTAGCGCGATCATGGACAGCTCTCCGGAAGCGACCTGGATGCGACCTGGAAAACCGTGTTCTCCGATCTTTTCGACCACCTGGAAAGGGACTTACGATGACCGGTCCTGGCACTGAAAAAGCAGGCCAGGCATATCCTTGGACTGATCGTTCGCACCTGATCGGCGACGTGCCGGAGGGGGTCGCCGTGAAGCGTCGCCGGGTGACCGTCACGTTCCACGAGCCGGACACGCCGGCCCTCCGCCGGACCGCCCGGCCGGCGGCGCTGCCGTCCCGGCCGATGAGCGGATCGACGCAGACGTGGCAGGTGATCGTGGTCCTGCTGGCCCTGACCGCCGGAGCCGCCGCGATCGTCTTCGCGGCAGCCGGCGCGATCGCCGGCACCGGCGCGGCCGGCGGGCTGGCGCTCGGACTGACCGGTGCGGTGATCCGCAAGCGGCGCAAGCCAACCCGGTCCTTCTGACCATCCCCGAAGCGGGCGCCGGCGGCCGGGATTGCACGGGTCGCCCGCGTCCTGCGCTCCCGGCGCCCGGCCGGGCAGGGCCGGGCGCCGGGAGACGAGGAGTGGCACCCTCGACGGCGGCCGCGTGGCCGCCGACGGAGAGGACGCGAGACGTGCCGGAGCTGCGAGTCGAAATACGGTCGGGACCCCAGGCGGGCCAGGTGGCCGCCCGCCTCGCGCGGCTGGACGAGCGCGGATGGCTGACGCTCGCGATCGTCGACCGGCCCGGACTGGCCGCGCTCGTGATCGGCGACGATTCAGCCGATCCGGACGCGGATGCCCTCGTCGACGAGCCGGTGGACAGCCTGTGGCGTGACCGGATCGAACCGCTGGCCCGGTTCCTCGCCGGTGCGGAGGCGCCGCCGGCACCGAAAGCAGTGCTCCGCGCGCATGATCCGCGCTACGGCGTCCTCGCCGAGCGGCTGCTGCGCCGGGTCCGGGACGCATTGCTCAGCCGCGGAATCGCCGACGACATCTGGACCTTCGACCACATCGGTTCGACCTCGGTACCCGGCCTGCGCGCCAAACCGTACGTCGATCTCCAGATCGGCGCCGATCCGCTGCCGGTCGAGGGCTCCGGGTTCGACGCGGTGCTCGCGACCGCCGGCTTCCTGCCCGCCCGCGGCGCGCGGCCCGACTCCCCCGGCGTCCACCGCGACACGGTCAAAGACCCTGGTCTCGCACCGGACGAGGCATACCGCAAACGTCTCTACGTCCGTGCCGATCCGGCCGGTCCGGCCATCCTGCACGTCCGCCGGACGGGCAGCCCCTGGTGGTCCTACAGCGTGCTGTTCCGGGACTGGCTCCGTGCCGACCCGGCCGGGCGGCAGGCGTACGAAGCGACCAAGGTCGAGCTCGCCCGGGAGCACGCGGAAGACCCGGACTACGACGACTACACCCGCGCCAAGGCGGCATTCTTCGACAAAGTCCAGCAGGACTACGAGAAACTCGGAGAGACCTCGTCCTACCGCGTCCGGCGGTGACCGCACCCGGCCGGCGCGGACGCCTGCACCGTCCGCAGCAATCGCGTTGCTCCGTCGCGACACAGACCGCTCGCCGCATCGTCCGGCCAAGGAAACTACGAAATACTCAACTCTCCGCCGCTAATACCGCGAATTCTGCATCGCCGAACAGAAAGTGCTCATGCACCAGCACGAGCATGAGCGCGCCACACTGTCCATTCGAGTGAATTCCCGTTACCTCGCCGGGAAGATCGCGCAGCGCCCTTACCATGAGGAATATTCCGAACTCGTTCCGCATTCGGTGGAATATTCCATTCCACCGCCCGACGAAGGGTTTGCCGTGGACACTGACCACCCGCACGACCCGAGCACGACAGCGCCCAGCCGCGCCGGATTTCCCGAGCACGCCTGGCAACGACCCTCGGCCTGCGGGCCGAACTCCGGCAACTGCGTCGAAGTGAACCTCGGCTCCGGCGGGTTCGTCGGCGTCCGGGACAGCAAGATCGCCGGCTCCCCGGTCCTGGTCTTCGACCGCGGCGAATGGGCCGAGTTCCTCGAAGCCGTCCGGCGCGGGGAATTCGACAGCTGAAACAACGCGGCCTGCCAGGCATGACTGCCGAACCGACGGCCGCATTGCGGTGAACCCGCGGAAAAATTCGGCCACCGGAAACACCGACCCGGCGTATCGCTCGCCGGGTCGGCGCATTATGCTCGGAGATCCCCCACTGGCCCTGAATGAATGCGGAGCTCCTGGTGACCTCCCCCGTCCGGCAGCCACCGCCGTCCCTGCGCACCCAGCGTTCCCGGCTCGGCGCCCGGATTCTCCGCTGGCGCACCGACCGCGGACTGACCCAGTCCGAACTGGCCGGCGGGATCGGCTGCAAGCAGCCGAAGATCCAGAAGATCGAGAGCGGGAAGGCGGGCACCCGGCCCGAGGACCTCGAGAAGATCATCGACCTGCTGCGGATCCCGCCCGGCGAAGCCGCGCTGCTGCGCGAGCTCAACGAGGCCAACGACCCGTCCGCACGGCGCGCCGAGCGCCGGATGATCACGCCGTACTGGTTCCGCGAGATCCTCGCGAAGGAACAAGCGGCGTCGGAAATCCTGAGCTGGACCGGCAACCGCGTCCCGGGGCTGCTCCAGTCGGAGTACTACATGCTCGCCCAGTTCCAGGCCAGCCGGCAGGAACGGGTCACCGACCGGGTCGCCGAACGCAAGGCGCGGCAGCGGATGTTCGACGGGCCGGGGCCGCGCGTCGTGTTCATGCTCGAGTACAGCTGCATCGAGAAGCTCGTCTTCGGCGGCAAGACCAGTGTCGCGCTCGACCAGCTCGAACACATGGTGCGACTGCTGGAAACCCGGCCCACCGCGGACATCCGGATCCTCCCGCGAGACGCGACCGCCTACCCGGACGAGGATTTCACCATCCTCCGGTTCGCCCAGCCGGACCTCACCGATTTCGCCTACCAGGAAAGCAAAGTCAAGCTCATCACGGTCCCCGCCGACCAAGAGGGCTTCGCCTCCTACGAGGAGTCCTGGGAAGCCCAGCTCGCGGGCACTCTCACCCGCGAGCAGTCCCTGCTGTTCCTGAAGGAGTGGGCCAGCCGCTGCGCCCGCTGACCCGCCCGCACCGACGAAAGGAGCCCCCTCGGTGGCCGACGAACCCTTCCCGCCCCCCGGGGTCGACCTCGACCACCCGAGCGTGGCCCGGGTGTACGACTACTACCTCGGCGGCACCACCAACTGGACGATCGACCGGCAGTTCGCCGACGAGGTGATCCGCGAGTTCCCGCTGATCCGCCCGATCGCCCGGGCCAACCGGCTGTTCCTGCACCGCGTCGTGCGGCATCTGGTGAAACAGGGCGTGCGGCAGTTCGTCGACATCGGCTCCGGCGTGCCCACCATGGGCCACGCGCACCAGGTCGCCGACGAGGTCGCGCCCGGCGAAGCCCGCGTCTGCTACGTCGACTACGAGCCGGTCGCCGTCGCGCACTCGGAGACGCTGCTGCGCGAGTCCGGCGATCTCGACCGGCACGCGGTGATCCACGCCGACATGCGCGATCCCGAGGGCCTCTGGGAGAAAATCGCCGGCACCGGAGTGATCGACGTCGAGCAGCCGGTCGCGCTGCTGCTGATCGCGGTGCTGCACGTCCAGCAGCCGCCCGCCGAGGACAGCGGCAGCACCGACGACCTCGGCCCGTCCGTCGTCGCGCGCTACCGGGACCTGCTTCCGTCCGGCTCGTTCCTGGCCGTTTCGCACATCACCGACGAGGGGGTGCCGGCCGAGGTCGGCACTGGACTGGTCGAGCTGAAGCAGATGTACGACCGGTCCAGCAGCCCGGTGATCTGGCGTTCGCGCGCGGAGATCCAGGCGCTGTTCGGGCCGTTCGAGATGATCGAACCGGGACTCACCTGGACGCCGTCGTGGCGTCCGGAGGAGTCCGGCGCGGGTGCGCCGCAGGTGGAGTTCCCGTCGCCGGCGCATTCGGTGATCCTGGCCGGGGTGGCGCGCAAACCGTAAGACCGTTGGCTTCTGACCGGGCCGGGCCGTGAAGGGAACATTGAGGGACTCAGAGTCCCGGAATGTTCCCTTCACGGACGGCAGCCGAAGCGATGTCCGCCGTTTCAGCGAAAGTCCGCGGCGCTGCGCTCCGCCCACGCCGCGAACGACGTCGCCTCCCGTCCCAGCACCGCGGCCACGTCCGGGCTAACCCGGACCTCCTCCGGCGTCGGCTGCCCGAGGATCTCGAGCGTCCCGTCCGCGACCGGTGCCGGCATCAGCCGCAGCATCTGCTCCCGCGCCTGGTCGGGCCCCAGCTCGACGAACTCCAGGTCGACGCCCAGCACGTCGCCCAGGATCCCGGTCCGCTGGCGTGGGCTGGTCGCTTCCGGCCCGGTCAAGACATAAGTCCGGCCCGCATGCACCCCGCCGGTCAACGCCGCGGCCGCGACCGAGGCGAGGTCGAGCGGATCGACCGCGGGCAGCGCGACATCGCCATACGGGGCGAAAACCTTGCCCTGTGCCCGAATCGACGGAATCCAGGCGAACGCGTTGGTGGTGAACCCGCCCGCGCGCAGGACTGTCCACTCCAGACCCGAACTCCGCACCACCTGCTCCAACGCGGCCAGCGGGGCGTGCGAAACCGCCTCCGGCCGGGTGCCTGCCGCTTGCGAGGACAACAGGACGACCCGCGAGACCCCGGCGTCCGCCGCCGTACGCAGCACCGCCTCCCCGTCCACGTGCGCTCCCGCGCCGGAGACCAGCAAGAACAGTGCGTCCGCGCCCTTAACCGCGGGTGTCAGGCTGCCCGCGTCGGACAGGTCCGCGACCATCGGCGTGACGCCGGCCCGTTCCGGCACCGGCGAGCTCACCCCGCGCGAAACGGCCGTGACCTCATGGCCCGCCTCGGCCAGCGACTCGACCAGCAGCCGGCCGACATTCCCGGTTGCCCCAGTGACGACGATCAAGGTTCTCTCCTCAGCCAGTTCCCGCTTCCCGTGCGAAAGCGGTACGGCGAGGCTAAAACCGGCCGTACAGTAGGTTCCCCCTGGAAAGTATTGGAGCGCCCGTGACCGCCCTCGACCAGACCGGTGCCGGCCCGGTCGCCGCGTGCCGGATCAGCCCGGCCGTCGACCTGCTGTTCAGCCGGTGGACGACGCCGGTCCTCTGGCTGCTCAACCAGGACGGACCGCTCCGGTTCGTCGAGCTCGAACGGCAGCTCGGCGCCACCGGAAAGGTGCTCACCCAGCGGCTGCGCCAGCTCGAACGAGACGGTCTGGTGCACCGGCACTACTACGCCGAGGTGCCGCCGCGCGCCGAATACGAAATCACCGAACTCGGCCGGAGCCTCGCGCCGGTGTTCGCCGCGCTCGCCGAGTGGACCGACGAACACCTGCCGTCGGTCGAGAAGGCCCGCGACGAATACACCGGGCCGCTCCCCCGCTAACCGGCGAACTGCTCGTTGCCCAGCACCGCGAGCAGCTGGATCTTCTCGAACGCCTCGCTGCGGGGCGGCGCGGTCAGCACCAGCAGCGCCTGCGACTGGTCCTCGGTGAACAGCACTTGGCAGTCCACCTCGATCTCGCCCAGCTGCGGGTGCAGCAGCACCTTGTGGTCGGCGAACCGCTGCGCCACCTCGTGGTCCTCCCACAGCCGCACGAACTCCGGGCTCTCCCGGCGCAGCGCCCGCACCAGCTCGCCCGCGCGCGACTGCGGGCCCATCGACCCGTGCGCCATCCGCAGGCTCGCCACCAGCGCCCGGCCCTGCCGGTCCTGGTCGTCCACCGGGTAGACCTGCCGTTCTTCCGGGTTCGTGAACCACCGGTAGATCTCGCTGCGGGCCAGACCGGTGTACTGCGACCGGTCCCCGTACAGAGCCTCGGCCAGCCGGTTCTGCACCAGCACCTCGCCCAGGTTCGACAGGATCAGCGCGGGGGTGTCGGACAGCCGGTCCAGCACCCGCATCAGCGCGGGCGCGACGTGCGTCGCCGCGAGCACCGGAGACGGCGCGTTGCGACCGGCGATGCGAAAGAGGTAGTCGCGTTCGTCGTCGGTCAGCCGCAGCGCGCGAGCGAGCGCGGCCAGCATCTGCTCGCTCGGCTGCGGTCCGCGTTGCTGTTCCAACCGGGTGTAGTAGTCGGTCGACATCGCCGCGAGCGCGGCGACCTCTTCGCGGCGCAGACCGGATGCCCGCCGCCGCGCGCCGACCGGCAACCCCACGTCGCCCGGCCGTAAGCCCTCGCGGCGGTTGCGCAGGAAAGCGGCCAGCTCAGCTCGGTCCATGTGTCCAGTATCCGGCCGCTCCGGCACGCCAGCCAGGGATCGCCGATCCCCCGATGTCCGCTCTCTGCCGCGACCGCCGTCCCCGGCCGAGACTCAATGGCATGAACATCAGCGGAAACACCGTCTTCATCCCCGGCTCGACCAGCGGCATCGGCCTCGCCCTCGCGCTCGAGCTGCAGGCCAAGGGCAACACCGTCATCGTCGGCGGACGGCGCACCGAGCTGCTCACGCGGATCGCCGCCGATCACCCCGGCCTGGACACCGTGCGGATCGACACCGCCGACCCGGCCAGCATCGAAGCCGCCGCCAAGGAGGTGCTGGCCAAGCACCCGGACCTGAACGTGCTGGTCCCGATGGCCGGCATCATGCAGGTCGAGGACTGGCACCGGCCGGAGTCCTTTCTGGACAGCGCGGAAGCGGTCGTGACCACCAACGTGCTCGGCCCGATCCGGCTGATCGCCGCCTTCGTCGAACACCTGCAGACCCGGCCGGACGCGACCATCCTGACCGTCTCGTCCGGGCTCGCGTTCGCACCGCTCAAGGCCACGCCGAGCTACAACGCGTCCAAGGCGGCGATCCACCTGCTCAGCGAATCGCTGCGGCTGCAGCTCGCCGACACCACGGTCAAGATCGTCGAGCTGGAACCACCGGCCGTGCGCACCGCGCTGCTGCCCGGCCAGGAGGAAAGCGAGTTCGCCATGCCGCTGGCCGATTTCGTGGCCGAGGTGATGACGCTGCTGGAAACCCAGCCGGACGCGACCGAAATCCAGGTGGAGAACGTCAAGTTCCTCCGCTACGGCGAGGCGCGCGGCGACTACGCCCAGGTGGTGGCGGCGCTGAACGCCGCGGACCCGCACGGCAAGTGAGGCAGCGGCGACGCACCGCGGTCTAGGCCAGGTACGTCGGGCGTCCGGCGAGGATCGTCGCGGAGACCGGCATTTCCCGGAGTTCCTTTGTCGACAGTCCACTCGGGTCAGCCGCGGTGAGCACCAGGTCGGCCGGATCGCCGACCCGCACTCCGCGCCGGCCTCCCGACGAAGCGGCCAGCGCGTCTTCGAGCGGAATAGCCTGCTCGGGATGCCACGGCGGGCGCTCGTCGTCGGTCCGGCCGACCGCCGCCGCGATGCCGTCCCACGGGTCGAGCGGCGCCACCGGCGCGTCCGAACCGAATTCCAGCCGGGCACCGGATTGGAGCAGCGCACGGTAGGCGTACGCGCGATGGGTGCGGCCGGGCCAATGCCGGTCGGCGACGTCGCGATCGTCGGGCTGGTGCGCGGGCTGCACGCTCGCCACCAGCCCGAGCGCGGCGAACCTCGGCACGTCTTCGGGACGCAGGAGCTGCGCGTGTTCGATCCTTCCCGGACAGCCGGTCTCGGCGAACGCGTCGAGCGCGATCGTGTTGGCGTGGTCGCCGATCGCGTGCACCGCGGGCAGCAGCCCGTGCTCGCAGGCACGGCGCAGCAACGGCACCAGCTCTTCGGGCGGCAACTCCAGCAGCCCGGTCTCGCCGGATCCCGGGTATGGCTGGTGGCAGTAGGCGGTGCGAGTGTTGAGCGATCCGTCCACGAACAGCTTGAACGGGCCTACGCTCAGCAGGCCGTCGCCCGCTTGGAGGACGTCGCCGGTCCGGTGTCCTCTTTGGATGGTCTCGTCCAGCAGATACCGGGCGATGACGCAGGAAACCCGGGCGAGCGGCCGCTGCCCTTCCGCGCGCCGGGTCCAGTCGGCGACCGTGTCGGCGTATTCGTAGTCGACCACCGAGGTGACTCCCCGGCGGGCCGCGGCGGCCAGTGCGTCCGCGACCCATTCGTCCTGGACCTCCACCGGCGCGGACGGCAGCGCGGCGGTGGCGCTCATGCAGTCGTTTTCGAGCAGAACTCCAGTCGGATGGTCACGGCCGATCAGCTGCAGGGCCGCCGGACTGAGCCACAGCGTGTGCAAGTCCGCGCTGAACAGCGCGACGGCCCGGCCGGGAAGCGCCCGCTGCAGCAGATCTTTGTGCGGCCGGTCCGGCCACAGCCCGTCGCGGAAGCCCACTCCCACGACCAGGTCCTGCGCCGGACCGGCCAGCAGCTTCTCCATCAGCAGCTCGACCGCGCCGGCCGCCGACTTCGCCTCGCCGAGCGGAATGCGGCGGCGGAACGCGGCCCATTGCACGAGGTGCGCGTGCGCGTCCACCAGACCAGGCAGCAGCGTGCCGCCGTGCCCGTCGAGCACCCGCGCCGCGAACCCGTCACCGGCGCCGGGCGCTTCGACGGCGGTCACGACGCCGTCGCGCACCCGGACGTCGGCGAGCCGGCCCCGCAGCCCGATCCGGACGCGGCGGAGGAGAAGATCGTCCATCCGCCCAGCCTGCCAGCCCGGGTTGGCCGGGTGAAGCCGGATTCGCGGAAAATCAGCGCCGGCGGAGGGTGAACCAGAACGTGGGGAACGGGTTCGTGCCGGGCGTGACGTCGACCAGGTCCCAGCCGGCGAACCGGGTGCGCAGCTCGTCCGCGGTGACTCCGGAGATCAGGTCCGGCAAGGCGTCCGGCCCGTACCCGAACATCAGCAGCCGCGCACCCTTCGCCGCCGCAGCGGTGACGCCTGCCGCGTACGCGTCGCGGCGGTGCGGCGGAATGCCGCAGTAGCAACTCAGGTCGAACACCAGCGAAAACCCGTCGCCCACCGCCGCTTCGTCCAGCCGCGTGGCGTCGCCGTGCACCACCCGGACCGCCGCGCCGGCCGCTTCGACCTTCGCCCGTGCCCGCCGCACCGCCTCTTCGATGAAGTCGACCGCAACCACGTCCCAGCCGTGTTCGGCCAGATAGACCGCGTTCGTTCCGGTCCCGCAGCCGAGTTCGAGCGCCCGCCCGGCGGGCTCGGCAGCCACCAGCTCGACCAGCTCGGGCGGCGTGATCCCGGAGTCCCACGGCGGCCGTCCGGCCTCGTAGTAGGCCGCCAGTTCGTCGCGCACCGCCAGCTCTTCCTTGCTCAGCACCATGCTCTTCCTCCTCCGTTACTAGAGTCAAACTCTAGTGTTTCACTCTAGAGATATACTCCGTTCCATGAGCACTGCCAAGTCCGAGCGATCCCGGCTGACCCGCGCGAAGATCGTCGCCGCGGCCGGCGAACTGTTCGCCGAAAAGGGCTACGGGGCCACGAGCCTGCAAGACGTCGCGGCGCGGGCCGGGGTCGCGGTGCAGACGATCTACTTCGTCTTCGGCAACAAGCGCACCCTGTTCAAAGACGTCGTCGACACGACGATCGCGGGCGACGCCGAGCCGATCGACACGATGAGCCGCGAGTGGTTTCAGTCCGCGTTGTCCGCACCGTCCGCGGCGGCGCAGGTCCGCCTGCACGTCCGCGGCACCCGCCGCGTGCTGGAGCGAGTCGCGCCAGTCATCCCGGTGATCGCCGCCGCGACCGCGACCGATCCGGAGATCCCGGCACTGTGGCCGGACCGGGACCCGCGCTACACGGTGCAGCAGGCGGCCGCGAAGTCGCTGATCACAAAGCCGGGCGCACGCGAAGGCGTGTCCGCCAAGCACGCGGCGGACGTGTTGTACGGGGTACTCAGCCCGGAGCTGTACCTGGTGTTCACGCGGGAGCGGGCGTGGTCGGGCGCGAAGTGGGAGCGGTGGGCCGAAGAGACGCTGACCGGCCAGCTGTGCCAGCCGGACTGAGGCTTTCGGGTGAACCGCGGGCGACGGGAATTCCTGGCCGGGGGCAGGCGTTAAATCCGAGTAAGCAAGGCAGCCGTCGCCCGCCGAAGGGTCAGGGCCGGTCAGGGGCGCCGCCGTCATACGCCGCGCAGGGTTCGACTCCCTCGGTTGCCACGCACCCGGGCCGCGTCTTTCGGACGCGGCCCGAGTTGTTTTCACGGGCTCGCGAGGGGCGGAGGCACCCGGGTTCCCGCAGCGGCCGAGCAGATCTTTCCGCGACCCAGATCCAGTGATCCGATGGGGAACGTTCACCCGCGCCGCCGTCTCAGCCGCCCGCCCGCCAACACTTAGCCCTTGCGCTAACCATCCGCCAGCGCAATACTTAGCCTCATGGCTCAGTATTCAACCGTGCTCGACGGTGTCTTCACCGCGCTCGCCGATCCCACCCGGCGGGCCGTAGTGCGGCGACTGGGGCAGGGACCGGCGAGCGTCGGAGACTTGGCGCGCGAGGCGCCGATGACATTGCCCTCGTTCATGAAGCACGTTCGGATGCTCGAGTCCCACGGTCTGATCCGGACAGTCAAATCCGGCCGGGTGCGTACGTGCGAGCTCAATCGCGAGCGGTTCGCGCTCGTCGAGGACTGGCTCGCCGAACAGCGGCGCGTCTGGGCCGGCCGCGCTGACCGGCTGGAGCAGTTCGTCACCAGCCAGGAGGAAACGCTGTGAATCCCGATCTCGACCTGTCGCTCGACCGCGTGATCCGCGCGCCGCGCAAACGCGTCTGGGACGCCTGGACCGATCCGACCAGCCTCGCGCGGTGGTGGATCCCCGCACCGTTGCGCTGCCGGGTGGAGCGGCTGGACGTCCGCGCCGGCGGCGCGTTCGTCACGCGGATGAGCGAGGACGGTGCGGCGTTCGGGCCGCACCTCGACGCGTGTTTCCTGGTGGTGGACGAATACGAGCGGCTGGTTTTCACCAACGCGCTCGACAGCGGCTGGCGTCCGGCGAATCCGGCACCGGTCGCGATGACCGCGGAGATCGTCTTCCTCGACCACCCGGACGGCACCGATTACCGGGTGCTCGTCCGGCACGCCGACCCGGCCGCCCGGGACCGGCACGCTGACCTCGGGTTCGCCGACGGCTGGGGAACGGTCACCAGCCAGCTGGCACGGCTCGCGGAAGCCGGCTGACGCCCGGCAGGGATCGCGGAGGAACCTCTCCCTTATGCGTCCGGCACACTCGACGAGGTCAGCCGCGGGCCCGGTTCGTCCACAGAGGACACCGGGGACGGTTTCGCCCGCGACTGGCCCGCGATCAATCCAGCCGCGCCGCCGCCACCATCGCGCGGTACACGCCGGTGTTGTCGATCGTCCCGTCCAGCCGGTCCGAGCCCGGGCCGGTCGCGGTGACCGGCGTAGGCACGCCGCTGTGGTCGCCGGTCGTCCAGTCGACGACCAGCGAGAGGTTGGTCCCGGGCACCGGGAACGGACCGTCCTCGTCCCCCTTCGGCGGGCCGTCGGCGTTCTCGATGGCCAGGCCGCCGGTCTCGTGGTCACCGCCGATGACGACCAGCGTGTCCGGGTGCGAGCGGGTGAAGCGGAGCACTTCGGCGACCGTCGCGTCGAGTGCCCGGCCCGCGTCGAGTACGCCGTGCGCGTTGTTCTCGTGCGACATTCCGTCGATGCCTTCCTCTTCCAGGAAAAGGAAGAACCCGCGAGGGTTCGCCGAAAGCGTGTCGAGCGCCTTCTTCGCCATCACCGGCAGCGGGACTTTCGGCTGGTACGCGCCCTTGCCGTCCGGACCGTAGTCGACCATGTCCTCGTTGGCGAACAGGCCGAGCAGGCGCGGCGCGTGCGTCGCGGCGAGTTCGCTGGCGTTGCGCACGTAGGTGTATCCGGACCGCTGCGCCTGCTCGATGAGATTCCCGTGCGTGCCGCGGCTTTCCTCGCCCGGCTTGTCCGGCCACGCGCCCGGCTCGCCCTTCGGCAGCCACCAGTCCTCGCCGCCGCCGAGGAGGACTTCCGGACGGCTCTCGGTGAGGTACTGCTTGGCGATGTCGCTCTGCAGGTCGCGCGAGGGCACGTGCGAGGCGAACGCGGCCGGCGACGCGCCGGTGATCTGCGCCGTGGTGACCAGACCAGTCGACTTGCCGGCGCGCTTCGCCTGTTCCAGCACGGTCAGCAGACGGCGGCCCTGCGGGTCCTGGCCGACCGCACCGTTGACCGTCTTGTGCCCGGTGGCCAGCGCGGTGGCCGCGGCCGCCGAATCGGTGACGAGTTCGTTCCGGTCGGCCGGGTCGGTGTGCACCAGGCCGGTCACCGGAAGCCGGTTCATCGCCAGGTCGCCCGCGCGGCCCACGGTCGCCAGCCGGATGAACTCCCGCTGCGCCGCGCCCATGCCGTCGCCCTGGAGGTAGACGATGTTGCGGGCCTTCGGCTGCCATCCGGCTGGCTCCGCGCCGTCGCTGGTCATCGCCACCGCCGGCACTGCCCCCGCGACCGCGAGCGCCGCCGCGGTGAGCACCATCGCCTTGCGCATGTCGACCTCCATTAGTTAGGAATCTTTCCTAACATGTACGGCCAGAACTACGCGAGAGGGCACAAAGCGGATCGCCCGAACGGACGCAAGACAGCCCCGCGCCGGGTTCGCGATCAGGACAGGAACGGCGCCGGGTCGGCCAGTACCCGGTGGACGGTGCGACCAGCGGCGCCCAGCGTGGCCGCCGAATCGCCGAGCGCTGACGGGCTCAGCACCGGCACCGAGCCGCGCAGCGAGCCCAGCCGCGCGGTCAGCACCGCCTCCGCCGCCGGTGCCAGCCAGCGGAACAACCGCCCGAAGACGCCGCCCAGCACCACCCGGTCGACGTCCATCAGATTGACCGCCGACGCGAGAGCCAGTCCCAGCGCTTCTCCGGCGGCGGCAGCGGCGGACAGCGCTGCTGCGTCCTCCCCGGCCAACGCGGCGGCGAACTCGTCGACAGTCCCGACTCCGGCCGCGGCCAGCATCGCCTCCTGGCCGGCGTAGGTCTCCAGGCAGCCGACCGCACCGCAGCGGCAGGCAGGACCGGCCGGCGACACCAGGACGTGCCCCAGCTCCCCCGCCAGGCCGCCGGTGCCGCGAAACAGCCTGGAGCCGACAACCAAACCCGCGCCGATGCCGATTTCCCCGGACACGTAAAGGAAATCCGCCGACCCGGCGCCAAACCACAGCTCGCCGAGGGCACCCAGATTGGCCTCGTTGTCGACCGACACCGGCAGCGGCAGGTCCAGTACGACCGGAACGTTCTGCCATCCCAAGTTCGGCGCGCTCAGCACCACGCCGTCTCGCACCGGACCGGACACCGCGAGCACGGCTCCCGCCACCGTCAGACCGAGTTCGCGTGCTTCGGCCAGCGTCGAAGCCGCCAGCTCGGCCACCGCACGAAGCACCTCGGACGCGGGTTCTCGCCGGTTGTCTCGCTCAAGGCGCACCGCCCGCCGCACCGTGCTCGTCAGGTCGAGCACGCACGCGGCCAGGTAGTCCACATTGATCTCGAGCCCCAGCGAGGCCAGCCGCGCGCCGCTCAGCGAAACCTCGACGCCGGGGCGGCCGCGTTCCCCCGCCCGCACGGCCGCCTGCTCGGCCAGGAAGCCGGCCTCCAGCAGCGCGCCGACCAAAGTGGAGACCGTCGACTTGGTCAGCCCGGTCCGTTCGGCGAGCGCGGCGCGGGTGACCGGACCGCCGCGACTGATCTCGCCGAGCACCAGTTCGAGGTTCCGCGCTCGCATCGCGTCGTGCCGGACCGGCTGGGTCATCCGTCCTCCCTTGACGGCCGGGGCGGCCGCAGCGCACTATTTAGTCTACATCGTGAACTAAATGAAGGGACGGCGCATGCCCGACTACACCCCAACCCCGGAGGACAAGTTCTCGTTCGGGCTGTGGACCGTCGGCTGGCCCGCGGCCGACCCGTTCGGCGTGGCCACCCGCCCGCCGCTGGACCCGGTCGAGAGCGTGCACCGACTCGCCGAACTCGGCGCGTACGGCGTCACGTTCCACGACGACGACCTGCTCGCCACCGAGCCGGACCGCGACACCGCGATCGCCCGGTTCCGGAAGGCGCTGGCCGAAACCGGGCTGCGCGTGCCGATGGCCACGACGAACCTGTTCAGCCACCCGGTGTTCAAGGACGGAGCGCTGACCAGCAACGACCGCGACATCCGCCGGTACGCGCTGACGAAGATCCGCCGCAATCTCGACCTGGCCGCCGAACTCGGCGCGCAGACCTACGTCCTGTGGGGCGGCCGCGAGGGCGCCGAATCCGATGCGGCGAAGGACGTTCGCGCCGCGCTCGACCGGTACAAAGAGGGCCTCGACGTGATCGCCGACTACGCGGTCGGACAGGGCTACGACATCCGGTTCGCGCTGGAGCCGAAGCCGAACGAGCCGCGCGGCGACATCCTGCTGCCGACCATCGGCCACGCGCTCGGCTTCATCTCGCGACTGGAACGGTCCGAACTGTTCGGGCTCAACCCCGAAGTCGGGCACGAGCAGATGGCCGGACTGAACTTCGTGCACGGCATTGCGCAAGCGCTCTGGCAGGACAAGCTGTTCCACATCGACCTCAACGGCCAGCACGGACCGAAGTACGACCAGGACCTCATCTTCGGCCACGGCGACCTGGCCAGCGCGTTCTTCCTGGTCGACCTGCTGGAGCAGGGCGGCTACGACGGCCCGCGGCACTTCGACTACAAGCCGCTGCGCACCGAGGATTCCGAGGACGTCTGGGTTTCCGCGGCGGCGAACATGCGGACCTACCTGATCCTGCGCGAGAAGGCCCGCGCGTTCCGGGCCGATCCGGAAGCCGCCGAGGCGCTCGCCGCCGCGCGCGTGCCGGAACTCGCCACGCCGACGCTCGCGCCCGGCGAGACGCTGGACGATCTGGCAGCCGACGAATTCGACGTCGAAGCGGCGGGCAAACGCGGGTACCACTTCACCCGGCTCAACCAGCTGGCGCTGGAGCACCTGCTCGGCGTCCGGTAAATGAGGCGACGCGGGCGGCAGCGGTGATTTACCGTTGTCCGCAACGCGAAGACGGAGACGAGTAGCGCGGGGCACGGCGAGGGACAGAGAGCTGCCGGCGGTGAGAAGGCGGCGTCGCCGCCCCGCGTGAAGACACTCCTGAGCGCGGGGAGGAAATGCCCCGCCGGCCGGCCGCCGTCATCCGGCCCGAACGAGGCCGCCGGTCCGCCCGGCGGCGAAGGTGCGGTGGCACCGCGAGTGTCCCTTCTCGCCCGCACCCCCAAGGGGTCGCCGAGTGCGCTCAGGAGAAGGAATGAGTACCCGCACCCCGGTGGCCTGCCTGCGTGACCACGTGGGCTCCACCGTATCGATCGCCGGCTGGGTGCACCGCCGGCGCGTGCTGAAATCCGTGTCGTTCCTGGTGATCCGGGACCGGACCGGGACGGCGCAGGCAGTGTTTCGCGAACCGCCGGAGGTCGCCGAGGAGACCGTCGTCCGGCTTTCCGGCGTCGTGGCGGCCAATCCGCAGGCCCCGTCGGGAGCGGAGCTTCGCGACCCGGCGCTGGAAGTGCTGTCCACAGTGGAGAAACGGCCGCCGTTCCCGTTGTACCGGCCCGATGTTCCCGCTTCGCTGCCGGTAGTGCTGGACAACGCGGCAGTCGCGTTGCGGCATCCGGCGCTGCGGCACCGGTTCGAGGTGGCCGCGGCGAGTGTCGCCGCGTTTCGCCGGGTGCTGGACCGGGCCGGCTTCACCGAGATCCACACGCCCAAGATCGTCGCCACCGCCACCGAATCCGGCTCGAACGTGTTCCGGCTCGACTACTTCGGCCGGCCCGCGTACCTCGCGCAGTCGCCGCAGTTCTTCAAACAGGCGATGGTGGGCGTGTTCGAGCGGGTCTACGAGGTCGGGCCGGTGTTCCGGGCGGAGCCGCACGACACCGCCCGGCATCTGGCGCAGCACACGAGCCTGGACGCCGAGCTGGGGTTCATCGCCGACCACCGCGACGTGATGGCGGTGCTGCGGGAGGTCGTCGCGGAGATGGCCGGCGCGGCCGGGCCGGGCGCGCCAGAGGTGCCCTCGGACATCCCCGCAGTGGACTTCGTTGCCGCGCAAGAGCTTCTGGCCCGGCACACCGGCGAAGACCCGCGCGGGGAACCGGACCTCGCGCCCGCGCACGAGCGGTGGCTGGGCGAATGGGCGGCGCGGGAGTTCGGATCGGAATTCCTGTTCGTCACCGGGTATCCGATGGCCAAGCGGCCGTTCTACACGCATCCGGACCCGGCCCGGCCCGGCCAGTCCAACAGTTTCGACCTGTTGTTCCGCGGGATGGAACTCGTCACCGGCGGGCAGCGACTGCACCGGCACGCCGACTACTCGGCGGTGCTCGGCGAAGCCGCCGGGGACTATTCGGACTATCTGGACGCGTTCGCGCACGGGATGCCGCCGCACGGCGGGTTCGCCATCGGACTGGAGCGCTGGGTCGCCCAGGTGCTGCGGGTGGGCAACATCCGGGGGACCGCGTTGTTCCCCCGGGACCTGCACCGCCTGCGCCCGTAAGCCGGGCTATTTCGCGGCGAAGGTCAGCGTCGCCAGCGCCGAGACGAGCGGGGCCAGTTCCGGCACCTGCTCGGCCTCGGCCAGCGCGGCGGCGAGGGTCTCGTCGTGCGTGGGGCGGGCGGCGGAGAGCAGCTTCTGCCCGGACGGCGTGACTTCGGTGTAGATGCCGCGGCGGTCGTCTTGGCAGAGGTAGCGCGACAGCAGGCCGCGCTCCTCCAGCCGCGCGACCAACCGGGTGGTCGCGGACTGGCTCAGCACCACCGCGTTCGCGAGCTGGTTCATCCGCAGGTGGAAGCCGTCTTGACGGGCGAGCACGTCCAGCACGGTGTACTCGCTCACCGACAGCTCGTGCGCCCGTTCCAGCTCGCGGTTGAGCCGGTCCTCGATCCGCGCGTGCAGCGCGGCCAGCGTGCGCCAGCCCTGCGCCCGGGCTTCGACAGCGTCGTCGGCGACCGACACGGTGCACCCCTTCCTCCGATGCGGACGCAGTAAATGCACCTGCAAGTATTGCGAACGCCTGCAACTCCACTGTACCGCGAACCTCAGCGAACGTCGCCCGCGGACAGATCAGGTGGTCGGCGGTACTTTTGCCCGGTACTGGCACCGGGTATGTTGATCGGCGCCCGGCGAGAGGACACGACGCATGACCGGCACTGGCGACGCGGACGCGGGCACTACAGCGCGCCGGTTCGCGCTGGGCCGGTTCGAGCCCGCCCCGCCGCTGCTGGCCGGACGGTACGAGCTCGGCGAACGGATCGGCGACGGCGCGACCGCTTCGGTCCTTCGCGCGAAGGACCAGGAGACCGGGGCCACGGTCGCGGTCAAGCTGTTCCACGCGGGAACGGCCGAGCTGAGCCGGAGCCGCCGGGAGCAGGAAACGGCGGCACTGCGCGCGGTCCGCCATCCGGGGCTCGTCGCGTACCTCGACGCCGGCGTCGACGAGGGCCACGCCTACCTGGTCATGGACTACGTGCCCGGACCGAACCTCGCCGAGCGGCTGCGGTCCGGTCCGTTCCCCGCCGGTCCGGCTCTCGAGCTGGGCATCCGGCTCGCCGACGCGCTCGCGCACGTCCACGCGCACGAGGTGACGCACCGGGACCTCAAGCCGGCCAACATCCTGCTGGCCGGGGACGAACCGCGGATCGCCGACTTCGGCGTCGCGTTCCTGGTCGACGCGACCCGGGTGACCCAGACCGGCGCGGTGGTCGGGACCGCGGCTTACCTGTCCCCGGAGCAGGTGCTGGGCGAGCGGCCAGGTCCGGCCTCGGACGTCTACGCGCTCGGGCTGGTCCTGCTGGAATGCCTGACCGGCGTCCGCGAGTACCCGGGCACAGCCGCGGAAACCTCGGTGGTGCGGCTGCATCGGTCGCCGCGGATTCCGCCGGGCACCCCGGAGCCGCTGGCGAGAACGCTGCGTGCGATGACGTTGCGCGATCCGGACGAACGGCCTTCCGCGTCCGCGGTCGCCCGCGCGTTGCGCGGCGAGAAAGCTGTCCGGCTGCCGTTGCCGGTGCGGCTGGCCAGGCTCGGCCGCCGATCGGACGCCGCGCCGTCGCGCCGTCGGACGACGCTGGTGGCCGGATTGCCGGTCATGCTGGTCGCGGTCGGCGCGTTGGTGCTGGCCACCCCGGTTCGACCGGCGACGGGTTCCGTCCCGGAGACCCCGGCGGATTCTTCCCCGCCGCCCGCGTCGCCGAGCATGCCGGACCCCGCTACCGTTGCGCCGCCTGTTCCGGCGGCGAGGACGGAGCAGCCGCCGCAGGCTCCGGCGGTCCCGGGAAGCGAGACGACGCAGACCGCGTCCATCCCGGGCTCGACGGCCAGCGGCCCGCCGCCGTCGGCTTCGTCCCCTCCGTCCGCCCCGAGAACCACGCCGAGCCAAGCGAAACCGTCCGGCGGCCCGCACGGCCCGCCGCCCAGCGGCCCGCCCAGCCGGAAGCCTCCACATTAGACAGACCCGGCCACCCGGTCGGCTGACCCGGGGCAATTCGGTGGCGCGGTCGCCGCCGGCGCGGGATCCTGGGAACGAGCCGGGGAGGTGAGACCGATGACCGCACACGCACGACGGTGGGGGCGGCAGTGCCGGGAGCATTTCGAGCGCCCGGCTCCGGTCGCCGAGCCGAAACCGGACGCCGGGAAAGAACCGGCGGCGAAGGAAATCGAGACGGCCGCGAAGGAGAAAGCCCGCCGCCCCGGCTGAGCCAACCCGCCGGACGGCGCGCTTCCGCGGTCGCCGCACCGGGTGCCCGACGGCTTACTCGGCCTTCCGCGCGGCCTCGATCGCCAGCACCGCGATGTCGTCGTGCCCGGAATCGCCCAGCCACTGCCGCACTTCCTCGCGCAGCCGCCGCACGATCTCCTGCGCCGGCAGTCCCACGCAGTCCTCCAGCACGGTGTACAACCGCGCGTCGCCGAACAGCTCAGCGGATTCGGTGCGATTGCGCGCTTCGGTGACGCCGTCGGTGTAAAGCAGGCACACGTCGCCCTCGTCCAGATGCGTCGTCGCCTCCGCGAACCGCGCCTGCGGCGACACTCCGACCAGCGTCCCGGGCACGCTGACCTCCTCGACCCCGCCCCCGCGCCGCAGCACGAGCGGCGCCGGATGCCCGCCGGAGGCGAGGGTGACGTCCAGGCCGGATTCCGCCGGTGCGACCGAACCCAGCACGAGCGTCGCGAACCGGTTGCTGCCGCCGGAAATCAGCAATTCGTTCAGCAGCCGCAGCATGGTCCGGCCGTCGCGTTCGACCAGGTGCAGCGCGGCCAGCGAATGCCGCACCCGCCCGGTCAGCGCGGCCGCTTCCGCGCCCTTGCCGCAGATGTCGCCGACCACCACGAACGCGCTGCCGTCCTCCCGCGGGAGGACGTCGTAGAAATCGCCGCCGACTCCGAGCACTCCCCCGGCCGGTTCGTACCAGAGTTCGAAGTTCGCCCCTTCGACGTGCGCGGGCGCCACCGGCAGCAACGTCGACTCCAGGCCGCGCGTCGCTTCTTCCTGCTGGGCGTACCGCTGCGCGTTCGCCAGGGCCGCGCCGGCCGCGTCCGCGAACGCCTCGACCGCCTGCCCGTGCGCGGGCCCGAACGGCGCCTCTCCGCGCCGGCCGAGCAGCACCGCGCCGGCGATGCCCGAGCCGAACGACACCACCGACACGTCCAGCGCGTCCTCGAACGGTTCCGCCACCGCCGCGGGCAACGTCGAAACCTCGGCCACGGGCACCGTGCGGACCTCCGGCCGTCCCACGTCCGCGACCGCCGCCGACACCACCGGCGCGGCCTGCGCGGGCACCCGCCGGATCCGGCCGTGCCCGGACCCGCTGTGGTCGGTGCAGCTCCACCACTCCCACCGGCCGCGGGTGGTCGGCATGAGCACGAACGCGCACTCGCCCAGGGCGGACGCGGCGAGTTCGGCGATCACCCGGGCCGTCCCGTGCCGGCCGCGCGCGGCGGCCAGTTTCGGACCGGCCTCGGCGAGGAACTCTTCCGGGCGCCGCCGGCCGTCCTCGACGACCGTCCACGCGCGCCAGCCGTCGGGCAGGTCGCGGATTTTGGCCGGGCGACGGCCGACCATGCCGGTGGTCTCCGTCACACCGATCAGCTCGGCCGCGCCGAGCCGTTCGCCTGCCGCGTTCGCCCAGCGCAGAGCGCCGTCCGGGCCCTGGAGAAACACCGGGTCGCGGACGTCGGCGAGCGCCGAGCGCCAGAATCCGGCGTGCCCGGGCAGCTCGGCGCCGGGTGGCAGGGCCGACGCCGGAGCGGGCCGTGACACCATGCACGAACCTCCTGCCTCCGGGTCGACCTGACGGTCCTGGTCCTTCCAGGTTGGCACAGTGTGCGCGGGCGGACCGGGTCGAAGTGTAGGGCGAACCGTGGCACGCTGGGTCGACGACCATGGCTGGCACACGCGTGGTGGGAAGGTCGGCAGAGATGACAGTGACGCCCGAGACTTCCGGGAGCCCCCGGAACGCGGGGGCCCAGGAACCGGATTTCGTCCCCGCGAGCGAGGTAGCGGCGCTGGAGCGGCTGCTCGCGGCGGTGCACGATCTGGGGGACGGCAACTTCCGGCGGCGCTTCGTCGCGCACGGCGACGGAATCACCGCCCGGCTCGCCTCGGCGTTCAACGACATCGCCGAGCGCAATCAGCGGCTGGTGACCGAGCTCATGCGGGTGCGCACCGCGGTCGGCCAGGAGGGCCGGCTGAACGAGCGCGTCCGCACCGAGATCGGCCCGGGCGGCTGGAGCACCGCGGTCGACACGGTGAACGGGCTGATCGAGGACGTCAGCCGCCCGGTGGTGGAACTGGACCGGGTGCTCGGCGCGGTCGCCGGGGGCGACCTGTCGCAGCCGATGGCGCTGCAGCTGGACGGCCGTCCGCTGCGCGGGCAGTACGCGGAGCTGGCGAAGACCGTCAACGGGCTGAACGCGCAGCTGTCCCGGTTCGCCGCCGAAGTGATCCGGCTGTCCCGTGAGATCGCCGGCGAGGGCCGCCTCGGCGGGCAGGCCGAGGTCCCGGGCGTGTCGGGGACCTGGCGCGACCTCACCGACTCGGTCAACTTCCTCGCCGACAACCTGACCGAGCAGGTCCGCAACATCGCGTCGGTGACCACCGCGGTGGCCCGGGGCGATCTGACGCAGAAGATCAACGTCGATGCCCGGGGCGAGATCCTCGAACTCAAGAACACCATCAACACGATGGTCGACCAGCTCTCCTCGTTCGCCGACGAAGTCACCCGGGTCTCCCGCGAGGTCGGCTCCGAAGGCCGGCTCGGCGGCCAGGCGCGGGTGCCGGGCGTCGCGGGCACCTGGCGCGACCTCACCGACTCGGTAAACCTGATGGCGGACAACCTGACCGACCAGGTCCGCAACATCTCCCAGGTCGCCACCGCGGTCGCCGCGGGCGATCTGACGAAGAAGATCGACGTGGACGCCCGCGGCGAGATCCTGCAGCTCAAGACCACGCTGAACACCATGGTCGACCAGCTTTCGTCGTTCGCCGACGAGGTCACCCGGGTCGCCCGCGAAGTCGGCAGCGACGGCCGCCTCGGCGGCCAGGCGGAGGTCCCCGGCGCGGCCGGCACCTGGCGGGGCCTGACGGACTCGGTGAACCAGATGGCGGACAACCTGACCGACCAGGTCCGCAACATCTCGCACGTGACCACCGCGGTCGCGAAGGGCGACCTGACGCAGAAGATCACCGTCGACGCGCGCGGCGAGATCCTCGAGCTCAAGACCACGATGAACACGATGGTCGACCAGCTCTCGTCGTTCGCCGACGAAGTCACCCGGGTCGCCCGCGAAGTCGGCACCGAAGGGCAGCTGGGCGGCCAGGCCACCGTCCCCGGGGTCGCCGGCATCTGGCGCGACCTCACCGGCTCGGTGAACTTCATGGCGAACAACCTGACCGCGCAGGTCCGCAACATCGCGCAGGTCGCGACGGCGGTGGCGCGCGGCGACCTGACGAAGAAGATCGCGGTCGACGCCAAGGGCGAGATCCTCGAACTGAAGACCACGCTGAACACGATGGTCGACCAGCTGTCCGCGTTCGCCGACGAAGTCACCCGCGTGTCCCGCGAAGTCGGCACCGACGGGAAGCTCGGCGGCCAGGCGACCGTGCCGGGCGTCGCGGGCACCTGGAAAGACCTCACCGACAACGTGAACTTCATGGCCAACAACCTGACCGAGCAGGTGCGCAACATTTCGCACGTGACCTCGGCGGTGGCCCGCGGGGACCTGACGCAGAAGATCACCGTCGACGCGCGCGGCGAGATCCTGGAACTCAAGAACATCCTGAACACGATGGTCGACCAGCTGTCCGCGTTCGCCGACGAAGTCACCCGCGTGTCTCGCGAAGTCGGCACCGAAGGCCGCCTCGGCGGTCAGGCCCGCGTGCCGGGCGTCGCGGGCACCTGGAAAGACCTCACCGACAACGTGAACGTCATGGCGGACAACCTCACCGTGCAGGTGCGGAGCATCGCCACGATGGCGAGCGCGGTGGCGAACGGCGACTTGTCGAAGAAGATCTCCATCGACGCGGCCGGCGAGGTCGCGGCGCTGGCCGGGACGCTGAACGACATGGTCGAGACGCTGCGCGCGTTCGCCGACGAAGTCACCCGGGTCGCCCGCGAGGTCGGCACCGAAGGCATCCTGGGCGGTCAGGCGCGGGTGCCCGGCGTGGCGGGCACCTGGAAGGACCTGACCGAGAACGTCAACTTCATGGCGCACAACCTGACCAGCCAGGTCCGGAACATCTCGCAGGTCACCACCGCGGTCGCGCGCGGCGACCTGTCCCGCAAGATCGACGTCGACGCCCGGGGCGAGATCCTCGAGCTCAAGACCACGATGAACACGATGGTCGACCAGCTGTCCGCGTTCGCCGCGGAGGTCACCCGCGTGGCGCGCGAGGTCGGCACCGAAGGGAAGCTGGGCGGCCAGGCCGAGGTGGAAGGCGTGTCCGGCACCTGGAAGCGGCTGACGGAGAGCGTGAACCAGCTGGCCGGCAACCTGACCACGCAGGTCCGCGCGATCGGCCAGGTCGCGACGGCGGTGACCGCGGGCGACCTGACCCGGCACATCACCGTGGACGCGTCCGGCGAGCTGGCGGATCTCAAGGACAACATCAACCAGATGATCGCGAACCTCAAGGAGACCACCTCCGCGAACCGCGAACAGGACTGGCTGAAGACGAACCTGGCGCGGCTGTCCGGCCGGATGCAGGGCCACCGCGACCTCGCCTCGGTCGCGACGCTGATTCTGTCCGAGCTGGCCCCGCTGGTCAGCGCGCAGCAGGGCGCGTTCTTCATCGCGCACGACGACGACGGCAGCGGCGACCAGGACAAGCTGCTCGACTGCATCGCCGCCTACGGCCTCGCCCAGGCCCGCACCGGCCTGCGCTTCCGGCTCGGCGAATCGCTGATCGGGCAGGCCGCGGTGGACCGGCGGACGATACTGGTCAACGGCGCTCCGCCGGAGTACGCGCTGGTGTCGTCCGGGCTCGGCTCGGCCCCGCCGGTGAACGTGATCGTGCTGCCGGTGCTGTTCCAGGGCGAGGTGCTGGGCGTGCTGGAGCTGGCGTCGGTCAACGAGTTCTCCGCGGTGCACCTGGACCTGCTGGAGCAGCTGCGGCACACGATCGGCGTCAACGTCAACACGATCCTGTCGAACTCCCGCACCGAGGCGCTGCTGACCGAATCCCAGCGGCTGGCGCAGGAACTGCGCGCCCGGTCCGAGCAGTTGCAGGCGCAGCAAGGGGAACTGCGCCGGTCGAACACCGAACTGGCGGAGAAGGCGGCGCTGCTGGCCCAGCAGAACCGCGACATCGAGGTCAAGAACATCGAGATCGAGCAGGCCCGCCAGGAGCTGGAGGAACGCGCCGGGCAGCTGACGGTGGCGTCGCAGTACAAGAACGAGTTCATGGCGAACATGTCGCACGAGCTGCGCACCCCGCTCAACAGCGCGCTGATCCTCGCGAAACTGCTGTCGGAGAACCCGGAGGGCAACCTCACCGAGAAGCAGATCCAGTTCGCCAGGACGATCTACGCGGCGGGCAGCGACCTGCAGCAGCTGATCAACGACATCCTGGACCTGGCGAAGGTCGAGGCGGGCAAGCTGGACCTGCAGATGTCCGATGTGACGCTGCCGGAGCTGGTGAACTACGTCGAATCGCTGTGCCGCCCGCTGACCGCGGACAAGGGCCTGGAGTTCGCGGTCCTGATCGACCCTCCGGTGCCGGGCAGCGTGCACACCGACGAACATCGCCTCCAGCAGGTGCTGCGCAACCTCTTGTCGAACGCCGCGAAGTTCACCGACGAAGGCGGCGTACGCCTGCACATCCGGATGGCGGAGCCCGGCGAGGTCTCCCAGGAGTCCCTGCGCGCGGCAGCCGGAATCATCGCGTTCGCGGTCGAGGACACCGGAATCGGCATCCCGGAAGAGAAACTGGAAGTCATCTTCGACGCGTTCCGCCAGGCCGACGGGACGACGAGCCGCAAGTACGGCGGAACCGGCCTCGGCCTGTCCATCAGCCAGCAGCTGACCGAGCTGCTGAGCGGCGAACTGCGGGTGAGCAGCACTCCCGGCCGGGGCAGCACGTTCACGCTGTACCTGCCGGTCGGCGCGGCGAACCTGATCGCGTCCACGACCCCGGTCCGCCCGACACCGAAGCTGCCGGTGCTGCCGAGCACTATCACGGTGGCCGAGCCGAACAGCGCCCCGAAGCGTTTCGACGGCGAGAAGGTCCTGATCGTCGACGACGACCTGCGCAACGTCTTCGCCTTGGCGGCCGTGCTGGAACAGGCCGGCCTGGAAGTCATCTACGCGGACACCGGCGTGGCCGGAATCCGGGCGCTGGAGCGGCACGAGGACACCGCGCTGGTGCTGATGGACGTGATGATGCCGGAACTGGACGGCAACGCGACCATCGCCGCCATCCGAGCCGAAGCGGCCCACGAGGACCTTCCGGTGATCGCCGTCACAGCGAAGGCGACGGAAGAAGACCGCGAACGCACCCTGGCGTCCGGAGCGGACGACTACATCACGAAGCCAGTGGACACCGACCTGCTGCTGGACGTGATCGCCGCCCGCCTGGAGGCGGACGCGGCGTCGACGCAGCGGTCTTCGGAGAGGAACGATATGGAGCGGGTGACGGGAATCGAACCCGCGTAGCTAGTTTGGAAGACTAGGGCTCTACCATTGAGCTACACCCGCAGTGCCCCTGGTGACCCGGGAGCGAAGCAAGCTTAGCGTGCCCGCTAAGGTAGGTGGCACACCCCCCGGGTTGAGCGATCGACCAGCCGGTTCACGGGGGTGCCGGGATGTGGCGCAGCTTGGTAGCGCATCCGCTTTGGGAGCGGAGGGTCGCAGGTTCAAATCCTGTCATCCCGACTTCGGTCGACTTTGTGACCAGCGAAAACCCCGGGAGCCCGCTTGCGTGAAGCTCCCGGGGTCTCAGTTTGGGTCTCAGTACAAGGCGTTATACACCCCGGTTTCGTGTTCACGTCACCGCTCGGAGGGCCGGCGGCTCCTCGGCGCTCTCGCCGCCGGCGGAGCGCTTCGAAGGGTCGAGCAATCGCTGCACCTGAGCGAGAATCGCCTCAGCGTCCGGCTGCGGTTCCGGCGGCGTGGGCTTGTCAGGGACATCGCTCCACAGGAAGTCCCCTACCTGGTTCGTAATCCCCGAGACAACCTCGGTTGGCACATGCACGTAACGCTTGGCCACTGCGGCGTCGCCCCAGCCCATGATCTCCATGATCGCGGGCAGCGGGACCTTCAAGACGAGCAGCATCGTCGCCGCTGTGTGGCGAGCATCGTGCAGCCTGGCGTCGCGCACCTGCGCCTCGGCTAGCAGCGACTTCCACTCGTCGTGGTCGACGCGCGGATCAATCGGGCGGCCGGTCGGTTGCGCGAATACCCAGCCACCCTCCTGCCACAGTGTTCCGGCAAACTCCCGTTCCGCGTCCTGAGCCGCCTTGTGCTCCATCAGGAGTTCCAGCAGAGGCCCCGGGATCCCGACAAGTTCGGCGTCCAGCGTTGGAGGTGTTCTCTCGAACAGACGGGGCCGCGATGGTCTCAACCCAATGCTTCAACCAAGTCTCGACCGTCCACGCCTGTGAACCGACCTTGGTCGCCGTGCCGGAATCCCGATGCCGCCCCAGCTCGCGAACAGCGGAAATTACGTCGCATGATTCGGGCCAGCTCATCTCGACAGCTTTGCTTCAGCCGGCTCCGGTCCAACCGTGAGCGTTCCGCTGCGTCAGCCGCAGCGCATCGACAGTCCGCCGTCGACGGGCAGGCACACGCCGTTGATGTATGCGGCGCGGTCGGAGGCGAGGAAGACCGCGGCGTTGGCCACATCGCGTGGCGTTCCCATGTGCCCGGTCGGGCTCATCGCGTGGCGGGCGAGAAGTTCGGCCGGATCGTCAGTGAGCTGATGGGAGACCATCGGGGTCTCGATCAGGCCCGGCACAACCGCGTTGACCCGGATGCCGTCACGGGCGTAGGTCAGCGCAAGTGACACGGTGAGCTGGTTGAGGCCGGATTTGGCGGCGCTGTACGCAGGATAGGTGTAGCCGGTGTCGCGGATCGCAGACAACGACGAGACATTGACGATCGACCCGCGGCCAGCCTGCTTCATGACGGGGATGGCGTAGCGGCAGGTGAGATAGGCGCTGGTGAGATTGAGGGCCAGGCCGCGGTTCCACGTGGCGAGGTCGAGGTCGGTGATTTCGCCGGTGACCGACGCGCCAACGTTGTTGTGCAATACGTGCGGGATGCCCAGGGTCGAGACGACTTCGTTGACGGCGCCGGCGACATCGGCCTCGATCGTGACGTCGGCGGTGATGCTGATGGCGCTCGCCGAGATGGGCCAGTCCTGCTCTCCGAAATGGGCCAGCTGAGGAGTGCAGCGTAGCCGGTGTCAGCGGCGGAGCGGGATCACTCCGTCGGGTGCCGCGACGGGCATCTGCGGGCGTGCGGCTTCGGGTGTGGTGAGCAGCGCGACGATGGTGACCGGGCCGCCGCAGTGCGGGCAGTCCCGCTGGGCCGCGATGTGCGGCAGGGGCACTGCAGGCGCCAGCGGGGGCGCCGCCGGAGGCGGTGTCCCGAAGGACCTGGCGGTGACTGAGACGGGTGTGGTGCGTTCGACCTCCCGTCGGGCGGCTGCGGTGCGTTTGCACTGGCGCGAGCAGTAGAGCCGGGTCTTGGCTTGCCGGCCGGTGGCGACGAACGCTTCCCAGCAGATCGGGCAGGTCTTGCGGGTCGCGTTGTAGTTCGGGTCGTGTGGGTCAGGAGACATGTGCGTTCACCGCCTTGCGCAGCTTGTCCGATGTGGACTGATGTGAGCGGAGTCGATAGGAGGGGCCGTCGATACCGACGACGGTCGCGCGGTGCAGCAGCCGGTCCAGCATCGCTGCGGCGACGGTCGCGTCTCCGAAAGCCGTTGCCCAGTCAGCGATCCCGACGTTTGTCGTCAGGATCGTGCTCGACTTGAGGTAACGCTGGTTGATCACCTGGAACAACGCTGAGGCCCCGTCGCCGGGCAGTGGGAGATAGCCGAGCTCGTCGATCACGAGCAGTTTCGGTCCGGCGAAGAACCGCATGCAGGTGGCCCAGCGTCCTTCGACCGCGGCCTTGTGGCAGCGGGCGGCGAGGTCGGCTGCGGTGGTGAAGTAGACCCGGTTGCCGGCTTCGGCCGTGCCGCGCGCGAGTGCTGTGGCGAGCATGGTCTTTCCGACTCCGGGCGGCCCGACGAACAACACGTTGGAGGCGTCGTCGAGGAACCGCAGCGTCGCCAGGTCGCGGATGAGTTTCTCGTCGACGCCGGGTTGGGCGGCGAAGTCGAAGTCCGCCAGAGTCCAGGGATCCGGGAGGCAGGCGAACCGCAACCGGCCGGCGAGGCGGCGTTCTTCGGTGGCGTTGACCTCGATTTCCAGCAGCCTCTCCAGCGCCGCGGTCATCGACAGGTTCTCCGCGCGGGCCTGGTCGAGGATGCGGGGCAGGGCTTCGGCGGCGTTGTCGAGCTTGAGGTAGGAGAAGTGCGAGCGGAGTTGCTGATAGCGGCGGGCCTCGCTCATCTGTGGCCCTGAACGGTTTCCGGACAAGTGATCAGTCCTCCTTGGACTCATAGGTGGGTGCGCTGCCCAGCTTCGCCGCGGTGGCGGCGTAGGTGGCCAGGTCGATCACGACGTGGGCCGCGGGCCCCGTCGCGGGCAGGCCGCGCAGTCGTGCTGCTTCGGCCAACGCCGCCGCCGACGGCGGCCGGCGCGTCTTGTGGGTGCAGGGCCGATCGGTGCTGAACGCGCCCATCGCGGCGTGTTCGAGCGCGATCACGTGCCCGTCGTCGCGGACGACCCGGCCGGCCCCGTCCGGGGCGCGGTGGTGGACCGCGACCGTCGCGCCGCCCTCGGTGACGATCCGCAGCACGTCCGCGCCGAGCCGGTGACGGACCTGAACCTGCGCGCCGCCCAGCCCGGGCGGGACGGAATAGGAGTTGCCGCGAAAGGAAACCAGCGCCTGCGGCGTGACGATCCGGCCGAGGTCGAACTCGGCCGGGAACGCGACCAGCGGCAGGGCGTGCAGCCGCTCGGCCGCGGCCAGGCCGGCGACCGTGGTGCGCTCACCGTCGAGGACCCGGCGGCGGCTATCGAGCTTGGCCGCGAGACGATCCAGCCCGGCCTGCGCCTCGGCGATCGTGACGTCATCGCCGAGGGTGCGCCACCAGCGTTGCGCGGCCGAGTGGTTGGCCTTCTCGACCACACCCTTGCGGTTCCCGCGCCGCGGCGGACACGTCACCGACCGGACCCCGTAATGCTTCGCGACCTGGGAAAATGCGGGCGTGATCCGGCCTGAGGCGGGGTGGCAGACCGTGGCCATCCGGTCGAAGCGCCAGACCTGGGTCACCCCGCCCAGGCGCCGGACCACCGCGTCGAGGGCCTCGACCAGGTGCGGGAAGTCCTCGGCATCGGCCAGGACGCCGCGCCACTTGCTCGAGTGCGCCAGCGCGCCGACCAGCAGATGTGCCTGCTTCCCGGCGCCCCAGCTCGCCGGTGGGTCCGGCAGCTCGAGCCAGTCCCACTGGGTTTCCTCGCCCGGCGGGTGGGTGATGATCGCGACGTCCCGGCCGCGGGACACCTGGCAAGGCTCGCAGTGCGGGCGCAGCTGATAGCGGCGCAGCGCCCGGGTGAACGTCGAGTAGCCGCCTTGGTAGCCGAGCTCGGTGACCTCGTCCAGCAGCGTCGCCGCCCACAAGTGCGGGTCGTCGGCCAGCCGGGCGCGGCAGTAGCCGAGGAACGGCTCGAACGGGTCCGGCCCCGCTGGCCGTCGCTTGCCCGGCACCACCTCGCCGGCCAGGTAGCGGCGGATCGTCTTGCGGTCGCGTCCGAGATGTCGCGCGATCGCCGAGACCGACCAGCCTTGAGCACGCAGCGCCTGCGCCTCCACGTCTTCCTCCAGAGTGAGCATCCACGCCTCCGGTCACGATCACGGTGATCAACACCGAAACCGTCACCCCGAGGCCGCTGACCAGCGCAAACGACGCGCCGACAGGACACCCCAGCTGGGGAATTTCAGAGAGCAGGACTGGCCCTATTCAGAGAGCACCATCAATGCCCAGGGATTGGCCGCCGGCCGCCGTGATTCCCTTGACGACGCGGTCGGCTTCGCCGCGGTCGCGGTCGACGGCCACGACGATGGCGCCCGCTTCGGCGTAGGCCAGAGCCGCCGCTTCGCCGTTGGACAACCCTTGACCGCTGGAGCCGGCACCGAAGACGACGACGATCCGGCCTTCCAAATCTCGTTTGCTCACCAGCTGACCTCCTTGACGAGGAGCTCTGCCGTGACGACGACGATGTTTTCGCCGGGCATCGGCAGGCCGGTGTGGACAGTGCTGCTGCTCCTGGAGCGCACGCGTTCTCGGTGTGCAAAGTCGGTTATCGTCGCGCGTTGGGGCATGGACGCGCCGACGAGCTCGCCCTCGAAGCCCTGAGCGGAGAACCCGTCGTTGCAGAGCCGAGGGAGATCGCATCGATGTAGCCGGGCGTGAGTCCTGCGTCCTCGATGCCAGAGAATGCGACCTCTGCCGCGGGGGCCTGCACGCCGGGCATCGAGGTTGCCGAACTTGCGGTGCGCCCAGCCGGGCAGCTGCACTGCGCTCATCACGACACCTTTCCTCTCGATTTGTTGTGCGACGGCAGTGCTCCGAAACCGGCACACACCAGCCACCGCGCTCGCGCCGAGTGCTCGTCATCACCCTGCCGTCGAACGGCGGCTGCGCACACCGTCCCAGGACGAGAGATCGAGCCGGGTATTGCTCCGTTTGTAGAATCCCCGCATGCCCCAAAGCGTCGTCTCAACGGTGATCGATCAACTGGCGGAGGAACTGTCCCGCTCGGTGGTCATCAATGACCCGGCAGTGCAGATGCTGTACACCAGCGCGCACTACGGAGACGAGGATCCCGTTCGCGTCAGGGCGCTGCTCAACCACGGAGCAGAGCCGCGGGCTCGCGGGCACGTTCTCGCGCAGGGCGTGTCGAACTGGACGCGAGCCGGACTCATCCCGCCCGACATGGACATCGGGATGCATGCGCGCGTGTGCGTCCCGATCCGATTCGAGGGTGAGCTTTTGGGCCTGCTGATGGTGATGGACGCGGACGGCAGCATCACCACCGCAGAGCTCGGACGCGTCAACGAGGTCGCTCAAGAGTTGGCGTACGCGCTGCATGACAGCCGAGAGGAGGCCAGTCCGGGCAGCCAGGACGAGCAGCTCGTGCTGGACCTGGTTGGCACCGACCCGTCTGCACGACGCAGCGCTATCGCAACCATGAACGGGAGCGGACGCGGCGAGCGCTTCACCGCCGTCACCGCCGTCGACATCAGAGTGGCCGGACCCACCACGACGACCCGCCCACACGTCGAGATCGCCTTGCGCAACGCCCTGTCCGCGAGGCCGCGAGCCGACAAGACGGATTCGATGTTCGCGGTCACCGGCGAGTCGGCAGTGCTGCTAGTCGGGTCGCAGCCACGGAATCCGCAGCCGGTCAGCCGGCGCGTGGGACAAATTCTCGACCGGACACACGAACTAGCCTCCGGCCGCTTCCGCTGCGTCGCCGGCCTTGGGAGCACCGGTGACGGGCTCGATCACGCGTCCCGCTCACTGGCGCAGGCGAACCTGGCATGCAGGGCCGCCGCCCTCGGACTAGGCGACGAGGTCACGCCTTGGGAGTCGCTCGGCGCTTACGGGCCCTTGCTGTTGATTCCGCCTGAGCACCTGTCGGAGGCGCTGCTGCCGCACCCTCTGCAGCAGCTTCGCGCGATAGATGCCGACGGTCATCTAGCCGCGACGCTGCGGGCGTACCTGGATTCGGCCGGCAACGGCCCCGCCGCGGCCGAGCAACTCCACATCCACCGGACGTCGCTGTACTACCGGCTCGGACGGATCCACGAGCTGGCCGGGCTCGACGTAGCCGACGGGCACACCCGACAGGCAGTGCACGCCGGGTTCGCGATGCTCGACATCATCCAGGCGCGCTCGCAGAGCTGATCAGCCGTGTTTCGACAGTCGGAGCAAAGCGTGGCGCGTTTTCTCGTCGCACGACGGTAGTGACCGGCCAACACACAGCCGACACTGCTCGGCACCGGACGATGCCGGAACCCCGGCCGGACGCAGGCGCCGAACTCGACGAGGAGCAGCCCGATGCCCACCTTCACCACCAACGACGGTGTCACGCTCGCCTACGAGGACACCGGAGGCGAGGGCACGCCCCTGGTGATGGTGCACGGTTGGGGCCAGACCCAGGCTATGTTCCGCAACCAGCTCGCCGGCCTGGGCAAGCACCGCCGAGTCATCACCTATGACCAGCGCGGCCACGGCGTGTCCGAAAAGCCCCGCCACGGCTACCGCATCGCGCGGCTCGCCCAAGACTTCGAGCAGCTACTGGATCATCTCGGTCTGCACGAGGCCGACGCCCTCGGCTGGTCCATGGGCGCATCCGTCCTGTGGAGCTACATCGACAGCCACGGGACCGGACGCATACGCCGACTCGTGATCGTCGATCAGCCAGCCGCTGTCGCAGCAGTGCCCTGGATGACGAAGGACGAGCAGACCGAATCCGGCGCGATCTTCGACGTGAACGGCCTGCTGGAGTTGGCCGCCAATCTGAACGGGCCGGACGGGCCAGCGGCCCTCGAGGCATTCGAGCACTCGATGTTCTCCGGTGACACCGACCCGCAGGTGTGGAACTTCGTCGTCGAAGAGATCAAATCGACTCCGGCGTACGCGGGTGTGCCGCTGTTGTTCGACCACTGCGCACAGGACTGGCGTGACGTCCTACCCCGCATCAACGTCCCCACGCTAGTCATCGGCTGCGACGGCAGCCATGTTCACCCGGACTCGCAGCGCTACATCGCCGAACGAGTCCCGAACGCCGAGCTGCACATCTTCCCCACCACCGAGGCGAGCTCGCACTTCGTGTTCCTGGAGAACCCTTCGGCGTTCGACGCGATCGTCGAAAAGTTCCTCGGCTAAGGATCTCCCCGCAGCGCCGCCCTCTCCGGAGCTCGCCGTGCCCCGGGCGAAGCCAGATTCACCTGCCCACCATGCAGGTGAATCTGGCCATGGCGGGCTGCTTGCCCGAGTCCTCGGGCACGCGCTGGAGGCCGCGCCGTCAACCTGGACACTCCGGAACACCGATGCGTCCCCTGCCTCGGCAGCGGTAGACGGGCTGGCACGCGGGAACTAAGGCGGCAGTTCAGCAAGGTGCCACCGCGCCCATGACACCAGCCGGGCACCAGCCGGGATGCTTTGCCAACCAGGCATCCCGCTGCCGGATGACATCCTGCTGCGTCAAGCCCCGTGCCGCATTCAGGCAACTGCCGGTCTGACAGGACTTGGCCTTGGGCCGGCTGGTGGCAGCCGGACGCGTAGGTGGCGGCGAAGGTGCCGGCTTCGTCGTACTCGGCGCTACTGCCTTTGGCGTTGTCGTCGTGGGCGCGGTCGCAGGCGCGACTGTAGCGCTCGTTTCCCTCAGACTCGACCGCAGGGACTCCGCCGGAGGTTGGCTCGGCATCGCTGGACTACACGCCGTGAAAACGGCGAGCAGCGGGACGGCCAATACACCGGCTATTCTGGCCTTTCCCATCGCAGTTCCCTCACCTCTCGCAATCGCGCAGGTTGGTGCGACCGAACTTGGTTCATCGGTTGTGGTCGTCCGTCGCCGGAACCGGCCGGGCCGATGGCTTGTACGACGTCGGTTTTGTCATCGCCGGCACCAGAAAACCGACGAGGAGCGAGCCGGCGGACAACGCGACCAACGCGGTGATCTGGAAGGCGCCGGGCGACAGGTGTACTTGCCACGGAGAGCCCGGCATGGCCGTGAACCAGGCGGCTGCGGCAAGCGTCGGAGCGATGATTTCAGCACGACCGGCCGCTTTCCGGCCCGCGACGTCGGCGGCCGCCACCGTCTGGGCGGCCTTGGCCTTGCGCCAGAACAGCAGCCAGGCAATGACCGGCGTCGCGGCCAGCCAGCCGAAGTACCACGCGATGCGGAACGGCCAGTACGCCTCCGGGGCGGACGATGTCAGGCTGGCGACCAACCCCAAGCCGGCGGTATATGCGGCCAGTACTTCGGTGGGGATGACGCTGACCAGCGCCTTGCCCCAAGTGACTTCCTGGTCGTCCAGCGTGACGGCCTTGTCGCCGGGGTCGGTCGCATCTCGGGCAACAGCCAGTGTGGTACTCGTCGACAGGCTCATGGCTGATCTTCTCGCTTCGCCTACAACAGGACTCCCTGCAGATGTGACTCGCACATGTTGGCCTGCGCGTTACGTTCCGTCACTACCGTGGCCCGACTGTTACCAATACGCGCACAGCCCCGAAGGCACGGCCGTTGCCTGTAACGGACTTCATGAACCACCAGATGTCAGCTCCGTTGAGTTCGACGGTAGCTGGCTTGCGATTCGGGAAAGCGTGGTCAAATGTGGCTTACTCGAGAGCTGATACAGAAACGAAAAGCCAGTTGCGCGCTTGGTACCCATGTCACGGGGCCCGTCGAACGAACGGCGTAACTCGGGGTTGCAGGGAAGCTGCCTGTGTCCCGGCCGTCGCGCGATCCACAAGCCACGCGACGAGCTGGTCGTCCAGGCCGTCGAGATCGGTCTCGGACTTCGACGGCCTCAGCATTCTCCGCGCCGGACATCACGTCGGCCATCAGGTGCACTTCCATGATCGGGAGTAACACCGCTCTTTTTACCGCCCCGCAGGGCTGGCCAAGGGACAGCTGAGTCTCTGCATTCTTCTCGGTATTGCTTGCCGTGCAACGCATTTGGAAGCCACGAGATCAGCCTCGGAGTCTCCGGCGATCGGCACCGCTGAACGGGTCAAGCAGTTTCGTGCACCGAGATTGCGGCCCCGGGGCAAACGATGGCGGCTTCACGGACGGTCGCGTGCAGTTCGTCGCCGGGGTATTCGTCGAGCAGGAGCACGATGCCGTCGTCCTCGCGCTGGTCGAACACCTCCGGCGCGAGCAGCCTCGCCGGCAGGAGGCCGATCACCTCGGCGAGCAGCAACACTGCTCGCCTTCGGACACGCTCCGCCCTCAGGCGGACTCACGGCGCCCGGACCTCGACCAGGGCGGCCAGGGCGGCCCGGACGGTGCTGCCGAGATCGGCCACCGGGACGGGCCGGCCTTCCTCGAGCCAGGACAGTGTGATCTCGACAATGATCTTGGGAATCAAGGTCGCCACCCAGCGGCGCCGCGCCCGCTGGGGGACCCGGTCGCGCAAATAGGTCTCGGCGATGTGCGCCGCGTCGCTGAACAAGTCCGCCGCGTAGGCCGAGAACGCTGCCTCCCGGGCGGCGTGCTGGAACAGCAGCCGAAAGCCGTCGGGGTCCTCGTCCGCAGCGGTCACGAAGGCGTGCACGGTGTCGCCGGTGTAGCTGTCGGCCGAGCCGACGACCGCGCGCACCCGATCGCGGACGTCGGTCAGCGCGGCCAGGTACAGCTCGTTCTTCGACGCGAAATGCCGGTAGATCAGCACTTTGGTGACGCCGGCTTGCTCGGCGATGTCGTCGAGACTGGTGGCCGCGAAACCATTGCGGGCGAAGGCCTCCGTCGCGGCGCGGATCAGCTGGCTTCGTCGCTCGGGCCGGCGCAGCAGAGTGCGCCCCGGGGTGCGGTCGTCGGGTGCCATGAACTCTCCAAGTGTTGTTCCCCGAGTATACACTTGATAGTGTTAACTCATGAATAAACAGCGTGCCGTCGCGCGGCTCGTCTTCAGCCCCACCCTCCTGCTGAACGTCGTCACGCCGGTGATCGCCTACCAGCTGCTGGTCCATCACGGCGTCGGCAGCACCACCGCATTGATGTACGCCTGCGGCTTTCCGCTGCTGGGCATCGCGATAACCGCCATGCGCAGCCGTCGCCTGGATCCGGTGGCGGTGTTGTCGCTGGTGGCGATCATCGTCGGTCTCGCCGCGGGCCTCGTCCTGGGCAACGGGCGGATCCTGCTGGTCAAGGACTCCATCGTCACCGGCGTCATCGGGGTCCTGTTCCTCCTGTCACTGCTGACCAAGCGTCCGCTGATCGCCGTCCTGCGACGAAAGCTGCTGTCCCGTGAGACGGACCGGCCGCGACGGATGACCGCCGTCTGGGGCGTGGTGCTCGTCGCGGAAGCATCGGTTCGCGTCGCCCTGTCCTTCGCGGTGTCCCCCGGCACCCTGCTGGTGCTCTCGCCCCTGCTGGCGGCGGTCGCGTTCGGGCCGCTGGCGCTGTGGACGCTGTCGAGCCGCCCCGCCGCAACCACGGAAGGAGTTTCGCATGGATCAGCTCCCGTTCGAGCGCGGTGACGACCCGCTCGTCGCCGCCGAGCACTACCGGACAGTGCAGGACCGCTCCGCCGTCGCACCAGTCCGCACCATGGCTGGCGACGCCGCCTGGCTGGTCACCCGCTACGCCGACGTCAAGGCGCTGCTCTCCGACGAGCGGCTGGGCCGCTCGCACCCGCGTCCCGAGCAGGCCGCGCGCATTTCGCCTTCGGCTCTGCTGGGCGGTGCCGCAGGGGATCACGAGAACGAGGAGCGCCAGCACCAGAGATTGCGGCGGCTGCTGGCGCCAGCGTTCTCCGCGCGGCGGATGGGGCAGCTGCAGACCCGGATCGGGGAACTGGTCGACGGCCTGCTCGACGAGATGCGCACTCCCCCGGCCGACCTGCACCTGGCGGTTTCGGTGCCCTTGCCGGTGATGGTGATCTGCGAACTCCTGGGCGTGCCCTACGGTGAGGACGACCGGCTCAGGACGTGGTCGACCGACCTCGCTTCCCTCGACGCGGACCGCTCACAAGCCGCCCTGCGGGACTTCACCGGCTACCTGCACACCCTGATCGAGCACAAACGCGGCAACCCCGGCGACGACGTCATCTCCGACCTCGTCCGCGCCGAAGCAGCGATGACGGACACGGACGTCGCCCGGGTGGCCGCCACCTTGCTGTTCGCCGGGCACGAGACCACCACGGTCCGGATCGACCTCGGAACGCTCCTGCTGATCAGCCATCCCGACCAGTACCGAGCCCTGCGTGCCGACCCGCGGCTCATCGACAGCGCCGTCGACGAAGTTCTGCGGATGTCCACCTTCAGCTCGATCGGCGGGCTGCCCCGCTATGCCAACACGGACCTCAGCATCGACGACGTCACCGTCGCGGCGGGCGACGCAGTCCTGCTCTCGATCGCCGCGGCGAACCGAGACCTCCGGGCGTTCGCCGAGCCCGACACGTTCGACATCACCCGAACACCGAACAAACACCTGGCCTTCGGCCACGGACCCCGCTACTGCATCGGCGCGAGCCTCGCCCGGGTCGAGCTGTGCGAAGTCCTGCGCCGCATCGTCGATCGGTTCCCCCGGCTCGATCTCGCCGTGCCCCGGGAAGAACTGCGAACCCACCGGAAAAGCCTCACCGGAGGCCTGGTTTCCCTGCCGGTGACCTGGTGAACCGGCCAGCTTCGCCGGGAACCGCCCGCGCATCGTGCCGGTTGGGGACGCCCGATCCGCGCGGAAACCGACGACGCGGATATCGGTGAGCTCTAAGCGGCGTCCCCGTTCATTCGGGGCCGTCGCCCGCTCGTCCCTGCCCCGCCGCCGCCCGTTCGATCGAGCAGGCTCCGGCCGCCCGGCGGCTGGTAAGAAACACCGGTACGTCCGCATTCCGGGCGGGCATACCAGGCGCGCGAAGGGGTGCACATGGCTTTCCCAGGTTTGCAGCATGTCGCGATCACCGTGTCCGATCTTCAGCGCAGCACCGAGTGGTACACCAGGCTGTTCGGCGCGGGGCCCGTCCTGGACGAGGACGAAGAAGGCGGCGAGTTCCACCACACGGTTTTCGCCCTCGACGGCGGCATGCTTTTCGGGCTGCACACACACCTCGGCAGGGAAACCCGGGACCGGGCGGACGAACGTCGCACCGGCCTGGACCACGTCGGATTCGCGGTCGCGTCGCACGCCGAATTGGCGGAGTGGGCCAAGAGGCTGGACGAGCTCGGCATCCCGCACGGCGGGGTGAAGAAAGCGCACTACGGCAGCGGCGTTTCCTTCCGCGATCCGGACAACATCCCGCTCGAGTTCTTCGCCGGTCCGGAATAACCACGGCAGCAGGAAAACTATGTGCGATCAGCGGGTAGCCGACGTAATGGCACGCCAGGTCGTCTCAGCGAGGCACGACACCTCGTTCCGGGACCTCCTCGCGGCCCTGCTCGAACACGGCGCGCCGGCGGTACCGGTCGTCGATCCGGCCGGCCGGCCGATCGGGCTCGTCACCGCAGCCGACGTGACAGCGAAGAGCGAGTTCCACGGCGGCGCGGACCGAGTTCCCACGCTCGGCAGGCCGCGCCGACGCAGCCGGTGGCGAAAAGCGGGTGCGCGCACTGCCGCCGAGCTGATGACGGCACCCGCGCCGACGATCGCCGCCGACGCGCCGCTGCACGCGGCGCTCCGGCGGCTCGCGGACGCCAGGTCGGACCAGTTGTGCGTGGTGGACCGGGAAGCCCGGCTGGTCGGGCTGATGTCCCACCGTGACGTCCTGTCCGCGTTTCTGCGGTCGGACGCCGACATCCAGGCCGAGGCCGAAGCCGGCGCGCCGGCGGGCATCGGGGTGCGGGTCGCCGAGGGCGTCGTGACGCTCACCGGCACCGTCGGGCTGAGAAGCGTTGTCGAGCAAGCGGTTCGGGCGGCACAGCGGGTGCGCGGAGTGGTCGCCGTCTGCGACGAGCTCGACTTCCGCTTCGACGACGTCACCGCGCACGGAATGTGAACTCGGCCGATCCGAGGCTCAGCAAAACCCCATCGGCACCTTTTCTCTGCTCGCCCCTGCCCCGAATTCCGCCGGCTGGCAAGTGGTTTCCAGCACCGACATCCACAGGTCGCCATCGGGGTCGACCTGGTTGCGGCGGCTGGTCATCAGCGACAGCGGAACGTGCACGAAGCGCCGCCGCCAGCGCGCGACAGCGGCGGCGGTGCGGCCCGCCATCGCGGCGTGCACTGCGGCATGCGCCAGCCGCAGGCAATAGACGCTGTCGTAGGGGTTGGCCGCGATGCTCCGGATCGCGTAGCTCGGGTCGATGTAGCGCATCGTGGGAGGAAGGCCGGCCGCGGTCAGGTGCGCGGCAATGCGGTCTTTGAGCAGCTCCCCCACGTTGCCGAGCTTGACGTTGCCCGACGCGTCCGTGCCGCGCCCGTTCCGGTGCGCCGCACCGGGTTGGTCGAGCAGGTCCTGCCCTGCCCCTTCGGCCAGGACGATCACGACGTAGCCCTTCGCCCGCACGCGCTGCTCGACGTGGGCGAGCAGGCCGTCCGGCCCCTCGAACGCGAAGGGGATCTCCGGGATCAGCACGATGTCCGCACCGTTGGCGGCCAGCGCGGCATAGCTGGCGATGAAGCCGGAGTGCCGGCCCATCAGCTTCACGATCCCGACCCCGTTCGGGCTGGACGCGGCCTCGACGGAGACCGACGAGATGAAGTCCGTCGCCCGGGCGAACGCGCTTTGGAAACCGAACGACTGGTCAGTGAAGGGCAGGTCGTTGTCGATCGTCTTCGGCACCCCGATGACCGCGATGTCGAGCCCGCGCGCCCGGATCGCGTCGCTGAGGTACGTCGCGGCGCGCATCCCGCCGTCACCGCCGATGACGAACATGATGTCGACGCCCCGCAGAACAAGGCTGTCGACCATCTCGTCGGCGTCCTGGCCGCCTCGCGAGCTGCCCAGGATCGTGCCGCCGTCCTTGTGGATGTCGCGAACGTGCGCGGGCGTCAGGTCGACGGTGTCGTGCCGGTGTTCGGCGGTGAGCCCCTGCAGGCCGTTCCGGAAACCCAGGATTCGCTTCACCTGATAATGCACCGCGAGTTCCTGGACGAGACCGCGGATGACGTTGTTCAGCCCCGGGCACAGCCCTCCGCAGGTGACGATGCCGGCGGTGACCCGCGCCGGGTCGAAGTAGATCTTCCGGCGCGGGCCGGCCCCTTCGAAGCTCGGAACGCGCGCCGGCGGGAGGCGATGCTCGGCGAGCATCGACACGGTGTCCTCGAGCAGGACCCGGTCGCCGTCCGCGACATAGTGCGGAGAAGTCTGTTTCGTCGACAACATCTCGGCGAGAGGCGAATCGTAACGACACTCGCCGAGATGACGAACGCGGAGGTCGTCCAGATGCAGCGTCACCGAATCTCCCTGGTCGTGCGGACAGCGTGGATCACTCGAAGGTGGTGTGGGTGAGGTAGCGGATCTCGCCCCGGGAAATCAGCAGCGATTCGCAAGTGGTCTTGCCGTCGCAGTTCCGGGGGCGATCGAGGAGCGATCCCCCGGTGACCCCGGTCGCGACGAAGAAGGCATCGCCAGCCGCGAGTTCGTCGCATTCGTAGACGCGGTCCAGCGACATGCCCGCCGCTCGGATCGCGTCCGCCTCTTCGTCCCGTTGCGGGGCGAGGCGGCCCAGCATCCCGCCGCCCAGCGCGCGGACCGCGGCCGCGGTCATCACGCCTTCGGGCGTGCCGCCGACGCCGAGCAGCAAGTCGACGTCGAGCGTCGGCAAGAGCACCGCAAGGCTTCCGCCGACATCGCCGCCCGCCGGAGTCTGCACCGCCGCACCGGCCCGCAGCACGCGCGCGATCAGGTTCTTGTGCCGCGGCTTGTCCATGATCATCACCCGGAGCTCGCAAACCTTCTTGCCGAGCGCGGCGGCGACGTTCTCCAGGGTGCGCTCCGGCGGGTCATCGAGATCGACGACGTCCTTCGCCGGCGGCGGCACGACGATCTTGTCCATGTAGAACCCCGGTCCGGGCGACCAGAGGGTGCCCGGCTCGCCGAACGCGATCGTCGCCAGGGAGCCCGGAAGATCCTTGGCGCAGAAGGACGTTCCTTCCAGCGGGTCGACGGCGATATCGAAGTCCGGGCCGTTGCCGGTGCCGACGATCTCGCCGTTGAACAACATCGGGGCGTCGTCCTTTTCGCCCTCCCCGATGACCACGGTTCCCCGGCCGGGAGCCTCCGCCAGCGCCTCGCGCATCGCCTTGGTGGCGGCCGCGTCGGCGGCCTTCTGGTCGTACCGGCCCACCCAGGCGTAGCTGGCGACGGCGGCGCTGCGGGTCGTGGCCAGCGCCACCGCCTCCAGTGCGTGGATGTCGACGCACGTGCGCGGTGCGACCTCAGTCTGACACTGCATTTCGGGCTCCCATTTCGATCGGTCGCATCAGGACGGCGAGGCGGCTATTCGAGATTCGCGTGCAGCCGCCACAGTTCGCGGGCTTGGCTGCCGCTGGTCTGCCACAGCGCGTGGAACAGCGAATCCGTGATCAGCAGAACGGATTGCTCGAACAGGCTGCCGGCGTACTGGACGGAGGCGTTCCCGTCGAAGTCCTGCTTGTCCGCGGCCGGGATGATCAGCACCTCGGTCGCGGTTTTGGCCAGTGCCGATTCGGCTGACGTGGTCAGCGCGATCACGTCGGCGCCCTGGGCGCGCGCGGTCTCCGCGGCGCGCACCACCCGAGCGGTCGACCCGGAGCCCGATGCCGCGACCAGGACGTCCCGTTGACCGATCGCCGGGGCCGTGACCTCGCCGACGACGTGCGTCGGAAGGCCGAGGTGCATGAACCGCATCGCGGCCATCTGCAGGGCGAGCCCGCTCCGGCCGGTGCCGATGGTGAACACCGCCGGCGCCTTGAGCAGCAGTGCGCCGGCTCGGAGCCACGCCGCGGACTGCACCGCCGCGCTCACCCGGTCCACCTCGCCGACGACCGCACGGGTCGCTCCGGTGAAGAGGGCAACGTCCAGTTTCTTCGGAATCGTATTCGTCAACGAGATCTTCCTCCACTCGCGGGCGGGCGACCTTGGCACGTCGCCTGCGCTGCCATCGCGCGGGCCAATCTGCTTAGACCACAAGGATTCTCTACTGCCTGCCCGACCAGCAAGGCTTGCGGCATCAGGAAAACCTATCCCCTGATTGGGATGACGAATACTGACGGCGAAAAGAAAGCGGCCCCGGCGGAGACACCGCCGGGGCCGCTTCGTGCAGGCGTACCGTTCAGGAGGATCCCATCAGCCCTTGTGGACGCGTTTCGGGCAGATGTTCCCAGATCCCTCCTGCCGCCTGCGGCAACAGCATCACCGCCGAACGGAGCGCACGCTTCGGCGTGCGGCTTCCACCACGGCGTCGACGGTGATGCCGAACTGGCTGTACAAGGTCTTGAAATCCGCCGAAGCGCCGAAGTGCTCCAGCGACACGATCTCGCCGGCATCGCCGACAAACCGGTGCCACGGCTGCGCGATCGCCGCTTCGACGGCCACCCGGGCCCGCACCGAAGGAGGCAGCACCTCTTCCCGGTAAGCCTGGTCCTGCCGGTCGAACCACTCCACGCACGGCATCGACACGACCCTCGTGGGAATCCCCTCGGCCTCCAGTGTCTTCCTGGCCGCTACCGCCAGCTGCACCTCGGAACCGGTGCCGATCAGCACCAGCTCGGGGGTGCCGGTCGACGCCTCGGCGAGCACATAGCCGCCGCGCCCGACGCCCTCGGCCGAGGTGCCCTCCAGCGTCGGCACGTTCTGCCGGGTGAGCGCGAGCCCGGTCGGGCCGCCGGTGTTTTCCAGTGCGGCTTTCCAGGCGTAGGCGGTCTCGTTCGCATCCGCCGGGCGGGCCACCGACATTCCCGGGATCGCACGCAAGGAGGCCAGCTGTTCGACCGGCTGATGCGTCGGCCCGTCCTCGCCGAGACCGATCGAGTCGTGCGTCCACACGTAAATGACCGGCAGTTCCATCAGCGCGGCCAGCCGCACCGCCGGGCGCATGTAGTCGCTGAAGATCAGGAACGTTCCGCCGTACGGCCGAGTTCCGCCGTGCAACGCGATGCCGTTGAGGATCGACCCCATCGCGTGTTCCCGGATGCCGAAGTGCAACGTGCGCCCGTAGGGCTGCGCGGTCCAGGCATCCGTGGAGATCTCGGCTGGACCAAAGGAATCCGCGCCCTTGATCGTGGTGTTGTTGCTCTCGGCCAGATCCGCCGACCCGCCCCACAGCTCGGGCAGCACCTCGCCGAGCTTGGCCAGCACCGCGGCCGACGCTTTGCGGGTGGCGACCCCCTTTTCATCAGGCTCCCAGACGGGCAGCTCGTCCGCCCAGCCAGCGGGGAACTCGCGTGTGCTCAGGCGGTCCAGCAGGACCTTGCCTTGCGGGTTGCTCCGCGCCCAGGCGTCGAACTCGAGCTGCCACTTCTCGTGGTCCGCCCGGCCCCGTGCGGCCGCCTCGCGAGCGTGGCGCAATACCTCGTCCTCGACCTGGAAACTCCGCTCCGGATCGAAGCCGAGAGCACGCTTGACCGCGCCGAGTTCCTCCGCGCCCAGTGCGGCGCCGTGCACCCCGCCGGTGTTCATCTTCGTCGGTGCGGGATAGCCGATGACGGTGCGCAGCACGATCAGCGTCGGACGGACGGTCTCCGCCTTGGCTTGCTCGATCGCGCGGAGGAACCCGGCTACGTCCTCGCCGCCGTCCACGGTGAGGACGTGCCAGCCATATGCCTCGTAGCGCTTCGCGGTGTCCTCGGACAGCGCGATGCGCGTGTCGTCCTCGATGGAGATCTCGTTGCTGTCGTAGATCACCGTGAGGTTGCCGAGCTGCTGGGTTCCGGCCAGCGACGACGCCTCGGACGTGACGCCCTCTTCGATGTCGCCATCGGAGGCGATCACGTAGACCTGGTGGTCGAACACGCTCGTGCCCGGTTCCGCTTCCGGGTCGAACAGGCCGCGCTCGCGGCGGGCCGCCATCGCCATGCCGACCGCGCTGGCCAGACCTTGGCCCAGCGGGCCGGTGGTGATCTCGACGCCCTTCGTGTGCCCGTATTCGGGGTGGCCCGGGGTCAGCGAGCCCCACGTGCGCAACGCCTTCAGATCGGCCAGCTCCAGCCCGTAGCCCGAGAGGAACAGCTGGATGTACAGGGTCAGGCTGGAATGCCCGGCGGACAGCACGAACCGGTCGCGCCCGATCCACTCCGGGTCGCTGGGATCATGCCGCAGAACCCGTTGGAACAGCGCATAAGCGACCGGCGCGAGGCTCATGGCGGTGCCCGGGTGCCCGCTCCCGCACCGCTCGACCGCGTCCGCCGCCAGCAGGCGGACGGTGTCCACCGCACGCTCGTCCAGACTGGTCCAGTCTTCCGGGAGCCGCTTGGCCGTCAACCGGGCAATCTCGTCAGGGGATTGGTTTGCTGCCATGGAAGCGTACTCCCGAAAGTGTCGATTCTTCATGGATTCCGGAAAAAGCAGATCCGGCCCGCCGCGCGCCGAGCGCACGCCCGGCGCGCGGCGGGCGGGTGGGTCAGGCGGCGAGCTGGCGCAGCTCACGCGCGGCGGCTGCCGGATCGGCGGCGTTGTAGATCCCGCCCCCGACCACCGCCACCGCCGCACCAGCGTCCTTGACCAGCCCGATCGTCGCCGCCTTCACCCCGCCCGCGATCGAGAACGCCACCCCGGCCTCGCGCCCGTCCGCCAGCAGCGTGTCGATCGAATAACCCGGACGCGCCTGCTCGTCCAGACCCGCATGGATCTCCACGAACGACACCCCCAGCTTCGCCACCTCCCGAATCCGCGCCACCCGGCCCTCGGTCACCGCGATCATGTCCGCGACCACCTCCTTGCCGTACTTGCGCCCCGCCGCCACCGCCCCCCGCACCGTGTCGTCGTCCGCCGCCCCCATCACCGTCACCAGATCCGCCCCCGCCTCGAACGCCAACGTCGCCTCCAGCTCCCCCGCGTCCGCCGTCTTCAAATCCACGAACACCAGCTTGTCCGGATGCGCCGCCTTCACCGCCGTCACCGCCGAAATCCCCGCCGACTTCACCAACGGCGTCCCCAGCTCCAAAATATCCACCTCCCCCGCCACCTGACGCGCCAACGCCAACGCCGAACCCAAATCCAGCACATCCAACGCAACCTGCAACCGCACGACAAACTCCTTCGCACTCGCCGATAAACTCCGCTCCACCATCACCTCGCCGGCCCGCGCACAGCAACACTTCGCCACATGCGCAAACACAATCCCCCGATACGTACAACCAATGCCTCTCGGCCGCGCCGCGGAAATTACGATTGAGCTCGTGTCGAATAAATCATTGATTGCGCCGTCCATCCTCTCCGCCGATTTCGCCCGGCTCGCCGACGAAGTGGCTGCCGTGCAAGGACGTGCCGATTGGCTGCACGTGGACGTCATGGACGCGCATTTCGTCCCGAATCTGACCCTGGGCCTGCCGGTCGTGCAGTCGCTGCTGGCGACGACCGACCTCCCCCTGGACTGCCACCTGATGATCGAGAACCCGGACCGGTGGGCGATCGGCTACGCGGAAGCGGGCTCCTACAACGTGACGGTGCACGTCGAGGCCGCGAACGATCCGGTCATGCTCGCGAAGAACGTGCACGCGGCGGGGTCGAAAGCGGGACTCGCGATCAAGCCGAAGACCCCGCTGGAGCCGTATCTGGACGTGCTCAAGCACTACGACACCCTGCTGGTGATGTCGGTGGAGCCCGGTTTCGGCGGGCAGAAGTTCATCGCCGAGGTACTGGACAAGGTGCGCGCCGCGCGGCGGCTGGTCGACGCCGGGCACCTGAACCTGGTGGTGGAGATCGACGGCGGCATCAACCGCGACACGATCGAGCAAGCAGCCGAGGCCGGCGTCGACTGCTTTGTGGCCGGCTCGGCGGTTTACGCGGCCGATGACCCGGCGCGCGCCGTGGATGCGCTGCGCCTGCAGGCCGAAAACAGCAAACGCTGAGCAGCGCCCTCTGGCGAGCAGGGGCGGCGACCGCGAAACCAGTCCGGCTGCCCCGGGGAGTTCTCCGCAGCCAGGTTCCCGGCCGCCGCGGAACTCAGATGCCGAGCATCCTCCGCAATTCGGGAGCCTGCCGCCGCGAAACGGGAACCGAATCATGCGACCTCGGGTCCATGATCAGGAACAGCTCGCCTTTGATGCCCCGTTCCAGCTCGGCCACCCGGCGCAGGTTCACCAGGAATCGCCGGTGCACCCGGCTGAACCCGCACGACATCAGCGACCGCTCGATGTTGTCCAGCCCCCGGGTCGCGGCCTGCATCCTTCCGCGTTCCGTGTTCAGCCACACGATATTCCGGTCGGCCTCGGCGTAGCGGATTTCGGACGGGGCGAGCAGCACCAGCCGCTCGTTGCGGATCCCGACGATCCGCCGGGGCAGCGGGCCCACCGCGGCTTCCACGCGTTCCTCGTACGGTTCGCCGTCTCGCACCCCGAACAGGCACAGCATCCCTACCACGTGGTCCGAGTCGAGGACCGGCCTCAGGGTCACCGGGGTGGCGTCCTCTCCCGGGCTCACCGGCAGGCAGGCGTAGCCGCTCCATCGAGCCGGCCCCTGCGCGCGCTCCTTGGCCCACCGCACCACTTCGGGCAGCCCGGGAATGTCCGGGGTCCAGCGTTTCGCCGGTTCGGTCGCGCCCGCTGAAATACCGCTT